>NZ_JAWRWY010000027.1:0-77413 GCF_046535315.1 Paraburkholderia sp. SIMBA_027
AGAACGCCTCGGCACATGGCGCGCTTGGACTCTTTCCGCCGCAAGCGAGACCGTTATCTGTTAAGGATAACTACGCGCGTGACGCACAGTTGCCCACAGCCGCCAACTTGACAATGCCCCTGCAAGGCCTCATTCTCACCCACGGCTATGTCACGACGCGTGTGCTGCTGCCGACACAGGATTGTAAGCGCCCAAGCATCGCCGTAGCTCAGATCGTTGACGACGAAGCTGAGGAATGCTATCGGATCGGTTCGACGCGTGCAGAGGACGGTAGCGCCGGTGCTACATTCCACGGCAGCAGGTCCTCGATGCGGTTAGCCGGATGATCGGCGATGCGCTCGAGCACATAGGCGAGATACGCCTCGGGGTCGAGGCCGTTCAGGCGCGCCGAGCCGATGAGACTGTACATAGCCGCCGCGCGCTCGCCGCCGGAATCGGAACCGACGAACAAGAAGTTGCGCCTTCCGAGGGCCACACCGCGCAGCGCCCGCTCGGCGATCAGGTTGTCGATCTCTGCCCGACCGTCCGTGCAGTAATAGACGAGCGACGGCCAGCGATTGAGCGCATAGCGAATCGCCTTCGTCGTATCGGACTTCGCAGAGAGCGTGGCAAGCGTCGCGTCGAACCACCGCTTCATGTCGTCGAGCAGCGGCACGGCCTGCGCCTGGCGCACGCGTTGGCGTTCGTCCGGTGGTTTGCCGCGGATCTGTTCCTCGATCCTGTAAAGCGCGCCGATACGGCGCAGCGCCTCTTCCGTCACGGCGTTGGGCCGCACGGCGTGCAGATCATGGATTTTTCGCCGCGCGTGTGCCATGCAGGCGGCTTCGACGATGCGCTCACCGCGATACAGTTCGGCGTAACCGGCGAACGCGTCCGCCTGCAGCACGCCGGTGAAGTTGGCCAGATGCTGTTGCGGATGCTCGCCTCGCCGATCCGACGTGTAGGCGAACCAGACCGCCGTCGGCTCCCCGGAGCAGGAGGGCCGGTCGTCGCGCACGTACACCCACAGACGGCCTGTCTTCGTGCGGCCATTGCCCGGAGCCAGCACCGGCAGAGGCGTATCGTCCCCGTGAACCTTGCAGCCGGCCAGCGCATAGCGACGCACAGCATCGACCAGTGGGGCAAGCAGATGTGTGATGCTGCCCACCCAGTACCCCATCGTGCCCGGATCAATTTCGACGCCGTCGCGTGAGTACATAACGGCCTGGCGATGCAACGGGAGGTGGTAAGCGAACTTCGACACGGCGATATGCGCAAGCAGTGCCGGGCCCGGGATGCCGCGATCAACCGGTCGAGTGGGCGCGGCGGCCTGCACGATGCAGTCGCAGCACGCGCAGGCAAGTTTCGGACGGCGGTGACGGATCACACGGAAGTGCGCGCGCACGTACTCGAGCTGCTCGGCAACATCTTCGCCCAATGGCTTGAGCTGCCCGCCGCAATCCGGGCAGTTGTCGCTCGCCGGCAGATGCACGCGCTCTTCACGTTCGAGATGATCAGGCAGCGGCTTGCGGCCGGGCCCTTCGCGCCGCGGTCGGGGCGTCGCACGAGGCGCTGCCATGTAGGTGGCGCCTTCGTCGGCCTGCAGATCCTCCAGCCGGAGTTCAAGTTGCCCGATCTGGCGATCGAGCTTCTCCGACTTACGCCCGAACTGCATGCGGCGCAGCTTCGCGATGGTGAGCTTCAGGTGCTCGATCTCAATGGCGCGAGACGAGAGTTGCTCGTGCAGTTCGGCAACCTGTGCATCGCGTTTACGCACGATTTCATCACGAGCGAACACCATCGCTTTCAGGGCGTCGATGTCGTCGGGAAGGTTTGTTGCACGAAGGTCCATGCCTACAGTTTACGGGCATGGCTCCTGCCGGAAGTTGACGGCGGACAAGACCGTTTACAATGCGCTGCGCGGGCGCGCTGCTTCGACTGGCTGACGCCAATCGAAGCCTTCGAGCAAGAGCGCAAGTTGGGCACTCGTCAGCGCGATGACGCCGGAATCGGCTCGGGGCCACGCAAAACGTCCTTTTTCAAGGCGTTTTGCAAACAAACAGAGTCCGCCGTCGCACCAATACAAAGCCTTCAGCAGATCACCGCGCTTGCCTCTGAAGAGGAAGATGTTGCCGCCATACGGGTCTTTCTCCAACACTGTCTGCACCTTCGCAGCCAGAGAATTGAAACCGGAGCGCATGTCGGTCGCCCCTGCGGCAATCCATATCCGGGTGTTCGGCGGTATCACTTCAGGCAGTCCTGCAGAAATCGCTCGGCGAACTCTTGCGATACACCTTTGACGCGAATCCGTCTCTTGCCCACCTCGACTTCCACCTCACAACCGGAGGTCATCGTAGCGGACTGCGTCGTGGGCGACGACGCTACGTCGATGACGTTCACCGGCAGCAATTGCGCGGGCTCCACCAGGGCCGACACTGGAACCGACGTGGTGGCCTTCGCATGCTCCCTCTTGAATCGTTGCCGCCACTTGAACACCATGTTGTCGTTCAGACCGTGTTCCCGCGCGATTCGCGAGACAGAAGCCCCGGGCTGCATCGTCATCTCGACGATCGCACGCCGAAACTCATTCGAGAAGTTCGGCCGCTTCGGGGCCGCTGTTACCACGTCGTCAGAATTGTCCATTATCGCGTCCGCAAAATATTTCGCGGACGCCATATTTGCCCACCGCCGTCATATCCTCAAGACGGCCTTGCTTGGGTGCTTACACAGGATTTGTCGAAAGGCGAGCTGAAATTCGCGCTGATACCGGGTGTCATCCGTCATCTGAAGTTTGACGCCGCGACCACGCGCGGCACGCTCAAAACGGCGTTCCCTGCGCGCGATGGTGGCGGAACAAACACTCACAAAGTTGTGCCCGCGGCGGTTGCACCAATGGAACCATGATCGGTACTTTGATCGGGAAACCCTCCGCCCAACTGCAGGCTCAAAGCCTCTGCCGCCTTTCTGACCGTCACTGTCCATGCGCTGTGTACGCGATCGCACGGGATGATCAACGCGATCGCACCCAGCACTTCTCCGAGTGCGCCGAAGACCGGCGCGGCGATCTCCGCCAATTCGGCGTCGTGATCGCCAGTCAGCAGAAGAACCTGTGCTCGCCGAATCTGCTGTCCCAGTGCCTCGTCGCCGATGTATGCGTAGGCCTGCAATACACGGCCCGCAGCGCCCCTGCCGGGCGGCAGCAGCTTGCCTGTTTCGATCGTGTCCCTGACCGCACGTGGAGAGGCAACCCGATGGAGACAAAGCTGGAACTCACCGCGTAGCACGAAAAACGCGGCGCTCTCCCGTGTCGCCTCGACCAGTTCATGCAGGGCGGCGATGGTCCAATCCGAGCAGCAAAACGACTGCAAATAGCTCGCATGAAGTTTCGCCACGGTTGGTCCGAGGACATAACGTCCGTTTGGTTGACGGGAAACGAGCCTGGCGTGAGTCAGCGAGGCGAGCAGACGAAGCAGGGTACTTTTATAAAGACCGCTACTTTCAGCGAGTTCATTTAACGACAGGTTGCCTTTGCCATCGGCGAGCGCCGAAAGCACACTCAGAGCCCGATCAACGGCGGCAACGCCGGCCGTGCCCGATTTGTCTGCCGTTGCCGTCATGAACTGGCTGCCCGCATGCGCGATCGAACCTGCATGCCGTTACCGCGAGCAGGAATGCTCAAGCAGCGCCTCGATCACGCCAAAGCCGAGCCTGTCTTCCGGGTCGAGCGCACGCAGCTTGCCGACAAGCTCTCTCGCTGCAGCATGCTCGCCGCGGCGCACGCTGATGAACGCCAGCGCCTTCAGTGTGGATAACCAGAAGCGGGCCGGGCCCGGTGTCGAAAAATCAGCGTCATCGGGCTGCACCGTGCGCCAGTCTCGCGCGAGCGACGCCTGCAGCGCGGCCACGGCGAGCGCCTTGCATGCGACTTCCTCGGCCAGTTCCAGTTCGCCTAGGCTAGCGTGGAATTTGTACAGCAGGTAATACGGCGGCAGGCATTGCGGGAATGCAAGCACGGTGGTCCACAGCGCAGCACCAGCTTCGTCGTGTGCGGCACCGCGCGCCGCGTCGATCAGCCGACGCGCGGCTGGCGGCACCTCGCCGCCGAACAGGTCGGTGGACTCGATCCCGGTGACGAGGTTCACCACACTGTCTCCGGTGCAACAAGCCGCGCCACGGGCTCTCCACGTTCGAGATGCGAGGTGAAGATTTCCTCGGCGTCGGCGGCCGTCACGCCTCGATACAGCACGGCTTCCGGATAGACCAGCACATTCGCGCCCTGGTCGCACGGACCGAGGCATCCCGAGTAGGTGATCGCCACCGTGTCATACGCGTTTCGCTTCTGCTGTTCGGCCCAGAGCGCCTGAAGGAGGGCGGTCGATCCCTTGCCGCCCGCGCACGAGCCGCGGGGATGCTGAGGCGGCCGATTCTGGGTACACACGAAAACATGCCGTTGAGGTTTGCTCATTGCCGTGCTCTCCTAACCGAACTTGAACAGGATGCCGTGCCCGCCGCGCGGGTACTCCCATTCGATGTTGTTGTGGTCCGTGCACAGGATGCGGCAGCTTCCGCACTCCAGGCAGCCATCGGTGATCAGTGTGACCGCCCCATTGCCTTCGGCCTTGTAGCACGATGCGGGGCACACGAAGGTGCAACTCTTCGAGCCGCAGTCGTTCGTGCAGATATCCGCATTCTTGATGCGGATATGCGGTCGTCCCGCGTCCACGCGGTAGCGATTCTGAAACAGCTTTTCCTCGACGTTGACTGTGACGGTGTTCATCGGAAGGCCCTCCAAAGTTTGTAGGCGTCGCCAACGAGGCCGCCGAGAGAGCGGTGCTTGCGAAAACTCGCCATCACCTCGCGCTTCTTGCTGGTCTTGTCAACGCCGTCGACGGTAATCATCGTGCGTGCGGCGTTCGCGACGAGGTCCGGATACGTCGTGAAAAACTGCGGATTGTCGTGCAGGATGCCCGGCATGTCCCGGTACTTGTGCAGATCCTTCATCACGAAGCTGTTGTCGAGCGCGGTTTTGTACGCCGCGAGCGCGCTCGCGCGGTAGCCATGGCCGTTCACCCTGGCGGCGATGACTGTTTCGGCGGCGAGGCGTCCCGTCGTCATGGCGAGGTTCGATCCTTCGCGGTGCGCGGCATTGACGAAGCCGCCCGAGTCACCGACGATCATCCAGCCGTTGCCGTACACGCGCGGAATGGCATTGAATCCGCCCTCGGGTATCAGGTGCGCGCAGTATTCCTTCATTTCTCCTCCGGCGATCAGCGGTGCGATCGACGGGTGCCGCTTCATCTGTTCGAGCAGCACATACGGACTCGTTCGATTCGGATTCCTCTTGAAATCGCTGAGCATGCAGCCAACGCCGATGGTCAGCGACTCCTTGTTCGTGTACAGGAACCCGGTGCCCATCATGCCGTCCGTGATGCGGCCGATCATCTCGATCACCACGCCTTCCTCTTCGCCAATGTTGAAGCGCTGGCGGATCGTCTCCTCGGGCATGAAGAGAATTTCCTTGACCGCCAGGGCGACGTTGCGCGCCTCGATTTCGCCGTGAAAGCCGGCCTTGCGCGCGAGCGTCGAATTCACGCCGTCCGCGAGGATGACGACATCCGCGTAGACATCGCCCTGTTCGCGGTCGCACTGCACGCCGACGACCTGGTCGCCGTCCATGATCAGGTGATTGACGGTGGTCTCGCAGATCAGCAGCGCACCAGCTTCGCGCACTTTCGACGAAAACCACTTGTCGAACTGAGCGCGGATGATCGTGTAGCGGTTGTACGGCGGCTGGTTGTAGTCGTCGCTGCGCACGTGCGTGCCGACGAACGACGTGTCGTCGAGCATCCACATACGCTGCTCGATGATATGGCGCTCAAGCGGTGCGTCGTCGCGAAAGTCGGGGATGATCTCCTCGAGCGACCTGGCATACAGGATCGCGCCCTGGACGTTCTTGCTGCCTGGATATTCGCCGCGCTCGATCTGCAACACCTTCAGTCCGGCTTTGGCCATCACGTACGCCGCTGCGTTGCCGGACGGTCCGGCGCCGACGACGATCGCATCGAATTGCGAGGGTTTTTTCATCGTGTTCTCCTCACGCGGCTGCCTTGCCGCGCAGCGCCAGGTGGTCCGCGAACGCCTGCGTTAGCGCCGGGAGCACCTGGAGTGCATTGCCGACGATGCCATAGTGCGCAAAGTCGAAGATTGGTGCGTTCGGGTCGGTGTTGATCGCGACGATCACGTCCGAACTTTCCATACCGACGCGATGCTGGATCGCGCCGGAAATACCGGCTGCGATATAGAGCTTCGGCCGCACGGTCTTGCCGGTCTGGCCGACCTGGCGATCGGCCTCGACCCAGCCGGTCTGCACACAGGGACGCGTCGCGCCGACTTCGCCGCCCAGCACACGCGCCAGTTCGAAGACGAGCCGGAAGTTCTCCGGGTTCTTGAGCCCCTTGCCGCCGCTGACGATCACATCGGCGTAGGGCAGGTTGATGCGGTTGCTGTTCGCGTCGGCGATGAAATCGAGCAGCTTCGTCACGATGCCGGACTCCGCCATCCCGAGCGTTGCCTGCACGATTGCTCCGCTGCGCCCGCTCTGCGCCTGCGGCATCGCCATTACGCGCGGGCGCACGGTGGCCATCTGCGGGCGGTATGCAAGAGTCATGATCGTGCACAGCAGCGAGCCGCCGAAAGTCGGCCTCGTCGCGGCGAGCGCGCGCGAAACCGGGTCGATGTTGAGTTCCGTGCAGTCGGCGGTGAGGCCGGTTGCGAGCGTCGTCGCGACTGAGCCGGCGAGATCGCGGCCCATCGAGGTCGCGCCGAGCAGCAGGATTTCGGGCTGGTACTGGTTGACGAGGTCGGTGAGGCCTTTCGTGAAGGGCTCGTTGCGATAGCCGAGCAGTACCGGATCATGGATCACGTAGGCCTTGTCCGCGCCGAAGCCGAAGGCCTCGGCGGCGAACTGCTCGAGCGGCTCGTCCGGGCCGCCGAGCGCCACGACGGCAACGTCGCTGCCCAGCTTGTCGGCGAGCTTGCGCGCTTCGCCGAGCAGTTCCCACGAGACGCTGTGCACATGGCCGCGGTCATGTTCCAGAAAAACCCAGACGCCCTTGTAGACCTTGAGGTGTTCGGGCAGTTCGAGATTGCGGCCGCCCGCACGTTTGGCGGGCGCAGCCGGCTTGGCGTCGGCGGCGACAGGCGAGTTCATGAGGTCCCCTTCATCAGCAAGTCCGCCTCCAGTGTTGGATGGCGGGTGAATATCTTCTGCAACAGGTTCAGCGAGATGTCGCGCAGGCTCGAAATGTCCAGCTCCAGCATCTCCGTCTTTTCGCTGCGCGGCGTCGGTCCGAAGACCTTGCTGACCACGGTCGGCGAGCCTTTCAGTCCGATCTTGCTGACGTCCTCGATGCCCGCCTGTTCGCGGTTCCATTTGCGCACGGGAAAGCCCGCGGCATGGATCATCGCGGGCAGCGTCGCGAAGCGCAGCTCGTTGGTGTTCTCCAGCATCGTCACGAGACAGGGCAGCGCGGTCTTCAGCACCTGCACGCCGCCTTCCGCGCGGCGCTCGACGACGATCGTGCGCGCATCGAGGTCGGTCTCGACGATCTTCGACACGTAGGTGAGTAGCTGCATCCCCATGCGTTTGGCGATGCCGGGGCCGACCTGGGCTGTATCGCCGTCGATGGTCTGCTTGCCAGTGAACACGACGTCCACCGCCTGTTCCTTCCCGATCTGGCGGATGGCAGCGGCGAGCGCATACGAGGTGGCGAGCGTGTCGGCGCCCGCGAATGCGCGGTCGGTCACGAGCACGGCGTCGTCCGCGCCATAGCCGATGCATTTGCGCAGCGCGTCCTCGGCTTGCGGCGGTCCCATGCAGAGCATCGTGACCTTGCCGCCGAAGCGGTCCTTGAGCCGCAGCGCCTCTTCGAGCGAGAACAGGTCGTACGGGTTGACGATCGCCGGCACGCCCTGGCGCATGATGGTGTTGGTGACAGGATGAACCCGGATCTGTGCGGAATCCGGAACCTGTTTGATGCAGACGACAATGTGCATGATGGCGCTCCAGTTCAGGCGGCGTCGCGCGTCGGCAACGACGCGCGCAGGTTGTCGAGAGAGACATGCTGGCGGCCGTCCACGTCCTGGAAGACCTTGAACACCTTCTCGTCGGCGGGCGTGGACGAGACGAAGTCGCTGTAGGCCTTCAGCAGCAGACCGTGGTAGACCTTGAACATGGCCGCCTCGTTGTTCTGCGGCATCGCTTCCTGTTGCCGGATGTACTGGAAGAAGCGCTTGAGAATGTGCAGACGGCTGACGTTCACCACCTTCTCGTCGAACGGGATGCCGAAGAAGTGCAGGAAATCCTCGGCCGACGAGAGGCGTTTAAGTTGCTCGATGAATCCTTGCATGTCGTTACTCCCCACTGGACATGTCGGGCGGTGTTGAAAAATGCGCGCTTGGCGTGCAGCGGTCGTCGCAGCCGACGTGGCACTGGGCGGCAACCGCAGCGGGACCCACTTGCGCGGCCTGTTCGAGATGCGCTACGCGCTCCAGCAGGCAGGCGAGAGCCTTGCCGACGGGATCCGGAATCAGATGGTGATTGAGGTCGAAACCATATGGAGCCGCTCGCGCGCGAGGGGCCACGACGCGCCCCGGGATGCCGACGACGGTCGCGCCTTCCGGCACCGGATCGATGACGACGGAGTTCGCAGCGATGCGCGCGTGATGGCCGATCGTGATCGGTCCGAGAATCTTCGCGCCCGCGCCGATGACGACGTGGTCGCCGAGCGTTGGGTGACGCTTGCCCGGATGCCAGCTCGTGCCGCCGAGCGTGACGCCGTGATAGAGCGTGACGTCGTTGCCGATCACGGCAGTCTCGCCGATCACGACGCCCGCGCCGTGATCGATGAAGCATCGCGCGCCGATCACCGCGCCCGGGTGAATGTCCACATGCGTGACCATGCGCGCGACGAACGACAGCCAGCGCGGCACGTAGCGCCAGCCGCGCGCCCACAGCGCATGAGCGATACGGTAGGCCGCCATGGCGTGCACGCCGGGATAGATCGTCCAGGCTTCGAACCGGCTGCGGGCGGCCGGGTCGCGCTGAGCGACGCAGTGCACGTCGCCAAGCAATAGCGACCACCATGAGGTGTTCGGGCCGGCCGTGTCCGTGGATGCCGGTTCAGGCATGACGCGGCGATAGTCGCTCACGAGACCTCCCCGAACGTTTCGCTGGCTTCGGACAGAAAACGGTAGAGGTCGCTCGCGCTCGGCGCCTGCTTGTACTGCGTGGCGTACTGGCGGATCCGCGCGAGCAGCATCGGCAGGATCCGCTCGGCCACGTTCACGCCGAGCGCGCCGTAGGCTTGGCGAACGCTTTGGGATCCAGAGTGTTTGCCGAGCACGACCGAACGCTGCCGCCCGAGTTCGGCCGGATCGAAGCTTTCGTAGGTCGCGGGATGTTTCGCGATGCCGTCGGCGTGAATGCCCGACTCGTGCGTAAACACGGCGCTGCCGACGATGCTTTTGTTGAACGAAACCGTCCTGCCCGACGCGCTTTCAACGAGCCGCGAGATGCCGAGCAGCGCGGTCGTGTCGACGCCGGTGTCGCGTCCCAGCAGATGCCGCGCACCCATGACGATCTCTTCGAGCGCGGCGTTTCCGGCGCGCTCGCCGAGGCCGTTGACGGTCGTGTTCGCGTGGGTCGCGCCCGCGCGCAGCGCGGCGAGCGTGTTGGCCGTGGCGAGCCCGAGGTCGTCGTGCGCATGGATCTCGATCTCGATGTCGACGGCGTCGCGCAGTCTTGCGATGGCGTCGTAGGTCGAGAACGGATCGAGCACGCCGAGCGTATCGGCGAAGCGCACGCGTTGCGCGCCGTGCTGCTGCGCGCAGCGTGCGACGTCGGCGAGGAAGGCGGCGTCCGCGCGCGAGGCGTCCTCCATCCCGAGCGAGATCTTGCGGTCGCTTTTCGCCGCCGCCGCGATCACGCGCGCGATCTGCCCGAATACCCAGTTGCGGGGCTGACGCAACTTGTATTGCAGATGGATGTCCGAGACCGGAATCGACAGATGCACGATGTCGGGATTGCAGCGCAGCGCAGCGGCGAGATCGCCGTCGGTCAGGCGTCCCCAGACCATGAGGCCGGCGTCGAGGTTCAGGTCGACGATCGCCCGGATGCCGGCAATCTCGTCCTCGCCCATGGCCGGAATGCCGATTTCGAGTTCGGCGACGCCGGCTTTAGACAGTGCCGTCGCGATAGCGCATTTCTCTTCGAGCGTGAACGCGACGCCGGCGGTCTGTTCGCCGTCGCGCAGGGTGGTGTCGTTGATGATCGGGACGGGCATGTGCGTGGTCTCTCAAGTTGTCGTCATGAGATTTGCAAGGGTTGTGCCAGCAGCGCTTTATGGCTGGACGCGGGCTTGTGGCCGCAATTCGATGACGCGGATGTCGCGTATGAAGGGCGTGTTGTGGGGTTGCGCGTGTCGCGAATGTGCTGTTCCGAACACCGTGAACCAGGCGTTCTCGACCGGGTGGCGGTGTCAGCGCTCGCGCGCGAAGTTGCGCGTGTGTTTCGGAAACTCGATGGTCAGGTCGGCGTCGCGCAGCTTCACGCAGCACGCAAGGCGCGATTGTGCGTCGACGCCCCACGCGTGGTCGAGCTGGTCGGACTCCTCATCATCGGGCGCGGTCAGCGACGCGCCGCCCGCGCGCACGTAAATATGACAAGTTGCGCAGGCGGCCACCATCTCGCAGGCATGTTCGATGGCGATGCCCGATTCGAGCAGGCCGTCGCACAGCGATGCGCCGCGTTTGAGCTCGATTACGCGTCCTTCGGGACACAACTCGGCATGAGGAAGCACGTGTACGCGGGGCATGAGGGGATCCGTTCAGGCGAGACTGTCGAGCGCGCGGCCTGCGAGCGCCTGGCGAATGGAGGCGTTCATCCGGCGTGCGGCGAATTCGGCGGTAGCGTGGGAGAGCGTTTCGGCAGCCGCGCGCAGCGCATCGAGGGGCGCGCCGACTTCGAGCGCCTCCGCCACGCCGAACAGGCTTTGCCGGATCGCGGCGAGTTCCGTTTCCGTGAGCAACGCGGCATCGGCGGCAAGCGCCGTTTCGGTCGCATCCAGCAGGCGCCGGGCGTCGACTTGCGCTTCGCGCAGCGCGCGCAATTGCATGTCGTCGAGCGAGGTGTCGAAGGCCTCCCTTAGCATCGCGGCAACCTGCGCGTCGCTCAGGCCGTATGACGGCTTGACCTCGACGTGCGCCTCGGTTCCGGTCGTCTGCTCCCGGGCGGTGACGGCGAGCAGGCCGTCGGCGTCGATCTGGAATGTCACGCGAACGCGCGCGGCGCCCGCGACCGTGGCAGGAATGCCGCGCAGTTCGAAACGGGCGAGCGAGCGGCAGTCCGCGACCGCCTCGCGCTCGCCCTGGACGACGTGGATCGACATCGCGGTCTGTCCGTCCTTGAACGTCGTGAATTCCTGCGCACGGGCGACGGGCAACGTCGAGTTGCGCGGAATGATCTTCTCGACCAGACCGCCCATCGTTTCGAGCCCGAGCGACAGCGGACAGACATCGAGCAGCAGCCAGCCGTCGCCGTTGCTGTTTCCGGCGAGGACGTCCGCTTGCCTCGCCGCGCCGAGAGCGACGACCTGGTCGGGATCGATGTCCGCGAGCGGTTCGCAGCCGAACAGGCCGCGCACCGCGTCTCGTGCGAGCGGCATGCGTGTCGAACCGCCGACCAGCACCACGCCGTCGATATCGGCGCTCTGCAGCCTGGCGTCGCGCAGTGCGCGGCGCGTGGCGGCAATGGTCCGGTCGATCAGCGGCTGACAGAGCGCGCCGAATACCGCGCGCGACAGCGTGCGCTGCCAGATGGCGCCGCCGGGATGCGTCAGCGTGACCTCGGCCGTGTCCGATTGCGACAGTGCCTCCTTCGCGGTGCGCGCCGCCATCAGCAGCGCGCGCTGCTCGCGCGGCGCGAGTGCGGCAAGGCTGGCGACGCCCTGCGCATTGCACAGCCAGTGCGCCACGGCGTGATCGAAATCGTCTCCGCCGAGCGCTGCGTCGCCGCCCGTGGCGAGCACTTCGAAGACGCCCTTCGAGAGCCGCAGAATCGAGATGTCGAACGTGCCGCCGCCCAGGTCGTAGACCGCGAACGTGCCTTCGGCTGCGCGGTCGAGCCCGTAGGCCACAGCAGCGGCGGTCGGCTCGTTCATCAGCCGCAGCACGGTGAGTCCGGCGAGTCTCGCGGCGTCCTTGGTCGCCTGGCGTTGCGCATCGTCGAAGTAGGCAGGCACGGTGATCACCACGCCCGCCAGTTCGCCGCCGAGCGCGGCTTCGGCTCGCGTGCGCAGCGCGCGCAGGATTTCGGCCGAGACCTGCACCGGCGAGCGCTCGCCCGCGGCCGTCGCGACGTGCACCATGCCGGGCCGGTCGACGAAGCGATAAGGCAGCGCGTCGGCATCGGGCAGATCCGCAAGACGCCGCCCCATGAAACGCTTCACCGAGACGATGGTGTTGGCCGGATCGTCGGCTTGCTGCATTTGCGCCTCGCGTCCCACGCGCGCTTCGCCTGACGGCAGATAGCGCACGACGGAAGGCACGAGCGGTGAGCCTTCCATGTCCGGCAACAGGTCTGGCAACACGCGCGCCACGGCACTCTGGACCGTCGCGACGAGCGAGTTTGTCGTCCCCAGGTCGATGCCGGCCGCGAGCCGGTGCTGATGCGGGGCGGCGGCGCGGCCAGGTTCAGCGATCTGTAGCAGGGCCATGTCGATATCTCCTCGGCAGGCGGACCGGAAGGCTCAGACCGCGAAGCTTTCTCCGCATCCGCAGTTTGCCTTCGCGTTCGGGTTGTGGAACTTGAAGCCTTCGTTCAGGCCTTCGCGCACGAAGTCGAGTTCGGTGCCGTCGAGCATCGGCAGGCTGCGTGGATCGACGACGATCGTCACGCCATATGCCTCGAAACACCGGTCCTCGACGTTCGGTGTATCCACGAATTCGAGCGCATACGCGAAGCCCGAGCAGCCGCTCGTCTTGACCGCGACGCGCAGTCCGACGCCGCTGCCACGCTTTTGCAGCGACCTCGCGACGTGCCGCGCCGCTGCCGGGGTGAGAGAGACGGTCATGTCGGGCCTCACACGGAGAAGGAACTGCCGCAGCCGCAGGTGCTCTGGGCGTTCGGGTTTTGGATGACGAAACGCGCGCCTTCGAGGCTGTCTTCGTAATCGACGCGCGCGCCCAGCAGATATTGCTGGCTCATCGCATCGATCAGCAGCGTGACGCCGTCGGTGACGATCTGCATGTCGTCTTCGGCAACCTGGTCGTCGAACGAGAATCCGTACTGAAAGCCCGAGCAGCCGCCGCCGGACACATAGAGTCGGAGCTTGAGCCGGGGATTGCCTTCTTCCTCGATCAGCGACGCGACCTTGGCGGCGGCGCGCGCGGTGAAGTCCAGGAAGGACGGCAGGGGTTCGGGCGCGGCGGCGGCCGCTTGCTGGAGTGATTCCATCGTGCTTGTCCTCGTTCTGTGAGCGCGTTCAATTCGTGCCGGACGCGCAGGCCGGCTGTTCGGTCGTGAATTCGACGCTGTCTCGCGCCGCCGTTTCGCGAGGCTCGGCCGTGAGGCGCCGCGCGCGGAAGTCGGCCACGGCGGCCTTGATGGCATCCTCGGCGAGGATCGAGCAATGGATCTTCACCGGCGGCAGTGCGAGGGCTTCGGCGATCTGCGTATTGCGGATCGCCATCGCCTCGTCGAGCGTCTTGCCCTTGACCCATTCGGTGACCAGCGAACTGGACGCGATCGCCGAGCCGCAGCCATACGTTTTGAACCGTGCGTCCTCGATCACGCCCTGGCCGTTGACGCGGATCTGCAACCGCATCACGTCGCCACACGCGGGCGCGCCGACCATGCCGGTGCCTACCGTGTCGTCGTCCTTGCCGAACGAGCCCACGTTGCGCGGATTTTCATAGTGATCGAGAACCTTGTCGCTGTAAGCCATGACATGCTCCTTGGTAGCGTGCCGGACGGGCCGGGCATCAGTGTTCGGCCCACTGGAGAGAACGAAGGTCGACGCCGGCCTGCGCCATGTCCCACAACGGGCTCATGCCGCGCAGCCGTTCGACCACGCGGGTCACCTGCGCAATGGCGAAATCGATCTCCTGCGCCGTCGTGAAGCGTCCGAGCGAGAAGCGGATCGAACTGTGCGCGAGTTCGTCGTCGCGTCCCATCGCGCGCAGCACGTAGCTGGGTTCGAGGCTTGCGGACGTGCACGCCGAACCGGAAGACACCGCGATGTCCTTCATCCCCATCAGCAGCGATTCGCCTTCGACGTAGCGGAAACTGATATTGAGGTAATGCGGCGCGCCGTGTGTGAGGTCGCCATTGACCTCGATTGCGTCGATGGCTTGCAAGCCCGCCCACAATCGGTCGCGCAGCATGCGGATGCGTTCGTTGTCGGCGCGCATGCTTTCGCGGGCAAGCCAGAATGCCGCACCCATACCAACGATCTGGTGCGTCGGCAGCGTGCCCGAGCGCATGCCGCGCTCGTGCCCGCCGCCGTGGATCTGCGCATCGATGCGCACGCGCGGGCGGCGGCGCACGTAAAGCGCGCCGATGCCTTTCGGGCCGTAGACCTTGTGCGCGGAGAGCGACATCAGGTCGACCGGCAATGCGTCGAGGTCGATCGGCACCTTGCCGGCCGCCTGCGCCGCATCGACGTGCAGCAGCACGCCGCGCGCGCGGCACAGCGCACCCAGCGTGGCGATGTCCTGCACGGCGCCCGTTTCGTTGTTCACGAGCATCACCGACGCGAGCACGGTCTCGGGCCGGAGCGCGGCCTCGAACACGGCCGGGTCGACGAGGCCGTCCTGCTGCACCGGCAGCACGCTCACCTCGAAGCCTTCGCGTTCGAGTTCGCGCATCGTGTCGAGCACGGCCTTGTGTTCGGTTGCGAGCGTCACGAGGTGCTTGCCACGCGAGCGGTGGAAGTGTGCGGCGCCCTTCAGCGCGAGGTTGTCCGACTCGGTCGCGCCCGAGGTCCAGACGATTTCGCGCGGGTCGGCGTTCACGAGGCTCGCCACCTGCTCGCGGGCGAGTTCCACGGCTTCGTCGGCGGCCCAGCCGAACGCATGAGAGCGGCTCGCCGGATTGCCGAAGATCTGCGTCATGTAGGGCAGCATGCGCCGCGCGACACGCGGGTCCACGGGCGTAGTGGCGGCGTAGTCGAGATAGACGGGCTGAACGCGGGACTCGGGATAACGGGCGGCATCCGGCATGGCGGGCTCCTTGGCAGCGGAGGATGGAACAGGCAGGCGAAAATCTGCAACATCCATGCCACGGCTTTTTTTAGCCGGGTATGGTTGTCTTCTGGCGCGGGGATGGTTTTCTTTGTACGTAACCGACGCAGGATTGCAGTTCAGGTTTGTTGCGTTTGTCGGCTTTGTCGGCTCGGCCCGCATTCCGATCCGGCGCTTGTTCGGCGTGGGCTGAATCTTGCTTTATCGAGATTCGTGCTGCTGTTGCGCCGTGGTGCCTCGACCGGGCCACAGCAGGAGCGGAGGGATTCATGCAGAAGTCAGGTGCAGGCGAGGCCCGTCGTGAGCTCGACGCGGTCTATGAAGTCAGCAAGACGCTCGTGTCGTCGCTGGATGTCGCGCAGACGTTCCGGACGTCGCTGGAGTATCTGCTCAATGCGCTCGACTGGCGGCGTGCGTTCGTCGTCGTGGCGGAACCGGACGGCGAGTTGCACGGGATGTGCAGCGCGGGGCTGTCGCGCGACGAGCATCGGCGTATCCGCTTTCATCCGGGAGAGGGCATCGTCGGGCGGGTGTTCAAGAGCAGCATGCCCGCGGTCGTGCCGGACGTGCGTGACGAGCCGGTGTTTCTCGATCGCACCGGCAGCGCGGGCGAGCCCGGCGAATTCGGCGACGCGCGCGTCGCGCTGCTCGCGACGCCGATCCGCGTGGAGCGCAATACGCTCGGCGTGCTCGCGGTGTTCTGCATCAATCCGGGCGGCACGCGCATGTTCGCGGGCGACCTCGATCTGATGAAGATCGTCTCGACCTTGATGGCGCAGGCGCTGCTGCTTCATCGCAGCGTGAGCGCCGCGCACGGCCGCATGCAGGAAGAAGTGCGGCGCATGCAGAAGGCGATTCGCCCGGCGCCGCCGCTCGATCACGTGGTGGGCGTGTCCGAGCCCATGCAGCGCATCTTCGAGCAGGTTCATCAGGTGGCGCCCGCGCGTACCACGGTGCTGCTGCGCGGAGAAAGCGGTACCGGCAAGGAAGTGATCGCGCGCGCGATTCATCGCCTTTCGCCGCGCAACGAGCAGGCGTTCGTGTCGGTCAACTGCGCGGCCTTGACGGAGTCGCTGCTCGAAAGCGAACTGTTCGGCCACGAAAAGGGCGCATTCACAGGCGCTCAAGGCCAGCGCAAGGGCCGCTTCGAACTCGCGCACGGCGGCACGCTCTTTCTCGACGAGATCGGCGATATCTCGCCTTCGTTCCAGGCGAAGCTGTTGCGCGTGCTACAGGAGCGCGAGTTCGAGCGGGTCGGCGGCGCGTCGGCGGTGAAAGTCGACGTGAGGCTGATTCTCGCCACGAATCGCAATCTCGAACGCATGGTGAAAGAAGGCGAATTCCGCGCCGACCTCTATTACCGCATCAATGTGGTGAGCATCCAGTTGCCGCCGCTTCGCGAGCGGCGCGAGGACATTCCGGCGATGGCGGAGTATTTTCTCGATCGCTTCAACCGCGACAATAGCCGTGCGCTGCATTTCAGCACGGACGCGATGCGCGTGCTGACGAGCTGCTACTGGCCCGGCAACGTGCGTGAGCTGGAGAACTGCGTCGAGCGCACGGCAACGATGACGCATGGCGACCTCATCGATCGTCTCGCTTTTCTGTGTCAGGAAGATCAGTGCTTGACGCGGGTGCTGCATCACATCGAGCGGGATGACGCCGTGCGGCCGGCGCGTCTCGCCGATATTCCGATCCGCGAAATTCCGGGCATGCCGGGCGGTGCGCCGCGCGATGCTGACATGCCGTTCGCGTTGCCGGACGATCTGGCCGACGACAGCGTCGCCGATGGCTTCCATTCCGGCGATGCGGAAGAAGGCAAGCCGGAGGGCGAGCGCGAGCGGCTCATCTGGGCGATGGAGCGCTGCGGCTGGGTTCAGGCCAAGGCGGCGCGTCTGCTCAGGATTACGCCGCGGCAGATCGGCTACGCGCTCCATAAATACGGCATCGAGGTTCGGCGCTTCTAGCTCGCCGCTTTCGCTGTTTCTCGTTCGTCACGTATTCGCACGCCATCGGCGAGCGGCGGCTGTGCTGCGCGCGCTCGCGCCTTCGTGTCAATTCCATAGCATGACGAAATAATGTGGGCTTTGTCGCAACCGCGACAGAAACCGACGGCCTCGTTGGGTTTGCGTGTCGGCGCGCGCGACAAAGCGCACGCGCGATTCGTCCAACCCCCGTCTAGACGGGCTTTGCGCTAGTGGCACGAATCTGGCTTTTATCTCCCGCACGTAGTCACGTCCGGTTGCGAGGAGATATCCATGCAAGATAACGCGAGTGCCAACATGTTGCCCGCCGCTGCCTATATCGGCATCGGCCAGATCAAGCCTCTGGGGGCGGCCATCGACGTGCCGGCTGCCAGCGGCGGTTGTGGTTCCCAAGGCGGCGAGGGCAAGGCCAGTTGTGGTTCGTCGGGCGGCCCCGACGACATGCCCCCTGAGGTGTGGGAGAAGATCAAGAACCATCCCTGCTATTCGGAAGAGGCGCATCACCATTACGCGCGCATGCACGTGGCGGTCGCGCCCGCCTGCAACATCCAGTGCAACTACTGCAACCGCAAGTACGATTGCTCGAACGAGTCGCGCCCCGGTGTGGTGTCGCAAAAGCTCACGCCTGAGCAGGCGGTGAAGAAGGTGGTCGCGGTCGCGAGCGAGATTCCGCAGATGACCGTGCTCGGCATCGCCGGTCCCGGCGATTCGCTGGCCAATCCGAAGAAGACCTTCGACACCTTCCGCATGCTTCAGGAGCAGGCCCCCGACATCAAGCTGTGCCTGTCCACTAACGGACTCGCGCTGCCGGATCTCGTCGACGAAATCTGCCAGTACAACATCGACCACGTGACGATCACGATCAACATGGTCGATCCGGCCGTCGGCGAAAAGATCTATCCGTGGATTTTCTGGAACCACCGGCGCATAACGGGCTACGAAGCCGCGCGGATTCTGCACGAACGGCAGATGAAGGGCCTCGAGATGCTGACCGCGCGCGGCGTGCTCACGAAGATCAATTCGGTGCTGATTCCGGGCATCAACGACGACCACCTGATCGAGGTGAACCGCGAAGTGAAAAAGCGCGGCGCGTTCCTGCACAACATCATGCCGCTCATCTCGGAGGCGGAGCACGGCACGCACTTCGGGCTGACCGGGCAGCGCGGGCCGAGCGCGCAGGAACTGAAAACCGTGCAGGACGCGTGCATGGGCGGCGCGAACCTGATGCGCCATTGCCGCCAGTGCCGCGCGGACGCGGTGGGGCTGCTCGGCGAGGATCGCAGCGAGGAATTCACGCTCGACAAGATCGAGCAGATGGAAGTGGTCTACGACCTTGAGCGCCGCCGCGAATATCAGAGCCGCGTCGAGGCCGAACGCGAGGCGCAGCACGCGGCGAAGCAGGAAGCGCTGGCCGCTGCGCAGGCGATCGATGTGGCCGACGATCTGAAGGTGCTGGTCGCCGTCGCGACGAAGGGCGGCGGACGCGTGAACGAGCACTTCGGCCATGTCACCGAGTTCCAGATTTTCGAGGTGAGCGCAACCGGGGCGCTGTTCGTCGGCCATCGTCGCGTGGACCTGTACTGCCAGGGCGGCTATGGCGACGACGAGCAGTTGCCGTCCGTCGTGCGTGCGATCAACGACTGTCATGCGGTGCTGGTCGCGAAGATCGGCGCGTGCCCCCGCGACGAACTTGCGCAGGCGGGCATCGAACCGGTGGACCAGTTCGTTGGCGAGTTCATCGAGAAGGCCGCGCTCGCGTGGTTCAACGATTACCGAAGCCGGGTCGCGAACGGTGCGATCACGCACGCGGATCGCGGCGACGCGGCGATCCGGCAGGGCGCGTTCACGGGCGCGGCGGCCTGAAGACTGCGTTGAACGCCCCCACGATCATTCATTGCGAGGAGTATCCCCATGACACTGAAAATCATTGCGTCCACCTGCACCGGCTGCTCGGCCTGCGAGCCGGAATGCCCGAACGTCGCCATCAACGAGAAGGGCGGCGTCTTCGCGATCGACCCGAAGAAATGTACGGAGTGCGAAGGGCATTTCGATAGCCCGCAGTGCATCGCGGTATGCCCGGTGGACGGCTGCATCGTTCACGCCTGAGCCACGGTGCGCGCCGCGTATCGAACTGCGCGGCGCTAGCCCGACTGCCCAACTGGAGAAGATCTGCATCATGCTGCCCAACCTTACCGTCATGCCCGCCGCCGAGAAGTTCATGCGCCGGATCGTGCGCTTTGCCTGCCTGCCTGCCGGCGCAGGCTTTCGTTTGCTCGTGAGTCCCGGCGGCTGCTCGGGCTACAACGCTGAGTTCAGCGCCGAGGCCGCGCCGCAGGCGGGCGAGCAGGTGCTGGAAATTAACGGCCTGCGCCTTTTCCTCGCGGCGGAGAGCCGTCTGCTGCTCGATGGCATGACGATCGATTTCGTCGAGACGGCGACCCAGTCGGGCCTCACCTTCGCGAGCCCGAACCAGGCGCCGTGCGCGTGCAGCAGCGCGGGCGCGAGCGAGCCGGGCGTCGCGCGCATCGACGTGGGGGCGATCGGACGCGGGCGCCCGCCGTTGCCGCCGCAGGCATCGTGAAACCATCAGGTGCGACGATGCAGACGCTGACGCCCGACACCGACACCATGGACGACGCGCTCGCCTGTTTCGCGCAGTCGGCGCTTGGCGGCGGACTTGCGTCCGAGGCGGCGCGACTGCTCGCCGAAGCGGGCCGCGTGCGCGAGCGGCCAGCCGAAGCGCTCGGGCTGCTGGAGCGGGCACGCGCTGTCGCACCGGCTCACCCGGCACCGCTGATCGCACTCTACCGGTTTCACTTCTATGGTCATCGGTTGGCCGACGCGCGCGCGGTGGGCGAGGATGCGCTGTCGATTGCGCGATCCGTGCTAGGCGCCGATTTCGGGCGCGAGCCGCCGTCGCGCGATGCCGTGCGCTACGACGCCGCCGTGCGTTTCTATCTGTTCACGCTCAAGGGGCTCGCGTATCTGCACATGCGGCTGGGTGAACTGGCTTCGGCGCAAACGCAGCTTGCAGAACTGCGAAGCCTCGACCCGGAAGACCACGTCGGCGGCGCGTTGCTGCTGCATGTACTGATGCGCCGCGAGGACGACGTCGACGGTGACGGAGCAGGCGTGCCGCGCGCGTATCCGGCGCGCGGCTGGGCGGTGCCGTCATGAACGCGCGCCGCGCCGTGCGCGCGCCTTCCGGCGACATTCCGCCTTGTCACTGGCAAGGCGGCCCGGTCGACTGCGCGGTCTGCGCCCATCGCGGCTTGCGCGCAATGCCGGACGAGGCAGGATGCGAGCCGGGCCACGCGTGCATGCAGGATGCGTACGCGAGGCGTATCGACCGCTTCTTCCGCTGGCATCCCGAACTCGGCAACGCGCATCTCGATCATCCGTATTTTGAGGTGCGTGCGATTGCGGCGCGCCATGCCGATGTGTTCAGGCTGCCCGCGCTGATCGACGACACCGACGAGACCGTCCGCCTGCAAATCGCGCTGCGCCTGCCGCAGGCGCATCTCGCGCGCATGGCTCGCGACCCTCACCGTGAGGTGCGGATTCGTGTCGCGCAACGGCTCGAACCGGCGGCGCTGGCCCAGTTGCGCACGGACAGCGACTATGGCGTGCGCGAGTGGGTGGCGCGGCGTCTGCCTTCGGCGCTGCTGCCGTTGATGGCGCAGGACCCGGACTGGGTCGTAAGAATGCGGGTCGCCGAACGCATCGAGATGCCGGCGCTGCTGCGCATGGCCGACGATGGTGAAGCCGAGGTGAGGCGCATCGTGGCGACGCGCCTGCCGTTCGCGCTCGCGACACGCTTTTTCCACGACGCCGACTGGCGCGTGCGCTGGGAAGCCGCGCGGCGCGCCCAGCCCCACACGTTGACGCCGTTGCTGACCGACCCGGACGAAGAGGTGCGTGCGCTCGCCAGGCAGCGCAGAGGGGCGAGCGCGCCCGCAGATGTCCGTGACGGCGAGATGCGGCCTTGCGCGGGAGTGAGCCATGGGTGACATCAACCGGGACGACGACACCGTCGAGATCGCGTTCCCGCCGCGTTTCAGCTTCGGCGAGCGTGTGATCGCCCGCTCGGCGATTCGCAACGACGGCACCTACACCGGCAAGGATATTGGCGAGGTGCTGGTGAGCAAGGGCGACGTCGGTTATGTCACGAGCATCAACACGTTCCTGCAGCAGTTCTACATCTACGCGGTGGACTTCGTCGAAACCGGTCATCGGGTCGGCATGCGCGCGAAGGAGTTGTGCACGCTCGATCACCTGCCGGACGACGTGCTCGAACGCCTCGGCGAACGTGCCGCCGCGCTGCGCACGATCGGCACGGGCAGCGATGAGGGGACGGCGCGATGAGCATGGAGCCGATTGAGCCCGCCTACGCGTGGGGCATGCGTGTGATCGCACTCGACGATCTGTGCAATGACGGCAGCTATCCAGACCGAGGCGAAGGCGAGTGCCTGGTGAGCGCGGGCGCGGTGGGCGAGATCGTCAACGTGGGGCGGGTGGTCGAAAGCGGCGAGCCGGTGTATCTCGTCGAATTCGGCCGCCGCGTTGTCGGCTGCACGGAAGACGAGATCGCGCCCGCGCCCGCCGGGCTGCTAGCCGAGGAAGACGAGGTCGAATCATGACGACGCCGACGACATGGGGCGAAGGGTGCGCAGAGCCATGCGCACGGAACGCGCCGTCCGCCGCGCATGTTGCCGATGCGGGCAACGCACGCGTGGCCGATTTCACGCAGCACCAGATCGAGCGCGCGTTGCGCAACCGCGTGCGCTACCGGTACGTTCGGGCGCGCGTCGCGCGGGAGCCCGAAGGGTATCGGATCGAAAGCCCGTGCTGCTCGCGCAACGTCGACCCGGCGGGCGGCGTGATCGACATTGCGTGGCTCGCGCGGGACGACGACGGCCAGTGGCATCTGCATGCGCGGGACCACGCAGCGCGCCGCTGGGTGGCGCAGTACGCGAGTCACGACCTGGCCATGCTACTGGACCGTCTGCGCGTGGATGCCGCGCGCGTGTTCTGGCCTTAAAACCCTGGCGATGGAGCCCGCGATGATCTACCTCGACCACAACGCGACGACGCCGACTGCCCCCGGCGTGGTGCAGGCCATGCTGTCGGTCATGACCGATGTCTGGGCCAATGCGTCCTCGCAGCATGCGCTGGGGCAGCAGGCGAGGCGCGCGCTCGCGGCGGCGCGCGCGACGGTGGCGCGCGTGCTGAGCTGCAAGCCATCGGAGGTGATTTTCACCAGCGGCGCAACCGAGGCGAACCATCTGGCCGTGCTGGGTCTGCATGCAGCGGTCACGGAGCCGGGCCGCCGCCGGATCGTGCTGAGCGCGGTCGAGCACGCGGCGCATCTTGCGCTGGCGCGCGCGTTGATCGGGCTGGGCGTGCCGGTCGACTTCATCGGCGTGCACGCGGACGGCACGCTCGACCTCGACAGCGCCGCTCGCCTGATCGGCCCCGACGTCGCGCTGGTTTCGCTGATGGCGGCGAACAACGAGACCGGCGTGCTGATGCCGGTCGAGGCAATGCGCGCGCTCGCGCATGACGCTGGCGCACGGATGCACGTCGATGCAACGCAGGTGGTCGGCAAGGCGCCGTTCGACTTTGCGCGGCTTGGCGTCGATGCCGTTTCGTTGTCGGCTCACAAGGTTCGCGGACCGAAGGGAATCGGGGCATTGCTGCTGCGCCAGGGCACAGCATTGCAGCCGCAGACGCAAGGCAGCCAGGAGCGGCGCAGGCGCGGCGGCACCGAGAATCTGCCCGCCATCGCGGGCTTCGCGGCCGCACTCGACGCGCTAGGCGATGTCGCTGCGAAGGCCGCCCACACCGCGAAGCTGCGCGACGCGCTCGAACGCGGACTGTGCGATGCGCTGCCCGGCGTTCAGGTGTTTTCCGCCGCTGCGCCGCGGCTCGCGTGCACCAGCTATTTGCGTTTTGGCGTATTGCCGGCCGAGGTTGTGCTGCATCGGCTCGAACAGATGGGCGTGTGTGCGTCGTCCGGTTCGGCATGCGCGTCGGGCGGGAGCGAGCCGTCGCACGTGCTCGCCGCGATGGGCGTGCCACGCGATGAAGCGCTGGCGGCCGTGCGTCTGTCGCTCGGCGAGTCGACGACCGCGCACGACATCGACTATTTGCTGGCGGCGTTGCCGCCTTTGCTCGCGCCGCTGCTCGCAAGCGATGCCGTCCGCGCGGCCTGAATTTTTCCCAGGAACCCAGGAGCTACCGTCGTGAAAGTCATGATCCGCAGGGACAGCAAGGGCGCATTGAGCGCGTACGTGCCGAAGAAGGATCTGGAGGAGCCGATCGTCTCGATGGCGCGGCCCGAGATGTGGGGCGGGCTCATCACGCTCGCGAATGGCTGGCAGCTTGAACTGCCCGCGATGGCGGACGACACCGCGCTGCCCATCACGGTCGAGGCCCGGCGCGTGGCGAACGGCGAGGACTGACATGGCGCTCGATACCGATCAGATCCAGGCGATCGCCGAGGTGCTCGGCACCGCGCCGACGCTGCTGGACGCGGCGGCGAGCTTGCGCCAGCGGTTTCCGGCGGTCCGGGCCGTGCGGATCAGCGCGGCCGAGATGCGAGACGAAACGCCGGCGCTTGAGGTGGGCGGCCGCCGCGTCTATTTCGCCATGTCGGACGGGATGTGCGTGTCCGTCACCCGCGAGGCCAGCGAAGCCGTCATGGTCATCTTCACCGAAGACGGAGCCGCGCATGGAGATCGATGAGATCGCCCTGAGCGAACCGGCCTGCGGCGCGCGCGAAATCGAACTCGTCAACGCCGTTCTGCAATCGCCGCGCTGGAGCAGCGGCCCGATGCTCGAATCGTTCGAGGCCGCATTTGCGGGCTGGAGCGGCCGCGCGCACGCCGTCGCGGTGGCGAGCGGCACGCTCGGTACGTGGATCGCCTTGCGCGCGCTCGGCATCGGTCAGGGTGATGAAGTGATCTGCGCCTCGCACACATGGCATCAGGTGGCGCAGGCGATCACGCTGGCGGGCGCGACGCCGGTGTTCGCCGATATCGACTACTGGAGCGGCTGCCTGAACGTCGCGAAGGCCGAACAGAAGATTGGCGCACGCACACGCGCGATCCTCGCGGGCAACACCAACGGGCATCCAGCCGCCTGGGGGCCGTTGCGCGCGCTGGCCGACGCGCATGGCCTGCGGCTGATCGAGGACAGCACCGAGGCGCTCGGCTCGCGCTACATGGGGCGCGCGGTCGGGTCTTTCGGCGACGTGTCGGTGTTCGACTTCTCGGCGCCGTCGGCGTTGTGCGCGGGAGAAGGCGGGATGCTCGTCACCGACGACGAGCGTCTCGCGCACGAACTGCGCTATCTGCGTCAGCGGCGGATCACGGACCGCGGGTCCGTGTCGGTCGGCTCCCGCGTGCCGATGCAGGCGGGCATGAGCGAGCTGAGCGCCGCGCTAGGGCTGGCGCAGCTCGCGGGACTCGACGAGCGGCTCGCGCAGCGCAAGCAGGTGGAGGCCTGGTATCACGAAGCGATGCAGAGCTTCGAGGGCATCAAGCCGCCGTATCTCGCGGAGGATGTCGAGGAAGTGCACTGGATGCTCTACGTCGTGCATCTTGGCAAGCGCTTCACGCAGAGCGCCCGCGCGCAGATGATCGACGACATGCAGGCGTGCGGCATCGAAACGGCCGCGTACAGCCAGCCGCTGCACGAGCAGTTCCACTACATGAACGCCGCCGATGCCGTCGGACGCCGGCGCGGCACGTTGCCCGATACCGAGCGCATCGGCGACCGCGCGCTCGCCTTGCCGCTGCACACGCTGCTCGACGCGGATCAGGTCCGCTACATCGTCAAGACGCTCAAGGACACCGCGACGAATGTCGGCGCGGGCGCCGCCATCTATCTGTGAGGGATCGCATTCATGAGTCTCGCTTCAGTTTCCGTCGACAGCATCGCCAGCCGGATCGGGGATGGCGCTGTCATTCCGTATCTCGGTCCGGGCATGCTCGCGCTGTGCCCGGACGCAAGCGTGCCCGCGACCTCCGTCGCGCTCGCGCAGTTGATGACCGCGAAAGTCAGCGTGCCGCACAAGATCCGCAACCGGCTCACGCAGGCCGCGCAGTTCATCGAGAACTTCAAGCACCGCAAGTCGGTGGTGAGCCTTATGAACGACGCGTTTGGCATGACGCCGACGCCGTCGGCGCTGCACCGGGCGCTTGCGTCGAGCGGCGCGGGGCTGTACGTCGACAGCTGGTATGACGACACCTTCGCAGCGGCGCTGGCCGGCGCGCGTGCGGGCGGACAGTGGGCGCAGGTGCAAGGGCAGTCGCAGGCGGAGCACTTCGGACGGTGGTTCGGCGCCTATGACGCGCTCGGCGCGCCGCTCGCCGACGTGCCGGAGTCGGGTGCGCTGCTCTACAAGCCGATCGGCTCGCGCGCGCCGGCGTCCAACTATCTGGTGTCGGACAGCGACTATGTCGAGGTGCTGACCGAAATCGACATTCAGACGCCGATTCCGCCCGCCGTGCAGGCTTGGCGCACGGGCCGCAGCTTCCTGTTTCTCGGCTGCCGCTTCGACGACCAGCTCGCGCGCAGCTTCGCGCGCCAGATCATGAAGCGCTCGTCGGACGTGCATTGGGCGGTGCTGCCGGACGAGCCCACCCGCATGGAGGCGCGCTTCCTCAACGAACAGCGCATCACCCGCATCGCGACCCCGCTTGCGACGTTCGCCGACGAACTCGTCAGCGCATTGCGTCCCGCGCTGGCCGCCTGATTTGGTTGCCGTTTTTTCGACCCTTCCTTTCCACAAGAAACATCATGACGACACTGACTGTACTGCCTTCGGGCAAGACCTATGACGCGACGACCGGCGCCACGCTGCTGAAAGCCCTGCTCGATGCGGGCGAACCCATCGCGCACAAGTGCGACGGCAAGGCCGAATGCGGCGCGTGCCACCTGTTCGTACAGGAAGGGCGCAAGAGTCTCTCGAAGATTCAACGGACGGAGAACGAGAAGCTCGACTCGATCGTCGGCGTCGGGTCGAAGTCGCGCCTCGCGTGCCAGGCTGTGCTCGGCGAGGAGCCCGTGACCGTCGAGCTGCTCGGCTTTGTCTGACGGGACATCGGCGATGACTGCCGCCGAAGCGCCGCCGCTCGATATCGCCATCATCGGCGCTGGGCTGTGCGGGCTTGCGCTGGCGCGCGCACTGCATGCGCGGGGGCGGTCGTTCGTGCTCGTCGAAGCGAGCACCCGGCTCGGCGGGCGCGTGCTGACGCGGCGCTGCGACGTCACGGGCCAGCGTCTGGATCTGGGACCCACATGGTTTTGGCCCGACACCGAGCCCCGCATGGCCGCACTGATTTCGGAGCTGGGGATCGAGAGCGTCCCGCAGCATGATCCCGGCGACGCACTCTGGCTGACCGATCCGAACCGCGGGCCCGAACGGCGCAGTGAGCCTGGCGGTATCCATGCCGGCGCGCGCCGCATTGCCGGCGGTACGGCCAGGCTGCTCGATAAGCTATGCGCGGCACTTCCCCTGGACTCGATCCGCCTGGGGCATGCATTGCGTCTGGTCCGGGATCGCGGCGCGTGGTTCGACCTGCAACTCGCGCACGGCGAGCTGACCTCGACGCTGCGGGCGCGTCAGGTCGTGCTGGCTTTGCCGCCGCGGCTCGTCGCGGAGCACGTTGCGTTCGATCCGCCGCTGCCCGCCGAGCTGGCGCGCATGCTGGCAGCGACGCCGACATGGATGGCGTCGGCGGCGAAGTCACTGACAACCTATGCGCAGTCGTTCTGGCGTACCGCTGGCCACTCGGGCAACGCATGGGTGCGACACGTCCAGGCCACGCTCGGCGAGGTCTTTGATGCGAGCGATCCCGAGACGGAGGCAGGCGCGCTCGGTGGCTTTGTCGCGCTCGACGCGGTGCAGCGCAAGCACTTCGCGCGCGGACTGCCGTTGCTAATCGAAAGCCAGCTTGTGCAGCTCTACGGTCCCGGCGCGGAAAGCGGCCGGCAGTATCGGCACGATTGGGCCGACGAGGTCTGGATCTGTAGTCGCGCGGACCGGGACAGCCCACCCGCTTGGCCGCAGCCGGACGCGGCGTTGCGTGGCGCGTGGTTCGGCGACCGGCTTTACTTCGGCGGCAGCGAGACTGCGCTGCATGGCGCGGGACGCATGGAGGGCGCACTCGATGCGGCCGCGCGCATTGCGCGTGCGCTGGCGCCACCCGATGGTTCAGCGGACTTTCCGGGCGGGACGCTGCGCGCGCCAGCGACGGTGGCCGAGGCGATCGCGTGCTTTGCGAACGCCGTGTCCGAGTCGCGCGAAGCCGCGCCAGCCTACTACCGGCGGCACGTCGTCCGCCTGCTATCGGGCCCGTACCCAGGTCCGTTCACGCAGCACGCGCTGCTCGCGACGGTGAGCCAGGTCTACAGCGAGGCGCTGGCTGTGCTCGACCGCTTGATGCCGACGCTCGGCACACGCGACGCCGACGCGGCGCAGATCGGCCGGCACCGCTTCACGCCGGTGTTGCTCGAACCGTTTCAGGGCTGGAGCAGCAAGCTGCTGGAGAGCGCGCTAGCGTTCAATGCAACTTCGTGCGCGTTGTCGAATTTCCCGGACGATCATCATCCGGACGCCGAGCTGCAAAGAGCCGTCGTGCTCGCCCTTGCGGATGCGTGGCGCGAGTTTGCGCTGGAGCTCAACGAACGTCTCGTCGATGCGGCGGAACGAGATCGTGCTGCGGGAGCGGCGGCATGAGCGGCGCGCGCACGATCGAGGACGGCGCGCGCCTGTCGATCGTCGAGCAGTCGGTCGTCGTTGTCATGACGCTCGTCGAAGGGCTCGCGCGCGACGATCTGTTGCGCTCGCGGCTGACCCGCACGGAGGTCCACCGGCAGCTTGTCCGGCTGGCGGGCGGCGCAGCCGGCGTGAGCGCGCGGATTCGCGGCGCGATGCCCGAGATCGACTGGGAAGGCTGGCAACTGATGCAGGTGCAGCTCGCGCTGCCGCCGGGCCTGGAGCTGGACGACGCGCTGTGGTTCGCGTGCGAATCGCTGGCACCGGCCACCCTGCTGTGGCTGCGCTTGCATCGCCAGCGCCAGGGCACGCTGTTCCAGATGACGATTTGACCGCCGCGCGGTTTGCGCACGGCGGTCATTCAGCTTTGGCCCAGCAGCTTCTTTCGCTCGGCCACCGAGTAGTGGCTCAGATGCCCCTCGCGCGCGGCCTGGCGGCGCGCCGAAGCGATGATCGCCTTGCTGCGGCCCGGCGGCGCAGGCGCACTGACCTGCTTGTCGAGCAGTGAACCGCCGCAATGGGGGCAGCGCGGCGGCGTCCCGGTGCGCACCAGCGCTTCGAAGTGCAGGCGGCAATTTCGGCATTGATAGTCGTAAAGCGGCATCGCGGGATTCCTGTTCAATGAGGGGCGGTGGCACAGTCACCCATCGCGGCGGCGCAGCCTTCGAACGATCGCGGTGGGTGGCTGAGGCCTTCGGGCAGTCCGAGTCCGACCCACGCGTGAACGCGCGCCGTATCGAAGCCCACCATGCGGGTGTCGCCCGCTTCCATCAGCGGCCGGCGAATCAGCAGCGGTTGGGCGAGCAGCAGGGCGAGCGCGCTCCCGGCGTCCAGCGATTCGGGAACGATACGCCCTGACTTGATGTCCGGCGCGGCGCGGTTGAACCACTCGTGCACCGGCAGCGGTTCGAGAAACGCGAACAGCGTTCTCGGCGTCCAGCGCCAGCGCAGCAGATTGCGCACCTCCAGCGTATGGCCCGCGGCGGCGAGCAGCGCTCTCTGTTTTGCGTTGCCGCCGCATCCGGGTTTTTCGTAAAACGTAATGTGTGTCATGGCGTGAACTCCTCGCGTCAAGTCCTGGTGTGGGTGCCGCGGTCGAACGCATCCGGGCGTGGTCCGCCTGTGCGTCACGCGGCCTTGTCGGTGAAGGCGTCGGCGGCGATCGCGGCACGCCCGGCTTCGATGCCTTGCGCGCCAGGTTTCGCGTCGCCGAGCCGGCGTGCCGTTCGCAGCAATTCGAAGCCGCGATCGGCGGCCATGTCGAGCGCGTCGCGCCCGTCCGGTGCATACAAGCCTTCGCTCGCGCCAAGCGACAACAGCAGATGCATGACCTCGACCCGCCCGCTGGCGGCGGCCTGCATCAGGCATGTGATGTCGTGGTCGTTAGCGTGATCGATTTCGATACCGGCCTCGATCAGCCGCAGGATCGGCGCGGGCGCGCCGGCAAGGCACGCGTACCAGAGCGCGTGGTTGCCTTCGTCGTCGAGCGCGCCGAAGCGCGCGCCCGCGTCGAGCAGCGCGTCAACCAGCGAGTCCTCGCCATGCAGCGCTGCCAGCATCAATGGCGTGACGCCGTCGATGCCGCGCGAGTGGACGTCGGGGAAGTCGTGACCCGATAGCCAGGCCGCAAGCGCGGCGCTTGCGCTCTGTCGCGGGTTCGCATCGGCGGGCGGCGAAGCCCGGCAGCTTGCGCTTTCGCGCGTGAAGCGCGTGACACACGTGACGGGGACGTTCTCGGCATGCAGGGACATGATCGCGCTCCAGCTCGGAGAAGATGTATCGTGGGGCGGCCGAAGGCGTGGCGACGACGACAGCGCCCCGGCCTGCGGCTCGATCGGCATTCAAACAGGCCGGTTTTCGTTGGTGTTGCGTACCGGTCCCATCAGTTCGAGCCCTTCCGCGTAGGTGATCGTGTCGAAGGTCACGTCGAACTTCATGGCCGTGTCGGCCACTGCGTCGAGCTTGCCAGCCGTGTCCTTCTTTTTCAGATCGTTTTTCTCCAGGTAGAGCAGTTCGAGCAGTTCGTTGTAGACCGTCGATTCGAGGATCGGCAGCACATAGAACATCGCGCCCCTGTACGGCACCTGATAACGCCTGGTGAGATCGATGTTGTCGCAGAACAGGAAGTATTTGCCGCCTGCCGACAGGGTGTCGCCGAGTACTTCCGCCACGTCCTTCAGCGATTCGAAACTCAATAGCCAGCCCGCGAAGAACGGCAGATGCCGTTCGCCCGCGAGCGCGACGGCCATTACCTGCTCGCAGGAAAGCTCGGGCGGGCGCGCCTCGTCGGCGAGCTTCGGCGCGAAGCGCAGCGCGAGCTCGCCACGAAAGCCAACCCGGCCGAACGTGTTCGTGAGTCCCTTGAAGACCGGGTTGAGCAGACGGCCTTCGTGTTCGAGGCGGGCGAGGGCGGTGTCCTCGAGTTCCTTGCGGATAAGCGTGTCGGTCATGACGGATTCCTTGGATTCTTGAGATCGGAAACGGCGGCTTCGCAGGACGCCGGTGGGTACTTCGTCGGAACAGCATGGCAGCTCATCTGCCGTTGTTGCGCATCCAGTCCGCAGTCCTGAAGAATGCCTGCATCAGCGTGTCGCGCATGGCCGGGTCGATGCCGGTCTCGTCGAGCGCAGCGTGCATACAGGCGAACCACGCGTCGCGCTCGGCGGCGCCGATCGCGAACGCCGCATGGCGCATGCGTAGCCGCGGATGGCCCCGTTCGGCCGAATAGTGCTTCGGGCCGCCGAGCCATTCGCACAGGTATCGCACGAGCACGGCCTTGACCGGCGCAAGGTCGGGGCCGTGCATGGCGCGGATCTCGCGCGCCGCGGGCCGCGTGTCCATCTGCCGGTAGAACGCATCGACGATGCGCGTGACGGCGGGCTCTGCGCCGATGGACTCGAAATGCGTCGTGGCGGGGCGCACGTCGACAACAGGAATGGTGGGCGGGTTCATGGCGGCATTTCAATGCAACAACCGTACCAGCGGCAAAACGCTCGGATACGGCGGTCATGCGCGTGCGCACGGAGGTTGCGTCGGTGTTGTTTGCGACGAAACGCGCACGGTTTGTCGGGAAGTCGACACCGCGTGCGGCCGCCGCCGCGACCTGGCGGAAAGCGCCGCAGGCCAGCTTTTACCGGGGATTCCGAAGTTTCGCGCCGACATGGCACGGAAGCTGCACTAGATCGGTCCGCGCGGACACTCCGGCCGATGCGTGAGTCGACAGAAGAAGACCCATACAGACACGGCAGGCTCAGGACATGGTCGCGGCATTGCAGCCCTGATTCGCAACTGATTCGCAACCTTGATTCGCAACCCTGGTTTCAACCCTTTTCCTGAACTGGAGAACGTTAATGTCTCAACTTCGGCAAATTGCCTTTTACGGTAAAGGCGGCATCGGCAAGTCCACGACGTCGCAGAACACGCTGGCCGCCCTCACCGAGCTCGGGCAGAAGATCCTGATCGTCGGCTGCGACCCGAAGGCCGACTCGACGCGCCTGATCCTGCACGCCAAGGCGCAGGACACGATCCTCTCGCTCGCGGCGGAAGCCGGCTCGGTCGAGGACCTCGAACTCGATGACGTGATGAAGATCGGCTACAAGGACATCCGCTGCGTCGAATCGGGCGGACCTGAGCCGGGCGTCGGCTGCGCGGGCCGCGGCGTCATCACGTCCATCAACTTCCTCGAAGAAAACGGTGCGTACGAAGGCGTCGACTACGTCTCGTACGACGTGCTCGGCGACGTGGTGTGTGGCGGCTTCGCGATGCCGATTCGCGAAAATAAGGCGCAGGAAATCTACATCGTGATGTCGGGCGAGATGATGGCGATGTACGCGGCCAACAACATCTCGAAGGGCATTCTCAAGTACGCGAACAGCGGCGGCGTGCGCCTCGGCGGCCTCGTCTGCAACGAGCGGCAGACCGACAAGGAACTGGAGCTTGCCGAAGCGCTGGCCGGCATGCTCGGTTCGCGGCTGATCCACTTCGTGCCGCGCGACAACATCGTGCAGCACGCGGAGCTGCGCCGCATGACGGTGATCGAGTTCGCGCCCGAATCGAACCAGGCGAACGAGTATCGCCAGCTCGCGAAAAAAGTGCACAACAACGCGGGCAACGGCACGATCCCCACGCCGATCACGATGGATCAGCTCGAAGACCTGCTGATGGAGCACGGCATCATGAAATCCATCGACGAATCGCAGGTCGGCAAGACGGCTGCCGAACTGTCTGCCTGAACCCGCGCTGAGCCGCACGCCCGCGCGTATCGTGGGCATCGCCTGTATCCGGCGATGCGCGCGGGCTGGCCCAGCGATGCACAATCCTCACGTATGGAGCATTCCATGACCGCCACGGTTGAAGAGCGCAAGGCCGCGAACAAGGCCCTGATCGATGAAGTGCTGAAGGCCTATCCCGAGAAAATGGCCAAGCGGCGCGCCAAGCATTTGGGCACCTTCGAGGACGGCAAGCCCGACTGTGGCGTGAAGTCCAACATCAAGTCGCTGCCCGGCGTGATGACGATCCGCGGCTGCGCGTATGCCGGCTCGAAGGGCGTCGTCTGGGGGCCGATCAAGGACATGATTCACATCAGTCACGGCCCGGTCGGCTGCGGCCAGTATTCGTGGGCTGCACGACGCAATTACTACATCGGCACCACGGGCATCGACACCTTCGTCACGATGCAGTTCACGTCGGACTTCCAGGAAAAGGACATCGTGTTCGGCGGCGACAAGAAGCTCGACAAGATCATCGACGAGATTCAGTCGCTCTTTCCGCTGAACAAGGGCATCTCGATCCAGAGCGAGTGTCCGATCGGCCTGATCGGCGACGACATCGAGGCCGTGTCGAAGAAGAAGAGTCAGCAATACGAAGGGCATACGATTGTGCCCGTGCGCTGCGAGGGCTTTCGCGGCGTGAGCCAGTCGCTCGGCCACCACCTCGCGAACGACGCGATCCGCGACTGGGTGTTCGACAAGACGGAATCAACCAAGCGCCCTGAGCTTGCCTCGACGCCGTACGACGTCGCGATCATCGGCGACTACAACATTGGCGGCGACGCGTGGTCGAGCCGCATCCTGCTCGAGGAAATCGGCCTGCGCGTGATCGCGCAATGGTCCGGCGACGGTTCGATCGCCGAGCTGGAGAACACGCCGAAGGCGAAGCTGAACGTGCTGCATTGCTACCGGTCGATGAACTACATCAGCCGGCACATGGAAGAAAAGTACGGGATTCCGTGGGTCGAATACAACTTCTTCGGCCCCACGATGATCGAGAAGAGCCTGCGGGAAATCGCGAGCCACTTCGACGACACGATCAAGGCCAATGCCGAACGGGTCATCGCGAAGTACCGCCCGCTGATGGACGCGGTGATCGCGAAGTACAAGCCGCGTCTCGCGGGCAAGAAGGTGATGCTGTTCGTCGGCGGCTTGCGTCCTCGCCACGTGATCGGCGCGTACGACGATCTCGGCATGGACGTGGTCGGCACCGGCTACGAGTTCGGTCACAACGACGACTACCAGCGCACGACGCATTACGTGAAGGACGGCACGCTGATCTACGACGACGTGACCGGCTACGAATTCGAGAAGTTCGCCGAGCAGGTGCAGCCGGACCTCGTCGGCTCGGGCATCAAGGAAAAGTACGTGTTCCAGAAAATGGGCGTGCCGTTCCGCCAGATGCACAGCTGGGACTATTCCGGCCCTTATCACGGCTACGACGGCTTCGCCATTTTCGCGCGCGACATGGATATGGCGATTTCGAGCCCTGTCTGGAGCCTCACGAAAGCGCCCTGGAAGCGCGCCGCCTGACGAGGCCGACCCCACGCAGCAAGTCCGCGGCGCGCGCGTGAGCGCTGGCCGCGGGCCGTTCAGATTACCGATTCAGGAGCCAGTGATGCCCCAATCCGCCGACAAGATTCTCGATCACGAACTGTTGTTCCGCGAGCCCGAGTATCAGGAGATTTTTCGCACCAAGAAGGAAAACTTCGAATTCAACCATCCCGACGAGGCCGTCAAGCAGATCGTCGAGTGGACCAAGACCGAAGACTACAAAGAGAAGAACTTTGCCCGTGATTCGCTGACCGTGAATCCGGCCAAGGCTTGCCAGCCGCTCGGCGCCGTGTACGTGGCGAACGGTTTTCACAAGACGCTGTCATTCGTGCATGGCTCGCAAGGCTGCGTCGCGTATTACCGGTCGCACTTTTCGCGGCACTTCAAGGAGCCCACGTCGTGCGTGAGCTCGTCGATGACCGAGGACGCGGCGGTGTTCGGCGGTCTCAACAACATGATCGACGGGCTCGCGAACGCGTACAACCTGTACAAGCCGGAGATGATCGCCGTTTCGACGACGTGCATGGCCGAGGTGATCGGCGACGACCTCGACGCGTTCATCAAGAACAGCAAACAGAAGGGCAGCGTGCCGGAAGACTACGACGTGCCGTTCGCGCATACGCCGGCGTTTGTCGGCAGTCACGTCACCGGCTACGACAACGCGCTGCTCGGCATCCTGAAGCACTTCTGGGACGGCAAGGCGGGCACCACGGCGTCGCTCGTGCGCGTGCCGGACGACAGCGTGAACTTCATCGGCGGTTTCGACGGTTTCGTGGTCGGCAACATGAAGGAGATTCGACGGATTTTCGATCTGTTCGGCGTGACGGTCAACATCATCTGCGATCCGTCCGAAACGTGGAATACGCCGACCGACGGCGAATTCCGCATGTACGAGGGCGGCACGACCAAGGAAGAGGTGGAGCGCGCGCTCAATGCGAAAGCGACGTTCGTGTTCCAGGAGTTCTGCTGCGAGAAGACCAGCAAGTTCATCGCGGAACATGGCCAGGAAGTCGTCGTGCTGAACGCGCCGGTTGGCGTGGCGGGCACCGACCGTTTCCTGATGGAAATCTCGCGCGTGACGGGCAAGCCGATTCCCGCCGAGCTCGAAAAAGAGCGCGGCCAGCTCGTCGACGCGATGGCCGACAGCCAGGCGCACCTGCACGGCAAGCGCTTCGCGCTCTATGGCGATCCCGACCAGATGCTCGGTTACGCGGAGTTCCTGCTCGAACTCGGCGCGGAACCGGCGCACGTGCTCGCGACCAACGGCAACGACACCTGGGCGGCGAAGGTGCGGGCGCTCTTCGATGCATCGCCTTACGGCGCGGGCTGCAAGGTCTATCCGAAGCGCGACCTGTGGCATATGCGCTCGCTGCTCTTCACGGAGCCGGTGGACTTTCTGATCGGCAACACGTACGGCAAGTACCTGGAGCGCGACACGAAGACGCCGCTGATCCGGATGGTGTTCCCGATCTTCGATCGCCATCACTATCACCGCTTTCCGACTTGGGGCTATGAAGGCGCGCTGCGCACGCTCGTGACCTTGCTCGACGAGTTCTTCGAAACGCTCGACGCGAACACGATCGAGGCCGCGAAGACCGACTACAGCTACGACATCATCCGTTGAACGGAGCGCAGCCATGGCAGACCCGGTTTTGGTCAAAGTCACTCGGGACGGCCGCAAGGTCGAGGTGATCGACGGCTGGGTCTGCCTCGCGGGCGTGCGCGAGGCGGATCGTCTGGTGCCGCTCGACGAGCACCCGAACCGGCAGGCGATTGTGCACAGCGTGCCCGGCGCCACGCACATCGCCGGGCGGCTGCCGCTCACGCACGAGCAGGCCGCCATTGCGCAGGGGACGATGGCGGCGGCCCAGCGTGAGTTCGATGTGAGTCCGTCCGGCATCGCACAGCGTATCCGGCAAGCGGTCTGGGCCAGGACGGCCGCCGAAGGTGTCGAGTAGCTGCGTGCGAAGTGGCGTGAACCGTCCAGAGGAGGGCAACGCGTGATTTACGTGCTGGAGATGCCGGAGGGCGAACAACCGAGGGCGTGGTTTGCCTACGACGAGGCGGATTTCGTCCGCAAGGTGGCGGCGTCCGACGTGCTCGACGCCGAGGAAATCCATGATGTGTCGACGCCGCGCGAACTGCTCGGATTCGCCGGGCCGACGCCCGATGCCGTTACGCGGGCGCAGTACCCGTCGATCTGCGCAATCGGGGACGCCCACGGCTGGGACACGCCGCTCTACCGCGCCGACTATCTGCTCGGCCGGGGCGTGTGCCAGCCCGAGGTCGTCACGCGGTGCGATGCATCGGAGGCCGCGTTGCAGGCGCGTGGCGACTGCCTCGTCTACTGGAACGATCGCGATGCGATTGGTGCGTTCGAAGGCGCCGATTCACGTCTGGCGGGCGCGTCGCGCTGGCACGCGCGGCGGGCGCTGTACGAGCAACTTGTGGCGCTCGACGTGCTCGCGGACGACAACTGAGCGTAAATCGAAGCAGGACAACCCGCCAACGTCAGCGTGTCGTGTTTGCAGCGCGGGGCAATGTCGCAATTCATTCAAATCGCCCAAAGTCTGTTCCGATGACGACAACCATCCGGCAAGCGGGCCGCGCAACGAAGCGGTTTGACCGTGCCGCGCGCCGGTTGCTGCCGTGGTACGGAACTTGCCAGTCATCGTGGACCCCACATAGTCAGGAGCCCGTCATGTCACCTTCGCTCAAAGCCAAGATCGCCGAAGTCTTCGACGAACCCGGTTGCGACAAGAACCAGGCAAAAGGCGAGAAGGAGCGCAAGAAGGGCTGCACGAAGCAGCTTTCTCCGGGCGCGGCAGCGGGCGGCTGCGCGTTCGATGGCGCGAAGATCGCGTTGCAGCCAATCGTCGACGTTGCGCACCTCGTGCATGGGCCGATCGCGTGTGAAGGCAACTCGTGGGACAACCGTCATGCGGCCTCGTCGGGCTCGACGCTCTACCGCACCGGCTTCACCACCGACATCAACGAGCTCGACGTTATCTATGGCGGCGAGAAGCGGCTTTTCAAAAGCGTGCGCGAGATCATCGAGAAATACGACCCGCCTGCCGTGTTCGTCTATCAAACCTGCGTGACCGCGCTGATCGGCGACGACATCGAAGCGGTCTGCAAGCGCGCGTCGGAAAAGTTCGGCAAGCCGGTGATTCCCGTGAATGCGCCGGGTTTCGCCGGGCCGAAGAACCTTGGCAACAAGCTCGGCGGCGAGGCGGTGCTCGACTACGTGATCGGCACGCGCGAGCCGGAATACACGACGCCGTACGACATCAACATCATCGGCGAATACAACCTCTCGGGCGAGCTGTGGCAGACGAAGCCGCTGCTCGACGCGCTCGGCATCCGCATCCTGTCGTGCATCTCCGGCGACGGGCGCTACAACGAGATCGCGAGTTCGCACCGCGCGAAGGTCAACATGATGGTCTGCTCGAAGTCGATGATCAACATCGCGACAAAGATGCAGCAGCGCTACGGCATTCCGTACTTCGAGGGCTCGTTTTACGGCATCGGCGACATGAGCGACACGCTGCGCCAGATCGCGAGGCTGCTCGTGCAGCAGGGCGCGCCCGACGATCTGATCGGCAGAACGGAGCGTCTGATCGAAGCCGAGGAGGCGCGCGCGTGGGCGAGGATCGCGCGCTACCGCGAGCGCCTCGAAGGCAAGCGCGTGCTGCTGATTACCGGTGGCGTGAAGTCGTGGTCGGTCGTCGCCGCGTTGCAGGAGGCGGGGCTCGAGATCGTCGGCACGAGCGTCAAGAAGAGCACGAAAGAGGATAAGGAAAAGATCAAGGAGATCATGGGCGACGACGCGCACATGATCGACGACATGACGCCGCGCGAGATGTACACCATGCTGCGCGACGCGAAGGCCGACATCATGCTCTCGGGCGGTCGCTCGCAGTTCGTCGCGCTGAAGGCGCGCATGCCGTGGCTCGATATCAACCAGGAGCGCCATCACCCGTATGGCGGTTATGAGGGCATCGTCGAACTCGTGCACGAGATCGATCGCGCGATTCATAACCCTGTGTGGCAGCAGGTGCGCATTCCGGCGCCGTGGGGCGACGACGGCGAGACGCTCGGCGCGGTGCGGGCGGAGGTAGCGCAGGATGCGCCGCTTGAACAGCCTCAATCGCCCGTGCCGCCGTTCGCGGGCGTGCGCGCCAGGGCCATGGCGTTCGAACCGGGCATGCCGGCCTGAGCGCGGCGAGGAGCAGACATCATGGCACTTGTCGTCGAATCGAAGAAAGCCTGTGCGGTCAACCCGCTGAAAATGAGCCAGCCGCTTGGCGCGAGTTACGCGTTCATGGGGCTCGACGCCTGCATGCCGGTGATGCACGGTTCGCAGGGCTGCACGTCGTTCGGTCTCGTGCTGCTGGTGCGCCACTTCAAGGAGGCGATCCCGCTGCAAACCACGGCGATGAACGAGGTCACGACGATCCTCGGCGGCTACGAGAACATCGAGACGGCGCTGTTGAATATCCGCAAGCGGGCCGCGCCGAAAATCATTGCGATCTGCTCGACCGGGCTCACCGAAACCAAGGGCGACGATGTCGTGGGCTATCTCACGACGGTGCGCAAGCGCAAGCCCGAACTCGACGACACCGAACTCGTCTACGTGTCCACGCCCGACTACGTCGGCGGCTTCGAGGACGGCTATGCGCATGCGGTCACCGCCATCGTCAAGGCGCTCGTCAAGCCGTTGCCGACTGTTGCCCGGCAGATCACGCTGCTGCCGGGCAGTCATCTGTCGCCAGGCGATATCGACGAGCTGCGCGAGATCATCGGCGCATTCGGGCTCGACGCGATCGTGCTGCCGGATCTGTCGGGCTCGCTCGATGGCCATATCGCGCCGGACTGGCGCGGCACCACGCTCGGCGGTACGACGCTCGCGCAGATCCGCGCGGCGGGTGCATCGGCGCTGACGATCGGCGTGGGCGAGCAGACCCGCGAGGGCGCGCAGGCGTTGCGGGAAATCGCCGGCACGCCGTTCGAGATCTTCGAGCGGCTCACCGGCCTCGAACCCAACGACCGGTTCTTGCAGCGCCTCGCGCTGCTCTCGGGGCGTGCCGTGCCTGCAAAGTATCGCCGCCAGCGCAGCCAGTTGCTCGACGCGATGCTCGACGGCCACTTCTACACGGGCGGCATCAAGGTGGCGCTCGGCGCGGAGCCGGACCTGCTGCTCGCGCTCGGCGCGCTGCTGCACGAGATGGGCGCGCAACCGAGCGTCTGCGTCAGTACGACCGCGTCGCCATCGCATGCCCTGTTGCCCGCTGCCGAAGTCGTGCTCGGCGACCTCGAAGACCTGGAGCGCGCCGCGGCCAACTGCGATCTGCTCATCACGCATTCGCACGGCAGGCAGATGGCGGAGCGTCTGGGCAAGCCGCTGATGCGGGTCGGCTTTCCTGTGTTCGACCGCGTCGGCAACGCGCATCGCTGTCAGATCGGCTATCGCGGCACGATGAACCTGATCTTCGAGATCGCCAACCTGATGATCGAGCAGATTGCGCACCACCATTCGGACGACTGGCCGCTGCCGCAGGCCTCGGTCGATCTGGCCGCGCGCGAACCCGCGCGCGAAGTGAAGATTCCGGTCGTCGCGGCCGGTACGGGAATTCACGAGGAGTCCACCCCATGAAAATCGCATTCGCGACCCAGGACAAGGTGCACGTCGATGCGCACTTTGGCTGGGCGAAAAGCATCGTCACGTACGACGTGACCGCCGACGGCCACACGTTCGTCGAGTCGTTCGACTTCGGCGGCAAGCTTGAAGAGGACGGCGACGAAGACAAGCTCGCGCCTAAGCTCGACGCCGTCAAGGACTGCGCGATCCTCTACGTCGCCGCGATCGGCGGCTCGGGCGCGGCGCGCGTGGTCGCGCTGAAGATCCATCCGATCAAGGTGCCGCAGCCGGAGCCGATCGAGGACATGCTGGCGAAGCTGCGCGACGTGTTGAAGGGCACGCCGCCGCCGTGGCTGCGCAAGGCGCTCGCAAAGGAAGGCAGGCCAACATTCGATTTCGAAGAGGACGACGAGGTATCCCATGGCTGATGCCATTACTGGCGAGGAGGCCGCCGATGCGGCCAGCGAAGAGGCGCTGCTCGCAACGCCGTTTGTCCAGCAGCTCGTGAGGCAACTGCGCGCGCAGGACACCCACGGCACCTGGGAGGGCAAGAGCGACCTGAAACTGCTCAAGCCGTACATCCTGACGCCGGAAGAACGCCGCGCGATTCCGATCATGGGCGACCCGGACCCCGAGACGCTCTGGCATCTGGAACTGTTCTACAACGCGATCGCGGTGGCGATCGAGCGGGAGACCGGCCAGATGGTGTCGCCGATGATGAAGATGAGCCACGAAGGCTTCGGGCGCATGGTGCTGATCGCCGGGCGTCTCGTGGTCGTCAACAAGCAGCTTCGCGACGTGCACCGCTTCGGCTTTGCGTCGCTTGCGAAGCTGGCCGAGGCGGGCGGCAAGTTCCTGAGCGAAGCCATCGAGATGATCCGGGCCTATCCGGCCGTTGCGCAATACGGCGCCTGAGCGGGAGAACACGATGACCGATGCCGACGAACTCAAGGCGCGCCTGAAAAAGCTCAACGCGCAGGCGACGCAGGCGAAGATGGATCTTCACGACCTGTCCGAGGAACTGCCGACGAACTGGGAGCAGATTCTCACGGTCGCACAGCGCTGTCACGCCGCGCACGCCGCGCTGATGGATGCCCGCAAAGCCGCAGCCGCAGCCGCGGCTTCGGCGTGAGCCGCGCGGGAGATGGACGTGAGCGATCTCTTTAGCGTGACGCTGCCGAGCGGCGAGACCTGGACGCCGACTTTCGTGTCGACGCTCGACGAAGAAAAATGCATCGGCTGCGGGCGATGCTTCCGGGTATGCCCGCGTGGCGTGCTCGAACTGGTGGGGCTCGACGAGGACGGCGACCACATCGCCCTCGACGACGACGAGGACGACGAGTACGAGAAGAAAGTCATGACCATCGCGCACAGGGAGCGGTGCATCGGCTGTACCGCGTGCGCGAAGATCTGCCCGAAAAAGTGCTATACGCACGCGCCGGCCCGGCTTTGAGCAGGCGTCGACGGTCATGGATTTCCACACGTCCTTGATGAACCACGCGGTGAGCGCCGATCACCCGACGGTGCTGGCGCTCGCCGGCGTGCTGTCGTCGGCTTTCGACGAGGATGGCATGCGGGCGTTGCCGATCCGCGGACTGAGCGTGGACGAAACCCGCTGGCTGCTCGCGCACTGGTTTCCCGGCGCCGAGGCGGCATTGCCGTTGGCGTGGGACGAATCGACCGGCGCGTCGCCGCCCGGGACGCGATACGACGAAGTCGAAGACCTCGTGACGCTCTTCAAGGACCATGCCGACCCTTGCAGCGGCACGCCCGAGGAAGTGAACTGCGTGGCCCACGCGCTGGCCTGCGCGTGTCTCGGTGCCAACCACCTCTGGCAGGATCTGCGGCTGCCTTCGCGGCGTGAGCTTTCCGCGTTGCTCGGCGACTGGTTTCCACGGCTCGCCGAAAAAAACGTCAACGACATGAAATGGAAGAAGTTCTTCTATAAGCAGCTGTGCGAGCGCGAGGGGCTGTTCGTCTGCAAGGCGCCGAGCTGTGGCGTGTGCTCGGGTTACGGGCATTGTTTCGGGCCGGAGCGCTAGGAGCCTGCGGGCGGTCCAGGCGTGGTCCTTGCTTTGTCACAGGAATCGTTATGTACATCGGTATATAACCAACAAACCGGACAAGGAACCCGACACGCTCATGGACCCGACCTCTGCGCCCCCGCCGCGTGCGCGCTGGACACCGTGCACGCGCGCCTGCTACCGGACATTGCACTGGCCTGTTGTCCAGTCTTCGCGCGAGCGTTCCGCGCGTGGAGAGCAGACGCTGTGTCCGCCGCTGCCGGCCCCGCCACATCGCCTGCTCGCCATCTGTGAGGAAGCCGGCTTGCGCGATCTGGTCAGGCAGCACATGCGGCGGCTCAGGACAACGCCGCTGTTCGTCCACGCCGGGGATTGCTTCGATTGCGTGACGGAGCGGGTTGCCGACTTTGTCGTCGAGGCCTGCGGCGGACCGCTCTATTACAGCCAGCGCCATGCCCATTTGCAGGCGGGCGCGGGCTTGCCGTTGCTGCTCGACGAGGACGGGCGCGAGTTATGGCTGGTGCAGTTGTGGCACGCGTTCGACGACGTCAATTTCCCGACCGCGCTGCGCGCCGATTTCTGGGGCTGGGCCGAGCCGCTTTCCGTCTATCTGCTCGCCCCGCGCGCACGCCACGACCGCCTCACCCGATATGCCTACGACACGGTGCGCAGCTGGTTCTCGACGCCGGTCTTGCAGGATCGCTCGCCGCACGGCTGTGTTCCGGCCCGGAACTTGCACGGGCATGACGCTATTTGACGGACCAGACTGAAATGTCGGATTTACTACAGCGCTATGGTGTCTTTCTCAACGTCGAGAATCCCGAAGGCGATGCCCGCGACGCGCTCGGACAGACCGTACGAACCGCGATCGCGGCTGAGGAGCTGGGGTTTCACGCAGCATGGGTCGCCGAACATCACTACAGTCCGTTCGCGATCGGCAGCGCATTGACGGTGCTGCTTTCGAACATTGCCGCCTGTACGTCGACGATCCGTCTCGGCACGGGCGCATCGCTGCTCGCACTGAACGACCCGCTGCGCGTTGCGGAGGACATCGCGTCGCTCGATCTGCTGAGCGGCGGGCGCATCGAATTCGGCGTCGCGCGGGGCGGTCCGTTTCCCGAGCAGTACCGGCATGCGGGGATCGCGTCCGCCGATGTCGCGCGTGAGCGCATGCACGAGGCGCTCGCGCTGATCCAGCGATTGTGGAACGAGCCGCAAACGCGCTTCGACGGGCGTTTCTTCCACTACGAAGGTGTCGCGGTGTATCCGCGTCCGCTCCAGCGCCCGGTGCCGGTCTGGCTTGCGAGCCTGGCCGGCGATTCACAGCATCTTGCCGAACAGCACGGCTATGGCCTGATGGCGACGCCGTCGGCCGATTTCAGCGAGGTCGCGGAGCAGGTCGCCGCCGAGCGTGCGCGACGCGGCGACTTCCCGTTCGCGATCGCCCGCTTTTTTCATTGCGACGAGGATAGCCGGCGTGCGGTCGAGCATGGCGTCGCGGCGGTGCGTGCCTATCCGCGTCTGATGGGCGTGCAGTTCGCGTCCGGCAAGCTGCCGCCGATGTTCGCGCCGGGCGCGCCCGAAGCGGTGATTCTCGCGAACTCGATCATCGGCACGCCAGAGCAATGTGTGGCGCGTGCGAAGGCGCTGCGCGACCGGCTCGGGCCGTACCAGCTCCTGCTCAAGCCCGCGACGCACGATCCGGTCGAGGCGCGGGCGTCTCTCGCGTTGTTTGCGCGCGCGGCTGGTCTAGCCGCCACGTGATCGGCAGCCGCGCGGCAGGGTGCGCCATCGACATGCACATGGCTCACATTTTGCAACGATGGTTCGGTCGCCCGTTTGATAACGTGAATTGTCGAGAATGTCGGATTCCCTACATCGGATGGACTGGTCGCCGTTATGGCTGTCGCTACGCGTGGCGGGCCTCGCCACGGCGCTCGCGCTCGTCGCCGGCATCGCGCTCGGCTGGCTGTTTGCGCGCCGGCGCTTTCCGGGCAGCACCGCACTCGAAGCGGTCTTCATGTTGCCGCTCGTCCTGCCGCCGACCGTGATCGGCTACGGCCTGCTCGTGGCGGCCGGCCGGCGCAGCATCGTGGGCGGATGGCTGTACCGGCAGACCGGCTACACGATCGTCTTCAACTGGCACGGCGCGGTGCTCGCGTCGGCGCTGGTCGCGCTGCCACTGGTGTTGAAGTCGGCCAATGCCGCGTTCGCGGGTGTGGACCGTTCGCTTGAGGCCGCGGCGCTGACACTGCGCCAATCGCCCTGGTCGGTGTTCGTGCGCGTGACGCTGCCACTCGCCTGGCCCGGCATTCTCGCGGGCACGCTACTCGCGTTTGCGCGCGCGATGGGTGAGTTCGGCGCGACGCTCATGGTGGCCGGTGACATCCCGCATCAGACACAGACGCTCTCGATGGCCATCTACGACGCCATGCAGGATGGCCGCGACGAAGCCGCATTACTGCTGGTGCTCGTCACTTCCGTGTTGTCCATTGCGATGCTCGTGTTGTCCGGGCGCTTTCTTTCTCTTCGCTGATTTCGTGGAGCATGCCTTGAAACGTTTCCTGTCTGTTCTATTCGCCGCCCTGGTTCTGCTTGTTGCACTGCCGTCCCTTGCGATGGCGCAGCAACTCACCGTTTCCGCCGCCGCCAGTCTGACCGATGCGTTCAAGGAAGTGGGCGCGAAGTTCGAGGCGACGCATCCAGACATCACCGTGCGCTTCAATTTCGCGGCCTCCGGCGTGCTGCTGCAACAGATCCGGCAGGGCGCACCCGTCGACGTATTTGTAAGCGCCGACGAGCAGACCGTCACGCGCGGCGTCGACGCCGGGCTGTTCGACGCCGCCACGCGCCGCGACTTCGCGGCGAACACGCTGGTGCTGATCGTGCCCGCTGCCCAAAGCTCGCCGGTGAAAAGCATGGCGGATCTGGCGAATCCGGCGGTGCAGCGCATCGCCATCGGCAAGACATCGACTGTGCCAGTGGGGGGCTACACGCAACAGGCGCTCGAAAAGGCCGCGCTCTGGGATGCGCTCGCGCCAAAATTCGTGCAGGCCGACAGCGTGCGGCAGGTGCTCGATTACGTGGCGAGGGGTGAGGCCGAGGCTGGCTTCGTGTATCGCACGGACGCGCTGCTGATGTCCGACAAGGTTGCGATTGTCCAGGCCGTCGGCGGCCACGCCCCCGTGACCTATCCGGTCGTCGCGGTCAGCGCGAGTCGCGAACCCGCGCTGGCGAAAACGTTCATCGCCTATCTGTTGAGCCCCCAGGCGCAGGAGATACTGAAACGCTATGGCTTCGCGCACTCGTAGGACCGCAACGACATGATCGATGTCGATCTCGGCGCGACCGTGTCGGATGGGGCGCGGCACTTCGTGCTCGCCACGCGCTTCGTGTCCGACGCGTCCGTGATCGCGCTGTACGGGCCGTCGGGTGGCGGCAAGTCGTTGACCTTGCAGGCGATCGCGGGGTTGCTTTCGCTGCAACGCGGTCATGTGCGCGTCGACGGGCGCGTCCTGTTCGATTCGGCGCGGGGTATCGATCTGGCGCCGCAGCGGCGCGGGATCGGCTACCTGTTCCAGCACTACGCGTTGTTTCCACATCTGAGCGTGCGGGACAACGTGGCGTTCGGGCTGACGAACTGGCGCCGCCGCAGGCTCGCGCGCGAGCAGGTCGCGCTGATCGGCGAATTGCTCGATACGTTCGGGCTGACGGCGCTGGCGGACAGCCGTCCGGCCACCCTGTCGGGCGGGCAGCAGCAACGCGTGGCGATGGCGCGTGCGCTTGCGTGCCAGCCGGATCTGTTGCTGCTCGACGAGCCGTTTGCCGCGCTGAACCCGATGTTGCGCGACGCACTGCGCAAGCAGCTCGCGCGCGTGTTCGCGCGTTGGAAGATTCCGGTTGTGATGATCACGCACGACCTCGACGACGTGCTTGCGCTGGCCGACGTCGCATTCGTTATCGAGCACGGACGCGTGGTGAGGGAAGTGGACGTGCGAAACGGCGAGGCGCGCGAGCTGATGCCGGAGCGTCGGGCGTCGCCGCTCAACGTGCGTGAGCGGCACGTCCGCGACCTGCTCCATATGCCCGTGGATGGATGAAATCCTCGGCGTCTCTATCCGTTCGTTGCCGGCCGTGGCTGGCCTTCTCAGGAGAATCGTAATGAAAACGACAGCACGTAATGTGCTTTCCGGAATCGTCGACGCCGTGACGCCGGGGCCGGTGACGACCCAGGTCCTGGTCGCCGTCCCGGGCGGGCATCAGGTTGCGGCAACCATGACGACCGCAGCGGCGGAGCGTCTGAAACTATCGGCGGGAAACGAAGCGCTCGTGTTGATCAAGTCGTCGGCGGTGGTACTCGTGCTCGACTTCGCCGGCTACGCCTTGTCGGCGCGTAACCAGTTCCCGGGAACCATCTCCCGTGTGGAGCGGGGCGCGGTTTCGTCGCTGATCGGCCTGACGTTGCGCGGTGGCACGATCCTGACGGCCAGCGTCACCAATGACGCAGTCGATGCACTGGCGCTGATGGTTGGTATGGAGGCGACTGCCATTTTCAAGGCCTATTCGGTCGTGGTGGCGGTCGCCGCGCAATAAGCTGGGGCAGCGGCGGCACGGCGTGCCGCTGCTTGTTAGTCATCAGAAACATTCGTTTTCGATCTGATCGAGCCAGAGCAGCCCCTCCTCGTCGTTGTGCGATTCGAAGAGTTCGCGGATCTGGTTGACGAAGCTCGCCAGCAACAGCAGATCGTCGTGGCGCGGCCCGTTCGTCGCGCGGCGGCGCCCATGAAAGTACGCCCAGAATGGGTCGTCGCTGGATAGCGTGTGTTGTTCGATGCGTTCCATCATGCGACGGGTCTGTCCGTCGAAGTCGATGCCCTTGAAGGTTCGATAGCGATCGGCGGAAGCGGATGAAGTGGACAAAACGGACTCCTGATGATTGGTCGTGTCATCAGTCTAGCCATGCGCTTCGCCGTCGTCCGTCGGCTGGCCGACACCTTGCGTGCTTTGTTTCGGCCGAGGCGCTTCGCAGCCGGTGCGGCGCTCGCCATTCCACGCTTCCAGCCGCGCTAGGTCGGCGATGAAGAACTGGCGTGGCCCATGTCGCATGATGACGCCTTCGCGATGCATATGGTTCAGGGTCGCCGAGACGGTCTGACGTGTCGATCCGAGCAGCAAGGCGATTTCGGTGATCGACAGATGGAGTCGCAAGGTCCAGCCGTCCGCGCTGCGCTGGCCGCGACTGCGTGCCGTCGAAACGATGAAGTGCGCGAGCCGCGCGTGAGCGTCGCGAAACACCAGCGTTTCGACCAGTTCGATCATGCGTCCGAGCAACATTCCGAGCGAGCGGACCACCGTGCCGGTGGCCGTCGGCATCTGGGCCACCAGTTCGGAGAATGCACGCGCGCCGATCAGCAGCACTTCGGAACTCTCGCTGGCGGTAACCCATGCGGGCGTGTGTGTCGAATAGACGTCGCCGGGTTCGAGAAACGCCAGTGTCAGTTCGCGCTGGTCGTTCATTAGATGAACGCGGATGCGGCCGCTACGCACGATGAAAATCTGATTGTCGAGCTGCGACGGCATGCTGAGCATCTGACCGCGCCGCAACTTGCGCCGAACGGCTTTCGAGAGCAGCAGCCGTCCTTGCTCGCTGTCGAGCATGCGTGTGAATGGATCGGCGTGAGTGGACATGAGGCATCCTCCGTCGAACTGTCGATACGGCAGCGAGGCGTGGCGAAAGATGGCGTTCGCGCGCACAGGAATCTCGAACAGGCGAGCGTGAGCGTCACGCCTCCCTGCATTGCCCGATATACGCGAATAGCAGGAGCGAACGCCAACACGAGCCATGCAATAATCGGGCCACCCAAAGAGACCCATATGGCGGCATCGACCTACGCTTCTGCGCGAGCGTCAATAGTCGAGTTCGAGCGAGGCCATGAAGATGCGCTGTGTGCCAAGGTAAGCCGTGTTCGCTCCGGGGCTGCCGACGATATTTCCGTCGGGCCCTCACCCCCGGACCGTTGTCGCTCACTTCGAAGCGCAGACGCTCGCCGCCGTCCGATCTAGTGTGTCGTCCTGTGACTTTGACGTAGCCGCCAGGGGGGGCGTGCCGCAGCGCGTTCACGATGAGATTGTCGAGCGCGCGCGCCATCTGGGTCGTGTCGAATACGGGCCGTAGCCCTGCGACCTCGACGTTCAGGTCGATCTGGCGATTTTGCGCATGGGGCTCGTGGGGGACTTTCAAATTGCCCAGCCAGTAGTTCAATCGACCTCGCGAAGCTGAAGCGTAACGGGTTGCGTCAGGGCGAGCAGACTCGTCACCTGGGATTCGATACTTCCCCCCTGCTCGATGATGGTCTTCAAAGCAGCTTCACGTCGCGCGTCGTCACCCGCGAGCGCATTCTCGGCTTTGAGGCGCATGGCGCCAGCGGGATTTCGAATCTCATGCGCAATCTGCGCGGCCATCTTCCCGAGGGCGCTAAAGCGCTCGGCGGGATCGACATATCGGTTGAGCGCCTCAACGATCTGGTCCAGATCGCGTTCACCGAGCCGCGTGATCCGCTTGCCCTGCTCGAACTCGCCGTCTTCCGCGAGGGCCGTTTCGAGACAAGTCAGATTACGCTTCCAGCGCCTGAGTGCGAGGGCGAGCACGAACGCCAGCAAGACGATGAAGAAGACCGGTCAGGATCGTCGCGGCGCGCTCGCCGTACGGCCCGAGTTGCGACCGCGCGCGGGTCAGCGTCCAGGCGAGCAGGTCTCTATGGTGTGGCACGGGACAGGCGACCGCCACCACGGCGTCGGCACCGCTCGACACGTCATCAACCTTTGTTTTACCGGTCGCCGCCGCGGTCTTCAGCGTACGCAGAATGAGTGGCGTCTCGGCTTCGGGGATGTCGCGTTTGACGCCGCTGCCCTCGTAGGTCGGAAACGCGTCACACGCACAGCAAGCAGTTACCCCAATGTGTTCACCGCCATGTTCACCTTGCTGCCTTTTTTACGCTTGTACCCGTAGAGACTGCGCGTGGACCGCTCTCGCACGTCGACTGCAACGTACGGCCATCAAGGATGACCGCACTGGGCTGCCCCCGGCGATTCCGCCCCCCGGATAATCGAACGCAGATCGTTGGCCATGTCACCCGCGCCTGTCCTGCTATTGGGCAGCGGGCCTTCCGTTCTTGTGCTCTTGAAATTTCGTCTTCCTGGACTATGTTAACCATCGCGAACGTATGTTCCTTGAGGACCGAGAGGAGAAAGACGATGAATCCCGATCCGAAGAGGTGGAACCCCTTCAAGTTCTTTCGCGTGTCAGGGCGTAAGCCTGGCGCACAGTCACCAGACAACACCAACGCAGGGGAGAGCGGCCAGCGCAACTCATTGCCCGACCTTATGAGGCTGCTCTCGCGCGAGCAGTGGCGCGCAGTCGAAGACTTTCTTCTTGATCCGACGTTGGCTCGCGGAGTGCTTGACCGATGGTTCGGAGATTTTAGCTCGGCGCGTTTCCAGCCACGTATCGACGTGGTTGATGAGGGACCAGTCCTGCGCGTCACGGTAGAACTACCCGGTATTGATCGGAGCGACGTAAAAGTGAGCGTTGTGGATGGTGTGATAATAATTCGAGGAGAAAAAAAGCAGGATATACGCGACGAAGAAAACGGGTGCTACCGGCTGGAACGTTCCCACGGACGGTTTGAGCGCACGGTTCCCATGCCGGAATATGCAGATCCAGAACGCGCGCTCGCCAGGTATGACAACGGCATACTCACGTTGACGGTGCCAAAAAGCGAACCGGTGAGGTCCTTGGGCCGTCAGGTGGAGATCGAGATCGGTTAGCTCGGCCGTTTCGTAGCCGGTGTGGTCAGCCCGGTGGAAAAGCGCCTCGCATCAAGCCACGCTGCGCGCGACGTAGCAGTCGTCCCTGTCCGCCGTCCGACCCACAGCCCTGTGCCAGGCTCATGCTGCCGAACGGCCTGATTGATTGGGGCAGGACGGTAGAATCGGCCATCCCCAGGCATAAATGGCACACGCCAGTTCGGGCAGGCCATGGACGGCAGTCAGCTCGTGTGGCGCGCGCGGGTATCAATGCCGACGCGCATCAGGTCGGGCGTTCCGACGCATATCGCACAGCGTGGGCCTTCTGGCCCGGTTGAATATCACACCAGAATTCCTGATGGAATGCGTCCAGGCGGCGGGCCGCCTCATGGCGGTGAAAGTGCCTGGCGAGCCAGAACTGGCAGCCATCAAAGAAGACCTTCATCGCGGGCTGCTCCGTACGCATTGAGCCTTTGCGTATGGCGGCCATCGCGTCCTGCAGCGCGGCATCGACGAACGATCCCTTGCGACATAGTTCGTCATCAACCGAGAGTTGCAGAAATTTGAGATAGTCCAGGCCAAGCATGCCGACAGGCAATCTGGCGGGCATGCGGGCACGAAAATGAGGGCTGTCGGACATCGCGACGCAAGGTACTTCAGAAAAATTATTTGACTGGGCGGTCTGGGCGTGCGGGACTTTGCCGATCACGGCAGACCGTGCTCCCCATCAGCCATGAGATGGCGAATTACCAGTGCCGGGTCGGCGATATCCAGGATGAACCTGCGCAGGATGCGCCGGCGCATATGCTCCTCGTCGAGCGTCCATGGGGCGCCTTTCTCGCTGAGATAATGCGCGAGGGCATCGTGATTGTCTGAGCCGGCGGGAAGGCTCAGGCGGGCGGCCAGCAGTCCCGCCACGACGTCGTCGATTTCGATGTCGAGCCGCTTGGAGTCAATGTAAAGTTCGAGTTTCATTTCGGGCCCAGGCAAAAAGCGGCGCCGCAGGACGGAGACAATGTGCGGCGCCGAACGGATTGCACCGGCCGCGACCGTTGGCCGGCGCATGCGGAAACGCTCCTCAGTAGTCAAACTCCGGTGCGGGGGCCTGCGCCGGCTTCTCGTCCTTCGCCGCCTCGGCGACCGTCGCGTCCGTCGTGAGGATCAGCCCGGCAATTGATGCAGCATTTTGTAGCGCAGTGCGCGTTACCTTGGTGGGGTCGACCACACCCGTTTCGACGAGGTCGCCGTACTCGCCGGTTCCTGCGTTGTAGCCGAAGTTTCCCTTGCCTTCGAGGACCTTCGCGATGACCACGGAAGGCTCGTCCCCAGCGTTGGCGGCGATCACGCGCAACGGCGCTTCGAGCGCACGCAGCACGATCTGGACGCCCGCGTCCTGGTCACTGTTGGCGCCTTTCAGGCCGGTCACGGCCGAGCGCGCGCGCAGAAGCGCAACGCCCCCACCGGGCACGATCCCTTCCTCGACTGCCGCGCGTGTGGCGTGCAGCGCGTCGTCTACCCGATCTTTCTTTTCCTTCATCTCGACCTCGGTGGCCGCACCGACCTTGATGACGGCAACACCACCGGCGAGCTTCGCGACACGCTCCTGGAGCTTCTCGCGATCGTAGTCACTCGTCGTTTCCTCGATCTGCGCACGGATCGACTTCACGCGCGCCTCGATGCGCTGCTCGTCGCCCGCGCCGTCGATGATGATCGTGTCGTCTTTCCGTACCTCGATGCGCTTCGCACGCCCGAGATCCTCCAGCGTTGTCTTCTGCAGTTGCTTGCCAGTTTCCTCGGATATGACGGTCGCGCCCGTGAGGATGGCAATGTCTTCGAGCATAGCCTTGCGTCGGTCACCAAAGCCTGGCGCCTTGACGGCGGCGACTTTGAGGATGCCGCGCATTGCGTTGACCACGAGTGTGGCCAGCGCCTCACCGTCGATATCTTCCGCGACGATCAGCAGCGGCTTGCCGGCCTTGGACGTCGCCTCGAGCACCGGCAGCAGGTCACGGACATTCGAGATTTTCTTGTCGTGCAGCAGGATCAACGCATCATCGAGATAGGCCGCCTGCTTGTCCGGATCGTTGATGAAGTAGGGGCTCACGTAGCCGCGATCAAACTGCATGCCCTCGACCACGTCGAGTTCGTTTTCGAGCGACTTGCCGTCCTCGACCGTGATGACGCCTTCCTTGCCGACCCTTTCCATGGCGTCGGCGATGATCGCGCCGATTGCCTCGTCGGAATTCGCTGAAATCGAACCGACCTGCGCGATCTCCCTGTTCGTGGAAATTGGCTTCGACAGCTTGCGCAACTCGTCGAGCACGGCGGCTACCGCCTTGTCGATGCCGCGCTTAAGATCCATCGGGTTTATGCCCGCGGCGACGTGCTTCATGCCTTCCTGCACGATGGCCTGCGCCAGCACGGTGGCCGTCGTTGTGCCGTCCCCGGCGATATCGGCGGTCTTCGAGGCGACCTGCTTGACGATCTGCGCGCCCATGTTCTCGAAGCGGTCTTTCAGCTCGATTTCCTTCGCCACCGACACGCCATCCTTCGTGATGGTCGGCGCGCCGAAGCTGCGTTCGAGCAGGACATTGCGGCCTTTCGGTCCGAGTGTGACCTTGACCGCGTCGGCGAGGACGTTCACGCCCTTGACGATGCGTGTGCGTGCGCTGTCGTGGAATTTGACGTCTTTTGCAGTCATGTTATTGCTCCGGGTAAAGTCGTTGACTCAACGCGTCGCGAACGACCGTCCCGGTGTTCGCGACCGCGTCGGGATTTCAGGCGGCCTTGCGGGTGGTGCCCGCGTCGGCCTCGAGGACGCCCATGACGTCTTCTTCGCGCATGACGAGCAGTTCCTCGCCATCGACCTTGACGGTCTGGCCTGCGTACTTTCCGAAGAGCACCCGGTCGCCGGCTTCGAGCTGGAGCGGGCGCAGCGTGCCATCCTGCAGCAGCCGGCCGCTGCCGACCGCGACAATTTCACCCTGTTCGGGCTTTTCTGCCGCCGAATCGGGAATCACGATGCCCGAGGCCGTCGTCCGCTGCGTCTCGATTCGCTTGACGATAACCCGGTCGTAGAGGGGACGAATCTGCATTCTCATCTCCTGAGCGATTAAAGATTACCAATAAGGGAATCCGGCTGCTGTTACCGAAGCGTGTGGGGACGCCTCGGAGCAGCCGAGCCAGTGTGTCTGGCGGATAGCGAAATAGAGGCGGCGGTCACGTCCTTCAAGGGGTGTCAAAATGGCTATTTGTAACAAATTGTTTCAGCGAGTCAGCAAGATGCGATGGACAACGCCGAGGCGATAAACCGTGCGGCCACGCCCATCAGGGCGACGCGGCTCAGGCAGCACGGGGCAGGGTGGCTGGCGTCCGCCATCGGCGTCAAGCGTGTCGTCCGGGGCTTCGAGCGTGCGCCACAGGCCGCCCTTTACCGGCCGGAACAGCCAGCGCACGTAGCCTTTGCGCGCGGCGAGTTGAATCAGCTCGCCGCGATCGGTTTCGTCATCGAGGAGCTGTGGGTCATGCGCGCTGTCCACCCCGTAGTCGCCAAATGCCAGACGACAGGCGAGCGCCTCCGCAGCGCCGGCACCGATCACGTTGCACCCGCGCCGTTCCGTGCGCTCGACATCCCATGCACCAGATTGCCACGCTGCATCCAGCAGCAAAGCATCCACACTCTCAAAATTGTGCCATGGCGCATGGAGCTGAACGGCTGACGCTGGAACCGGGCGGGGCGGGATCTCTATGCCGGGAAGTACCAACGGTGTCGCACGCTTGAATCCGTGCCAGTGGAGTATTGCGATGAGCGGCGTATTCACCTGTGCTGCCGCCGTGACGGTGACAGCGAACAGCGGCAGACGCACGGTGTCGATCTGCGCCTGAAGCGTGTCGAATAGGTCCATGATGCCTCCCGGTTGTGTTGTTGCAGGGCCTCTTGAAATTTCCATCATATGCGCTATTTTAGGCATCGCTCAGGCAGTCGCGATCAAGCGCTGCGTGTTTCGATTTGTTTGTCAGCGGGTGTCCCCACGGCAGACGGACTGGAGCGCGTGGACCAGTTCGTTCTTCGTGAGAGGCCCCGGTTTCAAGGAGCCAGTCATGAGCGATCTTTTCTTCACTACCGATCTGCTGGGCGAATTCGACCGCCTGCAACGGCAGATAGCTAGCGCCGTCGCGGGCTTTCCCGCAAGCCTGCGCGCTACGCGCAGCGAAACCTTTCCTCCCGTCAACGTTGGCAGTACCGACGACAGCGTAGAGATCGTCGCGTTCGCGCCAGGACTCGATCCGGCGTCGATCGACGTCTCGATAGACAAAGGGCTGCTCACGATCAGCGGCGAACGCAGGCCTCCCGCGACGGGAAGTGGCGACGAAACGCGCGTGTACGCTCGCGAACGCTTCATGGGAGCGTTCCGGCGCGTGATCGAACTGCCGCCGCACGCGGATCCCGACAAGGTCAGTGCGCGCTATGTGAACGGTTGTCTGACGGTGAGCGTCGGACGGTCCGAAGCGTCGAAGCCGCGAGCCATCGCCGTTCAGTGACGCGATAGAAAGAAGCACGAGAAAGCACGGAGGACATCATGAACGACAGCACTGAACTCACTACCCGGGAGCCTCACACCGACCTTGCTTCGCGCGAAGGTGCACGACATGCGAAGCAGCTTACCCGGGTTGCGCCTGCAGTCGATATCTTCGAGGATACCCACGGCATCACGCTCTACGCGGATCTGCCAGGGGTGCCGCGCGAAAAGCTCGACGTGCGCGTGCAGGACGGCAGCCTGAGTATCGAGGCGGAAGCGGTAATTTCGACCCCACCAGGACTGCGCCTGCAACATGGGGAAGTGCGCCATCCGCACTTCTGGCGCGCGTTCACACTCAGCCCCGATTTCGACGTGTCGCGCATCGACGCACAACTGAACGATGGTGTGCTCAAGCTCACCATTCCCCGTCGTGACGCGGCAAAACCGCGCCGCATTGAAGTGAGGGTCGGCTAGACGAACGCGCAGAGGCAGGTCCGGTCATGCGGCGTGGTCTGCTCGGCCCGCGCCGCGTGACCCGCCACGCAGAGGTATCTATGCACAACGAACGCTGCCATAGCTGGAAGGGCTGCATGATCGAGACATGCGTCTTCCCGGTTTGGCACTGCGCTGCCTCCCGCTGGCCGGAACTTGGCCGTAGCCATCGTCCGCATCCGGCGCGCGGAGCAGTCGGTGACAGACTCGAACCTCCTGTCCTATGCCCAGCACTGGGCAAGCGTGGACAAGGCGCACCGGGCGACAGTCGAGATCGCGATACGCACCATCAATGCGGACAGCTTAAGCGACAGGGGTTCGCCCGCACAGTTCCGCGGTTGAACGGACCGCATCACACGGTTGTCCAGCCCGCGTATAGCTTGCACTACTTTTCATTTTTTGCAGGGGCAACTGCACGCGGGCTCCTGTTTCCTCGGAGAAGTAAATGCTCAGTCCACACGAATTCGCGACCCTGATGCTGGTTCGCCAGGCGCCGGACCAACTCGACATGAACCGCGCCGAACTCGACGCGCTTCTCGAGCGCCAACTGGTGATGCTGGAGCATTGCGGCGAAGGTGCACGGCGCGCCTACCTGACCGGAAAAGGCAAAACGTTCCTTGACGCACTTCAACCGTGCGACGCGCCCCGCGGCAGGAATACTACCGGAAACGCCGTTGGCCCGGATCCGGCAATGTCTCTCGCGCCGGGTGGTCGTGCGAAGGAAATTGAGGATCCGGGACGCGCTGGCTGAATGGCTACGCGACCGCACGCCTCGCAGGCGTCCTCGCCGTGAAGTGCGGGGGCGAGGCTGCCAGAGCTTGCCGGACGGCCTCCGGATCGACACGAGCCACAGCGGTAACGCGGGGCGCAGGCACGCGATGCGATAGGGAACATCATGTGCAACAGAATCTGATAGCGAAACTTGGGCACCGCGCTAGTTTGCCACGCCTGTTGGCGGATGAGGGGAAACAGGCGCGGGCATCTCCCGAAGCACAGATCCGGTTATGCTCAGTCGTTCCGGGCCGACATGTTCGACAGATCTGGATTCCGTCAGCGATTTCTGGATGGACGCGAGACGAATACCTGCGGATTCGACGGTCGCCACTTCTGGATCGCTGTTCCTGCGGAACCATCTGAACTCCGCTTCGAGGAAAATAGAATGACAGACACTGCAGTCACATTTCCCGACAACGATGCGCTTTATGAACGCATACGGCTTATGCTCTTTAGCGTTGATCTGCCCGTGAAACGTCTCGAAGCCGACATCGACGGTATCGAACGATTCACCGCGTCTGATGTGCGCTCACCGCATCTGCGCCTGATCAAAACAATGCCGCCGTTTACGCCCGCTGCGGAATCGATCGTACGCGCCATGATCCGTACATACGGAATGGAGTTGTTCGGGCGCGGTAGCGCGAATGCCGCGCTGCGCGCGCTGATAAAGGCCGGACCGGTTAAATTTGGACAAACCGCCTTGTTGCTGGGGCACGACGCACCTGTCCCGGAGCGTACCCGACCACTCGTCGAAGAATTCAACCGGGTCTTTGAGCGCCATCCTGGAAGCGGCTTCGCCGAAGCTAGAAGCATTCTGGCGGCAATTGGTCTGCCCGGTTGCTGGGAGGCATTTCAACAGCCACGTTGCCTGCAAAACCGGGAATAGAAATCCGTTATTGGGTCCGCCGAAGATGTCACTTTCGGACGTCGGGCTGCGCATCGCGAAGAGGGTGGGCGATCTGGAAAGCCTGGTTGCGAATTGTGATCCAGAGATGACGCGGCCTCGTCGCAGCGCAGGTGCGCACGTCCTGATGGATTGCGACCTCAAGGCATTGCCGTCCGCTTCTATTGTTCCGCCGCAAAGCCGTGTGCCATCTGGTGGCTTCGAACCAGTTCATGTACGGCGCGTCGATTGGCGACGGCAGCGGTGGGCCTTCATGATGAGTCGCTGGCTGTGGCGTACATCGCCGAAGTGCGCCTGGACCCATCGGTGGCGATGGATAGCGTGTTTGGCGCATAATCGTGCCTGGATACAGTTGCACGTGGATGATTCCCGTTCTCTGTTCTCCCTGAAACTGTGGCACTTGCTGCCCCTTTCTGCCGTCCCTTCGGCAACCACCAACGTCGGAACCTAAACGCGATGCACCATAACCTGACTCGCCTGAAGAGCGATGTGCCCGGACTTGACCCAATTCTGGGCGGCGGGTTGATTGCTGGTTCCGCGTATATCCTTCAGGGGCGACCGGGTGCCGGCAAGACGATCCTGGCAAACCAGATTGCCTTCGCGCAGGCTCGTGCGGGAAGCAAAATTCTCTACATCACGCTCCTCGCAGAATCCCACGATCGCCTCTTTCAATCACTCGCGATACTTGACTTCTACGATGCTGAGCTCGTTGGTAAGGAAATAACGTATCTGAGTCTGTTCCGAACGCTTCGCGTCGACGGTCTGAGCGCGCTGGTTGAGCTGCTCCGCAAGGAGATGGCGCGCCAAGGTGCCTCGATGCTCATACTGGATGGCCTGCTCAACGCGCGCGAAAGCACGCATAGCTCACTCGATGTGAAGGCCTTTGTCGCGGAACTGCAGGGGCATGCGTCTTTCAGTGGCTGCACGGTCCTATTTCTGACCAGCGCGCGCATCGACGAATCAAGCCCCGAGCACACGATGGTCGATGGTGTGGTTCAACTAGAGGAGGAATTGTTCGGCTCGCGTACCGTACGACGGCTGCGGATAACCAAATCGCGCGGAAGTGCATCGCTTGGAGGTCTCCATCACTATGAGATTTCCAATCAGGGGGTCACTGTCTATCCGCGGCTCGAATCCCTGTATGGTCGACCTGTTGGTCAGGACCGTGCTCCGCAGGACCGGGTCTCCAGTGGAGTCGACGAGCTTGACCTGCGAGTACACGGCGGCCTGCCCGCAAACTCCGCTACAGCCGTGGTGGGTCCGGGTGGAAGTGGCAAGACCAGTTTTGGTCTGAATTTTCTACGGTTGGCGACGCCTGAAGCACCCGCGCTGCACTTTGGCTTCTACGAGAGCCCTGCGCGTCTCGCCAGTAAGGCAAAGGCTCTGGGGATAGAACTGGAGACGCTTATCGCCTCAGGTGCGGTGGCTGTTTTGTGGAACCCGTTGACCGAGAACGTCATCGACAAACTGGCGTACCAGTTGCTTGATGCAGTTCGGGCACGCGGAATGCGCAGACTCGTCATAGATGGGCTTGCGGGTTTCGAAAGGGCGAGTGTTGAGCGTCCTCGCTTCACCGAATTTCTTGCTGCATTGACGAACCAGTTACGTGTTCTGGACGTTACGACGGTGTGTACATGGGAAACGAGGGAACTGACCGCGACGGCACTGAATTCGGCGCCGCCAGAAATGCTGAGTCTGTTCGACAATGTCATTGGCATGCAGCTTGAGGAAGCGGGTGACGCGCTGTATCCTGGCATGAAAGTTATCAAGATCAGGGATAGTGCGTTCGCGCCGACAATCACGAAGCTCATCATCCCAGATGCCATTCACGGAACGCTCGGGGATCGTGGCATCGCTACATCAGGCACCCCCGAAAATTAAAATGTCGCTGGAAGGGCTGCGTGCCGTCTGCTGACGGCAGGTAACGGGAGTGAGCCGCAATGGCGACCATAGTAGTAGTTGACGACGAGACCTTGATCACGGATTTCCTGTCCTTTTTTCTGGAGGACGCGGGATACGTCGTCCATAGCGCTCGCAATGGAGCAGAAGCGCTTGAGCTTATCGTACGTATTGTTCCGGACCTCGTCATCACGGACTACATGATGCCATTGATGACGGGTCTGGAGCTTGCGCGCGCGATCAAGGCAGACCACGCTGTCATGCACGTTCCTGTCATCCTTTCCAGCGCTGCACAAGGAGCGTCCGCGAGGCAACACCCGGAATTGTTCGTTGCTGTGCTGGACAAACCATATCCAGCACAAGAACTGATGCGGATCGTGACTGAGACGCTTGAAAAAAGTGGATTTCAGGGGCGGTAATTACCGCCGGCGACGGCATCTTACGGATTCGTTTAACCCAGGATCTACCGAAATTCGACGCGATGCTGCAGCTACCGCCTCACATCAGCAGCTGCCTTGCATCAATGTCTCGTAACCCGAACAAGCGCCCAGTCGTATCCGAGTGCTCTTACGCGCGCCTGCAGGCGATCAAGCATGTCAGGCGAGGGGTGCGCTGCGCGCGTGAGCACCCATAGGTACCGCCCCGACGGCTCTCCGACGATCGACCATTCATAGTCGTCGCCGTGATCGAGAATCCAGTAGTCTCCATAGAATGGTCCGAAGAAAGATACTTTCAGTTTCGCATTTGTTGCCCGATCAACGACTTTCGCCTTGCCGACCGATTGTCTGAACGCGCTGGGGTCATCCTCTACTCGGCCGCGATTGACCACCTTCACCGTACCATCCTCGTTGAGTGAGTACTCGGCAGTGACCTCGTCGATATCCTTTTCGAATGACGCTTCATAGCGGAACTGTTCATACCAACGGCCCATATATTTGCTCAGATCTACCGGCTTCGCAGGTGGCGGTACGGCTGGGTTCCCGACGTGGCCCGGCCGAGGAATATATGCGCAGGCGCCCAAAATGAAAGCCGCGCCGGTAAGTGCCGCGCCGAGGATTTTTTTCTGCATGACTGTCAATACCTATGTTTTATTGAAAACGCAGCGGCAATCTATATTTCGCCGTTAATGGGATTCAGGTTACCTCGAAATGTCTAAAAATGTGGCGGTGCCACTGTAATACCGAACACAACGTCACACCAAGGTTGGTGAATCCATAATCCGATTGTGCTTCCCGTCGCACAAGGTATCGCCGGCGTTCCTCTCTTCAGTGGTGCCTCTGTACGTCTGGCTGTATTTGTCATCGCCATCGTCGCAGCTGTCGGCTACTTTGTGTTCCGCCTGCGTCATGACAAATATGAAGTCCTTACGTCGCTCCCGGTCGAAGCTGCCATCACGCGCTCGCAGAAGTTCGTTCTGGGCGTCATCGCGTTGGCGACAGTCATTCTTGTGTGGGCCGCTCCGGAATTCAAGTGGCACAACGGCGAATTGAGCGCGTCTTATATCTTCCTCGCGATCGCGATTGCTGTTGCGGGCCGACTCACCGCGAGGGAACTCCTGCAGAACATCGCAGTCGAGATGGACGGACTGGCGGTAGCGCGTTCGACTCTAATTCTCAACCGTCTCCCCGGCACCCTGGCTTGCGTCGAGGCAATCCTTCGGCTGGCGATTGAGGGAGTGCGAACTCGCACGCGCAGGCCGTGCTTGTGAAATGTCAGTTGGCTGGATGGCTGGATGGCTGGTACCGGAGCGTAGAATCCACTCAGCCTGATGGCGACGTTCCTTTCGGGAGGAGGGGGACACGCCCAGGTCAAGCTCCGCAGAGGAGCCGCACGCCGAGCGCCAGCACGAGCGCGGGCAACATGACCATGAGGCCGATCCTGAGAAACTGCAGAAAGCTGACTTCTTCGCCTTCACGACGAATTGCGGTGAGCCAGAGGATGGTGGCGAGCGAGCCGGTGATCGAGAGATTGGGACCCAGATCGACGCCAATCAGCAGGGCGTCAATGACGCGCTCCGGACTGTGCGCCTGAAAGGCGCTCGCGCTTGCAATGAGTCCGGCAGGCAGGTTGTTGATCGCGTTGCTCCCTAAAGCGACGGACACGCCTGCGACGGCCGCAGTCATCGGCTCGTTTTGCCGTGTTGCCAGCGCAAGCAGATGCGAGAGTCTGCCAATGACACCCGTATGATCGAGCATCTCGACCATCACGAACAGGCCTGCGACAAGCGGGAGCACGCTCCAGGAGATTTCGCCGATAAGCCCAGCCGGAGACTGACCTTCCCGGATCAGGATAACGGCGGCGGTGGCTATGCCAAGAATCGCCGTGGGCAAACCCAGTTGCAGGTCGAGTGCCGACACGACGAGCAGGGTAACTGCCATCACACCGATGCCGGCCAGCGTCACCTTGCCATTCGTGCTGAGTGTCTCGATGGGCAGATCGCGCGCACACTTTCCCTTGAGGTCGTCGCGCTGTGTCCAGCGCAGCGCGACAAACGTTGCGGCGATCGACAGCACAGAAGGCAGCGCAAACCGGCTGATCCACAGACTCAGGGCTGGCGTGTGATTCGCGTAGAGCACCAGGTTGGCGGGATTCGAGATTGGCAGCACAAAACTCGCCGCGTTGGCGATAAATGCGCACGCGTACAGCAGCGGTAATGGTTTTGTCTGGGCTTTTTTCGCGGCGGCGAACACCGCCGGAGTGAGGACGACAGCCGCCGCATCGTTCGACAGAAAAGTCGTCACCACGACGCCCACCAGGTACACGAGCAAAAAGAGCCGCCGCGGCGACCCGTTCGCATGGTTGACAGCGAGCACCGCGATCCAGTCGAACAGTCCTTCGCGGCGGCCAAGTTCCGAAAGCAGCATCATGCCGATGAGGAACAGGTAGACGTCGCTCCCCTTGTTGACGGCCTGCCACGCGAGGCTCGCAGGAAGCAGTCCGAGCGTGACCAGTGCGAGCGCGCCGGCGACTGCCCAGATCGCTTCAGGCCAGCGGAATGGACGCAGGATGACGCCGGCGGTCGCGGCGAAGGCAATGCTCCAGGAGAGCAGAACAGGATTCATGTTGTCAGAGGCGTATTTTTGGTGTTGTCACAGTGACGGCCGCAGGCTTTTTTCAGCGTTGAACCACAGAGCAGCCAGAGCGCGAGCGAACCCGTCGATACGGCGCCCAAGGCAAGAAAGGCGGTTGCATAGCCAAAATGCTGGGCCAGCATGCCGCCGAGTGCGGGGCTGAGGGCAGCACCCATGCCTTGCAGGGTCATGACGACACCCTGGCCGACATTGACGCGCCCCGTTCCCTGCAGCAGTCGCACGACCAATGCCGGCACCGCGACGCTTTGCAGGCCGGCGCCAATTCCGTCAAGCGCCTGAACCGGCCACACGCCCCATGCAGCGATAAACATTGCCGCAACGACTCCGCGCACGGGCAATGCGAGAAAGGTGATCAGGATGACGCCCCAGTAGCCAATGCGTTGAATAAGACGATTCGCGAAGCATGCGGCGACCAGCATGACGAGTTGTGCGATGACGATCGTCGCGGCGGTGACGGCATTCGGGTCTCCCTGATGGGCGGAGACCACGGCGAGCCCATAAAGCGGGAGCATTGCGGCATTGCCCAGATGGAATATCGCCAGCGACAAGGCAAGCAAGAGCAACGGGCGGCAGGTCAACAGCACGCGAAACCCGCTTGCAGGTTCATGCGCCGTCGGCGACGACGGTCCTGATCCGCGCGCGCTGTCATGATCGATCACATCGCGCCGGATGAGCAGCGTCGAGATGATGGTCATCACGCCAAATACGCCGGTGAGCACGAACACCGCACCGAATCCGTATTTCCATCCGAGCCAGCCCGAAAGCGCCGCGCCGACGACGTTGCCCGCATGGTTGGCCACCTGGTTGCGGCCGAACTGCCGGTCGAAGCCTGCTTCACGGACGATGCCAAGCGTCACGCCCGCGACCGCGGGCCCCAGCGCCGCGCCAGTCACGGCGGTAAAGATCTGCGAAGCAGCGAGCATCCAGTAGCTGTGCGATATCCACAGCGCGAGCGCTGCAAGCGTTGTCATCACTCCGGCGACGACGATGACGCCGCGTTTGTGATGCGTCGCGTCGATCAGCGCGCCAGCGGGCGATGTCGCGAGTATGCTGGCAATGCCGCCCACCGTCATGACCGTACCAATTGCCTGCGGGTGCCAGCCCTGCGCCTGCAAAAACACGCCGAGAAACGGGCCGATGCCAGCCTGCACATCGGCCATGAAGAAGTTCAGCGCTTCAAGCGCATAGTGCGGGTTCACGGGGCCCTCACCGCGTCAGGCAGGCGACGGCGCGTCGACGAGTTCAGCGATCTCGTCGACTTCGATCGTGCGCCCATGTCTGTTCCTGACGCCGCTTCCCCACGCCTGGACATGCGCGCCGGGCGCCAGATAGCTGGCCAGTTCGGTGGCCGCGTGCGGCGGCATGCGCAACGACGTGCCATCGTCGAGCAAGGCGCCGCGCAGTTCGCCTTTCGGGCCGAACAGGGAAAGCACAACTCCACCGGATCCCTCCATGGGTTTGCGTTCAATGTGCGGCTTCGGAGGCCTCTGCCCGTCATGGTGCGGACCTTCGTCGAGAATCAGCACGCCGCTTTGGGTCAAGATAGACACTGCGACAAGCATGTTGGCGCCTCGAGGTTTCACTCCGCGGACCCGGACGACCTCGCCCGTTGCCACGTGCCGAGCCAGCTTGTTCGCGAGATTGGGAGGAAAGTGAATCTGCTGCGAATCGAGCACAAAGCCGTCGATTTCGCCGTGCGGGTTCAACAGGAAACGCACGACTTCCCCGCGGATTTCAGGAAGGCTCTCAGGGTCGATCCAATGCATTGCGTTTCTCCTTGGTGAATGGCTGGGATTTGTCAGAAGGCGCGCTCAGGGCGCGGGTGGAAGACGGTCGTAGAGCGGGGAGAGGTTGCCAGGCGAGCCGAATGCTGTTGCCTGCAAGGCCGCGCCGTACTGGTTGCGCGTTCCGTAACCTCTGGCTGCGACTGTTGCGCCCGTTCTGACCAGTGCGGGGTACTGCTGGGCGATGGGAGGCGTGAGCTTGATCACCGTGCCGTCCGAGAGGATGACGCCGTCGGGCTCGCCGCGCGGCGCGCTGGTCACATACGCAACCTGCCCCTGTGCGTCCATCGGGGAAAGGCCCGCGCCACGCAGTTCGCGCGGCATTGGGCGCGCAGCCGCATCAGGTGCAGGCGGTTGATCGACGAGTTGCTCGCCGCTTCTCGTATCGGTGATGCGTTGGGCGTCAAGGCTCGCCTCTGAGTTTCGCCAGCCACTCACCTGTACCGCGTCGCCCTTGCGAACCGTCGCGGCAAGCTGGGCGCCCATGTGCGGTGGAAACCGGATCAGCAGACCTTCGCGGGTCAGAAAGCCGTCGACGTCGCCATCCGGATTGATCAGGAAGCGCGCGACAGTGCCCTGCGCGGTGCTGCCGGTGGCAATGCCGGGCTCAGCCGGGCGACCGGGATCGGTGCCGGGCAGTGGCGCAAGCGGCGCTGCGCCCGGCGGACGTGCAATAGCTGCGCTGGGCGGCGGCGGGGGAACCGGTGTTGCTTCAGGTTGAGGCTGCGCCGCGCATCCCGCGCTCGCCAGAAGCAGGCTCGCGAGACACGTTGCGACTGTGTGGCGCAGCACGACTGCGTGCGCCGGATAGCGGGTCGATTGCATGATTCACTCCTTCGCGTGACGTGGAGTGTTCTGCAATGGTCATGCCATATCCCCGAGGTCAGTATTCCGGGCCTTTATGGCTCTGGACGGGCGGCGGCATGTCCAGAAACCGGACAGGATGTGTCCAGTTTCGTGACAGCGATGCGCTCAGGCAAAAGAGTCTCCCATGCCAAGCGCCGCCATCCGCGTGTAGAGCGACTGGCGGCTGATGCCGAGCCTGCGGGCGGCTTCCGCGCGATTGCCTCCCGCCGCAGCAAGCGCATGGGCGATGAGCGCACGTTCCAGCCGGGCCACGGCTTGCGCGAGGGGAAGCTCAAGGAGGCTGGCAGGTATCGGATGATCCTTGCAGCCAATCGCCGCGCTCAGGAAGTCGAAGTCTTCGCGCGTCAGCACCAGGCCCGGCGCGAGCGCGGCTGCGCGCTCGATCGCGTTGGCAAGTTCGCGGACGTTGCCTGGCCAGCTGAACGTGGCGAGCAGGCGCTGCGCGTCCGCCGAGAGATGTTTGCGCGCGGCATCGGTAGATGTTGTCGCGAGAAAGTATTCGGCAAGCGGCAGGATATCGGCCACACGTTCGCGCAGGGGCGGCATGTGCAGCGGAATCACGTTGAGGCGAAACAGCAGATCCTGGCGAAAGTCTCCCGCATTCACCATCGATGCGAGATCACGATGGGTTGCCGCGACGAAGCGCACGTCCACATCGACGACCCGGTTGGTCCCAAGCGGAGTAATCTGCCGCTCCTGCAGCACGCGCAGGAGTTTGGCCTGCATGGTGAGCGGCATGTCGCCGACCTCATCGAGAAAGAGCGTGCCGCCGTGCGCTTCTTCGATGCGTCCGCGCCGCTCAGCCTGGGCACCCGTAAACGCGCCTCTGGCGTGCCCAAATAGCTCGCTTTCCAGCAGATCAGCAGGCACGGCCGCGCAGTTCACCGCAACAAAGGGGCCGCTCGCGCGCGCCGAAGCGCGATGCAACACTTGAGCCGCGACTTCCTTGCCGGTTCCGGTTTCACCCGTGATGAGCACGGTGGCGGTGGTCCCCGCTGCGCGGCCCAGGCGCTTTTGCACGTCGCGCATGGTTTCGCTTACGCCGAGCAGGCGCGGCTCATGCGTTTTCACCTCGTCCCTGAACGTGTTCGCGGCGGCCGCACGGGCCTGGACGGTCAGGATGCGTTCGAGCAAGGCGATGATCTCGTCGCGTCCGACGGGTTTGGTCAGATGTTCGAAAGCGCCCAGGCGCATGGCGCCGATGGTGTTGTCGCTCGTCGCGTGTGCGGTCAGCATCACGACGGGAACGGTGCGTAACTGCGCTGCTTCGCGCAGCGTCTGCAGGACGGCGAGACCGTCCGCGCCGGGCAACCGGAAGTCGAGAAAGATGCAATCCGGCGTGGCGCGCTCGCGCAGCAAAGCTAATGCCTCTTCGCCGGAACGCGCCTCCAGCGCGTCATGGCCAAGATCCTGCACGGTTTCCGCGAGGCCTTCCCGGAAGGCGTCGTCGTCGTCGATGATCAGTATGGTCGCCATGGCAGGTCAATCACAAAGCATGTGGTATGCGGATCGTCGGCAAGGAACGCCTGGCCGCCGTGCGCGTCGGCGATCTCGCGCACGACAGCAAGGCCAAGGCCCGAGCCATCCGGGCGGCCGGTGACAAACGGCTCGAAGATGCCTTTTCTTTCACTCGCCTTCACGCCCTGGCCATTGTCTCTGACTTCGAAGCGAAGGCGCTCGCCGCCGTCCGGCTGCGTGTGCCTTGCGGCGACCTTGACGTAGCCGCCCGAAGGCGCGTGCGACAGCGCGTTGACGATGAGATTGTCGAGCGCGCGCGCCATCTGCGCCGGATCGAAAACGGGTTGTGTCGCGGCGGTATCGACCTCGACGCGCAGTTCGATCTGATGGCTCTCCGCACGGGATTCATGCACGACAACGATTTGGTCCAGCCACGCGTCCAAATCGACTTCGCGAGGTTGAAGCGCAATGGGCTGAGTCAGCGCGAGCAGGCTTGTCACCTGCGACTCTATGCGGCCCACCTGCTCGATGATGATTTTCAACGCCGCCTCACGGCGCGCTTCGTCACCCGCGAGCGCATTCTCGGCCTTCAGGCGCATCGCACCTGCGGGATTGCGGATCTCATGGGCGATTTGCGCAGCCATCTTTCCCAGCACGCTGAAGCGTTCGGCGCGCGCGAGCTGAAGCGCCATGTCGCTTGCTTCGCGCTTGAGCCGTTCGGCGCGCTCGACATAGCGGTTCAGCGCTACGACGATCTGGTCCAGATCGCGTTCACCGAGCAGATCTAGCCGTTTGCCCTGCTCGAACTCGCCGTTGGCCGCGAGCGCCTGTTCGAGGCGCGTCAGGTTACGCTTCCAGCGCCTGAAGGCGAGCGCGAGCGCTAACGCCAGCACAACGATGAAGACGAGCACAGCCGACAGAATTGTCGCGGCCCGCTCGCCATAGGGACCAAGTGGCGGCCGCGCGCGCGTCAGCGTCCAGACAAGCAGGCCCGGGTGGTTTGGTACAGGGCAGGCGACCGCAATCACGGCGTCCGCGCCGTTTGAAACGTCACCGGTCTTCGTCTGACTGGCCGCCGCGGCGTTCTTCAGCGTGTGCAGAATCAGTGGCGTCTCGGCTTCAGGGATGTCGCGCTTGACGCCGCTGCCCTCGTAGGTCGGAAACGCGTAGGCAAGAAAGCCATCCGGGATGTTCGATGCCGGGTCACTGATCCAGAAGCCGCCTTCTACGCCCTCGGTCTGGATGAGCACGAGGTCGAGGACGGCATGCATGAGATCGACGTTGGCTTCACCGGGGCGTTGCATTGATGCGTCATAGCGCGACGCAACCGCCGTGCAAGCGGATGCGGCCTGCCGCCTGGCCGTTTCGACGCGCTCGCCGAGCGCCGATGACAAGACCAGCCAGACTGATAGAGCCAGCAGGCCACAAAGCACTGCAACCAGAATCCACAGCACGAAAAGCTGTGTGGAGAACGAAGGTCTCGGCATGGCGATCCATTAGCTTTGATGCGATCCGACATGAAGCAAGTTTCTCGCCGCGGCAACTCGATGAGGAGTTGTGAGCACCTCCCAGACACCGGGCCGGAAATTGGGGTGCAATGGCCCGTCATTTTCATCGAAAGCGGACTTGGTGAAAAGAGGGCGATCGTAATACGGGGGCCTGTCGTCAATTGCCAAGATTTTCGGCCGAAGATGCATCTTGCAGGCTCTCTATGCACGAGAAGCGGCTCGTGGCCAGCCAGCGCCGCGTTGTCCTTCTGCGTCGATTCCGTCGGTAGTGTCCACGAATTGTTTGGGGAGTGTGAGCGACGCGGCTAATATCGGTGTCCCGGGCATCGGCCTGCGGGCATATGGCTGAGTTGGAAAGGTCACGCGGAGAGCATCGGGTCGCCGACGAGTCGGCTTTCCCCATACGAATCACTGTCCAAGCTGAAGACCCTGTGCGCGCTACTGGTCAATTGATGACATGCTGGCTTACGCCCGGGCGTGCGAAGTTCCGGAGGCTCTGGCCGGGTTCAGGGAGGACGTCGTGCGATTTGAAATGACGGAGCAGGATGTGCCGCAGGCGGGGCGGCTACGGCCAGTCGCCAAGCGCGCCGGCCAGATACTGTTATCCAGCGATTAGAAGGAAGTGGTCTGGCAAGGGTGTGCGCCCGAAGTGGATCTCAGGCAGAAGCCGTCGCGACCAGCTTCATAACAGCTATAGACCTGTGCGTCGGCGCCGAGATGGCAGCGGGCCATCGCGTTCTCGACGGCGGCGAGGACCGCCATGGTATCCCCTGCGGCCACCGTACAGGGCTGGGCGCGCGGCGGCCGTCACCCAGTGAGAGCTTCCAGCTCTTCTCCCCCAATTCAAAAGCCATGTACAGCTGGTCAACCGCCGTCGTATTCTGCCCACGGAGGGCTGTGTCAGACGCGTCCATTTGCGTGCTCCTTCGGAGAAAACGAGTGTGCAAATCACGTTTTACTCCGGTCGGGCTTACTGCCGCTGCCGTCCCGCAACAGTGACGGTTTTATTTTGTTCTACGCTCGCGGCAAGCCGTAATCATCGAATTTTAGGATCATATGGAAACTGGCATGACCTCATCGAGCCCAGCCCGAAGCGGCACCGCGCCAGAAGTTCTTGCGGTCTTTCTCAGGCTAGGAGTGACTTGTTTCGGCGGTCCCATAGCTCACATTGGCTACTTCCGCCGAGAATTCGTCGAGCGCCGTCGATGGCTTGACGACGAGACGTTTACAGACTTGGTTGGCCTATGCCAGTTCCTTCCGGGACCAGCCAGCAGCCAGGTTGGATTTTCCATTGGCCTGCTCAGGGCAGGGTGGCTCGGTGGACTTGCCGCCTGGTGCGGGTTCACGCTTCCCTCCGTCTTGCTGCTGCTCGCTTTCGCGGCAATTGCACCGAGCCTGGGCGGACCGGTCGGCGAGGGTCTGATTCATGGCCTGAAACTCGTTGCTGTCGCTGTTGTGGCGCAAGCTGTGTGGGACATGGCCCGGCGCCTGTGTCCGGATCACCGCCGCGCCACCATCGCGCTTGCTGTGCTGGCCGTTCTCAGTGTCCTAACGACCGTGTACGCACAACTTATCGTGATCGCCCTGGGCGCGGCACTCGGCTTCGTATTTTGCCAAACCACGGCCTCGACAAGCACGGTCGGCGTACGGCAACACGCACATGAATTCCGCGTCTCGCGCGCAGCGGGGGGCATAGCGCTGCTGCTGTTCTGCGTACTGCTCTTTGGGCTTCCGGTATTGGCGCACCTGGGCGCTGGCCATGCCATCAGCGTTTTTGAAGGCTTCTATCGCTCCGGCGCGCTAGTCTTCGGCGGCGGTCATGTGGTACTGCCGCTCCTGCAGCAGCAAACGGTCACAACGGGCTGGGTATCGTCGAATGACTTTCTCGCTGGTTATGGCGCCGCGCAGGCAGTCCCAGGCCCCCTCTTCACATTCGCCGCTTTTCTGGGCTGGATTATGTTGGAGACACCGAATCACTGGGTTGGGGCACTCCTGGCCACCGCAGGCATCTTTCTGCCAGGGCTGCTGCTCGTTCTTGCCGCGCTGCCGTACTGGCAAGCGTTACGCGCCCGTCCGTCAATGGCGGCCGTCCTTTCCGGTGTGAACGCAGCGGTCGTCGGACTACTGGCAACAGCGTTTTACTCGCCCGTCTGGACCAGCGCTGTTCACTCCGAGATCGACTTCGCCATCGCAACGATTGGCTTTTCCCTGTTGACGCGCTGGAAGATTCCGCCACTTGCGGTCGTCATGATCTGTGCACTGGCTGGTGTTGCCGCAGCCGTAATGAGTTAATCCGCCCGAACCTCTGCGCTCGAAGATCAGCCGCAGGTCCCGACGACAGAACAGACGACCCTTCTAAGCTTAAAGCTGCCATTCCCACCACGTCGGGCTGAGCGGCCGGGAAGGGTCGCTTTATGCCTTCTGCATAAGAGGCCGCGCCCAAGGCGAACTCCGCGCTCGGTCGTCGGGCGCTAGCTGGCCACGAAGGGACCTTCTGCTTTGCGCCGGCCGAGTCATTCAAATAACAGATCAGCCCCTGAAAGCCGTCGACAAAACACTCACATCAGCCGCCAGCAGTTCGGTCGTTCCGGTCATTAGCCAATTTCCTGAAGAACAACTGTTTTGAGACCAATGGCCAACGTCTCGCGATTGTTACAGTCAAGCGCCAGGTCTTTTCGCAATAGCGCGAACGCGCTCGATCTCCCCCTAAAGCGCGGGTCCTTCAATGCTGGCCATGGAGAAAGCTGACGCACACCTGCGTTGCCGATTAGAAGGAAGTCACTACCATACCGACCGCAATCGCCAGCATGACGCTCGTGGCGAGCCAGCCCAAAGCGCGCAACCAGCCCTTTGCAGTAAAGGCGCCCATGATGTCTGTACGCGAAACAATTAACATCATCACGATCATGACAGGCACGGCGATGACGCCATTGAGCACGGCGCTCCAGTAAAGAGCCTTGATGGCATTGATGGAGGTGAAATTGATAACCATTCCGACTAGCGTGGCAATAGCGATAGTGGCATAAAAAGCCTTGGCTTCCTGGACCTTACGGGAAAATCCGACAGGCCAGTCGCGGGCCTCACCCACTGCGTAAGCGGCCGACCCCGCCAGTACCGGCACGGCGAGCAATCCGGTCCCAACGATGCCTACTGTGAACAGCAGTGCCGCGAACGGCCCCGCGATAGGGCGCAGTGCCTCTGCTGCCTGGGCCGAAGTCTGGATGTCGGTGATGCCGCCCGCGTTGAGTGTCGCAGCGGTGGTGGCGAGAATGGCGAGGGCGACCAGATTGGACAGGCCCATCCCCGTTATCGTGTCCATCGCGATACGGTGCAGCGCCTTGGGTGCCTGTGCTGGCGCGCGCATGAGGTCTTGGCGTAGGGGATGCGCATGCATGTCCTCCACTTCCTCTTCAGACTGCCAGAAGAACAGGTAGGGGCTGATAGTGGTACCAAAGATCGCGACGACCAAGGTCAGGTATGACGACGTCCAGCTCAGGTGCGGAATGAAGAAATGGCTGGCCAGACGTGCCCATTCGACATGCGCAATGGCGAGCACCGCGAAATATGCGAATAGTGACAATGTGAACCATTTCAGCACGGCGACGTAGCGTGTGTACTGCAGCAGCAGCTGCATCGCGATGCAGATGGCCGAGAAAAGTAAGACGTATAGCCACTTCGGGCCGGGCAGCAGGAGCGCTATCGCATCCGCCATCGCGCCCAGGTCGGCACCGAGGTTGATGATGTTGGCGACGAGAAGGAGAACGACCACCCATTGGAGCAGCCAGCCGGGATAGTGCCGGCGCAGCACACCAGCAATGCCGTGGCCGGTGGTGCGTCCGATGCGTGCGCTGATCACCTGAATGGCGACCATCAGTGGATAGCTAAACAGCAATGTCCACGAAAGTCCATAGCCGAACGCTGCGCCCGCCTGACTGTAGGTTGCGATACCACTTGGGTCGTCGTCCGACGCGCCGGTTATCAAGCCGGCTCCGAGAAATCCGAGCAGACGGGGTTTGGATGTGCCGACGACGGGGTCCCGCGTGGGTATGGAGTCGTTCTGTGGATTGCGGTCCATGGGACTGAGTTTTTTGCGCGAGGGCGGGATTTCTGATGAGTGTCTACCGACATTCGTGATGACGTGTTCCATAGAACGCTGGCGATGCTTCCCTCCGTAAGCAAATCTGCCGTGCAGGATGGAGCAGGTGACGATGCAGGCGGTAGCGTATCTTACGGCAACATCGCGCCGCGTAATGCACGGGCGGCTGTTCGAGTCAGACATATCGTGAGCACCTTCGGTCGCGGTGCGATGCGAAGGAACTTCTTGTCAGGAGGATGGGGTGGCAACTTACCGGGAACTCAAGGCTCAAATTGCAGATCTTGAGGAAGAAGCCGCAGTCGCAAGGGCTTCGGAGATCGCGGAGGTACTTGCGGACGTTCGTGCGAAGGTCGCGGAATATGGGTTGACTGTACACGAGGTCTTCGAGGAGTCGCCGGGCAGAGGAGAGGCAAACAGGCGTCCACACCAATCGTTGCCGCCGAAATACCGGGACCCTGTTAGTGGATTAACCTGGTCAGGACAGGGACGGGCTCCCGCCTGGATCGCTAACGTCAAAAAACGAGAAAAGCTTCTGATCCGTTGATTGCGGCACGTTTGCGATCCGGTCGGGTATCCCTTTGATTTCGGCGCAATTTGCCGGTTAGCCCGCGCTAGGCCTGGTGAGGCTTTGCGCTTCGGCCCGATATAAGTTTCCTTTCTAATCAGCGACCTGCTGACTCCCATCTCGGGCAGCGACCGTTAGGCGACCGCGAGTGTGCCGCAGCGCTTCGAGCCACGCCTCGATCTGCGACCGCAGACGAGTTCGGGGGTAGCGGAAAGTCATTTATGAGCGGCCACGGCTCGATGTGCTTGGAGGGGGAGACAAGGCGGCATCGAAGCAGGGCGGCCGGCTGACGACCCTGAGCGACCTTTCCGTTTGTCAGGAAGCCATTGGCTGCTTTTCATTGTTGGGTACTACGGAGCATCGTTCACCGGACTTGCTGTCAGCTCGCCGGAAGCGACTGTTGCAGACTGATGAGGTTCTGCGGAACCACGCGGATAAGGCCGCCTCGGGGACTGTCGATATCCGCAATGAGTGAAAGAGAGAGCGAGACCGTAATAGGTAATACGAACAGCAATACGCGCCGCCCGGTTGCGCCGCGCGCACCATACCCCTGCATCAGGTTGCTGAAAAACGCGATCGCGATCATGAGCGTCCATGCCGAAACCGGAATGCGGTTCACCCACGCCGCCTGCGTATAGCCCTGTGTGTTGATTACATCATTCATGCCGCTTACGGTGAGCGCCGCGATCGGAGTGGGCTGCGCGATCGCCGGTTCGCGTACGCCAGTCCATAACTGACCCTGTAGTTCAGCGGTCTTCGCATTGATGATTTCAAGTTCGCGCGGGTCGCGCGTCTTGTAGTATTCGATGCGCAGTTGCACATAGTCACGCAGAAGCGCCTTTATCGTCGTGGCTCGTGATTCTCCAAGCAGTTCTACGCGCAGGTACTGGGTGCCGATGGCGTTCGCTTCCTCTTCCTCAAAGTTCTTGCGCTGATCGTATCGGCTCACCGCCATCGAGAGCGTAAATCCAATCAGAAGCGCGAGCAGCGTGAGCGTCGCGCCCTGCACTACGTTGTAGTTGTCGCGCGCGTCATCCGAAAGCGGAATGGCACGTTTCAGACCAATTGCCCCGAGCGCGGCAGCCACTGAGAGCAGCACGATCAACATGACGAAGATGTACGCCGGATGATGTACGAGCTGCGTCATCTCGAATCCTTTGCGATGATGGATCTTGTGCAGCCGCTCAATTCCGGACGAGTCGTCTGCCGTGCCAGAATCAGGCAGTGGTTATGCGTTGCCGAGTACCGTGAAATCCAGGCGTCGATTTGACAACGTCCGAGTCGGCCATTAAACCTCGCCAGTGGTAATCTCACTTGCTCAAAGATTGCATACTTCTGTGCCGGTTTCAGTACCGCAGCTCTAACCTATCAGAATTGGCGCGCAATTGGTCGGGGAGTGACCCACGGTGAAAAGCTGAAGCCGTGGCTGCCAGATGTTTTGGCTGGCCGCGAGTAGCCCCGGAAGGGGCGAAGCCCGAATCTTCGAGCAGTAACGGGCATGGCCGACAACCCAGATGGCGCTCACTGAACGAGCGGGGGGCTTCGCGCGATGGCCGGCTGGGTGAAGCTGTAAAATACTGTCAGGGTGTTAGCTGCATTCCGCAGCGGGACAGGTTTTTCGCGCTGGTCGGGCCGCCACGCGGGACTCTACATGCCCATGCGACTGAACGACTTCTCACGCCCGCTCACTCACCCCAGGCGCATCGCAAAGCAAGCCTTCACGGCGCTTGAACACTTCCTTCATGTCGAAGCCGCGAGCGGCATCATCCTGCTCATCGCTGCCGCTATCGCGCTCATCTGGGCAAACTCTCCATTCGCGGGCAGCTATCACGAACTCCTCGAGTCGCCGCTGACACTGGGTGCGGGCGGATTCCTGTTCTCGAAATCCGTGCACTTCTGGATCAACGACGGGCTGATGACCGTGTTTTTTCTTGTTGTCGGTATGGAAATCCGCCGTGAAATCCACGCTGGCTCGCTGAGCGATTTCAGGCAGGCGGCGTTACCGCTGGGCGCAGCTATGGGCGGCGTGGCGGTGCCGGCGCTCGTCTATCTCGCTGTCAATCACGGTACGGATGCGGCCCACGGCTGGGCCGTGCCGACGGCGACGGACATTGCCTTTGCGGTCGGCGTACTCGCGCTGCTCGGGCGGTCGATTCCCGGTAACGTGAGGATCTTCCTGCTGACGCTCGCGATCGTGGACGACATTATCGCGGTGCTGATCATCGCGGTCTTCTACTCGGCGGGACTTGACCCCAGCGGCCTGGCACTCGCTGCGGCCGGTATCGTTGCCGTCGTCATCATGCAGAGGCTCGATATCAACCGCGCCACGGCTTACACGCTTCCGGGCGCAGTTATCTGGATGGGGCTCTTCATCAGCGGCGTGCATCCGACGCTTGCCGGTGTGGTGCTGGGGCTGATGACGCCAGTCGTATCGTCGCGCGGGCACGAGCGCGTGCTGGTCGAACTGTCGGAAGCGACGCGTCACGTGAGCGAAGTCGACGTCCAGAGTGCGCAGGAATTCGACCAGCTGGAAAAGCCGATGCACACGCTCCGCGTGGCACAACGCGATCTCCTGCCACCCGTCGTGCGGGTCCAGTGGGCGCTTCACCCCTGGGTTGCATACGGGATCATGCCGCTCTTCGCGTTGGCCAATGCTGGCGTGCCGCTCAGCGGCGTGGATTTCGCGAGCCACCAGACCGTCTGGATCATGTTGGGCGTGGCGCTGGCGCTCATCGTCGGCAAGCCTGTCGGCGTGTTCCTGACGAGCTGGCTGCTGGTGAGAACCGGGCTTTGCCGTTTGCCGACCGGGATGTCGTGGCGCGGAGTCAGCCTTGTGGCACTGCTCGCGGGCATTGGCTTCACCATGTCGATCTTCATCGCGACGCTCGCGTTTTCCGGGCAGGGCGCGATGGATTCAGCCAAGCTCGGCGTGCTGCTTGGCTCGTTCGTCGCGGGATGCACAGGGCTGGGCTGGGGCCTGTATGCTTCCAGGCAGAGGTCCAGCTGACGTCGATGTGGGTGGCAAGAATGGATGAAGAAACGAAAGCCGAGCTGCTCACCTTCCTGGTGGTCGGTCAATTGCTCGCATATGCGCGCAGTGGGGAATGGCTGCGGACCGATCACATGATCGAGTCATGCCAGATCTGGTTGTCGTCAAACGGAGCACGCTGCGACTGGCTAGACCGGGCCAAGGCGGTCGAGGCTGCACGCGCGCTTGCAGAAAGCGTGCGTGAACTGCCCTTTCCCCGCGACGAAGCTGGGCTAACCAGGCTCTTCAATCTGGACCGTGGCTGGTTTCTCGATTACCGATCGCCAGTCGTCCGGGAAATACACGCATTGAGCGTAGCGCGTCTTGGAATCGACGCCAGGAAGTAGTCGTGCGCAGGGCCGCGAAGTGGTCCTCACCAGCCCGCGGAAATCAGACTTCGCGTCGAGGCCGTACTTCACATTTTGGTCGCCACCAGGAGCTCGTAGTAGACGTTGGCATCAGGTCCCGGTCGGCGATTGATCGTGGCAGTGTCGTGCCCGGACTCTGCTCACACCACCCTGAAAAATCTGGTTCGAATGCCGGCAGCGCAGAGGACATCGCGTGGCCGGACGCACGACCTCCGCCGGCTGTCGTTCCGGGCTCAGGTGAGAGGCACGTGCCCGGAAGAATCAAGGGGACTGTCAGGCAAAACATTGAGCAACTGCATCGTCTTGGTCGCAATGGCGACAAACGCCGGACCAGCGACAGCGCCACCAAAATGTGAACCTTTGCGCGGATTATCGATGGAGACGGCGATGATCACGCGCGGATGCACTGCGGGAATGATGCCGACGAACGACGCGCGATACTGACTACGATCGTAACCGTGCGACGTCCAGCGATACGCGGTTCCGGTCTTGCCGGCGACAGAGAAACCGTTCACGACCGCATCGGGTGCGGTGCCGCTGGCGCTCACCACCCGTTGCATCATCGCCCGAACCTCCTGCGCGGTGCGGGCCGAATACAGGCGATGACCGGTGGCGGGTGCGTCGAGGCGATGGACTGTCGCAGGCACTATGACGCCGTCGTTGGCGAAGACGGTGTATGCCTGCGCCAGTTGCAGCAACGAGGCGGACAGGCCGTAACCGTAACCCATGGTCGCCTGTTCGATGCGGCGCCAGTGGTTCCAGGGGCGCACGCTACCGCGCGCCGCACCGGGTAGCCCCGCGTGCGGAGCCTTCCCCAGCCCCAGTTCATGGAAGTTCTGCCACATGTCCTTCGACGGCATCATCAACGCGATTTTTGTGGTGCCCACGTTACTCGATTTTTCGATCACGCCTGCCACCGTGAGCGTGCCAAAGTCGGCGTCGTCGTGAATCGTCGCGCCATCTAGTCGAATACGGCCGTGGTCCGTCGTCACGATCGAATCAGGCGTGATGCGACCTTGCTGCAAGGCGAGCGCGATGGTCAGCGGCTTCATCACCGAGCCGGGTTCGAACACGTCGGTGACGGCGCGGTTGCGCATCTGCAAGCCGCTGGTGCGAGCGCGGCTGTTCGGATCGAAACTTGGCCAGTTCGCCATGGCGAGGATCTCGCCCGTGTGTGCGTCGAGCACGATTGCCGAGCCCGAGTGCGCGTCGAAGTGCTGAACGGTGTCCTGTAGCGCGTGATAGGCGGCGTACTGGATCGGCGAATCAAGCGCGAGCTGAACGTCCGCACCATCGCGCGGCGTGGAATGCGCGAGCGACGCAATGATGTCGCCGCGCGCATTATGCAGTGCGCGTCGCCAGCCATCCACGCCCGAGAGCTGGCTGTTCGCCGCTCGCTCAATGCCTTCCTGTCCGCGTCCGTCGATGCCCGTAAAGCCCACGACATTGGATGCGATCGCCGACTCGGGATAGAAGCGCCGATAACCCTTGCTCGCATAGACACCAGGCAGGTCGAGCTGCATCGCACGCGCGGCGAGATCGGGGGTGATCTGGCGGGACAGATAGACGAAGCGGCGATGCGAGGCGTAAGCGTGCGCGATCAGATCGGGATCGATATGGAGCACGCCCGCGAGCGCGTCGATTTGCGTAGTGGATGCCGGGGCATCAGGTGCCCCGGCGTCAAGCCACAGAGTGCGGGTGGGCAGATCGAGCGCGAGAGGGCGGCCATCACGATCGACGATGCGTCCCCGGGAGGCTGGCAGTTCGATGTCGCTGACCTGGCGGATTTCTCCCTGATGTTGGTAGAAGTCGTCTTCGACGCACTGTACCCACGCCGCGCGGCAGATCAGGGTGAGGAACGCGCCAGTGAAAAGCAGGCCCGCGAAGCTGGACCGTCCACGATGAAAACGAGGGAGGCTCAGGTCGTGGCGGCTGAAGCTGAAGTATTTGCGTGCTTTCGACATCCGGCGGGTCGTATCTCCAGCGGGCGTGTGGGTCGAGATGAGGTGGCGCACGAGTTGTATCGCTAACCGGTGTGCGCGCGCAGGCTGCTGCGAGGCTACTGGCGCAGCGGTTGCACGGCAGCGCGGGACAGCCAGTAGTTCATGCGGCCCTGCGGGCCCGCAACGAGGACGGCATCCGGACTGGGTACGCCGTCGTCGTCGATCGTGCAGAGGACCGTGCCGTCGTGAATCATCGTGACCTGTTGTGCGGCGGCCATGCGCGCGAGCACGTCGGCCTTGATGGGATAGAGGCGGGTGAACATGTCGTAGCTGATTGCAGCCGGCACGTCGCCGGTTACACGGACCGGAGAGCCATGCGGGCACGACTGTGCCTGCGCGGTGACGGCACTGGCGGCGAGCAGGAGCAAAAGGCCTGTCTGTTTCATGATCGGAGTGTCGAAGAGAGATTTCCCGCGGGGCACGACCCACAAGCGGTCTTTCACGGCCCAGTTTGCGAAGAAGCGGGATCGGCCGGGCGAGGCACAAAAGCAGGAGCGTGTGGAAAGTGCGATGGTCGCTGAAATGTTTGGCTGGTTGGAGAAGAGTCAAGTGCGCTTGACAGGTGCCTTCATGAAGGCTGCGCAGATCAACCAGCAGAACACGAGGCCTGAGCACGTATAGAAAACGGTGTTCGGGCCGTCGTGTTTGAGCAGCCAGCCGCCCACCACGCCGCCAAGCGCGAGCCCGATCGACTGCGTGGTGTTATAGACGC
>NZ_JAWRWY010000028.1:0-73617 GCF_046535315.1 Paraburkholderia sp. SIMBA_027
GCTAGTGACTAACGTGCTCGGCTAGCTCACGGTAGCGCGAATAGCAAACCGCTCCCCGCAGCTGCTATCGAGCAGCCGCAGAATAGACGCAACGTCCGTCTGACCACAACCAGGGGCCGCAATGGCCCCCGCCTCAGCTCAATGTCTGCGGCGCACGCGCTCGAGCACGTGATGCTCGGCGAGCCAGTGGTGCATCATGCCTTCCCCGTTGTGTTCCTTCCGGTAAGCGCGCGATTCGAAAATCGATAGCCCCAAAAGAACGAGCAGGCCGACAGCAAGGCCAGCGAGCCCAGCGATGGTTTCGGTATCCATGGCAGCCTCCTTGGGTTGCAGCCATATCACCATCTTAGGACAGAGGCGGCCAGGAAAAAATGATGGTGTTTGCGAACCGGCGCGTCACGCGCGCAGCCTGTACACTGCTGCGCGGCAACATTTTTTTGGGATTTAAATCGATGTCACGTGTCTGGCTGGCCATCGCAATGGCCGCACTGCTTTCGGCTTGCGCCGACAATTCGGCGAGCAAGCATCATGGTCCGCCGCCTCACGATCCCGCCGACTATCACGGCGTACCGACCGACGACCGGCCGCCCGTGATGATCGAAACGCCGCCCGCGCAGTAATCGGCCCCGAGCAGGCAGAGCAGCGAAGCAGCAGAGCAGGGGAAGAGGACGATGAAGCCGCGCGCCTCAAGGAGCCTTGAGGCGCTCAGCGAGCCATCGCAGGCTGAATCGCTCCCGTAATGCGCGGGAGGAGCGGATAGAGTGTCAGACCGCGCGCCGCCATGAAGATCAGCAGCGCGGCCCAGAGCCCGTGGTTGCCGAACGGCGCAACGAGCGCCCACGAAGCGGCGAGAAACACCAGCAACGAAATCGCCATCGCCTGCATGAGCTCGCGTGTGCGCGTGGCGCCGATGAAGACGCCGTCGAGCAGGAAGCCCCACACAGAGATAATCGGCGAGAGTGCTGCCCACGGCAGGAAAGCCCGGGCCGCGGCGCGGACCGTCGACTGATCGGTGAGCTTGTCGATGATCCAGCCGCCGGCGCCCCAATAGACTACCGAGAATCCGAGCGCGCCGAGCGCCGCCCAGAACAGGTTCACCTTGACGGCTTGGCGGAACGCATGGCGGTCGCGCGCGCCGATCGCTGCGCCGACCAGCGCCTCACTCGCGTGAGCGAATCCGTCGAGCCCATACGCCATGAAGGTCTGAAAGTTCAGCAGCAGCGCGTTGGCGGCGAGGATCGCGTCGCCCTGCCGCGCGCCCAGGTGGGCGAACCAGCCGAACGAACCGAGCAGACATATCGTCCGCAAAAAGATGTCGCGATTGATCGCGACTAGCCGTTTGAGCGCGGCCGGTTCGACGGCGGCGCGCCAGTCGAGCGGCGTGAGCCCGCGCGGGCGCAGATGCCAGAGCACTGCCGCGCCGAAAAAGAAACCAACTGTGTCGGCGGTCGCGGTCGCCGCGCCGATGCCGGCGATACCCCAGCCGAAGCCGTAGACGTAAGCCAGCACGGCCACAATATTGACGGCGTTGATCAGCACTTGCGAGACCAGCGCGATACGCACGCGTTGCATCCCCAACAGGTAGCCGAGGACGACGTAGTTCGCCAGCGCGAACGGCGCCGAGCCAATGCGCGCGTGGCTATACACGGTGGCGTTGCGCTGCACCGCGTCGCTGCCGCCGATCAGCGCGAGCGCGTAATGGATCAGCGGCGTCTGCACGAGCAGGATGAACGCGCCGATGCCGAACGCCAGCACTAACGCGCGTACGACATTCACGCGCAATGCCGCCTGGTCGCCGGCGCCGTGCGCCTGCGCGATCAGTCCGGTCGTGCCCATGCGCAGGAAACCAAAGCCCCAGAAGACGAAATTGAAGAAGAGGCCGCCGAGCGCGACGCCGCCCAGATCGGCGGCGCGGCCCAAATGCCCGGCGACGGCCGTGTCGACGGCGCCGAGAATCGGCTGGGTGAGATTGGCGAGGACGATCGGAAACGCGAGCGTCAACACGCGCCGATGCCAGTCGCCCCGCGAAGGCAGGGAGGCGCCGTCGCTCAACTGCGCTCCTGCACGCAGACCCACGGCGAGACGACCACCGCCCACAATTCCGGCTTGCGATCGGCGAAATCGGCGGCCGTCTCGGCTTGCATGCGCTGCACGAGACCCGACGAGAGCCACTGCGTCACGCGCGTGCCGTCGTCGCTTGCGATCGCTTCGGCGACGCTCACGAGGTCGAGGTCGCGCGCCACCGAAAGCAGCTTGCCTTGGGCGAAGAAACGCTCGAGATCCTGCCAGTCGATCTTGGCGGTCTCTCCGAGCAACTTGGCGTAGAGGGGGCTGGGCGTGGCGTTGTCGTTTTGGGTCATGATCGTGAGAATCGATTGCGGCCGATACTATAAACGATAGACGGCGAGGCGGTCTGGCGCTTCCGAACTGCGACGCTCAGGCGTGCAATCCCGCTTGCGCTGACGTGCGCATTTCGTCTGATAAAAAGTCGGTAAATTAACGATTAACGCTTTATTCGATCGGCGCGAACTGAAGGATATGAAGAAGCGCGGATTAATCGGACGAAAGGCAAATTGGCAATGCCCGTAAAACGTGATCGCCGTGAGCCGATTGGAAAACGGAGTCGGGTGTTCCAAAAAACCAACTTCGGCGAATAATTGCATTCCTTTGTGCGTTGGACCACTTAATGACTATCGGTGGCGCGCGGGTCGAAACTGCTCGCTGCGGTGCAGTGAAGGCAGTCCGTTCCGTCACTCGCGCGCTATTGATCAGTCTGTCGCAAAGTCCCGCCGCAAAAGGCTTTTCGGCGAAACGGCCGCGCAATCGTGCGCGCGCTGCAACGCGCATTTTTATGCGTGTAAGGCGGCGCTTTACAACATCGTTTCACCAGGGAAAGTCCGGGCGACACATAATCCGTGCGCCGCGACACATATTCGATCTAATTAAGTGATTGCGCGGGCAGGGTCGCGTTGATAGATTGCCATTCGGCGCATGGTAAACCGGTCCTTTGCCGATATGCGCCAAACCCCCGTTAGCCCGGCGCCACGCCGGGCTTTTTTTGTGCGTTCTATTTCATTCGCCGCGAGCGTTAATCGAGTAAAACGACGCGGCGAATGAGAACGTTCAGCGCGGCGGCAGATCGCGTGCCGGGTCGATCGAGCGCCCCTGGTAACGGAGTTCGAAATGGAGCATCACGCGGTCGTTATCCGAATCGCCCATCGCGGCAATCTTCTGTCCTTGCGCAACCGACTCGCCTTCCTTTACGAATAGCGCCTGATTGTGCGCATACGCGGTGAGGTAATCGCCGCCATGTTTGATGATGAGCAGGTTGCCGTAGCCACGCAGGCCGTTGCCCGCGTACACGACGGTGCCGGGCGCGGCGGCGACGATCGGCGTGCCGGGAGCATTCACGATGTCGATGCCTTTCGAGTTGCGGCCGTCGAAGTTGCGGACCACCTGGCCGGCGGTCGGCCAGATCAGCGAAATGGACGAGACGGGTGCGGGCGCCGGACCCGAGCTGTCGGGCGCCGACTCGCGAGGCGCGGCAGCCGTGGCGCGCGGCGTGGTGCGCTCCGCGCCCGCCGCGGAACCGGCCGGCGGCGCGACGCGCAACACCTGGCCGACTTCGATCGCATCGGGGTTCGACAGATTGTTCCAGCGAACGATGTTCGACACCGATTGCCGATTGCCGCGCGCGATCTTGCTGACCGTGTCGCCGCGTTCCACGCGGTAGAAACCCGGGCCGACCGGTGCCGAGCCGCAGGCGGCGAGCAGCGCGACGAGCGCCGCGCACGCGAGTTGTCTGAATCCTCGTCTAAATCGTTGTGCCAATGTTGAACCTCGCAGGACGCCGTCGCGCGGTTCGACCGGAAGGCGAAACGCGGCGGCAAAACGTCTGATTTTAACGGTTTTGCCGCCGCGCCAGCGCCTTTCAAGCCGGCGGGAACGGATGCGTCAGACGAGCGCTTCGACGTGCAGACGCAGCGTCGCGGTTTCGGTCGCGCCCGGCGCGAGCCAGCGCAGACCGAGCCCGTTGTGGATCGCGTCGGGCAGACCGAGCCACGGTTCGACGCAATAGAAGTCCGAATCGGCGGCTTCCGTCCACGTCGTCACCGCGTACCACGGCAGCGAATCGGGACGGTCGAGATCGATCGTGACCGCGCGCCGCAGGCCCGGCGTGACGAGGCGCACCGGGACCGACGGCGGCGTCGGTTCGAGCACGTGAAAGCGGTCGATGATGCCGGCGTCGTCGAGACGATAGAGCGTCTCGCCGCGCTCCGGCGCGCTGATCGAACCGTCGGGCGACTGGTGACGGCGCACCGCCAGCGGCATCTCGAGCGTGCTTTCAGCGCGCTGCGCGTGCGGCAGCGCAAAGTAAAAGTGATGGCCCGCGTACCAGGGCAGCGGCGCGTCGCCGGTATTGGCGACGGTCAGCGACACGTCGAGCGTGTGATCGTCGGCGAGACGGTAAGCGGCCTCGAAGCGAAAGCCGAACGGATAGCCCGCGCGCGTCGCCGCCGAGTCGTCGAGCGTCATGCTCACGCCACGCCCGTCGTCGTCCACCTGGGCGGCAAACGGCAGGTCGCGAGCGAAACCGTGCATCGGCAGATCGCGCACGACGCCGTCGGCGTCACGCCAGCGGCCGATCTGGCCATCGACGAAATGGCGCCCAAGAAATGGAAACAGCAACGGATTGCCGCCGCGTATGCGCGCGGGCTGCTCCCAGTTCGCGTTGTCGGGCCAGCGGATGACCGCTTCGCCGCCGACGTGCCACGAGAGCAGGCGGCCGCCGGCCCACGGTGCGAAGCGCAGCGTGGAGACGCCGCTGTTGAGTTCGAGAAGGTCCTGCGGAGGGCGTATTTCCATGGCCTGTCACTGAGTCGAGGGGAAGGAAAGGCCGCGCCGGAGCGGCGGCGGGCCGCGATTGCACGATTCTGGCGCAATTCTGGTCCGAGTCGCGCGGGTGCGCCGGATTGTGCGCCGCTTTCAGATGCGTGAAAACCCTCGTCGGGAAATCGTGGGTGTTGTGCAAGGCTGGCCGCCGCCATAATCGGCCTGAATGAATGTGCGATTTCGCACACTGCACGAGTGAAGGAGGGCGCGGAAAATGGATATCGCAATGGCCATGAGCATGGGATTGTTCAGCCTGTTCGTCGGGAGCAGCGCGTACTTCTTCTACAAGATGGCGCGCTAAGCGAAAAAACGCGCAAGCAGCGAGCCGTACACCGCGTGTGGCTTGCAGTTATCTTTCATTCTGGCTGGCGTTTGCCGGCTTGTTCCTTTCTGAATGGCGCGCGCTCGCTGCGCCTTCTGTCCATATCGCCGCTATTTTGTTGCGACGCGGTAACTTTTCCGACAAATGAGTCTTGAAGCTTGGCGCTGCAATTCGGGCCAGGCATAATCGGTGCGCTTTGCCGCACTGTCCCCGCGATGGTCGGCGCCATGTCCAACCATTCCGAGGATCCGCGCGTGAGTCTCTCGTTTCTTTTCTTCCTGAGCGTGCTGCAAGGCGTCACCGAACTGTTCCCGGTCAGCAGCCTCGGTCACACGCTGCTTGTGCCGGCGCTGTTCGGCATGCATATCGACAAACACGCTCCGCAACTGTTGCCGTTTCTCGTCGCGCTGCATCTCGGCACGGCGATCGCGCTGCTCTGGTATTTCCGTGCGCGTTGGGTCGCGCTGATCAGCGGTTTCTTCGCTTCGCTCGGCGGCCGCAAGAACGACGACGGTCACATGATGTGGGCGCTGATCATCGGCACGATTCCGACCGGCATCGTCGGTCTGGTACTCGAAAAGCGCATCGAGGCGATCTTTCACGACCTGCGCATCGTCGCCGCCGCGCTGATGGTGAACGGCGTGCTGCTGTGGCTCGGTGACCGTCTCCAGCAGGCGCGCGCGCATCGCGCGCCCGAAAAGCTCACGTTTCGCCAGGCGTTCCTGGTCGGTCTTGCGCAGATCGGCGCGCTGATTCCGGGTTTCTCGCGCAGCGGTTTGACGATGATCGCCGGTAACGCAGCGGGTCTCACGACCGAGAAGGCCGCGGAGTTCTCATTCCTGCTCGGCACGCCGATCATCTTCGCGGCGGGCGTGCTCGAACTGCCGAAGCTGTTCCATGCGCGCGACCAACTGACGACGGCGCTCGTCGGCGGCGTGCTGACCGGCATCGCCGCGTGGCTGAGCGTGAAGTTCCTGATGCGCTATTTCGAGGGCCGCGGCCGTCTGGCGTCGTTCGGCCTGTACTGCGTGATCGCGGGCGCGATTTTCCTCGGCTGGTTCGTGATGCATCCGCAACCCGCTTGATGGCGAGCTGTGGGCGGGACGTCCGGCGCGAGGCGAACGCGGTATAATCCACGCCCGTCTTCGGCCGCGCCCCGCGTTGGGCCGAAAATGCGCAGATTTTCCACGCGACAGTAGCTCAGCTGGATAGAGCATCGGCCTTCTAAGCCGAGGGTCGGGGGTTCGAGCCCCTCCTGTCGCGCCAAACAAAAAAAGCCCGCAATTTGCGGGCTTTTTGCCATTTATCTGCGATCACCATCGCGCGCGCCTCAACGAAAAGACGCCCCTCAAGCCGCCAGCTTCATCTGCGCGACGATCACCTCGCGCAACCTCGCGAGCCGCTCACGAAGTACGAAGGGTTGATCGATACTCGCGATCCTGAGCGCCGGCGCACTCGCGCGTCCGATCACAATCGTGCCGAAGTCGAACAACGCGCCCACCGGTCCTTGACGCACATGCACGCGGCGCACATCGCCCAGCTCGAACGCGACACGGCGATGACGCACGATGCCGAAGGTCGCGATCACGCGCTTTCTCGTCAGCGCGAGTTGCGTCGTCAGCAGCAGGGCGATTGCGAACGCGAACAACAACACGCCCGCGCCAAACAACATCGCCGCCGAAAACATCGCGTCGCCGAGACAGCCCACCAGCACGCCCCAGATCATCAACACGATGCCGAACGTGATCCACGGGCTCATGGCCCACATGCTGAGATGGCCCTCATAAACGACCCGCTCTCCGGGAGGCAGCACCGATTCGACGCGCACCATGTTTGATCTCCATTAAATATTGCCTAGTCAACTAATAACAGACTAGTGGATATGATGGAGTCGTGACTGTGGTCAAAAGTCGCGTTAGAAATGCTGCTCAAAACGCCAATAAATCGCGCTGTGTCAAAAAATAGCGGGCAGCCACATGGCTGCCCGCGAAGAAAGCTGGACACCCTGATGTCCAGCGATCGATGGCCGTTGTCGATCAGCGCATCAACGTCTCAAAACATCAGAGCTTCAGGTCGAGCGCGTTGGTCAAATCGCCCATCGCCTGGCCGCCGTTGCTCTTGAGCGCGGCGTCGCGCGTGGTGATGCCTTGCAGCGTCGGCAGCGAGAAGCGGCGCGTGATCAGGCGCAGGATCGACGTCGTGTCGTACTGCGTATGGTCGACGTAACCCTTCTTCGCGTAAGGCGAAATGACGAGCGCCGGAATGCGCGAGCCCGGACCCCAGCGGTCGCCCTTCGGTGGTGCCACGTGATCCCAGAAGCCGCCGTTTTCGTCGTAGGTCACCACGACAACCATGTCCTTCCACTGCGGGCTCTTCTGCAGATGCGAAATCACGTCGGCGATGTGCTGGTCGCCGCTCGCCACGTCGGTGTAGCCCGCGTGCTCGTTCAGGTTGCCCTGCGGCTTGTAGAACGACACTGAGGGCAGCGTGCCCGCGTCGATCGCCTTGATGAACTCGCTGCCGTCCATGCCGCCGTCGAGCAGGTGAGCCGCGCGCGCGGCGGTGCCCGGCGCGTAGTTCGAGAAGTAGTTGAACGGCTGATGGTGCGGCTGGAAGTTCGGCGCCGTCATGTTCGCGCCGTAGATCACGTTCGAGGTGCTGTTCTGCACCGCGCTCACGGCCGCGCCCCATGCGCCGCCGTACCACGCCCACGTGACGTTCGCGTTCGAGAGCAGGTCGCCGATGTTCTGCGCCGACTGCGGCGGCATCGTCGAGGCGTTGTTCGGATCGGCGAGATTCGCGTCGCCGCCCGAGGCGGCCGTATTGCCGCTTGGCTGATACGGCGGCTGCATCGTGTTGACGGCGTAGAAGTCGGGCGTCAGGTTGCCCGACTTCACGAACTTCGGCACGCCGGTGAGCGCCGAGGCCGGCGAGTTCGAAGCGAGCGTGAGCGACACGCCGTCGGCGTTGACGCTGGAAATGGTCGGCTGGGCGGTGGCCGTCGCGGCGTTCGCGTAGTACGGCGTGCACGCGCAGATCAACCATTGGTGGTTCAGGAACGAGCCGCCGAACGCGCCCATGAAGAAGTTGTCGGCGAGCGTGTATTGCTGCGCGATCTTCCAGAGCGGCAGTTTTTCGGTGCTGGTCGTGTAGTGGCCCATCACCAGGCCGCCCGAGTCGGCCCACGCGGCGAACATGTCGTTCTTGCCGCCGTGGATCTGCATCTGGTTTTCGTAGAAGCGGTGATAGAGGTCGCGCGTCGTCGTCGAGAGCGGGACGTTGAAGCCGTTCGGATCGTCGATGGCGAAGGGCGCGTTCGCCATGTTTTCGGTCATCGCCGCGGTAACGACGGGCGTCACGCCCGTTTGCGTCAGGCCGTTCCAGACCGTCGGCAGCGTGGCGAGCACCGAGCCGTCGCGATCGAGCTGCTGCGCGCTCGCGGCCGTGACGTTCTGCAGGCCGTTGGCGCCGGGGAAGTTGCCGTACAGGTTGTCGAAGCTGCGGTTTTCCGCATAGATCACGACGATGTTCTTCACCGACGACAGGCCCGGCTTGCTGTCATTGCCGCCGCAGGCCGCGACGGCCAATGCCGCCGCCGCTGCTGCGATCGGCGTCGCATAGAACCATTTTCTGTTGAACATTTTTTCTCTCTCGCGTTGGGGGCGCCGGGCGGCGAGCGCGGGAGTGACACCGGCCGTCGGGCGAGGCGCAGTGTCTCAGCGAAATTTGACAGCTATATGTAAATAATTACATTTAGCTTTTCTTATCCCTCGATTTGCGTAACGCGCAAATTACACGGCGTCATTGGAATGTCATGAGCCTGACATACGCTTTCGCGACTTCGATGCGTTGCCTGCTGGATGCATCGGTTTTCGCGGCAGCGCGGTGCGCGGGTTCGACGGACCGGACCTGAGCGTACTTTCGCGCGCGCCGCACACCAGTTCGGGGATCAGTTTATGTGGCATCGTTCGGCGCGACGTGCGGCGCTTGAGGGCAGTCTTTCCAACACGCATTCGCAGACTTGCGCGCGCAGGCCGCGCGGTGTTGGCCACGGCCGTTTGCTGATCGCGGCCGCGTTGCTGTCGATGCTGGCGGCCTGCGACGGCGGCACGCAGGACGCGTCGGCCAGGGTGGAAAACGGCACGCAAAACGGCGCGAGCGCACAGGACGCGCAAGCCCGATCGAAGGCCAACGCACCGGTCAACGGCGCGAAGCTGATCAAGATTTCCGCATCGACGGCCGCGACGCCGACAGCCCAGCTGACAGCCCAGCCGACAACTCAACCGCACGCCCAGTCGCGCGCCGAGGTCTACGCGCAGGTGCGCCGCATGACGGCGCTCGGCAAGCAGATGTTCTTCGACCCGTCGCTGTCGGGCTCGGGCAAGATGTCGTGCGCGACCTGCCACAGCCCGAATCACGCGTTCACGCCGGCCAATGCGCTCGACGTGCAGATCGGCGGCGCCGACATGCATCGTCAGGGTATGCGCGCCGTGCCCACGCTCAAGTATCTGCAATCGGTGCCCGCGTTTGCCGAGCACTATCACGATTCCGACGACGAAGGCGACGAGAGCGTCGACGCGGGCCCGACCGGCGGCCTCACGTGGGACGGTCGCGTCGATCATGGCGGCGACCAGGCGCGCATTCCGCTGCTGTCGTCGTTCGAGATGGCGAGCACGCCCGCGAAGGTGACGGCGGCGGTGCGTGCGGCGCCGTACGCCAACGCGTTTCGCGAGGCCTTCGGCGAGCACGTTTTCGACGACGACAACGCCACCTTCCAGGCCGTGCTGAAGTCGCTCGAAACCTTCGAGCAGGCGCCCGAGGTGTTCTATCCGTACACCAGCAAGTACGACGCGTATCTCGCGGGCAAGACCGCGCTCAGCGCCGCCGAATTGCGCGGCCTGCAACTGTTCAACGACGAGAAGAAGGGCAATTGCGCGAGCTGCCACATCAGCCAGCGCGCCAAGGACGGCGCGCCGCCACAGTTCAGCGACTTCGGCCTGATTGCGATCGGCGTGCCGCGCAATCGCACGCTCGCCGTCAATCGCGATCCGCGTTTCTTCGATCTCGGCGCGTGCGGGCCCGAGCGCACGGATCTCGATCATCGCGCCGAATTCTGCGGCCTGTTCCGCACGCCGACGCTGCGCAACGTCGCGCTCAAGAAGACGTTCTTCCACAACGGCGTCTATCACTCGCTCGAAGACGTGCTGCGCTTCTACGCGCGGCGCGACACGAATCCGCAGGAGTTCTATCCGGTGGTGAAGGGCAAGGTGAAGAAGTTCGACGATCTGCCGCAGCAATACTGGGCGAACCTGAACACGGAGCCGCCGTTCGACCGCAAGCCCGGCGATGCGCCGGTGTTTTCCGACGCGGAGATCAAGGATGTGATGGCGTTTCTCGACACGCTCACCGACGGCTGGCAGCCCCCGGCGCACTGAGCGCGCGCATGTAAGCGTGCGTTCCGTTCAGGACGACACGATCAGCAGGCAGGTCGCCGTGAGCATCACGAACGACACCAGCAGGCAGATGAAGCCGCCGCGCACCGCGAACTCCGGCCAGGCCGGCGCCTGATCGACGACGCCGAAGCTCAGGTCCGCCATGGCCGGATCGGTGCACGGCGCCTTTGAATGGTGGGCGAGCACCGCCATCAGGCCGATGCACAGCAACGCCAGGACGACGGCGAACAGGCTGAGCGCGGCGGCGTAAGTCATGACAGAAAAATCCTTGTATCACGTCAGTGGATGACAGAGGAATCGTAGAGCCGGGGCAGGCAGGCAGCTATCGGACCAATCCGAAAAACCGTGGGGCAGACTGACGTGGAGCGTCGGACGAAAACAGGGCCCGTGCTATCCTTTTTGAGATCCAACGATTGCCCTACAAGATCGCTCTACAAGGAGAACATTCGATGTCGAAGTCGCCCCGAGTTCTGTCAGGTATTGCCGCCGTGTTGCTGCTCGCGTTCGGCGCGAGCGCGCAGGCGGCCAATCTGGGTTTTCTGCATGACACGCCCGCGTCGTGGATGAAGCAGGCGGACTACGACTCCCTCACGCACGCCGTGCGCGACGCGGTCGCCAACAAGGCGGACGGCGAGTCGTCGACCTGGAACAACGACGGCCTGCGCAACAGCGTCAAGATCGACGCCACCATCACGCCCACCAAGACGGAAAAGGACGGCAACAAGACGTGCCGCGACACGGACGTCGTCGTCAACGCGAAGGGCCAGACGATGACGCTGCATCCGCAGTTCTGCCGCGAAGGCGAGGGTCAGTGGGTCTACCAGAAGCGGCACTGAGCGCGTGGTGAACGGCAAGACCGTGTCGTGCGGCATCGTGCTGCTCGACCCCGAGGGGCGCGTGCTGCTCGCGCACGCGACCGGCACCGACCATTGGGACATTCCGAAGGGACAAGGCGAGACGGGCGAAACCGAGGTGCAGAGCGCGCGGCGCGAGATGGTCGAAGAGACCGGTATCGACGTGAGCGCCGCGCGGCTCGTCGATCTCGGGCGTTTCGCGTATCGGCGCGACAAGGATCTGCATCTGTTCGCGGCGCGCGCGCTGGCGAGCGAGAGCGATCTGTCGCGCTGCGTGTGCGTGTCGATGTTTCCGCGCCGCCACGACGGCGCGATGATTCCCGAGATGGACGCCTGGCGCTGGGTCGCGCCCGCCGACGTCGCTCAGTACGCGAGCCGCAGTCTCACGCGCCTGTTCAACACGGCGCTGTCGCTGACGGAGCTACATCGGCGGATCGAAACGGCCTGAGCCGGCCTGAGCGCATCGCCCGCCGTCGCCATAAAAAAAAGCCCGCACGGCAAACGTGCGGGCTTTTTCATTCGCGCGATGCTGCGCCGGCGGCCTTACTTGCCCCAGCTGTCGCGCAGACCGACGATGCGGTTGAACACCGGCGCGCCCGGCTTCGAGTCGTAGCGGTCGGCGACAAAGTAGCCGTGACGCTCGAACTGGAAGCGGTCTTCCGGCGCCGCGTTGCGCGCGCCCGGCTCGACGAACGCCTGGACGACGCGCTTCGAGTCCGGATTCAGCGCTTCGAGGAAGTCGCGGCCGCCCGCGTCCGGCTGTTCTTCGCGGAACAGGCGGTCGTAGAGGCGCACTTCGGCCGGCACGGCGTTGTCGGCGCTGATGAACTGGATCGTGCCCTTGACCTTGTAGTTGCTCGAGCCTTCGGTGCCCGACTTGCTGTCCGGGAAGTAGTTGCAATGCACGGCGACGATGTTGCCGTCGGCATCCTTCTCCGCGCCCGTGCATTCCACGACGAAGCCGTACTTCAGGCGCACCTTGTTGCCCGGGAACAGGCGGAAATAGCCCTTGGGCGGCGTTTCCTGGAAGTCCTCGCGCTCGATCCACAGTTCACGCGAGAACGTGAATTCGCGGACGCCGCGCTCCGGATGATGCGGATGCACCGGCGCGCTGCACTGCTCCGACTGACCTTCGGGATAGTTGTCGACGATCAGCTTGAGCGGATCGAGCACGGCCGTCGCGCGCGGCGCCTTGTCGTCGAGGTCGTCGCGCAGCGCGCCTTCGAACACGCTCATGTCGATCCACGAATCGACCTTGGTCACGCCGATACGCTCGCAGAACAGCTGGATCGCTTCGGGCGTGAAGCCGCGGCGGCGCACGCCGACGATGGTCGGCATACGCGGATCGTCCCAGCCGTCCACGTGGTTTTCGGTCACGAGTTGCAGCAGCTTGCGCTTGCTGGTGATCGCGTACGTGAGGTTCAGGCGCGAAAACTCGATCTGTTGCGGCAGCGGACGCGTGAACACGCCGGCGTCGGCCAGTTCGTTGAGCACCCAGTCGTAGAGCGGACGGTGATCTTCGAATTCGAGCGTGCACAGCGAATGCGTGATGCCCTCGAGCGCGTCCGAAATGCAGTGCGTGTAGTCGTACATCGGATACACGCACCACTTGTCGCCCGTGCGGTAGTGATGCGCGAAGCGGATGCGGTAGATGACCGGGTCGCGCATGTTGAAGTTCGGCGACGCCATGTCGATCTTCGCGCGCAGCACGTGCGCGCCTTCCTCGAACTCGCCGGCCTTCATGCGGCGGAACAGGTCGAGGTTTTCGTCGACGGAGCGCTCGCGGAACGGCGAGTTCTTGCCCGCTTCCGTGGCCGAGCCGCGGTTCGCGCGCATCTCTTCCGGCGTCTGGCTGTCGACGTACGCCTTGCCGCGCTGGATCAGCAGCTCGGCAAATTCGTAGAGCTTGTCGTAGTAGTCGCTCGCGTAGAAGAGGTACTCGTGGTCTTCCTTCTTCCAGTCGAAGCCGAGCCACGTGACCGCGTCGATTATCGAGTTGACGTATTCGACGCTTTCCTTTTCCGGATTGGTGTCGTCGAAGCGCAGGTGACAGACGCCGCCGTAGCGCTGCGCCACGCCGAAGTTCAGGCAGATGCTCTTCGCGTGGCCGATGTGCAGATAGCCGTTCGGCTCCGGCGGGAAGCGCGTTTCCACGCGCTGCGCCCACTTGCCCGAGCGGTTGTCGTCGTCGATGATGTTGCGGATGAAATTGGATGCCGCAGGCGCGTCCGTGCGGTCGGCGTCTTTACGTTCGGTATTCATGCGAAAAGGGAAGTCGTTCGAGGGCGCGCCGCACATCGCACTGCACGTTGCAGGCCAACGTTGCAAGCCGGGCGCCCGGTGGTGCCTTCCATTCTACCTGACGCGCCCCACCGTGCCAGCCCTGGCGCCGGAGCGGGGCGCACAACGCCGCGAAGCAAGGAAAAAATGACGACGATCGACACACGGGTGCGGGTTTTGCCGGGCTACATGAACTCGGGGCCGGGTCACTGGCAGACGCGCTGGGAGACCGCACACGCGGGCTTCGCGCGCGTGGCGATGCCCGACTGGCTGCATCCGGACTGCGCGGCGTGGTGCCGTGCACTGGAGGCGGCGCTGGCGGCCGAACCGCAGCGCGACGGTGAGCGTGAAGGCGAGGGCGGCGTGCTGCTGGCGGCGCACAGCCTCGGCTGCCTGACGGTGGCGCACTGGGCGGCGCGTTTTTCGAGCGCGGCGACGCGCGCGAAGGTCGCGGGCGCGCTGCTGGTGGCGCCGCCGGACCCGCATGGCCCCGAATTTCCGCGCGACGCGAGCGGCTTCGATCCGGTGCCGCTGGCGGCGCTGCCGTTCCCGAGTGTCGTGGTCGCGAGCAGCGACGATCCGTACGGCGGGCTGGATTTCGCGCAACGCTGTGCGCAGGGCTGGGGCAGCCGCTGGGAGGCGATCGGCGCGCGCGGGCACATCAACGCCGAAAGCGGCCTTGGCGACTGGCCGCAGGGCTTTGAATGGCTGATGTCGATGGGTTGATGTCGATGGCGCTAAACGAAATCCGGCGGCGCGCGAAGCGAAGTCCGCTCGCCGCCGGCGCGCCGCCAAGGCGTCAAAGCACGCCTTTTGCGCGCAATGCCTCGATCTGCTCGTCGCCGTAACCGAGCACGCCGCGCAGCACGTCGGCCGTGTGCTCGCCGAGCGTCGGCGGATGGCTCGCCACCACAGGCGGCGTCTCGCTCATCCGGATGGGATTGCGCACGAGCCGCGCCATGCCGCCCGTCGGGTGCGGCACGTCCACCTGCAGGCCGCGCGCGATCACCTGCTCGTTCTCGAACACTTCGCCCAGATCGTTGATCGGCCCGCACGGCACGCCCGCGGCTTCGAGCGAGCCGATCCAGTCGGCCTTGCTGCGCGTGCGGATGAGGTCGGCGACGATCGGCACCAGCGTGTCGCGATGGCGCACGCGCTCCGGATTGGTCGCGAAACGCGCGTCGTCGGCGAGATCGGCGCGGCCCGCGACTTCGACGAACTTGCGGAACTGCCCGTCGTTGCCCACGGCGAGAATGATCCAGCTATCGCTCGTCTGGAAGGCCTGATAGGGCACGATGTTCGGATGCGCATTGCCCCAGCGCACAGGCGGCTTGCCGCTCGCGAGGTAGTTCGTGTTCATGTTCGCGAGCATGGCGACCTGCACGTCGAGCAGCGCCATGTCGATGTACTGGCCCGCGCCCGTGCGGTCGCGGTGCGCGAGCGCCGTGAGCACGGCGATGGTCGAGTACATGCCGGTCATGAGGTCGGCGATCGCCACGCCGGCCTTCTGCGGGCCGCCGCCCGGCAGGCCGTCGCGCTCGCCCGTGATGCTCATGAAGCCGCCCATGCCCTGCACGATGAAGTCGTAGCCCGCGCGCGGCGCATACGGGCCGGTCTGACCGAAGCCCGTCACCGAGCAATAGACGATGTCCGGCTTCACTTCGCGCAGCGAGTCGTAGTCGAGCCCGTACTTCTTCAGCTGCCCGACCTTGTAGTTCTCCAGCACGACGTCGCTCTGCGCGGCCAGCTCGCGCACGATGCGTTGACCTTCCGGCGTGGCGATATCGACGGTCACCGAGCGCTTGTTGCGGTTCGGCGCGAGATAGTAGGCGGCCTCGGCGGTGTCCTCGCCGTCGGGCGTTTTGAGATACGGAGGCCCCCAGTGGCGCGTGTCGTCGCCGGCGCCCGGACGCTCGACCTTGATCACGTCGGCGCCGAAATCGGCGAGAGTCTGCGCGCACCACGGTCCGGCGAGAACGCGGGTGAGATCGAGTACGCGGATATGGCTGAGAGCGCCCATGCTGTATGTCTTCCAATATCGTTTTGAGGCGGGCCGTCGAGGCGGCCGTTGCGTCCATATTAAGCGATTCGCGCTCTGCACGGCTTATTTCGGTACAAAGTTTCGCTTGGCGGAACAAATTGCCGCGCGACAGCGCTCGCCCGACGCCCCGCGCGCAACGAATCGTCAAGCGCGTGCACACGCCGCCGCATACGGCGTGGCAGCGATGCACGCCGGTCCGCGGACGCCGCCGCGCGCGTGCGTCGATCCCGTATAATCGTTCGATTCAGCATCGAGGAGACCGCGCACGCGCAAGCTGCGGCCCGTGTTTTCGAGATCAAACAAGATTCAGCACAGACGCCCCGAAGGTAAATACAGCACGCCATGAAAGCCTCCGAAATCCGCGAGAAATTCCTCAAGTTCTTCGAGTCGAAGGGCCACACGATCGTGCGCTCGTCGAGCCTCGTGCCGGGCAACGACCCGACCTTGCTCTTTACCAACTCGGGCATGGTGCAGTTCAAGGACGTGTTCCTCGGCGCCGAATCGCGTCCGTACTCGCGCGCGACCACTGCGCAGCGCAGCGTGCGCGCGGGCGGCAAGCACAACGACCTCGAAAACGTCGGCTACACGGCGCGCCACCACACGTTCTTCGAGATGCTCGGCAACTTCTCGTTCGGCGACTACTTCAAGCGCGACGCGATCCACTACTGCTGGGAACTGCTGACGAAGGTCTACAGCCTGCCGGCGGACAAGCTCACGGTCACGGTCTACAAGGAAGACGACGAAGCCTTCGACATCTGGGCGAAGGAAATCGGCGTGCCGGTCGAGCGCATCATCCGCATCGGCGACAACAAGGGCGCGCGCTACGCGTCGGACAACTTCTGGCAGATGGCCGACACCGGCCCGTGCGGCCCGTGCTCGGAAGTGTTCTACGACCACGGTCCGGACGTCTGGGGCGGCCCGCCGGGATCGCCTGAGGAAGACGGCGACCGCTTCATCGAGATCTGGAATCTCGTGTTCATGCAGTTCAACCGCGACGCGCAGGGCAACATGACGCCGCTGCCCAAGCAGTGTGTCGACACCGGCATGGGTCTCGAACGTCTGGCCGCCGTGCTCCAGCACGTGCACAGCAACTACGAGATCGACCTGTTCCAGAACCTGATCAAGGCCGCCGCGCGCGAAACCGGCATCAGCGACCTCACGAACAACTCGCTGAAGGTGATCGCCGACCACATCCGCGCATGCTCGTTCCTGATCGTCGACGGCGTGATTCCGGGCAACGAAGGCCGCGGCTACGTGCTGCGCCGCATCGTGCGCCGCGCGATCCGCCACGGCTACAAGCTCGGCAAGAAGGGTTCGTTCTTCCACAAGCTGGTGAACGATCTGGTCGTCGAAATGGGCGCGGCCTATCCGGAACTGACCGAAGCGCAACAGCGCGTGACGGATGTGCTCCGCCAGGAAGAAGAACGCTTCTTCGAGACCATCGAGCACGGTATGTCGATCCTCGACGGCGCGCTGGCCGACCTCGAAGCGAAGGGCGGCAAGACGCTCGACGGCGAACTCGCGTTCAAGCTGCACGATACCTACGGCTTCCCGCTCGACCTCACGGCGGACGTCTGCCGCGAGCGCAACGTCACGGTCGACGAACCGGCGTTCGACGAAGCCATGGCGCGCCAGCGCGAGCAGGCGCGCGCCGCGGGCAAGTTCAAGATGGCGCAGGGTCTCGAATACTCGGGCGCCAAGACCACGTTCCACGGTTACGAAGAGATCGCGTTCGACGACGCCAAGGTCGTCGCGCTGTATGTCGACGGCTCGTCGGTCAACGAAGTGAAGACCGGTCAGGACGCCGTGGTCGTGCTCGACCACACGCCGTTCTACGCGGAATCGGGCGGCCAGGTCGGCGACCAGGGCGTGATCTCGAACGCGAGCATCCGCTTCGCCGTCGCCGACACGCTCAAGGTGCAGGCCGACGTCTCGGGCCACCACGGCACGCTGGAGCAGGGCACGCTGAAGGTCGGCGACGTCGTGAAGGCGGAAATCGACGCCGTGCGTCGCGCCCGCACGGCCCGCAACCACTCGGCCACGCACTTGATGCACAAGGCGCTGCGCGAAGTGCTGGGCGCGCACGTGCAACAGAAGGGCTCGCTCGTCGACGCCGATAAAACGCGCTTCGACTTCGCCCACAACGCACCGATGACCGACGACGAAATCCGTCGCGTCGAGCAGATCGTCAACGCGGAAGTGCTCGCGAACGCGCCCGGCATCGTGCGCGTGATGTCCTACGACGAAGCGGTCAAGGGCGGCGCGATGGCGCTGTTCGGCGAAAAGTACGGCGACGAAGTGCGCGTGCTCGACCTCGGCTTCTCGCGCGAACTCTGCGGCGGCACGCACGTGACGCGCAGCGGCGACATCGGCCTGTTCAAGATCGTGGTGGAAGGCGGCGTTGCGGCGGGCATCCGCCGCGTGGAAGCGATCACCGGCGACAACGCCGTGCGCTTCGTGCAGGACCTCGACGCGCGCATCAACGCGGCGGCGGCGGTGCTCAAGGCGCAACCGGCCGAACTCACGCAGCGCATCGTGCAGGTGCAGGATCAGGTGAAGTCGCTCGAAAAGGAACTGGGCGCGCTCAAGTCGAAGCTGGCGTCGAGCCAGGGCGACGAACTCGCGGGCCAGGCGATCGACGTGAACGGCGTGCACGTGCTCGCCGCCACGCTCGAAGGCGCGGACTCGAAGACGCTGCGCGAAACGGTGGACAAGCTCAAGGACAAGCTCAAGAGCGCGGCCATCGTGCTGGCGGCCGTCGAAGGCGGCAAGGTCAGCCTGATCGCGGGCGTGACCGCCGAGGCCAGCAAGAAGGTCAAGGCCGGCGAACTCGTGAACTTCGTCGCCCAGCAGGTGGGCGGCAAGGGCGGCGGCCGTCCGGACATGGCGCAGGCGGGCGGCACCGAGCCGGCGAACCTGCCGGCAGCGCTCGCGGGCGTGAAGGGCTGGGTCGAAGCGAAGCTGTAATCGCGCAGATTCGCCGATGAAAAAAGGGCTGTCCGCAAGGGCAGCCCTTTTTGTTTTTGTGCCGACGAGCGCGCGTGCTTCAGGCCACAGCCGCCGCGGCGGCTTCGGCGGGCGTGTGCGTTTCACCGCGCGCATGCGCAAGCAACGCCGACTTCAGCGCATCGAGCGCCGGCGACAGATGCCCGCGCCGCCAGACAAGCAGCGTGTCGATCTGGCCGAGCGTGCCGAGCGAATGCACGGCGATGTCGTCGGCATTGCGCTGCAGATCGAGCACCGAGCGCGGCGCGACGGCCACGCCCGCACCTGCCGCCACGCACGCGACGATCGCGTGATACGAGCCGAGCTCCAGCACGCGCGTGGGCCGGATGCCGTGCTCCAGATACCACGCCTCCACGTAGTTGCGATACGCGCAGCCGCGCTCGAACGCGACCAGCGTCGAGAGCGCGACGTCGCCCGGCTGGCGGATCGGCCGATGCCCGCGCGGCGTGATCATCACCAGTTCCTCGCGATAAACGCTTACGTGCTCGAAGACGTCGGCGGCGGGCGGACCCGCGAACGGCGTCGCGACCAGCGCGGCGTCGATCTCGAATTCGCGCAGCCGCTCCATCAGACAGCCAGTCGTGGCCGTTTCCAGTTCGAGCGTGACGTCGGGCCATGCCTGGTGATAGCGCGCGAGCACGCCGGGCAGACGGCTCGCGGCAGCGCTTTCCATGGTGCCGAGCCGCAGCCGCCCCGCCGGCCGCGCCGCCTTGAGCGCGTGACGCGCTTCATCGGCGAGCGCGAGCATCCGTTCGGCGTAGGGCAGCAGCGTTTCGCCGGCGGGCGTGAGCACGAGGCGGCGGCCGTTGCGCGTGAACAGCGGCGTGCCAAGCTCCTCCTCGAGCTGCTTGATGCGCGTGGTCACGTTCGACTGCACGCGGTTGAGCTTGGCGGCGGCGCGCGTCACGCCGTTTTCGCGGACGACGGCCCGGAAGATCGCGAGCTCGGCGAGATCCATGATAGTTCTCTAAACGGGAATGATTCGTTCATCATAATTCATTTTTAAGGAAGGTTTTCAGCGACTACCATGCTGGGAAACCTCGTTGCGCGATGCCGCCTCGCGTCGCCCATGCCGCCCCGTTTTCTCGACTTTTCTCCGCCCTGTTTCGCCGATCATGACCGACCTTGCCGCCCGCCGTTCCGGCTCCCAGACCGCCCGCCGCCCGCATGCCGCCCGACGCGCCGCGCTCGCGTGCATGGCGACGCTCGCCGCAGCGCTCGGCATCGGACGTTTCGCGTTCACGCCGCTCCTGCCGCTGATGCTGCACGGCGGCGGACTCGATCTGCAACACGGCGGCTGGCTCGCGTCGCTGAACTACGCGGGCTACTTCGTCGGCGCGGTCGGCTGCGCGGCGCTGCGTTTCGCGCCCGCGCGCGTCGTGCGCGCCGGGCTGGCGGCGACGGCGCTGCTCACGCTCGTCATGGGCCTCACGCACGCGTTCTGGATCTGGGCCATCGTGCGCTTCCTGGGCGGCGCGGTGAGTGCGGCGACCTTCGTGTTCGCGTCGCAATGGGGACTGCGCCGGCTCGCGCAACTGGGCGCGCACGAGTGGGGCGGCGTGATCTTCACGGGACCGGGCGTCGGCATCGCGCTGACGGGGCTGGCCGTGAGCGCGGCGGGCGCGCTCGGCGGCATCGATGCGCGCGTCGGCTGGCTCGGGTTCGGGCTGGTGTGCGTGCTGATCGCGGTCTGCGTGTGGCCCGTTTTCGGCGATGAAACGCGCGAGGCGGGCGAGGCGGCGACGTCAGCGGCAGCGTCTGGATCGCCTGCATCGACTGCGTCCGCCGCTTCGGCGCAAGCCGCAACGTCTTCCGGCAGTGGCAGCACGTCGAACCGCGCCGACGCCTTCTGGCTCGTCCTGCTCTACGGCGTGCCGGGCTTCGGCTACATCATCACGGCGACTTTCTTGCCGGTGATCGCGCGCCACGCTCTGCCGGGCTCGATGTGGCCCGACCTGTTCTGGCCGATGTTCGGCGTCGCGTTGATCGTGGGCGCGCTCTCGGCGGCGCGTCTGCCGCTGCACTGGGACAACCGCCTGATGCTGGCCGTCTCGTACGTATTGCAGGCGCTCGGGATCGCGCTCGGCATCGTCTGGCCGAACGCCGCAGGCTTCGCTTTCGGCAGCGTGCTGATCGGCTTGCCGTTCACGGCGATTACGCTGTTCGCGATGCGCGAAGCGCGCCTGCTGCGCGGCGAACACGCGGCCGCGCTGATGGGCTACGCGACGGGCGCTTACGGCATCGGCCAGATCGCCGGGCCGCTGGTGGCCGCGCCGCTGGCGGCGTCGAGCGGCTCGTTCACGAGTTCGCTCGCGCTCGCCGCCGCCGCGCTCGTGCTCGGCGCGCTGGGGCTCGTTTGGCGCGCGCTGCGTTCGCGCGCCTGAAACGGGTCGAGCGGCACCGCCGGTTTCGTCAGGATCGCCAGGCGCCTCCCGCATCTCCCGCCATTTGGTGAACGTGTTTCGTGGAATGTTGCGCCGCTGCGCGCCGTCACGTCCACGCCCGTCGAAGCCCGCTCGCACGCCAACGCCGATAGCGCACTAAAATGGCTGCTTCGCGCCGCCTGCGCGCGCCCACCGGGCGGCTCGCGGCGGCGCGGTTGTGTCCCGCGCCTGCTTCCTGCGTCTGTGCCCTGCGAATCCATCGAGCCATGAGCGAATACCAGTTTTGCCCGCGCTGCGCCTCGCGTCTCATCGAGCGCGCCGACGCGGCGCACGAAGGCGGCCGCGTGCGCCGCGCCTGTCCGGCCCCTGTCTGCGGCTACACGCATTGGGACAATCCGCTGCCCGTCGTGGCGGCCATCGTCGAATATGAAGGGCGCATTCTGCTGGCGCGCAACGCGGCCTGGCAGGAGGGCATGTTCGCGCTGATCACCGGTTTCCTCGAAAACGGCGAGACGCCCGAAGAGGGCATCGCGCGCGAAGTGCTCGAAGAAACCTCGCTGCACGCCCAGAGCGTCGAGCTGATCGGCGTCTACGAATTCATCCGCAAGAACGAACTGATCATCGCGTATCACGTGAAGGCGACGGGCACGATCGCGCTGTCGCCGGAACTGCTCGAATACCGTCTGGTCGAGCCCGCGAAGCTGCGGCCCTGGCGCGCGGGCACCGGTCAGGCGCTCGGCGAATGGATGCGCCGTCGCGGCCTGCCGTTCGAGTTCGTCGAGCGGCCGGGGCAGTGAGTCCGGCGCGCCGTCATGCCGCCTGTGCCCGCGCAGGCTTTCTCAACCTCATGCTCCCGATCCGATGAACCGACCGCTCGCCCGTGACCGTTCCGGCTATCGCCACTTCCTCACCATCACCACGCGCTGGATGGACAACGACGTCTACGGACACGTCAACAACGTCGTCTACTACAGCTATTTCGATACCGTGGTGAACGAGTATCTGATCCGCGCGCAGGCGCTCGACATTGAGCACGGCGAGACGATCGGCCTCGTGGTCGAGACGCAGTGCAATTACTTCGCGCCGCTCGTCTTTCCCGATCGCGTGGAGGCGGGGCTGCGCGTGGCGCGGCTCGGTTCGTCGAGCGTGCGTTACGAGGTCGGCCTGTTTCGCGAGGGCGACGCCACGCCCGCCGCGCAGGGCCATTTCGTGCACGTCTATGTCGATCGCGAGACGCGCCGTCCCGTGAAAGCGCTGCCTGACGCGTTGCGCGCGGCGCTCGCGCCGCTCGTCGTCGAGGATGACGCCGACACCAGCGCACGAAGCTAGCCGCCGCGCACATCGACACGCTGTCGTGCAGGCCTTTCTCATCGATACGCTCAACGGCGCGAGCTACGGCCTGCTGCTGTTCCTGCTCTCCGCCGGGCTCACGCTGATCTTCAGCATGCTCGGCGTGCTCAACTTCGCGCACGCGAGCTTCTACATGCTCGGCGCGTATCTGGGCGTGACGCTCGCGGGCTGGTGCGGCTTCGGCTGGGCGCTCGTGCTCGCGCCGCTCGCGGCCGGACTCGTGGGCGCGCTGTTCGAAGTCGCGCTGCTGCGCCGCGCGCGGCCCGGCGGTCCGCTGAATGCGCTGCTGCTGACGTTCGGCGCGGCCTGGGCGATCGGCGAAATCGTCAAGCTCGTCTGGGGTTTGCAACCGCTCGCGGCGACCGTGCCCGCGTGGCTCGACGGTCCGCTGTTCACTTTCGGCGGCGCGGCGTTCTCGCGCTATCGCGGGTTCGCGATGCTGATGTCGGCGGCCATGCTGCTGCTGATTTTCGTCGCGCTGCGCGTGTCGCAGACGGGCCTCGTCGTGCGCGCCGCGCTCACGCACGCGGCCGCCGTCGAAGCGCTCGGCCACGACGTGCCGCGCGTGCGCACGCTGGTCTTCGCGCTCGGCACCGCGCTCGCGGCGTTGGCGGGCGTGGTGGCCGCGCCGCTGTTCGTCGTCGAGCCCGCGATGGCCGAATCGGTCGGCTCGATCGTGTTCGTGGTGGTGGTGACGGGCGGGCTCGGCTCGCTCGGCGGCGCGTTCGTGGCGTCGCTCGCAGTCGGTTTCCTGCAGACCTTCGCGGTGGCGAGCGACGTGTCGTTCGGTGCGCTCGCCGCGCGCGCGGGCGTGACGCTCGCGCCCGCGTGGAGCGCGCTCACGCTCGCGCAGGCCGCGCCGCTGCTGCCGTATCTGTTGCTCGTCGCGATGCTCGCCGTGCGTCCGCAAGGGCTGTTCGGCCGGCGCGGCGAGGATGCGTGACGCCATGCGCGCCAAACCTCACGCCGATCGCCCCTTCGCTCGCACGCCGCACACGCGTGTTTCGGCGCTGATGTGGCTCGCGCTCGCGGTGCTGCTGGTCGCGCCGCCGCTCGTTTCGGCGTGGCTTTCGCCGTCGGGCGCGCCGCAAGGCTGGCTGCTGGCCTGCCTCGCGCAAGCCGCCGCGATGATCGTGTTCGCGCTCTCGTACAACCTGCTGCTCGGCGAGACCGGCTTGCTCTCGTTCGGCCACGCCGTGCCGGCCGGGCTCGGCGCACTGGCGGCCGCGCATTGCTTCAACCGCTACGCGATGGCGTTGCCGCTGCTGCCCGTGATCGGCGGCGTGGCGGGCGCGGCAGTCGGCGCGTTGACGGCCTGCGTCGCCGCGCGCCGCGCGGGCACCGCGTTCGCGATGATCACGCTCGGCCTCGGCGAACTGGTCGCCGCCGCGGCGTGGGCGCTGCCCGGCTGGTTCGGCGGCGAGGCCGGCGTGCCGATCGATCGCGCGAGCGGCCCGGCGCTCGCGGGCTGGAGCTTCGGCCCTGATCGTCAGGCGTACTGGCTGATCGCGGCGTGGTGTTTCGCGGCGTGCGTGGCGATGCGCGTGCTGTCGCGCGCGCCGTTCGTGCGCCTCGCCAACGCCGTGCGCGACAACCCGCGGCGCGCCGCGTCGCTGGGCGCGTCGCCCGCGCGCGTGCGGGCCGCGATGATCGTGCTGGGCTCGGCGTTCGCGGGCGTTGCGGGCACGCTCGCGCTCATCAACGTCGAACTCGCCGCGGCCGAGAGCGTCGGCATGATGCGTTCGGCGGCCGTGCTGATCGCGACGGTGACGGGCGGGGCGGGCGCGTTCTTCGGCCCGGTGCTCGGCGCGCTCGTGTGGGTGGCGTTCAGCGTGGGCGTGGCGAGCCTCTCGCGCGCGTGGATGCTCTACGTGGGCGTGTTTTTCATCGTCGTCGTGCTGATGGCGCCCGAGGGTCTCGCGGGCCTCGCCGCGCGCGAACGCGCGACGCTCGCGCGCACCGGCTGGCGGGCCTGCGTCGCGCCGTGGTGCCTGGCGCTGCTCGCAGCGATCAGCGGCTCGCTCGCGTTCGTGCTCGCGGTGCAGTGGGCCTACGCCATCCGTTTCGGCGACGACGATGCGTCGGCCAACGCCTTCGCCGCGCTGTCCACGCATGCGCAGTGGTCGCTCGGCGCGGCGATCGGCGTGTTCAGTGCAATCGCCTGGCTGGCCGCACGCCGCGCCTCTGCGCTGCGACGCGCGCGCTTCGGCGCGAACGTCGCTCACCCGGAGGCGCAGCCATGACGATCGCACTGCGGCTGAGCGGTATCGAAAAGCGTTTTGGCGCGACGCCCGTGCTGCGCGGCGTCGATCTCGACGTGCGCGCGGGCGAACGTCACGCGCTGATCGGCCCGAACGGCGCGGGCAAATCCACGCTTTTCAGCCTGATCGCAGGCGAGCAGCGCGCGAGCGCGGGCCGCATCGAACTGCACGGCCGCGACGTCACGCGGCTCGGCCCGCCCGCGCTCGCGCGCCGTGGCCTCGCGCGCAGCTTCCAGACCACCAGCGTGTTCGCGCGTCTCTCGGTGCGCGAGAACCTGCGCTGCGCCGTGCTCGCCTCGTTGCGCGGCGGCGCGGGCTTCGCGGCGCGCTGGTTCGGCTCCGCACAGGCCGACGCGCGCGCCGCAGACGTGCTCGACGCCATCGGCCTCGCGCATGCCGCCGAACGCGAAGCGGCGACGCTGAGCTACGCCGAACAACGCGCGCTCGACCTCGGCCTCGCGCTCGCGGGCGGCGGGCAGACGCTGCTGCTTGACGAGCCCACGGCAGGCATGAACCGCGCCGAAGCCGCGCGCGCGCTGGCGCTGATCCGCGCGACCACGGCGGGCAAGACGCTGCTGCTGGTCGAGCACGACATGGACGCCGTGTTCGGTCTCGCCGATCGCGTCTCGGTGCTGGTGCAAGGCCGCGTGATCGCCACCGGCACGCCGCAGGCGATTCGCGCCGATGCCGCCGTGCGCGAGGCCTATCTGGGCGCCGACTTCGGCGCGGCATCGTCATGAGCACGACGAGATCGTTACTGCTCGACGTCGCGGGCCTGCGCGCGTGGTACGGCGCGAGCCAGGTGCTGCATGGCGTCGATCTGCGCATCCACGCGGGCGAAATCGTGGCGCTGGCGGGCCGCAATGGCTCGGGGCGCTCGACCTTTGCAAAGGCGCTGATGTCGATGGTCGCCGCCGATGGCGTGCGCCGCTTTGCTGGCGTCGATCTCGCGCCGCTGCGGACCTTCGAGATCGCGCGCCTCGGCCTGGGCTACGTGGCGGAGCAGCGCGACGTTTTCCCCACGCTCAGCGTCGACGAGAACCTGCGGCTCGGTGTCGTGAAGCGCGGCCGCCGCACGCCGCGCTTCACGCTCGACGAAGCGCGCGCGCTGTTCCCGATCCTGCACGAGCGGCGCGCGGCGCGCGCGGGCGTGCTCTCGGGCGGCGAGCAGCAGATGCTCGCGCTGGCCCGCGCGCTGATGGGCGATCCCGATCTGTTGATCGTCGATGAACCGGCCGAAGGATTGTCCGCGCAGATGACCGCGCGCGTCGGCGATGCGCTGCGCGCGTTGCGCGAGCGCGGCGTCGCGGTGCTGCTGATCGAGCAGCGGCTCGCGCTCGCGCCGACGCTCGCCGATCGCGTCGCGGTGATGGGGCATGGCCGCATCGTATTCGAGGGCGCGCCGGCGGAACTCGCGCAGCGCGAGGACATCGTGCGCGAATGGCTCGGCGTCGGTTGAGATCGTTGCGTGCTCAACGAGGTTGAGCGACGCGCGCGAGCGCCGTCATCGGTCCGATGTGCGCGAGCGCGGCGCGCTGCTGCGCGTCGCGCACGAATAGCGAACCCGCGAAACCGAGCGCATTGATCGACATGCCGTCCACGCATTCCTGCGTGCGCGGCACCACCAGCATCCCGCGCCGCGTGACGAGCAGGTTGTAGGGCGCACGTTGATGCGCGAGTCCTTCCACGTCGATCGCGCCGATTCCCACCGCATCGAGCAGCGCGCGATAGGTGCGCCACGCATGCCGCGCGGCCTCGTCGGCGCTGCCTTGCAGCAGATCGAGCGCGGCGAGTGCGTGCGCGAACGGCAAGCCCGGCACGCGCGCGATGCCGCTTTTGACTAGCGCCGATTGCCATAAAACTTCCATCGGCAGCGCGGTTTCGGTCACATCATCGAGCGGCAACGGCACCGCCTGCAGATGTTTGTGCGGCTGACTCGCGCCCGCCGCCGCGCCGCCGTTGTAGAAACCGAGCGCGTCGAACCCGCGCAAGGCGACGAGCAGCGCCGCGAAATCGTCTAGATCGAGCAGCGCTTCCTGCGGCACGAAACGCCGCGTGACGATCAGCAGATGATCGTCGATCACGTTGTACTTGTTGAGCAGCGCGAGATGCGTCGGCGAGAGCGTGCCGACGCACAGATCGTCGTTGCAGGGCAGAAATGGGTTGCGGCGCGTTGCGCTGCTTTCAATGGCCTCGGTGCGCCGCGCCATCTCCTTGCGCGCGAGGCTCGACACCTGGCGCACGGCGAAACGCACGCCGCCGTCGTCGAGATGCGTGAGGACCGTGTCGATGGGTTGCAGCGCGCCGCATTGCAGCGCGTGGCGCGTTTGCGCGTCGAGCGCGGCGCGCAGCGTGGCGGACGTGAGCGGTGTCGATGTCATCGGCGAATGTGTGACGGACCCGGCGCTCACGCCTTGTACCCAATCGCGCGCAGCAGATCCTTGCGCCAGCGCACGTCGTCGTCGGTCTCGACGCCGAGCGGCGGCGCGCCATCCACCACGCCGACGATGCCGCGTCCGCGATCGGTTTCCGCGATCAGCACGTCGGTCGGATTGGCCGTCGCGCAGAAGATGCGGCACACCTCGGGAACGGCTTTGACCGCGTTGAGCACGTTGACGGGAAAGAAGCCGTCGCCGAGAAACACGATGAAGCTGTGGCCCGCCGCGATGCGCAGGGCGTTATCGGTCGCCATGTCGACGAGCGCTTCGTGCGTGCCCGAGCGGCGCACGAGGCGCTTGCCCGATGCCTCGCAGAAGGCCAGCCCAAACGCGATGCCCGGCGCCGCGCCGTACAGCGCTTCGTGCAGGTCCTCGACCGTTTTGATGAAGTGCGATTGCCCGAGGATGAAGTTGGTCGCTTCGGGCTTGACGATTTCAACCGTGGAAAGCTGCATGGCGGACCTCGCGCGAACGTCTCGAAGGCAGAGGCTTCCAGCATGGTTCGAAGTCGCGGCCAATGCAAGCGGCGCGGATCGTCGACGAAAAAACGGCCGGCGCCTTCGCAGGCAGCCGGCCGTTTTCGGTGCGACGCGCGCAGCGCGGTTTAAGCAGCGGCCTTCGCGCGTTTCTTTTTCCCTTCGACGTCGGGCAGGAACACCGTGAGAATGCCGATCAGCGGCAGGAACGAGCAGACCTTGTAGACGAACGTGATGCTGGTGGCATCCGCGAGCTGGCCGAGCACGGCCGCGCCGATGCCGCCGAGACCGAACGCGAAGCCGAAGAACAGGCCCGCGACCATGCCCACCTTGCCCGGAATCAGTTCCTGCGCGTAGACGAGGATCGCCGAGAACGCCGAGGCCAGCACGATGCCGATGATCACCGTGAGCACGCTGGTCCAGAACAGGTTCGCGTAGGGCAGCAGCAGCGTGAACGGCGCGACGCCCAGGATCGAACCCCAGATCACGTACTTGCGGCCGATGCGGTCGCCGACCGGGCCGCCGATGATCGTGCCCGCGGCCACGGCGGCGAGGAACACGAACAGGTGCACCTGCGCGGCCTGCACGGGCAGATGGAAGCGGTCGATCAGATAGAACGTGAAGTAGCTGTTGATGCTCGCGAGGTAGAAGTACTTCGAGAACACCAGCAGCACGAGGATGCTGATGGCCATCGCCACGCGTCCACGCGAGAGCGCGACGGCAGGCGCTTCGGCGCGCTTCTTCTTGAGATTCGGATGCGCCTTGTACCAGCGGCCGATCTGCGTGAGCACGAACATCGCCACCAGCGCGGCCACCGAGAACCACGCGATGCTGCGCTGACCATGCGGAATGATGATCGCGGCGGCCAGCAGCGGTCCGAGCGACGAGCCCGCGTTGCCGCCGACCTGGAACAGCGACTGCGCGAGGCCGTGGCGGCCGCCCGAGGCCATGCGCGCAACCCGCGACGACTCCGGATGGAACACCGACGAGCCGCAGCCAACCAGCGCGGCGGCGACCAGCAGCACGCCGAAGCTCGGCGCGACCGACATCAGCAGCAGGCCGCAGAGCGTGAAGCCCATGCCGACGGGCAGCGAATACGGCATCGGGCGCTTGTCCGTATAGACGCCGACGAGCGGCTGCAACATCGACGCCGTGATCTGGTACGTGAGCGTGATCAGGCCGATCTGCGTGAACGACAGCGCGAAGTTGTCCTTGAGCATCGGATAGATGGCCAGGATCAGCGACTGGATCATGTCGTTGAGCAGGTGCGAAAAACTGATCGCACCGAGCACGCTGTAGACCGTGCGCTGCACGGCCGGCGCGGCGGAAGGTGTGGCGGTGGACGCTGCGGACGCAGCGGCGGCGCCGGACAGGGCGCGCTTGTCGAGGCTGGTTTCCATATGTCTTTGGCAGGAGAGCATCAAGCGGACGCCGGCTGAATGCGCGAGGCAATCAATGCGGCAACGGCATGAAAGGGTCGTATATAGGAGTTATGAAGCGCAGTGTAATGTGTCTTGGAAGAATCGTACGGACAAGTTTTGTCGCGATTCGGACACCGATCGCCGCGATTCCGCCGCGACGCCTTGCCGCAGGCGTCTCGCGCAAACGGGAAATTTGTCGCGGCAATTTTGGCGGCGGATTTTGGCCGGTTATAACCCGCGAAGATGCGCGAACATTTCCGCGACATTACGGGGCCGGTACGCGGACGACGACGCCAGTGCGACACGCTAAAGATCGCGCGGCGCCGTGCCGTTGACCGGAGTTGAGGCGTTGCGCCATGCATGAGTCGCCACGAGCGCTCAGCGAGAGGCGTCGGCGGGTTTGGGCGGATATCGGAGAGCCTGGACGCAGCCGGCGCGGCGCACGTCGTACAACAAGCTGGAGACCGATAACGATGCGAGCAATGACTGAAGCGAGCCGCCATGCGGGGTTCGTGCCGGACGAATTGGGGGCGCCAGGCGCAAACGGCGCAACGGGGCGCGGTGGCAGTAAAGGCAAGGGCAAGAGCAGGAAGCGCGCGGCGGCGGACACCGCCTCGCACCTCTCGGTGAAAGCGACGCTGCGTCTCGCGTTCGCCGTGGTGCTGGTGGGAACGCTCGCGATTGGGGCGTTCTCGCTCACGCAGATCAGCCGCCTCAACGATTCCACGGAATCGATCTACGAACAGGGGCACGTCGCGAGCCGCGCCGCCGAGGAAGCGCGCGGTCACGTGCTGCGCGCGAGCCGCGCGCAGAAGATGCTGCTCACGGCGACCACGGCGAAGGAACGCGACGAACTCGGCGACGGCATCGAAAAGGATCTGTCCGCGATCGTCGACGAAATGAAGGTGCTCGACGATCTCTCCGCCCACGCCGGCAGCGGCCACGCGCGCGCCGACGCGCTCGCCTCGCAGAAACAGTTCTCCGATGCCATGCAGACCTGGAGCGGCCATCTGCGCGACTTCGTCACGCTCGTGAAGGCGCAGCCGCTCGATCTGTCGCAGATGAGCTGGCAGGTCGGCACCCAGGACGTCTCGCTGCTGGTCGAAACCGAAAAGCTCGAAAAGCTCGTCGATCAACTCGTCGAGCAACGCGGCGCGGCGGCCAAGGCGACCATCGCGGCGTCGGCGTTCATCTTCAAGTCGTCGTTCGTGATGATGGCGGCGGCCACGATCGCGCTGTTCGTCGTGGCGTTCTTCGTCAGCGAATGGGTCGTGCGGCGGCTGTCGCGCGCGCTCGGCGGCGAGCCCGCGCATGCGAAAGCCATCGCCGCGCGCATCGCTTCCGGCGATCTCGCGCAACCGGTCGTCGTGCGCGAGCGCGACGCGCACAGCATGCTCGGCGCGCTGCGCGACATGCAGCAAGGTCTCTCGACGACGGTCGCGGAAATCGCCGCGAGCGCGGAGGCCATCGCCGCCGCGTCCGGCCAGATCTCGACCGGCAATCTCGATCTCTCGCAGCGCACCGAGGAACAGGCCGTCGCGCTCGAACGCACGGCCAGCAGCATGGAGCAACTGACCTCGACCGTGCGCCTGAACGCGGAGAACGCGCAGCAGGCCAGCACGCTCGCGGGCAACGCCTCGCAGATCGCGGAGAAGGGCGGCGCCGTGGTGGGCCGTGTGGTCGCGACGATGGGCGAGATCAACGAGAGCGCCAAGAGCATCGCGGACATCATCGGCGTGATCGAGGGCATCGCGTTTCAAACTAATATTCTCGCGCTGAACGCGGCCGTGGAAGCGGCGCGCGCGGGCGAGGAAGGGCGCGGTTTCTCGGTGGTCGCGGGCGAGGTGCGCAATCTCGCGCAGCGCAGCGCGGCGGCGGCCAAGGAGATCAAGACGCTGATCAGCGCCTCGGTCGAGCGCGTGGCGAACGGGTCGACGCTCGCCACCGACGCGGGCAACACGATGGACGAAGTCGTGAAGGCGGTGCGCCGCGTGAACGACATCATCGGCGAGATTTCGGCGGCGTCCAGCGAGCAGCGCGCGGGCATCGAAGAAATCAGCCGCGCGGTCACGCAGATGGATTCGGGCACGCAGCAGAACGCGGCGCTCGTGGAAGAAGCGACGGCCGCGGCGCAGTCGCTCGACGATCAGGCGAAGGTGCTCAAGCGGCTGGTCGGCAAGTTCCATCTGGCGTGACGGATCGTCCGCGAGCGATCGCGTAAGTGGAAAAGAAAACGCCGCGTTTTACGCGGCGTTTTGCATCGTGACGCGTTTATGTCGCAGCTATTTCGCGTCGCGCTCGATGATCCATTCGTGCGCGGGATCGTTATGGAAGTGCCATTCGCGCCTGGGGCCCGCCATCACGTTCAGATAGTACGAGTCGTAACCGTACGGCACGACCACCGGATGATAGCCGCGCGGCACCATCACGACGTCGTGATCTTCCACGGCGAGGGTTTCGTCGAGATCGCGCGCGTCGGTGTAGACGCGCTGGAACGCGAAGCCTTGCGGCGGATTCAGGCGATGGTAGTAGGTCTCTTCGAGCGCGCTTTCCTGCGGCAGGCGATCGGCGTCGTGCTTGTGCGGCGGATAACTCGACGAATGCCCCGACGGCGTGCGCACTTCCACCACGAGCAGCGATTCCGCAGGCTCGGTCTGCGGAAGAATATCGCAGACGTAACGCGTATTCGCACTCTTGCCGCGCGTCGAACGCTTCATCTGCGCGGACTCTATCAGGCGCACGGGCAGCGTGCCTTTCGCGGGCGCGCTCGCGACGCCCACTTCGGCGTCGCGCGTCGCGCGCACGACGGCTTTCACGCCCGGCGGCACGTAGAGCGCGACCGGCGCGGCGTCCTCGAACACGCTGTCGCGCGAGCCGAGGCTCGAATAGCGCTGACCATCGGCTTCGATATCCACGGCGCCCGAGAGCACGACGATGCAGCTCTCGCGGTCGATCTCGTGCACGTAGACGAGTTCATCCTTGCCGAGCCGGTACGCGGCGAACCCGACATAGCGCCAGCCCGCGCTGGCGGGCGTGACGCGCGCGATCGTCTGGCCTTCGCGCGCGGCCTTCACGAGCAGGCTCATGCTGCCTCCTTCGTTCGAGAAAGTGTTTCGGTATCCGAATCGACCAGCGAACGCAGCGTGCGATAACCCTTCTGCGCATACGCATACGACGGCGCGATCACGGGGTCCTGTTCGGCCTCGACGACGAGCCAGCCGCGATAGCCATGCTGCTTGAGCTTCGCGATGATCGACGCGAAATCCACGGCGCCGTCGCCCGGCACCGAGAACGCGCCCGCGAGCACCGCATCGAGAAAACTCCAGTTGCGATTGCGCGCGAGCTTCACGACGGCGGGGCGCACGTCCTTGCAATGCACGTGGCACACGCGCGCGATATGCTTGTCGAGTTCCGCGACCGGGTCGCCGCCCGCGAAGGTAATGTGGCCCGCGTCGAACAGCAGGCCCACGGCATCGCTCGTGCGCGCCATCAGCTTGTCGACGTCGGCGGGCGTTTCCACGTACGCGCCCATGTGATGGTGATACGCAAGCCGCACGCCGCGCGAAAGCGTATGTCGAGCGAAGGCGTCCACGCGCTCCGCGTATGCGTCCCACTGTTGCTCGCTGAAAAAACGCGGTCGCTGATAGAGCGGTCGCGGCGCGCCCTGAATCGAGTCGGCGACCTCGCCATAGACCATCACCGTCGCGCCGTTCTGCGCGAGCAGATCGAGATGGCGATCCACGGCGGCGATTTCCTCCGGCACGCTGCGCTTCGCGAGCATGCCGGAGTACCAGCCGGACACCAGCGACAAATCGTATTGCGCGAGCAGTGTCTTGAGCGCCTGCGGCTCGCGCGGAAACTTGTTGCCGAGTTCGAAACCCTCGTAGCCGATCTCGCGGCCTTCGGTCAGCGCCGTGGAAAGCGGCGTCTCGCCGCCAAGCGAAGGCAGGTCGTCGTTCATCCACGACAGCGGATTAATGCCGATGCGTACTTCAAATGCGCTCATGTGCGTTCCTCGATCTGTGGAGCGTCGGGTGCTTCATGCTTCGTTTGTGGGGGCGTCGTCGTCTGACGCGTGCGAGGCGTGCGCGTGACGTTCCGCGGTCTGCTGTACGTAGCGCTCGCGCGCCTCGCGCACCGCCGCGCGCGGCGACACTTCCGGCACCGCCACTTCCCACCACCAGCCGCCTTCCTCGGTGGTGCGCGCCGGATCGGTGTCGATGCACACGAGATACGTGCGCGTCGCCGCGCGCGCGCGTTGCATCGCGGCGTCCAGTTCGGCCACGTTCGCGACGTGCTCGGCCTCTGCGCCGAGCGCGCGCGCATGCGCGGCGAAGTCGATCTGCGGCGCGCCGAGCGGACCTTGCGCGCAATCGTCGAACAGATTGTTGAAGGGCGCGCCGCCACACGCCTGTTGCAGACGATTGATGCAGCCGTAACCGCGATTGTCGAGCACGACGATGATGAGCTTCGCGCCCAGCATCACCGAGGTGGCGATTTCGCTGTTCATCATCAGATAGCTGCCGTCGCCGACCATCACGATCACTTCGCGCTCGGGTCGCGCGAGCTTCGCGCCGAGGCCGCCCGCGATCTCGTAGCCCATGCACGAATAGCCGTATTCGACGTGATACGCGCCGGGGCGTCCCGCGCGCCAGAGCTTGTGCAGTTCGGCCGGCAGCGTGCCCGCCGCACACACGACGATGTCGTCGGTATCCGAGCGAGGGGACGAGCGCTGCACGGCGCCGATCACATCGGCGTCGTAGGGCAGGGTGTCGGGTTCCTGCTGCGCGTGCGTGAGTGCTGTCACGCTCGCGCGCCACGCATCGGCGAGACGCGTGGCTTGCGCGGTCCACGCGGCGTCGGCGCGCCAGCCGTCGAGATGTGCATTCAGTTGCGCGTCGAGCGCGGCGATCGCGAGCTTCGCGTCGGCTTGCACGGCGATCGCGTCGAGCTTGAGCGTGTCGAAACCGTTCGCGTTGATACTGACGATGCTCGCGTGCGCGAACAGCGTGTTCGAGCCCGTCGTGAAGTCCTGCAGGCGTGTGCCGACGGCGAGGATGCAATCGGCGTCGCGCGCGAGCGCATTGGCGGCGGGCGAGCCGGTCACGCCGATCGCGCCCGCGTTGAGCGGGTCGTCCCACGCGAGCGCGCCTTTGCACGCCTGGGTTTCGGCGACGGGAATGCCGCGCGCGGCGGCGAACGCTCGCAGCGCTTCCGACGCGCGCGCATAAAGCACGCCGCCGCCCGCGACGATCAGCGGCTGGCGCGCGCGGCTTAACTGCGCGAGCGCCACGTCGATTTCGCTCGCGATGGGCGCGGGCGCATGGAAGTTCACGAGACGCGGCGTGAAGAAGCTGGCCGGGTAATCCCACGCGGTGGCCTGCACGTCCTGCGGCAGCGCGAGCGTGACGGGGCCGCACTGCGCGGCGTCGGTCAGCACGCGCAGCGCGCGCGGCAACGCGCTCAGCAATTGCGCCGGATGCACGATGCGATCGAAGTAACGCGAGACCGGCTTCAGCGCGTCGTTCGCGGAGAGGCCGCCGTCCTGCTGATCCTCGATCTGTTGCAGCACCGGATCGGGTTCGCGCGACACGAAGATATCGCCGGGCAGCAGCAGCAGCGGCAGACGGTTCACGTGCGCGAGCGCCGCGGCGGTGACGAGGTTCGTCGCGCCGGGGCCGATCGAGGTCGTCACGGCCATCATGCGGCGGCGGAAATGCGCTTTCGCATAGGCAATCGCGCTGTGCGCCATCGCCTGCTCGTTGTGCGCGCGCAGCGTCGGCAATTCGTGGCGATATTGATAGAGCGCTTCGCCAAGGCCCGCGACGTTGCCGTGGCCGAAGATCGCGAACACGCCGCCGAACAGCGGTTCGGTGCGGCCCGAACCGTCCTCGCAGGCCACCCGTTGCGCCGCGAGCCAGCGCACCACGGCTTGCGCGGCGGTCAGGCGCACGGTGGCGCCTGGCGGATGCTGCGCAACGCTCGTCGAGCTTTCCTGCGCCGCGTGCGAGATCGGAGCGATGCGTTGATTCATGCTGCTTTCTCCTCGCGCGCGGCTTGATGAGTCTGCGCGGTCTGCGTGGTCAGCGCTTCGGCACGCGCCTCGCGCCACGCGGCGATCAGCGTTTCGAACGCCGTGCGCACGCGTGCGATCACCGTCTTGTCGTCGATATCGCCCTTGAGCCACGCGTAGCTCGGCTCGTAGAAGATCGTGCGGCCGACCGTGAAGCCGCGGCAGGTCTGCGAGGCCGCCGCCGCCTTGAAGCCGCTCATCAATTGATCCATCGGCGCGGAGAGCCCGAGCAGCACCACGCCGCGGCAATGCGGATCGCGCTCGGCGATCAGCGCGTCGACCTCGCGCCATTGCGCCGCGTCCAGCGGTTCGAGCTTCCACCACTCGGGATAGAGGCCGATGTTGTAGAGCCGCTTGAGCGCGCGCGCGATCGTGCCGGGCGGATTCGGCTTGCCGTCGAGTTTGGGCGGAATCACTTCGAGCAGCAGTTCGTGGCCGCTCGCCTGCACGGCGTCGTAGAGCGCGCGCAATTGCGCTTCCTGTTCGAGACGCTGCTCGATCGGTTCGTCGGGATGGAATTGCACGAGGCACTTCACGGTATGGCCGATGGGCCAGCTCGCGAGCGTGGTGCCGATCGAGCGGCCATGATCGAACACGAGCGGCACGGAACCCGGCAACTCGACCGGGCGGCCGATCCACCAGTCGCGGCCCGTGGCGGCGTTGAGCGCGTCCTGACCGTAGCGGTCGTCGATCAGCACGCCGATCTTGCCCTGCAGGCCGAGCGCGCTTTCGGTTTGCGCGACCGCTTCCACATAGAGATTCTTCAGATGCGCAATGCGCGATTCGTCCGCGCCCGTTTGCTGCGCGAGATCGAAGAACTGATTGCGATGATCGAAGGCGAAGCCGAGCACTTCGTCGTGACGCTTGCGCGCGGGCGTGACGCGATGCAGGCGCGCGAGCGTGGCGTCGCGGTCGGGGCGGCGCATGCGCACGGGGTCGGCTTGCGCTTCGCTCAGGAAGTAGTCGAGTTCGGCGGGCGTGGGCATGGCGGGCGCGCAGCCGTGGCGCGAGACGACCAGCGCGCCGCACGCGTTCGCGGCGCGCGCGCAGTCTTCGAGCGGCGCGTCGCGCAGCCAGCCCGAGAGAAAGCCCGAGGCGAACGCGTCGCCCGCGCCGAGCACGTTGAGTACCTCGACTTCCACGCCGCGCTGCATCGGCACGTCGTCGAGCGAATCGGGCACCGCGCCTTCGACGATCTGGCAGCCGAGCGGCCCGCGCTTGACCAGCAGCGTCGCGGACGTGACCTCGCGCACGCGCTTGAGCGCATCGACGAGCGCTTCCTTGCCGCCCGCGATACGGAACTCCTCCTCGGTGCCGATCACGAGATCGAAGTTCGGCAGAATGCGCTGCAGATGCTCGCTCACCCCCGCGCTGGCGACGAAGCGCGTCTCGCCGTCGGCCTTGCCCGTGAGACCCCAGAGCACCGGACGATAATCGATGTCGAGCACCGTGCGCACGTTGTTGCGGCGCGCGTAGTCGAGCGCGGCGAGGCTCGTGCGGTTCACCTGTTCGGTGGAGAAGTGCGTGCCGGTGATCAGCAGCGCTTTCGCGGAGGCGATGAACGCTTCGTCGAAGTCGGCGGGATCGACGGCCATGTCGGCGCAGTTCTCGCGGTAGAAGATCAGCGGGAACGTGTCGCGGTCCTTGATGCCCAGCAGCACGAGCGCGGTGAGACGTTCGGGATCGACGCGAATGTGGCTCGTATCGCAGCCTTCCTTCGCGAGCGTTTCGGTGAGAAAGCGGCCCATGTGGTCGTCGCCGACGCGCGTGAGCATCGCCGACTGCAGGCCGAGGCGCGCGCAGCCGAACGCGATGTTCGCGGACGAGCCGCCCAGATACTTGGCGAACGTGGACACGTCTTCGAGCCGCGCGCCGACCTGCTGCGCGTAGAGATCGACGCCCAGCCGGCCCAGACACACGATGTCGCGGCTGCGGCCCGGCGCAAAACGGCTCGGCGTGGTGCGGGTCGGGTTGGTGGGGATGATAGCCATGAGCATTCCTGATGAGTTCGGTGCGGGACGCGGGCCTGCTCAGATGGTGGCGCCGTCGAGTTCGGCGATCATCTTCTGCATTTCGGCGCCGCCGGCCATCATGTCGAGTACTTCGTTCTTGCTGATCGTGTCTTTCGTGTAGGTGCCGAGCGAGCGGCCGCGATTGAGCAGCGTGAACGAGTCGCCGATGGGGTAGGCGTGATGCACGTTGTGCGTGATGAAGATCACCGAGATGCCTTTCGCGCGCGCCGCGTGAATCAGCTTGAGCACGTTGAAGCTCTGCTTCACGCCGAGTGCGGCGGTCGGTTCGTCGAGAATCAGCACGCGGGCGCCGAAGTGAATGGCGCGCGCGATCGCGAGACACTGGCGTTCGCCGCCCGACATCGTGCCGATGGCCTGATGCGGATCGCGCACGTGGATGCCCATTTCCGAGAGCCGGTCCCGGGCGATCTGCGCGCTCGAATCGAGATCCATCACGTTGATGAAACCGAACAGCTTTTTCTGCGGCTCGCGGCCCATGAAGAAGTTGCGCGCAACGGAAAGCAGCGGCACCAGCGCGAGATCCTGATACACGGTGGCGATGCCGAGGTCGAGCGCGTCTTTCGGCGACTCGAAGCGCACGGGCTTGCCGTCGACAAAGTATTGACCGTCGGTGGGCGCGTGCACGCCGGCGAGCGTCTTGATGAGCGTGGACTTGCCCGCGCCGTTGTCGCCGAGCAGGCAGTGCACTTCGCCGCGCTTCAGGCGCAACGTGACGCCGTTGAGTGCGATGACCTTGCCGAAGTACTTGCTGACGTTTTCGAGCGCGAGAATCGTGTCGCTGCCGGGCGCGGCGGCCTGCGCCGTTTGCGCGTTTTGCGCGTTTTGTGCGCCCGCTGGTGCGAAGTCTTGTGATTCGGACATGGTGAGCCTCCCGTTACGATTGCGCGACGCGGCGGCGCACGTAGTGATTGAAGAGCACGGCGATCAGCAGCATCATGCCGAGGAACACGCGGAACCAGTCCGAATCGATGTTCGTGTAGGTAATGCCGATCTGCACCACACCGAAGATCAACGCGCCGAACGCCGCGCCGATCACCGAGCCGTATCCGCCCGTGAGCAGCGTGCCGCCGATGACCGCGGCGATGATCGCTTCGAACTCCTTTTGCAGACCGCGGTCGGCGGCGGCCGAGCCGATATCGCACACCTGCAGCACCGCGAACAGGCACGAGCAGAACGCGGTCAGCATGAAGAGCGAAATCTTGACGCGCTTGACCGGCACGCCCACGTTCTTCGCGGCGTTCGAGTCGCCGCCCACGGCGAGAATCCAGTTGCCGTAACGCGTCTTGGCCAGCACGAATGCGCCGACGATCACGAGCGCGAACCACCAGAGAATGACCTTCGGCACGCCGGGCACGAGCGGCTGGCCGCTGTCGAGCATCTTGCCGATGCCGATATGCGCGAGCGCCACGAACAGGCCTTTGAACGCGGTGCCGTGAAAGAGCAGGTTGGTCACGTAGTCGGCTTTCGCGACGTCGCCCACGCCCGAGACGATGGTGCGATCGGCGAACATGATCGAGAGCGCGAGCGTGAGGCCGCGCAGGATGAACAGGAACGCGAGCGTGACGATGAACGAGGGCAGCCGCGTGCGCATCACGAGGTAGCCGTTGAGCGCGCCGAGCGCGGTGCAGCCCACGAACGCGAAGACGATCGACAGCGCGATGGGCCAGTGGAAATACATGGTGGGAATCGCCACCATCATGCCCGCGAAGCCGATCATCGAGCCGATTGAAAGATCGAACTCGCCCGCGATCATCAGCAGGCACGCGCCAACGGAAAGGATGCCTAAGTAAGCGGCGACCTGCGACCAGTTCATCACGCCGTCGAGGTCGAACATGCCGGAGCCGCCCGCGCCGATCGCGAACACGGCGAACACGAGCACGGTGCCGGAAATCGCGGCGAATTCGGGGCGGCCGAGCAGATGGCCGAACCACGATTCGCGGCGCACGCGTTCATCGCCATGCGAGGCGCTCGCCTGAGCGGGCTGGGGCGCGCGCGGATCTTGCGCGTCGTCCGGTGCATGCGAGGGAAAGTGTTTGCCGGCTACACCCATGATGTCTCCTGTGTCCCGGACCTATGTGCCGTGATGGCGTGACTGGCCCGGTGAATGACGCGCGGCGAGGCTGGCGAGAGGCGAGTCGGTGTCGCGTGTAGCGAACCGCCGCCGCGCGTGGCTGACGAAATGACGTGACGGATCAGCGGTACTGACCCGCGTACTTCACCACCTTGTCCAGATTCTCTTTGGTGATGAAACCCGGACCCGAGCGGATGTTCTTCGGGCCATAGGACGGTTGCAGTCCGTAGGTTTCGAGGCGCTGCTTGAACTTCGGATTCGCTTCGAGGATCTGGCGGATCTTCGCCGGATCGGTCGTGTGGTCCTTCTTCACGATCGCCAGCACGGCCACGGGAATGTAGCCCTGCAGATACGGTTGCTGGTCGATGGCGAACTGGATCGTGCCCGCGCGGATCGCCTTGGCGATGTCGTCCGAGAAGTCGAAGGTGCAGAAGTAGATCTTGTTCGCGAGGCCCATCTGCTGCACCGCCTTGAGCGTGGCGGCGGCCGGCACCGGGCCGAGCGTGAGGATCGCGCCCGTGTTCGGATGGTTGCGCAGATACGCGCTGACCTTCGACTGGATTTCCGTCGGGTCCTGGCCCGAGTCGATCGTCGAGGTCTTGTAGTCGACGCCGATGGCCTCCGCGAAGCCGCGGCAACGGTCGAACGACACGGTGTTGGTGGCGATGTGGTTCACGCACAGGAACGACTTCACGCCTGCGGCCTTGGCCTTTTCGCCGGCGGCGTGGCCCGCCACGTATTCGGGCTGGCCCACGTGCATGATCGCGCCCAGTTGCGCGCTTTGTTCCTCGGTGCCGGAATTGATCGTCACGAGCGGAATCTTCTTGGCCGTGACCTTGCCGATGGAGCTTTTGAGCACGTCGAAGTCGGCGATGGTGGTGATGACGCCGTCGTAATTGCGCGCGGCCGCCTGTTCGATCAGGCGCGCCATGTCGGCGATGTCGCCGTTGGGCGGATTGCGGTAGTCGGTCTCGACGTTGAAGTCTTCGTCGGCCTGCTTGATGGCGTTCTTGATCACGTTCCACCACGAGTCCGAATCCGGCGCGTGGCTGATCAGCACGAAGTGCGCGTCGGCGGCCTGCGCCGTCTGCGCACCCAATCCGCTCAAGCCGCCCAGTCCCGCTGCCAGCGCGAGCGCCGCGGCCAACCGTCTGAGCATGGTCTTGCCCTTGCGTTGCGTCATTGTCTCCACCTTTCTCGGTCTGTCGTTCGTTTTTGAGGTGAGCGCGGTGCGCGTTCGCCGTGCACGTCGGCATGCGTGCTTCACGTTGCTCATGGACAAGATTAGGCGATCGTTCGAGCCGTTGCAACAGAAATTTCATTGCAAATAAAAATGGAAAATCTGTTCCATTCATGAGCGCGCGTGCCTATAATCGGCTCCGTCGGCTTGCCCTCAAACGCCCGCCCAGCAAGGGTTTTGCGGCACTGCGGCAAGCCAGGGGAAAAAACGATCATGGCCGACGAGACAAGCGACGCCGTAGCGGGCGTCGACGAATTGATGCAGCGCATCGCACACGACTACGAAGCGCTGCCGCGACAGTTGAAGAACGTCGCGACTTACATCGAACAGAACCGCGCGAGCGTGATGATGGACCGCACGAGCGACATCGCCGCGAGCTGCGGCGTGCATCCCTCGGCGGTGGTGCGCTTCGCGCAGCGCTTCGGCTTTTCGGGTTTCTCCGATCTGCAGGCGGTGTTTCGTCAGGCGTACGCGGGCCAGGGCGGCTCGCCCACGAGCTATCAGCAGCGCATCCGCCAGCTGATCGACGAGAAGGACGGCAAGGCCGATCCGGCGCTCGGCGGCACGGTGGCGCGCGAGTTTATCGGCGCGTGCCGCAGCGGGCTGGACGAACTCGAAGCGGGTCTCGACGACGCGCAGTTCGACGCCGCCGTGCGCATGCTCGAACACGCCGACAACCTCTACGTGATCGGCGTGCGCCGTTCGTTCGCGGTGGCGAGCTATATCGTCTACGCGCTGCAGCACACGCGCAAACGCGTGCACCTCGTTTCGGGGCTCGGCGGCATGTATCACGAGCAGATTCGCAGCGTGAAGAAGGGCGACGTGGTGATCGCCATCAGCTTCGCGCCGTACGGCAAGGAAACGCAGTACTGCCTGCGCGTGGCGCAGCAGCATCAGGCGAAGACGCTCGTGATCACCGACAGCCAGCTGTCGCCACTCGCGCGTCACGCGGATGCGCAACTCTATGTGAAGGAGGGGAGCGCGTTCGCGTTCCGCTCGCTGACCAGCACGTTTTGTCTGTGCCAGGCGTTGTTCGTGGCGCTTGCGTACCGGCTCGAACTCAACGTAGAAGAATCGACCGACACCGGAGGATACGATGACTAGTGGAGCAGCAGGCCAGGCGCTGGACGTAGCGGTTTTCGGCGCGGGACGCATCGGCCGCATTCACGCGGCGAATCTCGCGCGCCAGCCCGGCGTGCGCCTGAAGTACGTGATCGACGTGAACCGCGAGGCGGCGCAGGCGCTCGCGGCACAGCACGGCGCGCAGGTGGCCGGGATCGACGAAGCGTTCGGCGATGCGTCGATCGGCGCGACGGTGATCTGCTCGTCGACCGATACGCACTCGGAGCTGATCATGCGGTCGGCGGCGGCGGGCAAGCATATCTTCTGCGAAAAGCCCGTCGATCTCGCGATTGGCCGCGCGCGCGAATGCGCCGACGCCGTGGCGCGCGCGGGCGTGGTCGCGATGATCGGCTTTCAGCGCCGCTACGATCCGACTTTCGCCGCGCTCAAGCAGCGCCTCGACGCGGGCGAAATCGGCACGCCGGAAATGCTGGTGGTGACGAGCCGCGATCCGGGCGCGCCGCCCGTGGAGTACATCAAGCATTCGGGTGGCATCTTCAAGGACATGCTGATTCACGACTTCGACATCTTCCGCTGGATTCTCGACGACGAAGCCGACACCGTGCACGCCACGGGCAGTTGCCTCTCCGATCCGGCCATCGCGGAAGCGGGCGATATCGACGCGACGGCCGTGACGATCCGCACGAAGCGCGGCCGCCTTTGCCAGATCAATACGGCGCGGCGCGCGGCCTACGGCTACGACCAGCGCTTCGAGGTGCTCGGCAGCGCGGGCATGCTGCAGGCCGGCAACATGAAGCCGACCGAAGTGGTGGCGTGGTCGAAGACCTCGGTGGCGCAGGATGTGCCCGAGGCGTTCTTCCTGGAGCGCTATCGCGCCGCGTATGCGAGCGAAATGGCGCATTTCCACGAAGCGGTCACGCAGGGCAAACCGGTGCGCACGACGGTCGCCGACGGCCTCAAGGCGCTGGAACTCGCGGAAGCGGCGGCGCTGTCGTGGCGCGAAGGACGCGTGGTGAAAGTGGGCGCTTGACGCGTTCACGAAGCATCGATGCAGTGTGAGGGGCGTCGCGATTGGTTCGCGGCGTCGCCCAAATAGCTAGGATGACGAAATAGTATTCTGGAGGCGGACTATGCAGGCAAACGAACGTGCCCGGCCGTTGCGCGTGGGCGTGGTGGGACTGGGGCGGCTCGGGCGGCGGCATGCGCTCAATCTCGCGTACCGCGTGCCGGGCGCGGTGCTGGCGGCGGCGTGCAGTCCGCTCGACGACGACCTCGCATGGGCGCGCGACACGCTGCCCGCGACGCGGCTCTACGGCGACTACGCGCAACTGCTCGCCGATAGCGAAATCGACGCGGTCTGGCTGGTCACGCCGTCGTCGCTGCATGCGCAGCAGATCGTCGACGCATTGCGCGCGGGCAAGCACGTATTCTGCGAAAAGCCGCTCTCGCTCGACGTCGCCGAATGCGAGCGCGTGGTCGACGAGGCGCGCCGCCATGCGGGCCAGCAGGTCATGATCGGCTTCATGCGCCGTTTCGATCCGAGCTATCACGATGCCTTCGACAAAGTGCGCGCGGGCAAGATCGGCAAACCGTTTCTCGTGCGCTCGCAGAACTGCGATCTCAATGATCCCGATGGTTTTTTCGTGCGTTTCGCGCCCACCTCGGGCGGCATCTTTCTCGACTGCACGGTGCACGATATCGACGTCGCGCGCTGGCTGCTCGGCAAGCCGCGCGCCACGCGCGTCTATGCGGCGGGCGCGATCGCGCTGCACGACGGCCTGCGCGATTTCGGCGACGTCGACAACGGCGTCGCGATCTGCGAATTCGAAGGCGGCAAGCTCGCGATGTTCTACGCGTCGCGCACGATGGCGCACGGCAACGACACGTCGAGCGAGGTGATCGGCACGGCGGGCGCGCTGGCGATCGGTCGTGTGCCGCGCAGCAACCGCGTCGAGATCTACGACGCGCTCGGCGTGCGCAGCGAATGCACGCCGACGTTCTTCGAGCGTTTCGAGGAAGCGTTTCTGATCGAGGCGCAGGCGTTCGTGGCGTCGGTGCGCGCGCGACTCAACGGCGCCACGGCCGATGCTGGCGAGGGCGCGTCGCTGGAGGATGCGCTGGAGGCGACGCGCATCGGCTGCGCGCTGCGCGAATCGCTGCATACGGGGCAGGCGGTGACGCTCTGACTCGCGCGGGGTGCATCCGCCGTGCGTTCATGGGCGAGCGGAGCAGGGCGCTGCTGCGGTAAAATCGCCGCTATCTGACGTCACGTCAAGCAGAGCACCAGCGCCGCGAGCAGCCTCGGCGGCGCGCCACAGAAGGAAGCACCCCGATGCAGATTCAGGTTCACAAGGAAGTGGATGCACGCGGGCTGAACTGCCCGCTGCCGATCCTGCGCGCCAAGAAGGCGCTCGCCGACATGGAAAGCGGCCAGATTCTCAAGGTGCTCGCGACCGATCCCGGCTCGCAGCGCGATTTCGCCGCGTTCGCGAAGCAGACCGGCAACGAGATCGTGGAGAGCACGCAGCAGGACAAGACGTTCGTGTTCCTGATGCGCCGGCGATAAACTCGCGCGCCGCCGCTCACGCGCATAAAAAAAGCCCGCAATCGCGAGATTGCGGGCTTTTTTCTGTCCGGCGGAAAGCGGATCAGCCTTCCATCAGCCTTCGAGCACCGGGTTGCGCGTGCGCAGGTATTCGGCGAAGTCGTCGCCCACTTCGGGGTGACGCAGCGCGAATTCCACGGTCGCCTTCAGGTAGCCGAGCTTGCTGCCACAGTCGAAACGCGTGCCGTGATACTTGTACGCCAGCACCTGCTCGTCGGCGAGCAGCGACTGGATGGCGTCGGTCAGTTGCAGTTCGCCGCCCGCGCCCGGCTTGATCGAGCGGAGGTGGTCGAAAATGCGCGGCTTGAGCACGTAGCGGCCCACGACGCCGAGGTTCGACGGCGCGACTTCGGGCGCCGGCTTTTCGACGATGCCCGACAGCTTGACGATCGAATCTTCCCACTCCTTGCCGTCGACGATGCCGTACGAGCGCGTTTCCGAGGGCGGGATCTCTTCCACGCCCAGCACCGAGCTATGGTAGTGGTCGAACACTTCGACCATCTGCTGCATGACGGGCGGCGTGCCGTACAGCAGGTCGTCCGCGAGAATCACGGCGAACGGGTTGTCGCCCACGAGCTTTTCCGCGCACAGCACGGCGTGACCGAGACCGAGCGCTTCCGGCTGGCGCACGTAGAAGCAGTCGACGTTGTTCGGCTTGATGTTGCGAACCAGTTCGAGCAGCTTTTCCTTGCCGCGCGCTTCGAGTTCGGCTTCGATCTCATACGACTTGTCGAAATGGTCCTCGATCGCGCGCTTGCTGCGCCCGGTCACGAAGATCATTTCGGTGATGCCCGCCGCGACGGCTTCCTCGACCGCGTACTGGATCAGCGGCTTGTCGACGACCGGCAGCATTTCCTTCGGGCTGGCCTTCGTTGCCGGAAGGAAGCGCGTGCCGAGGCCCGCCACCGGGAATACCGCTTTCGTTACTTTTAGCATGTCTATGGTCCTGGTCGTGGTGGGATGACGCCGCCCGCGCGCCGCCATCCGTCACCTTAGCCGAATCAGGCAGGCAGGCGCGCGAGTTGCGCGGTCAGCTTGCCGAGCGTGGCCTGGAATTCTGCCAGTCGTTTCTGCTCCTGTTCAACCACGGCAGGCGGAGCTTTTGCGACAAAACTTTCATTACCGAGCTTCGCGTTGCACTTCGTCACTTCATTGGACAGTCGTGCGATTTCCTTCGAGAGCCGCTCGCGTTCCGCGGCGACGTCGATTTCCACCTTCAGCACGAGCTTGTCCGTTCCTACGATAGCAACCGGCGCGCCCGCCGAAGCGGCGTCGAGCGCGGCCTCGTCGGCGATGATCTGGACCTCCGAAAGCTTCGCGAGCGCCTGCGCGTAAGGCGCAAACGTGGCGAGGCGTTCGGCGTTGCCGGTGGCCAGCAGCGGCACCTTGACCGCGGGCGAGAGGCTCATCTCGCCGCGCAGGTTACGGCAGGCGTCGATCACGGCCTTCAGGTCGGCGGCCCATTGCTCCGCGGCTTCGTCGACCTTCTTCGAATCCGCGAGCGGGTAGCGCTGCATCATGATCGATGCCTCGCCTTCCTTCGCGTCCTTCGGGTACGCGTCGGTCAGCGGCGCAACCTTCTGCCACAGCGCTTCGGTAATGAACGGAATCACCGGATGCGCGAGGCGCAGCACGGTTTCCAGCACGCGCAGCAGCGTGCGGCGCGTGGCGCGCTGCTGCTCGGGCGTACCGGTCTGGATCTGCACTTTCGCCAGTTCCAGATACCAGTCACAGTATTCATCCCAAACGAACTTGTAAATGGCATTGGCCACATTGTCGAAGCGATAGTCGGCGAAACCCTTCGCGACTTCGGCTTCGGTGCGCTGGAGCTGCGAGACGATCCAGCGGTCGGCCTGCGAGAAGTCCGTGTAGCCGCCCGGGCCGCAATCGCCCGGTTGGCAGTCGCCCGGCTTCGAGAAGCCGCAGTCGTGCCCTTCGCAGTTCATCAGCACGAAACGCGTGGCGTTCCAGAGCTTGTTGCAGAAGTTGCGGTAGCCCTCGCAGCGCGCCAGGTCGAAGTTGACGTTGCGGCCGAGCGTGGCCATGGATGCCATCGTGAAGCGCAGCGCGTCGGTGCCGTAGGCGGCGATGCCGTCCGGGAATTCCTTGCGCGTCTTCTTTTCGATGGTGGCGGCCTGCTTCGGGTTCATCAGGCCCGTGGTGCGTTTGGCGACCAGCGTTTCCAGGTCGATGCCGTCGACGATGTCGATCGGGTCGAGCGTGTTGCCCTTGCTCTTCGACATCTTCTGGCCTTCGGCGTCGCGCACGAGACCGTGCACGTAGACCGTCTCGAACGGCACCTGACCGGTGAAGTGCGTGGTCATCATGACCATGCGCGCCACCCAGAAGAAAATGATGTCGAAGCCCGTGACCAGCACCGAAGAGGGCAGGAAAGCCTTCAGTTCGGGCGTTTCTTCAGGCCAGCCGAGCGACGAGAACGGCACCAGCGCCGACGAGAACCACGTGTCGAGCACGTCTTCGTCGCGCTTGAGCGCGCCGGTGTAACCCTTGGCGTCGGCCTGCGCGCGGGCGTCTTCTTCGGTCTTCGCGACGAAGATTTCACCGTTTTCGCCGTACCACGCCGGGATTTGATGGCCCCACCAGAGCTGACGCGAGATACACCAGTCCTGGATGTTTTCGAGCCACTGGTTGTACGTGGTGGTCCAGTTTTCCGGCACGAACTTGATCTGGCCGTTGCGCACCACGTCGAGCGCGGTTTCGGTGATCGACTTGCCCGGATTGAAGGTGCCTTCCGGCGCCGGCTTGGTCATCGCCACGAACCACTGGTCGGTGAGCAGCGGTTCGAGCACGACGCCCGTGCGGTCGCCGCGCGGCACCATCAGCTTGTGCGGCTGCACCGATTCGAGCGCGCCGAGCGCTTCGAGGTCGGCGACGACCTGCTTGCGCGCCTCGAAACGGTCGAGGCCGCGGTATTGTTCCGGCGCGTTCTCGTTGATCTTCGCTTCGAGCGTGAGGATCTCGATCATCGGCAGGCCGTGACGCTGGCCGACCTGATAGTCGTTGAAGTCGTGCGCCGGCGTGACCTTCACGACGCCCGTGCCGAATTCGCGGTCGACGTAGTCGTCGGCGATCACGGGGATTTCGCGGTCGGTCAGCGGCAGCTTGACCATCTTGCCGATCAGGTGCGCATAGCGCTCGTCTTCCGGATGCACCATCACGGCCGTGTCGCCGAGCATGGTTTCCGGACGCGTGGTGGCGACGGTGAGCGTGGCCGAGCCGTCCGCGAGCGGATAGCGGATGTGCCACAGATGACCGTTTTCCTCTTCGCTCGCCACTTCGAGGTCGGAGACGGCGGTGCCCAGCACCGGGTCCCAGTTCACGAGGCGCTTGCCGCGGTAGATCAGGCCCTGGTCGTAAAGGCGCACGAACACGTCGCGCACGGCGGCCGACATCTTGTCGTCCATCGTGAAGTACTCGCGCGACCAGTCGATCGACGCGCCGAGGCGGCGCACCTGGCCGGTGATGGTCGAACCCGACTGCTGCTTCCATTCCCACACGCGTTCGACGAACTTCTCGCGGCCGAGGTCATGGCGCGAAACTTTCTGCGCGTCGAGCTGGCGCTCGACCACGATCTGCGTGGCGATGCCCGCGTGGTCGGTGCCGGGAACCCACAGCGTGTTTTCGCCGAGCATGCGGTGAAAGCGCGTGAGGCCGTCCATGATCGTCTGGTTGAACGCGTGCCCCATGTGCAGCGTGCCGGTGACGTTGGGCGGCGGCAACTGGATCGAGAAGTTCTTGCGGCCGGGCTCGAAGGTTGCGGCCGCGTAGCCTCGACGCTCCCACTCAGGGCCCCATTGGGCCTCGATGGTCTGGGGCTCGAAGCTTTTCGCTAGCGTGCTGTCGCTCATGGGTGGAATCTGCCGAAAAAGAGATGCGGAAACGATCAATTATAAGGGGAAGTGCCGCGCGCGCCCCGTCCTGTCGAGAGCTTGCATGGCGCGCACGCGGCGGCGGCGCGGTTGAGCGGGTATTGCGAACACGTTGCGCACATGTTGCGCGCCGCGAAGGACGCCGCGAAGGGCGGCATGACGGACGCGCCTTGACGATTCACCCGGGCACGCCGTTCAGGCCCGGATTCCGACCCGGATGGACGCACCGGTCCACGGACGGCAGCGCAGGCGGGCGGGATTTATAATGTCGTCCGGCTTTCCCGTTGCGCCGCCCCGCGCGCGCCTCACTCCTCGCTATTCCATGCCCGAACTGCTCGCGAATCTGAACCCCGAACAACACGCCGCCGTCACGCTGCCAAACGAACCGGCGCTCATTCTGGCCGGGGCGGGCAGCGGCAAGACGCGCGTGCTCATCACGCGCATCGCGTGGCTGATCCAGCAGGGTCTCGCCTCGCCGATGACCATTCTCGCCGTGACCTTCACGAACAAGGCCGCGCGCGAAATGATGAGCCGTCTGCAGGCCATGATGCCGATCGACACGCGCGGCATGTGGATCGGCACCTTTCACGGTCTCTGCAATCGCATGCTGCGCGCGCATTATCGCGACGCGGGCCTGCCGCAGACCTTCCAGATCCTCGATACGGCCGACCAGCTGTCGGCCATCAAGCGTCTGATGAAGGGCCTGAACATCGACGACGAAAAGTACCCGGCGAAGAACCTCCAGTACTTCATCAACAACGCGAAGGAGCAGGGCCTGCGTCCGAAGGACGTCGACGTCACCGACGACTTCAACCGCAAGTTCGTCGAGCTGTACGAGGCCTACGACCAGCAGTGCCAGCGTGAAGGCGTGGTCGATTTCGCCGAGCTGCTGCTGCGCTGCTACGAACTGCTGTCGTATAACGCGCCGCTGCGCGCGCATTACCAGAGCCGTTTCCGCGACATTCTCGTCGACGAGTTCCAGGACACCAACAAGCTCCAGTACGCGTGGCTCAAGCTGCTCGCGGGCCCGGGCAACGCGATCTTCGCGGTCGGCGACGACGACCAGTCGATCTACGCATTCCGTGGCGCGAACGTCGGCAACATGCGCGACTTCGAAGAGGAATTCCGCGTCAAGCATCTGATCAAGCTGGAGCAGAACTACCGCTCGCACGGCCATATTCTCGATGCGGCGAACCATCTGATCTCGCATAACTCGCGGCGTCTGGGCAAGAATCTGCGCACCGACGCGGGGCATGGCGAGCCGGTGCGCGTCTACGAGGCGGCCACCGATTCGCAGGAAGCGGGCTGGATCGTCGAGGAGATTCGCGCGCTCATCAATCAGGGGCTCGCGCGTCACGAAATCGCGATTCTGTATCGCAGCAACGCGCAGTCGCGCACGATCGAGCACACGCTCGTGAACGCCGGCGTGCCGTACAAGGTGTATGGCGGGCTGCGCTTCTTCGAGCGTCAGGAAGTGAAGCACGCGCTCGCGTATCTGCGCCTGATCGACAATCCGAACGACGACACCGCCTTCGCGCGCGTCGTGAACTTTCCGACGCGCGGCATCGGCGCGCGCTCGATCGAGCAACTGGCCGACGCGGCGCGTCTGTACAACTGCTCGATGGCCGCGGCGATTCCCTACGTCACGGGCAAGGCGGGCACGAGCCTCGGCGCGTTCGCCAATCTGGTCGCGAAGATGCGCGCCGAAACGGCGCAGATGAGCCTGCCGGAAACCGTCGAATACACGGTGCGCATGAGCGGTCTCGCCGAGTTCTATCAGAACGAGCGCGAAGGCCAGGACCGGCTGGAGAACTTGCAGGAACTCGTGACGGCGGCCACGGCCTTCGTCAGCGAAGAGGGCTACGGCATGGACACGCCGGCGCGCTCGATTCCGCTGCGTCCGGGCGCGAGCAAGGCGCCGGAACTGGTCTCGCAGGACGGCGAAATCGAAGTGCTCGACGCGGCCACGATCACCGATCCCGCGCAGAATCCCGACGTCATGACGCCGCTCGCGGGCTTCCTCTCGCACGCGTCGCTCGAAGCGGGCGACAACCAGGCGCAGGCGGGCCAGGACGCCGTTCAGCTGATGACGGTGCACGCGGCGAAGGGCCTGGAATTCACGGCGGTGTTCATCACCGGTCTCGAAGAGGGCCTGTTCCCGCACGAGAACAGCGCGATGGAAGCCGACGGTCTGGAAGAAGAGCGCCGCCTGATGTACGTGGCGATCACGCGCGCGAAGGAGCGGCTGTATATCTCGTTCGCGCAGAGCCGTCTGCTGCACGGCCAGACGCGCTACAACGTGCGCTCGCGCTTCTTCGACGAGCTGCCGCAGGAGTCGCTCAAGTGGCTCACGCCGAAGGTCGAGGCGGGCGCGCGTTGGGGCGGCCGCTCGGATAACGCGGGCTGGGGCCGCGACTGGTTCTCGCGCGGCGGCAATGGGAACGGCGGCAATGGTGGCGGCGGCTCGCGCGATCGCGACGCCTACGTGGCCGACAAGACGCCGCTGCCGTCCTACGCGAACGAACAGCGCGCCGCCGAGTCGGGTTTCCGCGTCGGCCAGGCCGTGTTCCACACCAAGTTCGGCGAGGGTGCGATCATCGCGCTCGAAGGCAGCGGCACCGATGCCAAGGCGCAAGTCCGCTTCAAGCGCCACGGCGAGAAGTGGCTCGCGCTGGCGGTGGCCAAGCTCCAGGCCGTCGACTGACGCACACGCCAAAGCGTAAAAAACGGGCGTGCCACGGCGCACGCCCATCACGCCTTTTCCGGAAGATTCCGACGATGAACACCACTTCCCGTCCGCTCGGCGTGCTCGCCGCGCTGCCCCAGGAACTCGGCGACCTGATCGCCGCCATGCAGGCCGAATCGGGCGTCGTCACGCGCACCTTCGGCAAGCGCGATTACCACCTCGGCACCGTGCACGGCGCGCCGTGCGTCGTCACGCTGGCGCGCGTCGGCAAGGTGGCGGCGGCGGCCACGACGAGCGCGCTGATCCACGCGTTCGATGTCGATGCGATCGTGTTTACCGGCGTGGCGGGCGGCGTGGGCGAGAACGTGCACGTGGGCGACGTGGTGGTCGGCGAAACGCTGCTCCAGCACGACATGAACGCCGAGCCGCTGTTTCCGCGTCACGAGATTCCGCTGCTCGCGCGCTCGCGTTTCGACGCCGACCGCGCGCTCGCCGATGCGCTGGCCGCCGCGTGCGAGCGCTTCATCGCGGAAGAGGGCGACGCGCTGTCGGCGCAGTTCGGCGCCGCGCTGCCGCGCCTCGCGAACGCGCGGCCGGGCGTGCATCGCGGCCTCGTGATCAGCGGCGATCAGTTCGTCGCGAGCGCCGCCGCCGTGGGCGCGTTGCGCGCGCTGCTGCCCGACGCGCTGGCGGTGGAAATGGAAGGCGCCGCGATCGCCCAGGTCTGCCACGAATACGACGTGCCGTGCGCGATCGTGCGCACCATCTCCGACACCGCCGACGAACACGCGAGCACGTCGTTTTCGTCGTTTCTCGCCGATATCGCCGGCACCTACTCGACCGGCATTCTCAAGCGTTTTCTCGCGGCCTACACCCCGGTCGCGCGCTGATTTTCAGCGACCTTGGCGTTCGCCTGCGGCGTTGACCGCCTCGCGAATCTGCTGGAGCGCCGACGCATCTTCGATCGTCGGCAGATCGCCGGGCTCGCGGCCTTCCGCGAGCGCCGCGATCGCGCGGCGCAGCAGCTTGCCCGAGCGCGTCTTCGGCAGCATCGAGACGAAATGCACGCGCGCGGGCCGGCCGATCGCGCCGAGCTGGCGGTCCACCGTCGTCGCGATGGCCGTGGCGAGCTTGTCCGCCGCTTTCGGGTCGGCCGCCGCCGCGGCGTCGCGCAACACCACGAAGGCGAGCGCGGCCTGGCCCTTCACCGCATCGTTGACGCCGACCACGGCTACTTCAGCCACCGCCGCGTGCGACGAGATCGCTTCTTCGATCTCGCGCGTGCCGAGCCGATGCCCGGCCACGTTGATGACGTCGTCGGTGCGCCCGAGGATCGTCACGTAGCCGTTTTCATCCTGCATGCCCCAGTCGAAGGTCGAATACACCTGCTGGCCGGGCACGCTTTCCCAGTACGTTTTCACGAAGCGCGCGTCGTCGCCCCAGACCGTCTGCATGCAGCCGGGCGGCAGCGGATAACCGAGGGTGATGACGCCTTTTTGGCCGCTCGCGCAGGGCTCGCCGGTGTGCTCGTCGCGCAGCACGAGGTCGTAGCCATAGCAGGGCACGCCCGGCGAACCGAGCTTCTGCGGCAGCGCTTCCACGCCGCCCTGGTTCGCCAGCATCGGCCAGCCGGTTTCGGTCTGCCAGTAGTTGTCGACGACCGGTTTGCCGAGCGCGTCCGAAATCCAGGTGGCGGTCGGTTCGTCGAGCGGTTCGCCCGCGAGAAAGAGCGTGCGCAGGCTCGACAGATCGGCGGCGTGCAGCAGCGCCGGGTCCTGCTTCTTGAGCACGCGGATCGCCGTGGGCGCGGTGAACATCAGGTTGATCTTGTGCTGTTCGACGAGCCGCCACCAGATGCCGCCGTCGGGGCGGATCGGCGTGCCTTCGTACATCACCGTGGTCATGCCCGCGAGCAAGGGCGCGTAGATGATGTAGCTGTGGCCTACGACCCAGCCGATGTCCGAGGCGGTGAACATCGTATCGCCCGGGCGGCCCTCGAAGATGTAGTCCATCGACGCCGCGAGCGCGACCGCGTAGCCGCCCACGTCGCGCTGCACGCCCTTCGGTTTGCCCGTGGTGCCGGAGGTGTAGAGGATGTACGAGGGCTCGTTCGATTCGAGCCATTCGCACGGTATGCGGGCGTCGTAAAACTGCTCGCGCAACGGCTCGTAGTGGACCAGATAGGGCGCGTCGAGGCGTTCGGGTGCGAGCTGGCGGTCGATCAGCAACACGTGCGGCGGCGCGTGTGCCGCGCGCGACATCGCTTCGTCGACGAGCGGCGCGTAGTCGATCACCTTGCCGCCGCGCGCGCCGGCGTCGGCGCTCACGAGCAGCATGGGCTTCGCGTCGTCGATGCGGGCGGCGAGACTCGGCGCCGCGAAGCCGCCGAACACGACCGAATGGATCGCGCCCAGCCGCGCGCAGGCCAGCATGGCGAACACGGCCTCGGGAATCATCGGCAGATAGATCAGCACGCGGTCGCCGCGCTTGACGCCCAGCGAGCGCATCACGGCGGCCATGCGGTTCACTTCGGCGTGCAGGTCGGCGTAGGTGTAGCGCCGCTCGATGCCGGTTTCCGTCGAGACGTAGACCAGCGCGTTCTGCTGCGCGCGCGAGGCGAGATGGCGATCGACGGCGTTGAAGCACAGGTTCGTGCGCCCGCCCGTGAACCAGCGCGCGAAGGGCGGATTCGAGCGGTCTAGCACGGCGTCGAAGGGCGTTTCCCAGTGGACGCGCGCGGCTTCGCGGCGCCAGAAGGCGTCGGGCTGTTCGATCGACTCGCGGTGAAAATCGCGGTAACGGCGCATGAGGTGTTTCCTCCCGTGCGATGGGGCGCGGACTGCCGGAACTGGCCCTGGAGTGTCGAGCATAGTGCAGTGCAATGCGAGCGGGCAACGCGGGTTGACCCGTGGGCGCGGCGCGGATCCGGCGGGCGTGGCGGCGATGTGGCGGCGATGTGGCGAAAGCGGCCCGCGCGTTCGCCCGCGTCAGGCGATTTCGTCGGCGCAGCCGGCGCGCTCCGCGCGATGTTCGGTGCGATGTTCGGCGGCCTCGGTCGCCGCGAGCGGCTGGGGGCGCGCATGCCAGCGCCGCAGCCAGCGGCAGGCGGCCGCGACGGCCGGATCGAGCTGGGCGCGCACGGCGTCGTGGAGATCCGCGCCATATTCGGCATGCGCTTGCGGCTGCACGCCGATCAGCACCAGTTCGCGCGGATAGCGGCCCTTGAGCTGCGCGCAGGCGAGCGCATCGGCGAAATCCATCTGGTGCAGATTCACGGCGTGCGTGCGCAGGTGCGCCGTGGCGTCGTCGCCCGTGCGCGCGCACAGCGTGCCGGGCGGCTGGCCAAAATCGGCGGCATTGAACACGATCATGCGCTGCGCCGACTCCACGAGCGGCAGGAGCGCGCGGCCCTGCGTGCCGCCATCGACGCACTCGACATGCGGCGCGCACTGCCACGCCGATCTGAGCCGTTCGAGCGCGCGCACGCCGAAGCCCGCGTCGCCCCATTGCACATTGCCGATTCCGAGCACGACGATGCGCCCCGGCGTGAGCGCGCGCGCCGTCGTTTCCGACAGCGCCGCATGGCCGGACGCAAAGATAAAAGGAAGGTGCTCGGAGAGAAAACCCACGCTGGCAATCCGATCTAGGACGTAAAAATAAGAATAGTCCTAGGTGCAGCCGGTTTTGGGTTTGATGACCGTCAATGACGCGGAGATTTGGACTGTTTCTGAGACAATTTTTTCAAGCCCGAATGGTCGGCCGTCGGCCAATGCCTGGAATCTGGCAAGAACTGTCATGCGAACTTCAGGTGCGCGCGTCGGTGCGCACCACGAAAAAGAGCGCCCGAAGGCGCTCTTTTTCGTGTCCCGTGCTCGCGGGCGTCGGCGGACCGGCTGGCCGCGCGACGCTTGCGCGCACGTTCGGCGCTTGCTCAGGCGCCGGGCTTCACGACCACCGTGCAGGTCGTGCCGGCCGCGAGCACCATGCCGTCGGGCACCTTGTCGATGTGGATGCGCACCGGCACGCGCTGCGCAAGGCGCACCCAGTTGAAGGTCGGATTCACGTCGGCGAGCAGTTCGCGGCTTTGCGGATTGTCGCGGTCGTAGATGCCGCGCGAGATGCTTTCCACGTGACCTTCGAGCGTGCCGCCGCTCATCAGTTTGATCTCGGCCTTGTTGCCCACCTTCACGTGCGGCAGCTTGGTTTCCTCGAAGTAGCCGTAGACCCAGAACGAGTGGCTGTCGACCACGGCGAGCTTCGCCTGGCCCGCGATCGCGTAGTCGCCCTTGAACACCTGCAGATTGGTGATGTAGCCGTCGACCGGCGAGATCACGCGCGTGCGTTCGAGGTTGAGCTTGGCGGCGTCGAGGGCGGCGATCGCCTGCTGATACTGCGCCTGCGCCGAATTCGCGGTGTGCGAGGCGTTTTCGCGGTTTTCCTGCGAGACCACGAGGCTGTCCATGTCGGCGCGGCGGCGGGCGTCGTCGAGCTTCATGGTCAGCTCGGCCTTGCGCGCGGCCACGGCGGCCTCGGCCTGCTCGACGGCGATCTGATAGTGCGACGGGTCGATCTGCATCAGCAGGTCGCCCTTGTGCACGAACTGGTTGTCCTTCACGGGCAGCTCGACCACCGCGCCTGAGACGTCGGGCGCGATGTTCACCACTTCGGCGCGCACGCGGCCGTCGCGCGTCCAGGGTTCGTCCATGTAGTGGACCCACAGCGCGCGGCCCACGAGGATGGCGATGACGAAGATGATCGCCGTCGCGATAAAGCCAATGATATTTCTGATAGTCATGATTCTACGTAGCCGGTTCAACGATAGACGGCGAGTCCGAGCACGCAGCACACGACTACGAGCAGACTCACGCGAAACAGGGACGGGTGCCACACGAGACGGTAGAGGCCGGTGCGGGCCAGCACGGAATCGAGCACCCAGGTGATCGCCGCGCCCAGGATGAAGAGCAGGACGATCGCCGGAATGTAGGCGTCGAGAAACGCAACGTCACGAGGCATGATGGGCTCCTTGCGCATTGCCGGAAGTGGGGGCCGCGCCGTTCTGGCTGAACGGCGCGAGCGGCGATTGCGGATCGATCAGCGCGGTGCGGATGAAATGCAGATGGCTGAGGATGCGCTGCACCGGATGGCGTTCCTCGCGCGGCGCTTCGTCGTTGAGCACGCGTTCGAGCAGATCGCGGCAGGCGGCGATGGCGCCTTCGTTCGCGGCGAGCGCGGCGGCGTAACGCTGCGCGCCCGGCTGGTCGAACAGCGCGCTCAGGTTCTTGAGCGTCGCGTCGACGTGGCCGCGCCAGGCCGTGTCCTTCGCGAAGCGCGGATGCGCGGGCAGCGCGGCCAGATCCTCGCGCAGATCGATCGCGGCGTTGCCGGTTTCGAGCGTCGCGAACATCCAGCGCAGCGTCTCCTGGCGGAACGCCTGATCGTTGCCCGCGAGCGCGCTGAGCTGGAACATCAGGTCGCGCGTGCCGCTTTCGAAGCGGTTGCGCAGACCCGCAAGGCCGGTCAACCGCGCGCGGCACGCATGCACCACCTGGCCGCGCAGATTCGCGAGCAGACGGTTGCGCAGCCACGGCGTCGACGGCGGCAGCAGCACCGCGAACGCGGCGGCCGAGACGACCATCGAAAGACACAGCGCGAGCGCATCGTTGATATAGCCGGTCGGGTTGTACTGCACCACGTTGTCCGGGCCCGCGAGGAAGCACAGGAAGATGCAGTAGCCCATGCCGTAGCCCGCGTAGGCCGGACGCGTCGTCAGGAACACGCCGAAGGCGAGCGCGGGCACGAGCGCGACGCACAGCATCGGAAAGCCGTCGATGTGCGGGAACACGCCGAAGGTCAGGATCATGCCGACGAGCGACGCGAGCATCGTGCCGCCCGCCATCTGGCTCGCCATGCGCGCGGGCTGCGGCGAGGCCGAGGCGAGCGCGCAGGTGGCGGCGGCGTTGAGCACGAGGTTCGTGCCGCTCGGCCAGGCCGTGGCGATCCAGAACGCGCCCAGCAGACCCATCACGATCGCGGCGCGCACGCCGTGCACGCCCGCCGCGACGAGGTTGGTCTTGGGCACGTAGCGCGCGATCCACTTTTCGCGTGCGTGAGTGTCGACGGCGAGCGAGGCGTAGGTCGCCGTGTACTCGTTCATCTCGTGCACGAAGCGGTAGAACAGCTCGGTGGCCGTGTCGAAGTCGAGCAGATCGGACGGCGCGTGCACCTCGCCGATGGCGCGCGCCGCGGCTTGCGCGGCTTCGAGCTGCGCGCGCGTGTCGCGCACGCGTTTGGGCAGCGTCGCGCGATACGCTTCGAGCTGCGCGGCCACATGCACGGCGTCGGCGGCCTTGAGCACGGGCTCGCCCGCCTTGTCGAACAGCGGCGCGATCTCGCGGAAATACGGTTCGAGCGCCTCGACGGTCGCGAGCTTGCCTTCGTCGCGCAGACGGTTCATCAGCTGATGCAGCGCGTGAAAGCGCGTCGAGGCCGACATGAACTCGGTGTTCATGCGCGCGAGACGCCCGGCGCGCATGCGCGAATCGGGCGATTCGAACACGGCGGTGCTGCGGCTCGCCTCGAAGCCGACGATGTCGGCCACGAAGCGCGCGTTGGTCGCCTCGATCTGCGAACGGTCCACGCGGCCGCCCAGCGACGCCGACACGTAATCGACGAACGACGAGAAGCGGCGGCGCACCGTCGAGCGCAGCAGCTCGCCGGTGTAGCGCGGGAACACCACGGCGCTCACGAAGCCCGAGGCGAGAATGCCGAGCGAGATCTCGGCCACGCGCGTCATCGCCGACATGAAGGCGCCGTCGGGATGCTGCGAGGCCGGAATGCCGATCAGCGCGGCCGTGTAACCCGCGAGCACGAAGCCGTACGAGCGGAAGTTGCGGTTGCGCGCCGCGCCCGCCGTGCAGATGCCGACCCACAGCGCCGTGCTCGCGATGAAGAGTTCGGGCTGCTGCGCGAACAGGCCGATCAGCGCGAGCATCACGACGAGGCCGACCAGCGTGCCGCAGATCCGGTAGAAGCTCTTGGCGAACACCGCGCCGCTTTGCGGCTGCATGACGATGAAGACCGTCGTCATGGCCGTGCGCGGCGAGGGCAGGTCGAGCTTCATCGCGATGCCGAGCGCGAGCAGCGCCGCGGCGATCGCCTTGAACAGATAGAGCCAGACGAGGCCGTCGGTGTTCGCCCAGTCGGCGAACGCCTTCACGACGCTCTGGCCGTCCCGCGCGGAAGTGGGTGAGGAGGCTTGCATGGACGTGCGCCTCAGTTCGCCGGGCTTGCCGCCGGGTTCGCCGCCGGGGTCGCCGACGTGGCCGCGCCCGCGGTGCTATCCGCGCTGTCGGCATTCTCGCCGCCGGACTTCGGCGCGAGCAGCGCGGCCGGCATCAGCGGGATCGAGCGCGTCTTCTTGCCGTGCGCGGGCAATTGCTCGGCCTGCGTCGGGCCCTTCGCGGACGGATCGTTCGATGCGTCGACCACGCCGCCGCCCAGCGCCGTCACGAGCGTCGCGTGCGCGCCCAGACGTTCGGCCTGAATGCGCGCCACGCCTTCCTGCGCACGCAGCAGCTGCGATCGCGCGATCAGCACGTTCAGATAGTCGGTCAGACCGCGGCGATAGCCTTCCTGCGAGAGGTCGTAGTTGCGCTGCGCGGCCGCGACCGAGCGATGCGCGTCTTCTTCCTGGGTCGCCAGCGAGCGCATGCGCACGACCTGGTCGGCGATTTCCTTGAGCGCGGTGACGATCGTCTGGTTGTACTGATCGACCGCAAAGTCGTATTCCGCCGACTGCGCGCCGAGTTGCGCGCGCAGGCGTCCGCCGTCGAAAATCGGCAGTGACAACGCGGGACCGGCCGCGTAGCTGCCGCTCATCGACTTGAGGAACTGGAATAGCGGGCCGGCGGCGGCATAGCCGCCCATCGACACCAGCAGGTTCACGTTCGGATAGAAGTCCGCCTTCGCCACGTCGATGCCCCGCGCCTGGGCGGCGACGGTCCAGCGCGCCGCCACGACATCCGGGCGATGGCCGATCAGCTCCGCCGGCAGCGCCGAGGGCAGGCCGGCCGGCGCCGACAGCACGAGCGCCGGACGCGTGATGGATTCGCCCGCGCCCGGACCCTTGCCCGCGAGCGCCGCGAGCTGGTTCTTGCCGAGCGCGATCGATTCTTCCAGCGCGTCGATCTGGCGTTCGTACTCGGGCAGCGGCGTTTCGGCCTGGCTCACTTCGAGCTGGGTGCCGATACCGCCCTTCAGGCGGCGCTGCGCGAGCGCGAGAATTTTCTGCTGTTCGCCGAGCGTCTGCTTCGCGATGTCGAGCAGCGCGTAGTTCATCGACATTTCGATGTAGGCGCGCGTGACGTTCGCTTCGAGTTCGAGCTGTGCGGCGCGCGCGTCGGCGGCCGTGGCGTGCGCCATGTCGAGCGCGCGCTCGGCGTTGTTCTTGTCCTGCCCCCAGAGATCGAGGTGATAGGACAGGCCGAGCGAGGCCGTGTTGTTCCACGTATTCGAATTAGCGAGCGAGCCGGGGCCGTAATAGATATTGTCCGACCAGTGCTGGCGCTGCACCGACATACTGCCGTTGATTTGCGGCAGCAGGCCGGCCTGGGCGACGCCCGCCATCGCGCGCGCTTCGCGAACGCGTGCCTGCGCGCCCGAGAGCGTCGGATTGCCCGCGATCGAGGCTTCGATCCAGGCATTGAGCTGCGGGTCGTTATAGGCGCGCCACCAGTCGCTGGCGGGCCATTGCGCGTCGGTATTGGCGGCGCGGATAGCCGTGCCCGCGTCCAGATCGGCCGCTTCCACGTGTTTCGCTTGCGGTGCGATTCCCCCGGTACTGGCGCAGCCCGCGATTATCAACGAGAACGTAAGAACCGTGAGTGCGGCGAGTCCTTTCGGTACCGGTGACTGCACGTTTTACTCCTTAACTTGGCTATAGATCACTGTGCGTCATTATATTTTTTGCTCGATTGGCGAATAACTGGTAAGGATGCAAGGCATTTTTACGGGATGTGAGATAATAGATTTTACGAAACGTGTAACAATTCGTCCGTCAGATAGAGGATTGGTATGGATACGCTTCAAAACATGCGGGTATTCGTGCGGGTGGTCGAAGCCGGCAGCTTCACCGGCGCGGCTCAGCACCTGAATACGACGACGGCGTACGCGTCGCGCGCGGTCTCCGATCTGGAGGCGCATCTGCGCACGCGTCTGCTGAACCGCACGACGCGCCGCATCGCGCTCACCGAGGCTGGCGAGCGTTATCTGCAACGTTGCGAGCAGATCCTGGCGTACGTCGATCAGGCGGAAGCCGAGGCCGGCGACGCGCATGCGCGTCCGTCGGGCAAGCTCAAGGTCCATGCCATGACGAGCTTCGGCCAGCACTATGTGGTGCCGGCGGTGGGGCAGTATCAACAGATGTATCCGGACGTGCAGGTGGAGCTGACGCTCGCGCAGCGCATGCCGGACCTGCTCGACGAGGGCTACGACGTCGCGCTCGTGCTGGCGACCGATCTGCCCGATTCGGGTTTCGTCTCGCAGCGGTTGACGAGCGCGTTCAGCATTGCGTGCGCATCGCCCGCCTATCTGGAGCGGCGCGGCGTGCCGCAAAAGCCCGCCGATCTCGTCAACCACACCTGTCTGCAACTCGTGACGCCGGTGTTTCCGGTGTCGCAATGGCAGTTCAGCGGCCCGAACGGCAACGAGACGATCGATCTGGGCGCGGCGCCCACGTTCCAGGTGAACGTGGCCGAGGCGCTGGCCGTGGCGGTGAGCGAGGGCATGGGCGTGGGGCTGCTGCCGATTTATTCGGCGATCAGCGGTCTGCGCAGCGGCGAACTCGTCTGGATCCTGCCCGAGTACACCTCGCAGGAGATGAACGTCTACGCGATGTATCCGTCGCGCCAGTATCTCGATGCGAAGATCCGCACATGGGTCGAGCTGCTGCGCGAAAAGCTGCCGACGACGCTCGCCGAGGATCAGGCCGAACTGCGTCGTTTCGCGCGCACCTGAGTGAATACCTGAACGCGCAGGGCGCCGGCCCGGCCGTTTTTGGGGCGGACCGTGACACGCTGTTACAGGATCGGGTTCTCGCAACACTTGCTTACGCACGGCCGCGGGGCGGCTTGGTAAGGTAGCGGGACTGAAACGTCAATTCGCCAGAACCCGAGGATTTCCATGGATACGCATCTGATGATCGGCATCGCCGTGATGATGGGCCTGATCGGCATCGCCGCATCGCGCGACCTGCTGCGCATGCGCCGCGCGCAGCTCCAGCCCGTCGCCCTGCGCGTGCAGCGCCCGGTTGATCGTTCGCGGCCGCTGCGCTGATTGTCGCGATCAAGCGCGATTTAGCGCGATCGAGCCCAATTTAGCGCGCGCCAGCTTTCCTTGCCTCACCGAGCCGGCTCCGTTCGCGAGCCGGCTGCCATGAAGCGGCAACGCTTCGTCTGACTTAAATTTCCACGACCTTGTCCCACGCGAAGGCCGGATTCTCCGGCAGGCCCGTGCGCCGGTCGCGATAACCGCGCGGATTGCACACCACGCGCGTGCCGCCGACCGTGTAGTCGAAGCACGTATGCGTGTGGCCGTGCACCCAGAGCGCGGCGGGCGCACCCACCAGCGCGCCGAGATCGCTCACGAATCCCGCCGACACCGGATCGGTCGCATAACGCGCCGCCAGGCTCTGCCGATGCGGCGCGTGGTGCGTCACCACGATCGTCTTGCCCGCAAACGGCTTCGCCAGTTCCGCCTCCAGCCACGCGCGCGAGCGAGCATGCAGCGCGAGCGAATCCGCGGGCGTGAAATCGCGCGCGCCCGCTTGCGGACTGTCCGGCCAGGACACCTGAATCAAACCCTTGAAATCGAGCATCACGCGCAGCGCCGCCGCGATGGCGGCTTCGCGCGCCGCGTCGCTCGCGCCGAACAGCGCGAAGTCGGCCCACAGCGTCGTGCCGAGCACGCGATAGCGGCCCTGCGGATCGACATAGACGCCGTTGTTCAGGAAGTGGACGTTGTCGAGCGTCGCGGCGGCGTCGCGCATCGCCGCTTCGAGCGCGCCGAGTTCGCCGTCGTAATACTCGTGATTGCCCGGCACGTAGATCACCGGCACGTCCGCGTCGAAGGTCTCGGCGGCCCAGCGCAGCCCGAGCCCGTGATTGTGGATGTCGCCCGCGAGCACGACGAGGTCGGCGTCGGCGTGCGGGATCAGGTCCGGCTCGTCGTTTTCCAGATGCAGATCGGACAGCACGCGAACTTTCACATTGGCTCCTTGCGCATTCAGCGACGGGTTCAGCGACGTCTTCAGCGAATCACTTTGCCCGGATTCATCAGATCGAGCGGATCGAGCGCGTGCTTGATCGCGCGCATCATCGCCATTTCGACTTCGCTCTTGTAGTGCGCGTTTTCGTCGACTTTCAACTGGCCGAGGCCGTGTTCCGCACTGATCGTGCCGCGATGACGCGCGACGCTGTCGTAGACGATGCGGTTCAGCGTTTTCTCGTTTTCCGCAAGAAAGCGCTTTGGGTCGCCGCCCTCGGGCGCCTGCACGTTGTAGTGCAGATTGCCGTCGCCGAGATGGCCGAACGTGACCATGCGCGCGCCGGGCACCGTGCGGGCGATTTCGGCGTCGGTTTCCTCGATGAAGTGGCCGATGCGCGAAATCGGCACGCCGATGTCGTGTTTCACGTTCAGCCCTTCCTGCGCCTGCGCGAGCGGAATGTGCTCGCGGATATTCCAGAACGCCTGCGACTGCGTGAGGTTTTCGGCGACCACGGCGTCGTCGACGAGACCTTGTTCGAGCGCCGCTTCCATCAGCTTCTCGAACAGCGCGCGGCCGTGTTCCTCGCTTTCGTTATCCGAGAGTTCGAGCAGCACGACCTGCGCGTGGCGCGCCTGGAACGGATAGCGCAGTTGCGGGAAGTGACGATTGACGAGCTGCATGCAGAAGTCCGACATCAGCTCGAAGCCGGTCAGTAGCGGGCCCGCGTAGCGCTGCGCGAGCGAGAGAAAGTCGAGCGCGGCGTGGGCCGAGCCGAGCGCCGCGAGCGCGGTGACGCGCGCCGCCGGTTGCGGATGGAGCTTCATGACCGCCGCCGTGATGATGCCGAGCGTGCCTTCCGCGCCGATGAACAGATCGCGCAGATCGTAGCCCGTGTTGTCCTTGCGCAGTCCGCGCAGGCCGTCCCAGAGTTCGCCTTGCGGCGTGACCACTTCGAGACCGAGACACAGCTCGCGCGTGTTGCCGTAGCGCAGCACGCCGGTGCCGCCTGCGTTGGTCGACAGATTGCCGCCGATCGTACAGCTGCCTTCCGCGGCGAGCGAGAGCGGGAACAGACGACCCGCGTCGGCGGCGCGCGCCTGCACTTCGGCGAGGATCACGCCCGCTTCGACGGTGATGGTGTTGTTGTGCGCGTCGATCTCGCGCACGCGATTCAGGCGGCGCAGGCTCAGGACCGCTTGCGCGCCGCTCGTGTCGGGCGTCGCGCCGCCTGCCAGGCCCGTGTTGCCGCCCTGCGGCACGATCGCGACGCGATGGGCGTGCGCGAGTTTCACGATGGCGGCGACTTCATCGGCGTTGGCCGGGCAGAGCACCGCGAACGCCGCGCCCTGATAGCGCTTGCGCCAGTCGGCGAGGTAGGGCGCGGTGTCGTGGGCGTCGGTGAGCACGTGCTGCGCACCGATGGCGGCGGCGCAGGCGTCGAGGAAGGCGGGCTGGACGGAGGCTTGGGTGTCGGTCATGGTGAGTCGGGTGTCTCGGGCGGGCGCGTCGGCGGTGGCGGCGTGCGGGCGCTGTTGTTCGATGTCGGTTGGGCTTGTTCGGTGCGGATCGGTGCTGTTCGGGGCGTGTGCTTGCTGCGCGTGGCGTGATGTCGGCGCGGCGTGGCGGGACGGCCAAAGGGCTAGTTTGACACGTCGGACGCGCTGCCGGGCGCGGCGCGGGCAGTGTGCTTATCGAGGCTGCTTTGAGACTTTGTTGACGGCGCGCCAGATGTCGTCCCCAGTTGTCGCACCCAACTGTCGTACCCAGACGCGCAGCCTTATTGTGCCCCGCGTTTCGCGCGCCGCGCTGCCCGCTTGTAAGGCGCGACGTAAGCCAGCGCGCAGGCAAAGAAGCCGGTCGACAGCGCCACCTCGACCCAGCCGAGCAGATTGCCCGGCGCGGGATCGGTCATGCCGCGCACGATGCCTTCGGCGAAGTAGAGCAGCACCAGCATCGACGCCCATTGCAGCGTATAAAGCCGTCGCCGCAGCACGCCGGGTAGCGCGCAGGCGAGCGGCAGCGCTTTGAGCACGAGCGCGCTGCCGCCGGGGCGCAGCGGCGCGAGCCGCCATTCCCAGGCAAGGCAGAGCAGCGTGAGCGCGGCCAGCATCGCAAAGGCGCCGAGCGCGGCAAAGCGTCGGCCGGCGACGCGGCCCGGCGCGCCGATTGCTGCGAGATCGCTGGCAAACGTTGATGTCGATTCCGGTCCGATGTCGCGCATCGGCACATCGTCGCGACGCGAATTGCCCGATGACGGTAAAGTGCGCGGCTCCGTGGCGGACGAGGCGGTGGAAGCAGCCTTGGCCGCATGATCAGCGTTCGCTGGTTTGTCCGCTTCGTCCGCGCGATTCACGGCCGTTCGCCTTGAGCGAGCGCCAGCGCCGAACGTGCGAGCCGCACGCCCAGCGCGACCGCGAGCGCTTTTTCGTCGGCGCTCAGGCCGTGGTTGCGTCCGTCCGGGCGCGCGTGATGCGAGGCGCCGTAAGGCGTGCCGCCGCCTTCGGTCGAGGCGAGCGCGCTTTCGGTGTAGGGAATGCCCACCAGCAGCATGCCGTGATGCAGCAGCGGCAGCATCATCGAGAGCAGCGTGCTTTCCTGGCCGCCGTGCAGGCTGCCGGTGGAGGTGAACACGCAGCCAGGCTTGCCCGCGAGCGCGCCCGCGAGCCACTGCGGCGTGGTGCCGTCGAGAAAATACTTGAGCGGCGCGGCCATGTTGCCGAAGCGCGTGGGCGAGCCGAGCGCGAGGCCGGCGCATTCCTCGAGGTCGCGCAGCTCCGCGTAGGGCGGGCCGTCGTCGGGAATGTCGGGCGCAGTGGCTTCGCAGACCGTGGACACGGGCGGGACCGTGCGCACGCGCGACTCGGCGCCCGGCACGCTGTCGATGCCCTGGGCGATGGCGCGCGCGAGTTCGCGCGTGGCGCCATGGCGGCTGTAGTAGAGCACAAGAATCGGTTTCATCGGACCTCGTCGGTGGACGGGATATTATAGGGGTTGGGTTCGCCGCCGATGCGGCCCAACGGTTGATGCTTTCTCGTCAGACGCACCTCGTTAGACGCATCGTTTCAGCAGGGCAGGCCAATGGATGTGTTGTCGAAAGTCCGGATCGATCTCGATATCGTGAAGCGTCTCGCGCGCTTCGCGGCGCGGCGTAGTCGCGAGGATCGCATTCCCCAGGTTGCGGGCAGCCTCACGTTCACGACGATGCTCTCGCTCGTGCCGCTCGCCACCGTGGCGTTCGCGCTGTTTACGGCGTTTCCCATCTTCGCGTCATTCCAGAATTCCCTTCAGGGTTTTCTCGCCGACCACCTGATGCCGGCGCAGATCAACAGTCAGATCTTCAAGTACCTGAACCAGTTCGCGTCGAAGGCAAAGGGCCTCACGACCATGGGCATGATCGTGCTCTTCGTGACCTCCGTCATGACGATGATGACGGTCGAATCGGCCTTCAATCTGATCTGGCGCGTGCGCAAGGCGCGCCCGTTCGCGCAGCGCGTGCTGGTGTACTGGGCGATTCTCACGCTCGGGCCGATCCTGATTGGCGTGAGTCTGTCGATTTCGTCGTATCTGTTCACGCGCTCGCTCGCGATTGCCACCGAGCAGCATGTCTCGATGGTGTTCGACTGGCTGCTGATCAGCGCCTCGCTGCCGCTGACGGCGCTCGCGTTCACGATGCTCTATGTCTATCTGCCGAATTGCCGCGTGCAGTGGCGCGACGCGTTGGTGGGCGGCGTGGCGGCGGCGATTGCGTTCGAGCTGGCCAAGCGCGGCTTCGGTTATTACGTGCGCCGCATTCCCACTTATACGGCGGTGTACGGCGCGTTCGCGGCGGCGCCGATGTTCCTGCTCTGGATGTATCTGAGCTGGTTCATCACGCTGGTGGGCGCGATGATTACCTCGGCGTTGCCGGAAATCCGCACCGGGCGCTTCAACCGTCCGCGCTTTCCGGGTAGCGATCTGCTCGACGCGCTCGAATTGCTGGCGGGCCTCGCGGAAACGCGCGACGCCGGCCGACCCGGCATGACCGGCGAGCAACTCGCGCAACTGCTGCGCCGCGACCTCGCGACGGTGACACGGCTCATGGCGGGCCTCGAAGACGACGAACTGATCGCCCGGCTGGAAATGGACGGCGCGAAGCCGCATTACGTGCTGATCGCGAATCCCGCGCGCATTTCCGTGGAGCGGATTTTCGGGCGTTTCGTGATCGACCGCGAGGAACTGGCGTATCAGCTCAAGTCGAGCGATATCGATTCGCATACGCTGCTGGCCGCGCTGGAAAACGACAAGCTGTCGATCTCGCTGGCTTCCTTGCTGGCCGCGCGCCGCGAACTCGCGCGGCTGGCGGAGGCGGGCGACTCCCCCCCTGCGCTGCCGCATCCTGCGGGTTGAGGCGGGCAAGCGGCGCGAACGGCCGCTTGCATTGGGCACTGGCCGCGTCGGCTAGAGCGAAATCTTTCCGCGGCAGATATCCGAAAACATGACCCAATCGCCCATCAGGCTATAGATGGGATGGCGGAACGTGGCGGGGCGGTTCTTCTCGAACACGAAATGCCCGACCCACGCGAAGCCGTAGCCGCACACGACGGCGGCGGGCAGCCAGAGCCAGTTGCCGGTGGCGATGGCCATGGCGACGCAGCCGATCACCCCCAGCGAGCCCACGAAATGCAGGCGCCGCGACATGAGGTTGCTGTGCTCGCTCAGGTAGAACGGATAGAACTGCGCGAAATTCGCGAAGTGTTGCTCGGTGTGGGTGGCGTGGCTCATTGTCTCCTCCGTTGCGCTTCCGGCTTGACCGGCGAGCGCTTGAGGGCCGAGGCGCAAGGTGCGCGCCCGAAAGCCGCCTCGCTGCGCGGCCAGAAACCATTCTGCGGCGAATCGAACGACCGTGCAACCCGGACAAACGGCAGGTGATGCGTGGCGGGTTGGCGCGCGTCCGGCGGCAGCGTTTCACATGCTTGTATGCCCGCTGCTCAGCCGTTTCCGACCCTTGGCGCGGCGAAGCGATAGAGTGCGTCGAGCGTGGCGTCGGGCTGCTCCGTCATCAGCGCGTGTCCGGCGTCGAGCGCGACGGTGTCCACTTCACGCGCCTGAGTCAACGCGTCAGCGATGGCGCGGGCGGCACGCGGCGGCGTCATGGCGTCGCGCTGTCCAACGATCAGCCGCACCGGGCAGCGCACTTCGGCGGCGCTGGTCAGGCCGTTTGCGTACGCGTTGCAGGCAGCGAAGTCGGTGTGAAAAAGCTGCGGCTCGCCGTGCGCGGACACACGCTCCATCAGCCGCTGGTTCATGCCGCGCAGCCACGCGCCCGGGCCGGGGCTCGACGGCTTGGCCGCGAGCGTGGAATGCGACCACGCGTTGACGAGCGCAATGGCTTCGTCCTCGCGCTCGCGGGCCGCTTCCAGCAGCGCGGGCGATACCGCCATCGGGAAGGCCGTGGCGAGCAGCGCGATGCACGCGGCCCGGGCCGGATAACGCGCCGCGAATTCGAGCGTGACGAGCGAACCCATGCTGTGGCCCGCGACGAAAATATCTTGCTTGTCGGCCGGGCACACCGCGTCGAGCAGCGCGGCCAGCCAGTCGGCCAGCGCGCCGATGCTCTTGAGCGCCGGACCCGCGCTGCGCATATGGCCGGGCAGATCGACGGCCAGCACGCTGAAGCCGTGATGCGCGAAATAGCGCGATTGCAGCGCCCAGACGCTGTGATCGTGCTGCGCGCCGTGCACGAAAACGGCGATGGGCCGTTGGGGATCGAACGCCCGCCCGCCCGTGTAGGCGTAAGCCGCTTTGCCCGCGACATCGACGATCATGACGCCTCCTTGCGCGCGGCCGCGCCGGATGCACGCGCATTGGCGGGCGCTTTCTGCGAAATCTTGAGCGCTCGCTTGAGGTCGTCGATCAGATCGTCGGGGTCTTCCAGACCGATCGACAGACGGATCGTGCCCGCGCCGATGCCCGCCGCGGCAAGCGCCGCCTCGTCCATGCGGAAATGCGTGGTGGAGGCGGGATGGATCACGAGCGAGCGCGCGTCGCCGACATTCGCGAGGTGCGAGAACAGCGCGAGCGATTCGATGAACCGCTTGCCCGCGTCGCGGCCGCCCGCGAGGTCGAAGCTGAACACCGCGCCCGCGCCGCGCGGCAGCAGCCGCCGGGCGAGCGCGTGGTCGGGATGGTCCGGCAGTTCCGGATAGGCGACCGTCTCCACCGCGTCGTGCGAGTCGAGAAACTCGACCACGCGCCGTGTGTTGGCCACATGCCGTTCCATGCGCAGCGGCAGCGTTTCGATCCCTTGCAGCAACTGCCACGCAGCTTGCGGATGCAGACAGGCGCCGAAGTCGCGCAGGCCTTCGCGGCGCGCGCGCAGCAACAAGGGCGCGACGCTGCTTTCCTCGCTGAACACCATGCCGTGAAAGCCCGCGTAGGGTTCCGTGAATTCGGGAAAGCGCCCCGACGCCTCGAAGTCGAAGGTGCCGCCGTCCACCAGCACGCCGCCGATGGTCGTGCCGTGGCCGCCGAGAAACTTGGTGGCCGAGTGATAGACGAAATCCGCGCCATGATCGAACGGGCGCAGCAGATACGGCGTGGTGAAGGTGGAGTCGACGAGCAGCGGCACGCGATGGTCGTGTGCGATCTGCGCGACGGCGGCGATGTCGAGCACATCGAGGCCGGGATTACCAAGCGTTTCGCCAAACAGCAGACGCGTGTTGGGCCGCAACGCCGCGCGCCAGGCGTCGAGATCGCCCGGTTTCACGAAGGTGGTCTCGATGCCGAAGCGGCGCAGCGTGTAGTCGAGCAGGTTGTGCGAGCCGCCATAGAGCGCCGCCGACGCGACAATATGCGCACCCGCGCCCATCAGCGTGGCGATCGCCAGATGCAGCGCCGCCTGGCCGCTGGCGGTGCCAATCGCGCCGGCGCCGCCTTCGAGCGCCGCGACGCGTTCCTCGAACACGGCGACCGTGGGATTCGAGATGCGCGAGTACACATGGCCCGCGCGCTCCATGTTGAAGAGCGCGGCGGCGTGGTCGGTATCGCGGAACGAAAACGACGTGGTCTGATAAATCGGCGTGGCGCGCGCGCCGGTGACGGGGTCGGGGGCGGCGCCGGCATGTAGCGCGAGCGTGTCGAAGCGGGGATCGGACATTCTGGCAGCACGGCCGGCGCGAACCGGCGACGGGTGAAAGGTGAGGGCATCGTATCACCGGCCCGGGCGTGCGGGGACGCATCGGAAACCCGCGTCGGCGACTGTGAGAACGCCTGAAAGCGCCGCCAGACGGGCCCTGCGCGCCGCTGCCTCCTGGCCGGACGGCATACGGCGAACAGACGATGGCAAGGCGCGAAAAGCCCGGCCTCATCGGCAAAAATACGTCGGCGAAAAGCATTTCAGGGCCGATTCATAGGGGTTTCGGGCCGATCGGCGCGCCGTCCCGCGACTTTTCTTTTGCCTCCCTTTCCGCTAGGATCGAAAACAGGTAGGTATCTTTTCAGCATCTCCCCCCACGATTTGACGGTTTTTCCGTCGACCTTTTTGCCAGGGACCCGAGTCGGACGCGCCCGGGCCCGCACAGGAGACACATCATGCGTGTGAGCGATATTCTCAAGGTCAAGGGCAATACGCTCTACACCGTCACGCCCGACACGTCGCTGCACGAAGCAGTGAACACCATGGCCGAACACGACATCGGCTCGCTCGTCGTCATGGAGTACGGCGATCTGGTCGGCATGCTCACGTTCCGCGAGATCATCATGACGCTGCGTACGAATGGCGGCAGCGTCGGCACCAGCACGATCCGCAAGGTCATGGACGACCATCCCATTACCTGCACGCCTGAAACCGAAGTGGACGAAGTGCGCCGCATGATGCTCGAGCATCACGTGCGTTACCTGCCGGTCATGGAAAGCCGTTCGCTGATGGGCGTGATTTCGTTCTACGACGTGGCGAAGGCGGTGGTCGAGGCCCAAGGCTTCGAAAACAAGCTGCTCAAGGCCTATATTCGCGACTGGCCGGAAGAGGAACGTCAGCCGGCGCGTTGAAACGCGCGAGCCCGTCCGAACCAGCATCAAAAAGCGCGCGTCAAGCGCGCTTTTTCACGTCTGGCGCTCGACTCTGACAGCATAAATCCCACTCAATGAACGAACGTTCCTTGCCCGCGACGGAAACCACCGACCGCGCGGCGACCGCCCACGCTTCGCAGTTCGCGCTGCTGCGCCAGCGCCGTTTCGCACCGTTTTTCTGGACGCAATTCCTCGGCGCGATGAACGACAACGTGTTCAAGATCGGCTTCACGTCGCTCGTCACGTATCAGGCGGCGCGTTTTTCCGGCGTCGATCCGAAGACCGTCGCGTTCCTGATTTCGGCGATTTTCATCGTGCCGTTCGTGCTGTTTTCCGCGACATCGGGCCAGATCGCCGACAAGTACGACAAGGCCGTGCTCACGCGCTGGGTCAAGACTTTCGAGATCGCGGTGATGCTGGTCGGCGCGGCGGGTTTCTGGATGCACAGCGCGCCGCTGCTGTATGTCTGCACGTTTCTGATGGGCGTGCATTCGACCGTGTTCGGGCCGGTCAAGTACGCGTATCTGCCGCAGAATCTGGGCGACGACGAACTCGTTGGCGGCAATGGGCTCGTCGAAATGGGCACGTTCGTGGCGATTCTGATCGGCACGATCATGGGCGGTATTGCCGCGGGCATCGGCGCGAGCGATGCGCCTCGCGCCGCCGTCACGGTTACGCAAGCCGCCATGCAGAGCGCCACGCCCGCGGGCGCCTGGTGGCTGGGCGGCATGTGCATCGCGATTGCGCTGATCGGGCGCGTGGCCTCGTCGTTCGTGCCGCCGTGCGCGCCGTCGCAGCCCGGGCTGCGTATCAACTGGAATCCGTTCTCGGAAACCTGGCGCAATCTGCGGCTCGCGCACGGCAATCGCACGGTTTTCCTGAGCCTGCTCGGCATTTCGTGGCTGTGGTTCGTGGGCGCGACCTTTCTGGCGTCGTTCTTCAATTTCGCGAAGGACGTGCTGTTCGCCGATGCCGATGTCGTCACCGTGCTGCTCGCGATGTTCTCGCTGGGGATCGGTTTCGGCTCGCTGCTGTGCGAAAAGCTGTCGCGGCGACGCATCGAGATCGGGCTCGTGCCGCTCGGCTCGATCGGCATGAGCGTGTTCGGCATCGACCTGTTCTTTGCGAGTCACGCGCTGCCCGCCGCTCCGCATTTGCTGTCGGTCGGCGAATTCCTCAGTCTGCCCGCGCACTGGCGCGTGCTCGCGGACCTGTTCCTGCTCGCCATGTTCGGCGGTTTCTATAGCGTGCCGCTCTACGCGCTGATCCAGAGCCGCAGCGAACCGAGCCACCGCGCACGCATCATCGCCGCGAACAACATCCTGAACTCGCTGTTCATGATCGTTTCGGCGCTGATGGCGATGGGGCTCACGGCAGCGGGCGTCGGCATTCCGGGCATTTTTCTGACGACGGCGCTGCTCAATATCGTCGTCGCCGCATACATCTACGGGCTGGTGCCCGAGTTTCTGCTGCGTTTTGTCGCGTGGGTGCTCGTGCACACGATCTATCGCGTGCGCCTCGTGCATGCGGAGCGCATTCCCGCAGAAGGTCCGGCGGTGCTGGTCTGCAATCACGTGAGCTATGTCGATGCGGTCGTGATCATGGCCGAAAGTCCGCGTCCGATCCGTTTCGTGATGGATCACCGGATTTTCCGTTCGCCGCTGCTCGGTTGGCTGTTCCGTCACGCGAGGGCGATTCCGATCGCGCCGGCGCACGAAGACGCGACGCTGCTTGCGAAAGCGTACGACACCTGCGCTCAGGCGCTCGCCGAGGGCGATCTGGTCTGCATTTTCCCCGAAGGCAAGCTGACGAAAACCGGCGACATGAATCCGTTCCGCCACGGTGTGACGGAAATCCTCAAGCGCACACCCGCGCCCGTGGTGCCGATGGCGCTGCGCGGCCTGTGGGGCAGCGCGTTTTCGCGGCATGCGGCGTCGGGCCAGGAGCGGCCGGTACGGCGCGGGCTGACGAGCCGGTTCACGCTGGCGGTGGGCGAGCCGATCGCGCCCGCCGACGTGACTGTCGACGGTTTGCAGGAGATCGTGGCGGAGTTGCGCGGCGCGCGCCGCTAGCGGGTTGTGCGCGCGGCGTGTGCGCGTGGGGCGAGGCAAGCCGGGCGGCCCGCCGCGCGGACTGGCATAATGTCGGATTCCCCGATTCACTTTGGACGACCGCCATGTCCGGCAACACGCTCGGTACGCTTTTCACCGTCACCACCTTCGGCGAATCCCACGGCCCGGCCATCGGCTGCGTCATTGACGGCTGCCCGCCCGGCATGGCGCTCACCGAAGCCGACATCCAGATCGATCTGGACCGCCGCCGTCCCGGCACGTCGCGTCACGTCACGCAGCGCCAGGAAGCCGATCAGGTCGAAATTCTCTCCGGCGTGTTCGAAGGCCGCACGACGGGCACGCCCATCGCGCTGCTGATCCGCAACACGGACCAGCGCAGCAAGGACTACGGCAATATTGTCGAGACCTTCCGGCCGGGCCACGCCGACTACACCTACTGGCAGAAGTACGGCATTCGCGACTATCGCGGCGGCGGCCGTTCGTCGGCGCGTCTGACGGCGCCGACGGTCGCGGCGGGCGCGGTCGCGAAGAAGTGGCTGCGCGAGCGCTTCGGCGTGGAAGTGCGCGGCTACATGAGCGCGCTCGGCGAGATCGCGGTGCCGTTCGTCGACTGGCAGCATGTGCACGAGAATCCGTTCTTCGCGCCGAACGCCGACGTCGTGCCGCAGCTTGAGGACTACATGGACGCGCTGCGCAAGGACGGCGACTCGATCGGCGCGCGCATCAACGTGGTGGCGAGCGGCGTGCCGGTGGGCTGGGGCGAACCGCTGTTCGACCGCCTCGACGCCGACATCGCGCACGCCATGATGGGCATCAACGCGGTGAAGGGCGTGGAGATCGGCGCGGGCTTCGCGAGCGTCGCGCAACGCGGCTCGACGCACGGCGACGAACTCACGCCGAACGGTTTCCACGGCAATCACGCGGGCGGCGTGCTCGGCGGCATTTCGACCGGCCAGGACATCACCGTGTCGATCGCCATCAAGCCGACATCGAGCATCCGCACGCCGCGCCGTTCGATCGACAAAGCCGGCGAGCCCGCGGTCGTCGAAACCTTCGGCCGCCACGATCCGTGCGTGGGCATTCGCGCGACGCCGATCGCCGAAGCCATGCTCGCGCTCGTGCTGATCGACCACGCGATGCGTCATCGCGCCCAGAACGGCGACGTCGTGGTGACGACGCCGAAGATCGCGGCCAGCGACGAGTGATTCGTTGCGTGCGCATGCAGTGCGCCGGGTGCTTTCGGCGCCGCAATAAAAAAAACCGCTCCGAGGAGCGGTTTTTTTATGCCTGTGATCGGGCTTACATATTCGGATAATTCGGCCCGCCGCCACCTTCCGGCGTGACCCAGACGATATTCTGCGTCGGGTCCTTGATAT
>NZ_JAWRWY010000029.1:0-68435 GCF_046535315.1 Paraburkholderia sp. SIMBA_027
TGTAAATTTTTAAAGAACAATTTCGTCTCAATCGCTTCGTTTTCGTTCGCAGCGATCAGCGAAGGAGGCGAATTATGCGGGTCATTCCGGATGCCGTCAAGCGCTTTTGCGAAAAAAGTTTTCGGGCCGGAAAATACCCATTTTGTGAACCGCGAACGCGACGCGCGCACAGCCCAACCGGCCCGCACGATCTGCGCGTCTGCGCAGCCATTCCTCACACATCTCTCCCCGCAAAAAGAAAAGCCCGTCACCCTATTGCAAACGCAGGCTTCGCCTATATCGTAGAAATGCGATATAAGATTCGCATAGTGACGATGCAATTTCCATGAAGAAATCTCAACCGACCCCGCAGCTCGATCTCGACGCCATCTACAAGGCGCTGGCCAATCCCGTACGTCGCGAGATCCTCGCGTGCCTGCGGGAGCCGCACGTGCATTTCGCCGATCAGGAGCTTCCGCTCGATCACGGCGTCTGCGCGGGCAAGATCGACGCGCACTGCGCGCTCTCGCAGTCGACCGTCTCGGCGCATCTGGCCGCGCTTCAGAAGGCCGGCCTCGTGACGTCGAAGAAAGTCGGTCAATGGGTGTTCTTCAAGCGCAACGAGCCGGTCATCGAGGCGTTCCTCGCCCACATGAGCCAGCAGTTGTGACGGCGCGTCAGCGCAATCGTCCGTTTCATTTCCGATATTTCCGCTAATCCGCTCAGCTTTTTGGCTCGCGGTACGAGGTGAACCTATGGCAACGCTTTTCGACCCCATCCAGATCGGCGATCTCACTCTGCCCAACCGCATCATCATGGCGCCGCTCACGCGCGCTCGCGCTAACGACGTGCGCCTGCCGAACGCATTGATGGCGAAGTACTACGCCGAACGCGCTTCGGCCGGCCTCATCATCAGCGAGGCGACCTCGGTGACGCCGCAGGGCGTCGGTTACGCCGAAACGCCCGGCATCTGGTCGCAGGAGCAGGTCGAGGGCTGGAAGATCGTGACCGAGGCCGTGCACGCCGCGGGCGGGCGCATCTTCCTGCAACTGTGGCACGTCGGCCGCATCTCCGATCCGATGTTCCTCGACGGCGCCCTCCCCGTCGCGCCCAGCGCCATCGCCGCGCAGGGCAACGTGAGCCTCGTGCGCCCGCCGCGGCCGTTCGTGACGCCGCGCGCACTCAGTATCGACGAGATCCCCGGCGTAGTTGCTGCGTTCCGCCAGGGCGCGATCAACGCGAAGGCCGCGGGCTTCGACGGCGTCGAGATTCACGGCGCGAACGGCTATCTGCTCGACCAGTTCCTGCAGGACAGCACCAACCAGCGCACCGACGCCTACGGCGGCTCGATCGAGAACCGCGCGCGCCTGCTGCTCGAAGTCACCGACGCGTGCATCGAAATCTGGGGCGCCGACCGCGTGGGCATGCACATCGCGCCGCGCGGCGACGCCCACACGATGGGCGATTCGGACCCGGCGGCCACCTTCGGCTATGTCGCGCGTGAGTTGGGCAAGCGCAAGCTCGCGTTCCTGTTCGCGCGCGAATCGCTCGGCGAGAACCGCCTCGGCCCGCAATTGAAGGCCGAATTCGGCGGCCCGTTCATCGCGAACGAGAAGTTCACGCTGGAATCGGCGCAACAGGTGCTTGCGGCTGGCGAGGCCGACGCCATCGCGTGGGGCCAGCTCTTCATCGCCAATCCGGATCTGCCGCGCCGCTTCGCGACGAATGCGCCGCTCAATGCGCCGGTTCCGTCCACGTTCTATGCGCGCGGCGAAACGGGCTACACGGACTATCCGTCGCTCGATAACGTCGCTTAAGCGCGCTCCGGCACGCAACCCGCGCGCACAAAAACGGCGCACGAAAAAAAGCCCCGGCAAAGGCACACCGCCTTTCCGGGGTTTTTTCATCGACGATTAACATCGCGCGATAAAACTGAAGATAGAACTGAACCAGGCGCGCGCCCCATTCGCCGCGCATCGCCGCCGATAGCGCGTTTCAATTGGCATCGCGCGCGAGACTGTCCTTGAATTCGAATCCTGTCTGCCCATCCAACCGCAACCGCCGATCGGAGATTCGTCATGCCCCAAGTGGACGCCGAGCAAATCGTTCATAGCATTGCCGAGGAAACCCACACGCCCGAGGAAACCGTCGCGCGCATTTACGCCGACGCGCTCGCCGAATACCGCATCGACGCCCGTATTCAGGACTACCTGCCGCTCTTCGCCGCGCGCAAGGTTCGTGCGACCCTGCGGCAAAACAGCGCAAAGCCGGGTTGCTAGCCGACTTCAACCCCACGCCGCTTCCCTTTCCGCCGTCGCCGAAAAAGTACGCGCGAGTACCGCTTTTCAAGCGGCGCCGCGCGTATTCGCTCGCGCACCGTTTTTACATCGCCGCATTCGCCTCGCGTTTTTTACGCGCCGCGCCTCCGCCGTTATTCCGCGTTGACTCTTAAGGTTCGTTTAATTCTTCACTGTAACCATATGCTCACCCCTGTTGAGCCGCCGGAACATCGGCGGCGTTTTTTTATGCGGCAAGCCGAGGAGGAGCGAAGTCATGGTTGAAGACGACGACGTGCTGATGCACCTGCAATCCCTGCTGCGCGACGGCTCGCCCGGACGCGTCGCCTCTTGCCGCGTCTCCACGCCGCTGCAGCATCCCTGGGGCCGCGCTTACCGCCTCGTCGAGTGGACCACGCCGCTCGACGACGGCGCGCGCCGCCAGGTCGTGCCGGCGGAAAGCTCGGCCTTCGAAATCGCGCGTCTGGTCGCCGAACACGTGCCGGGTCGCCGCATTCTGCTCAACGGCGAACCCGTCGATACAGAGCGTCCGCGCACGCGCCGACGCTCGCGCAGCAGCCGCGCGAGCGCACGCGCGGTGAGCTGATACTGCCTGACGAAACCGCGCGTCCCGCCAGCCGGGGCGCGCCGCTTTTCGTTGCGCCCGCGTTCCACGCACGCAAAACGCACACGCACAACCCACACGCAGAACCCATCGCGCGACGCGCCAGCCGCCGACGCGTTACGCCACCATCCTTCCCAACATCGCTTCCAGTTCGGCGCTGACGACCGTCATCGGCGCGCGCAGTTCGTTGCGGATCAATCCGCGTTGCGCGAGCGCGGCCTTCACCGGCCCCGGATTCGGTTCCGCGAACGCAGCGCGCACGAGCGGCACGAGGCCGTGCCAGAGTGCGCGTGCATCGCCGAGACGTTCTTCGCGCACGGCTTGCGCCATCGCCACGAAACGCGCCGGCAGCAGATGCGCCGACGCCGCGATCGCCCCGCTCGCGCCCGCGCAGAGTGCGCCGAACATCTCGATGTCCTCGCCGCAGAGCACCTGCAGGCGGCCGTCGAGAATCAGCGCGAGCGTCTTGTCGAGCGAGCCGCCGCAATCCTTCACCGCGACGATGCGCTCGTGCCCCGCCAGTTCGAGCAGCGTCGCGAGTTCGAGGCGCACGCCGGTGCGCGCGGGAATGTCGTAAAGGATCACCGGCTTGCGGCTCGCGTCGGCGAGCGCCGCGAAATGGCCGATCACCCCTGCCTGCGACGGCCGAATGTAATACGGCGCCGCCGCCAGCACGCCCGCGATGGGCGCGTCGTTGAGCGCCTCGATGCGCTCGCGCACCGAGGCCGTGTGATTGCCGCTCACGCCCGCCACGACTGGCAGCATCCCGGCGGCGGCCAGCACCGTGGCGAGCACGGCGTCCTGCTCGCGATCGTCGAGCGCGGCAGGCTCGCCGGTCGTGCCGAGCGCGACGAAGCCCGCCACGCCCGCATGCGCGTAGTGGCGCACCAGCGCGTCGAGCGCCTCGTGATCGACCGCTCCCTGGTTGAACGGCGTGACGAGCGGAATCCAGATACCCGAAAACGAAGACATGACTTTCCCTTGAACGCGACCGAGTGGAAGGTCCGTCGAGCGGTGCGGGGAAGTCGGGCTGGCCTGGAGAAAGGCGGGGGCGGCAAGCTGTTCCATCGCAACATCCGACGGAACAGCAAGCTCCGGTCAGATGAGCGGCTGTTTTTTGGCTTTGGCTTTCACGCTGACCGACGCGGCCTGCGCGCGCGCCGACACCGCGCGCGTAGCGGCGGCGATAGGCTGGGCGAAGGTATTCGGCTGACGTGACATGGCCTGAAGTGTAACCGAGATCGTCCGCCCGCGCGCCGCCAATCTAGCGGCGCGCCTCGCCGTGCACTTCCACATCGACAATCGGCGAGTCGAGCAGCAGATTCGGTGCATCGGCCGGATCGCGCCTCGTGAGCTTGCCGTCCACGCTCGCGCCGCAATCCATCTGCAACTGCTGGTAGTAGATGTTGCCGACCACGTGCGCATTCGATTGCAGCTCGATGAAATGATCCGCGATGACGTCGCCGACAATGCGCCCGTTCACGACGATGTCGTAGCCATGCACGTTGCCCTGCACCGCGCTGCGCTCGCTCAGCACGAGCAGCGTCTGCGCGCCCGTCTTGCCGCTGAGGTTGCCGGTCACCTGGCCGTCGAGGCGCAAGCCGTCGGCGAATTCGAGGTTGCCCGTGATGCGCACATCCTCGGCGATCAGCGTCGCGAGCTTGGTCTGCTGGATGCCCGGCTGGGGCTTCTTCTTGTTGAACATGAACACCACCGTTGCGTTTGTGTTGCTGAAAAGATGCCGTGGCTCGGCTCACGGCACGAAACTCGGGAAACCGGCGCAAGCGCTTACTGCGCGGGACTGCCGCCGTTGGCGTTGGCGCGGTTGCCGGCGTTGCCGCTACCGTTGCCGTTGGCGCCGCCAACCGCGCCGTGGCTGCGCAGAAACAGCAGTTCGGCCTGCACTTTCGCCGCCTGCGCCTGCGCGGCGTCCGCCGATTGCTGCAAAGCCACCCGCGCCGCGCGCTCCTGCTCAAGCGCGAGCTGGGCGGTCGTGAGCTGGGTTTGCAGCACATCGGGCTCGATCACGGGACAGGCCGGCGCGCCGCCACGCAGCGCCCACGCCGACGCCGCCGCGCCCGCGCCGCCCGCGAGCGCCGTCCACGCAATCGCTATCGCCCAGCGCGACGCGCGCGAGCGCACCGGCTGGAGTTCGAACGCGCGCTTCGCGTCCGTGCGCACACGCGCGGAGGGACGCGCGTCAGCCATTCGCCCGCCCGCCGTGATCGGCGCCCTCGGCACCATTGGCAGCATTGGCTCGCTCGGCGCTGGCACTTTGACCCGCGCCGTTGGCCGCGCCCACGCGATAGGCGCCGAACAGCGCGAGGTAATCGGACGGATTGACCTGCGCGCCGCGCACGATGACTTCGAAATGCAGATGCGGGCCGGTCGAGCGCCCCGTCGAACCGACGTCGGCGATATGCTCGCCCGGCAGCACGACGTCGCCCGCCTTCACGTCGAGTTTCGAAGCGTGGCCGTAGCGCGTGATGAAGCCGTTGCCGTGATCGATCTCCACGGCGTTGCCGTAGCCCGCCTTCTGCCCCGCGAAAATCACGCGGCCGCCCGCGGCGGCGAGAATCGGCGTGCCGGTGGGCGCGACGAGATCGACGCCCGGATGGAAGCTGAGCCGTTTCGAGAACGGATCGATGCGATTGCCGAACGGCGAGCCCATGCGGCCGCCGTCAGTCGGCCTGCGGCCCGGATACGCCTGCAAGGCGACCTCGTGAAGCGCGACCGCGTGTTCGAGCGCGCTCAGCGTCGCGCTCATGCAATCGACCTCGCCGGCCACCGCGTGCGTGTTGGCGCGCGCCGCCGACGACTCCGCACAGCGACGCGGCGCGAGCGCGGGACCGCCCTCGCCGTCGTCATCGTCGTCGCCGGAATGCTCGTGCGCGGCGGCGGGCGCCGTGGCCGTGCCGCGCGGCGCCTGCGCGCGCAGACGCTCGTCGAACTGGCGCAACTGCGCGAGCTGCGCGGCGAGGCGCTCGATACGCGGATCGAGCAAGGCGATCGACGCGTTCATCCGGCCGATCTCGCCCACCACATAGTGATGCTGCACGGCACCCGTCTGGCCCGGCGCGGCCGCCCCGGCGGCGCCGCTAAACCGGCCGATGGCGATGCCGCCCGCCAGCGAGACCAGCGCCGCGGCGCCGGCGGTCGCGATCAGCGTACGGCGCGCGGCGCGCTGCGTGACGAAGCGGGTGCCGCCACGGGAAAGCTCGTCGTTGGAGCTGGACCACGGCAATTTCATGATCGCCCCCGCAAGCGCAATTTCGCCCACAAAGGTGAAGCCCTCACGCCGATGAACACGATCCGAATAGCCATCTCAGTCTGCCGGGGCCGGCCTGCGCCCGCCCTTCCTGAAAACGAAACGGCGATTATCGTGGCGTCTGAAAAATACCCATCCCGATAAAAAGTCAGCCTGAACAGGCAAACCGAACGTCGCCGCGACAATCGCGACGCCCTGCCCCGCGAAAATCGCTTGACTTCTCGCCCCGCCGAACTAATATACGCACCGCGTACATAAACCAGCCAACACGGGTGCCAGCATGAGCGTTCCGCAACAAGCCTTCCTCCGCGACGCCATGCGTCGCCTGAACATGACCCGCGACGCCTTCGCGAGCCGCATCGGCGTCACGCGCCGCGCGCTCGACACGTGGTTGCTGCCCGAGGAATCGCAAGAATCGCGTGCCATGCCCGAGATCGTCGAGCGTTTCGTCTCGGAAATCGTCGGTGGCGGCGAGCCGCGTGAAAGCTATACGCAAAGCGTAGATCCGCGCTCGCTGGCCAGCCAGATGCAATTCGAGGGCAAGCCGCAACTGCTGTCCGTCGACCAGTTCTCGCGCGACTCCGTCGAAGCGCTGTTCCGCGTCGCCGACATCATGCAGCCCATCGCGCGCCGCCGGAAAATCTCGCGCGTGCTCGAAGGCGCGGTGCTCGGCAACCTGTTCTTCGAGGCCAGCACGCGCACCCGCGTGAGCTTCGGCGCCGCGTTCTGCCGCCTGGGTGGTTCGGTCTGCGATACGACCGGCTTCACGTTCTCGTCGATGGCCAAGGGCGAATCGATCTACGACACGAGTCGCGTGATGGCCGGCTACGTCGACGCGATGGTGATCCGCCACCCCGACCAGGGCTCGGTGGCCGAATTCGCGCGCGCCGTGAACATCCCCGTGATCAACGGCGGCGACGGTCCCGGCGAGCACCCGAGTCAGGCGCTGCTCGACCTCTACACGATCCAGCGCGAGTTCTCGCGTCTGGGCAAGATCGTCGACGGCGCGCACATCGCGCTCGTCGGCGACCTGAAATACGGCCGCACGGTGCACTCGCTCGTGAAGCTGCTCGCGCTCTATCGCGGCATCAAGTTCACGCTCATTTCGCCGCCGATGCTCGAAATGCCGCAGTACATCGTCGACAAGATCTCGACCAACGGCCACGTGGTCGAGCAGACGACCGACCTTAAGGAAGGTCTGCGCGGCGCGGACGTGGTGTACGCCACGCGCATCCAGAAGGAGCGTTTCACCGACGAGTCCTTCGAAGGCTACACGCCCGATTTCCAGATCAATCTGGCGCTGCTCGACGCTTTCTGCACCCCCGAAACGCTCGTGATGCACCCGCTGCCGCGCGACAGCCGTCCGGGCGCGAACGATCTCTCGACCGACCTGAACCACGATCCGCGTCTCGCGATCTTCCGCCAGACCGACAACGGCATTCCCGTGCGCATGGCGATCTTCGCGGTGCTGCTGGGCGTCGAGAATCTCGTGCAGCATTCGATGCGCGACGCCGTGTGGCGTCCGCCTGCATACCTCGGCCCGGACGACGCCACGTTTCACGGCATCGACTGAAGGCGCGCGTCGCGCCGTCAGCGACTCATGAAAAAAGCCGGGAAGCGTGCCGCTTCCCGGCTTTTTTTGCGCGTGGAGAGTTCGACGGCGAAATCAGTCGATGATCCGTCGATGCACACCACGCCGCACGGCCGCACGCTTCAATCGCGGATTCAGCCAAACAACGTGTACTCGCCGCCCCGCGCGAGCGCGCGCTGATACGCGGGCCGCGCGTGAATGCGCTCCAGAAACGCGCGAATCGACGGATGCTTTTGCGCGCCCGCGCGCTTCGCACCGGCTTCGAGCGGAAAGCTCATCTGCACGTCGGCGGCCGAGAAGGCGTCGCCGGCGAACCAGCCCGTCGCGTCGAGTTCCTTCGCGATATAGCCGAAGTGCAGCGCAAGCTGCGGCCCGACGAAGCCGCTCTCCAGCGAGCCCGCCACCTTGCGCACGACCGGTTTCACGAAGAACGGCACCTTCGCGCCCGCGATGCGCTGCGCGACCAGCGAGAGCAGCAACGGCGGCATCGCCGACCCTTCGGCGTAGTGCATCCAGTAACGGTAGCGCAAATGCGCCGGCGTGCCGCGCGCGGGCACGAAGCGGCCATCGCCATATTGCTCCACCAGATATTCGAGGATCGCACCCGACTCGGCCAGCGTGTGTTCGCCATCCGTCACGACCGGCGATTTCCCGAGCGGATGCACCGCGCGCAACGCGGGCGGCGCGAGCATTGTCTCCTTGTCGCGCTGATACTTCACGATGTCGTACTCGACGCCCAGTTCTTCGAGCATCCAGAGCACGCGCTGCGAACGCGAATTGTCGAGGTGGTGAACCGTCAGCATCAGGACTCCTCCAGTTTTGTCGGCGAAACGTCATCGCCTTGTATGCGAAATGAATCATTTCGATTAACTGCTAGCATGCACGGAAAACAGAACAGGAGACTACCGTGCATGCCGTTCTTTTCACGCTGATCGATGGCGTGGCGATCGTCGCGGCGATCGCACTGGCGACGCTCGTCGCCGCGCTCGTGATGGTAGCGTCCGCCGGGCCCAGGGCGGCGCAATCCGAGGATGTATTCGGATTCGAATCGCTCGACGCGCCGCCGGCCGCGAGCTTGCCGCCCGTGCAGCGCTACGCGGCGCGCGACGGCGAGCCGCTCGCGTTCCGCTTCTACGACAGCACGGCCTCGCAGGTGCTGATCTTCGTGCACGGCTCGTCGTATCACGGCGCGTCGTATCACGCGCTCGCGGCGCATCTGAGCCAGCGCGGCATCGCGCGCGTCGTGCTGCCGAATCTGCGCGGTCACTATCTTTCCGGCACGCGGCGCGGCGACATCGACTATATCGGCCAGTTCGAGGACGATCTCGCCGATCTCGTCACGCACCTGCGCAATCGCGGCGAGTCCGGATCGATCGTGCTCGGCGGGCATTCGAGCGGCGGCGGTCTCGTGATTCGTTTCGCGGGCGGCGCGCATGCCGCGCTGGTCGCGCGCTTTCTTGCGCTGAGTCCGGCCATCGCGCGCTCGCGTTCGCTCAAGGCCAATAGCGGCTGGGCAAGCCTGCATTTGCGGCGGATCATCGGGCTCGCGCTGCTGAACCTGTTCGGCGTGCACGGCTTCGATGCGTTGCCGGTGATCGCCTTCAACAAGCCCGCGCGGTTTCGCGACGGCAGCGAAACGCTCGCGTATTCGTATCGGCTCAATAGCGCGTACCATCCGCGCGCGCGTTTCGACCGCGATGTGGCGAAGCTCGGCGCGCAATCGGCGGTGCTGGTCGGCGCGAACGACGAAGCCGTCGATGCGCCCTTGCTCGGCGAACTCGTCGCGCGCGCTTCGCCTGAAACTTACTTCGCTATCCTTCCCGATATCAATCACTTCGGCGTGTTCACGCGCGAGCCGGCGATCGCCGCCGTGGCGGCATGGCTCGCCGCCCAACCGGACGACGGCGACACGCAGCGCGTCGCGGCCGGCGCGGCCAGCGTGGTCTGACGCATCGCGCGAAAGACATCGCGCGAAAGACATCGCGCGAAAGACATCGCGCGAAAAGCATCGGGCGGAAGGCAAATTCGATGACGGCTGTCCGCGCCGCCAGCTTCGCGACGGCCCGATGTCAGCCGCACGACAGGTCCGCGCCAGAAGCCGGATCGTCACGCGTTTTTCGCTTTTCCGCGCTTTACTTTCGTCGCGCTCGCGTGCAACGTGCAGGTCTGATCCCGCCGGTGCGCCAGGTTGGCCGCCGGGTTGGACACCGTGTCGCCGCCGCACGCGCGGCACTGAATTTGCTCCCGCCGTTGTTTCGTAGACCGAGGTCCGCACGCTGCGCGACGTCTCACGCGGCATCGCGATTCGCGTGCGCTTGCCATCCTTGATGGAGCCCGCCGAACGCCATGTCACACGATCGCTCTCACGACGCGCCCGCGTCCACCCCGCCCGCCGACACCTCGCGCCGACGCTTCCTGCAATCGGCCGCCGCAGCCGCCGCGCTCGGCGCGACGCCGCATCTGCACGCCCAGCCAAACGCGCCCGCGAGCGACGCCGCGAACGACACCGCAAGCGCGCCGCCCGTCGTGCCCGCGCAGCCGGTGCAACTCAACATCAATGGCCGCGAGTACGCGCTGCATATCGAACCGCGCGTGACGCTGCTCGACGCCCTGCGCGATTACGCCGGTCTCACCGGCACGAAGAAAGGCTGCGATCGCGGCCAGTGCGGCGCGTGCACCGTGCTCGTCGAAGGCCGCCGCATCAACGCGTGCCTGACGCTCGCGGTGATGCACGAAGGCCAGCGCATCACCACGGTCGAAGGTCTCGCGAGCGCGACGCAACCGAGCCCGATCCAGCGCGCCTTCGTCGAGCGCGACGCGTTGCAGTGCGGCTTCTGTACGCCGGGGCAGTTGTGTTCGGCGACGGCGTGTCTCAGCGAATTCGCAGCGGGCACCGCGAGCGCCGCGACCGCCGACGTGCGCACGCGCCCCGCGCAACTGAGCGACGCCGAAATCCGCGAGCGCATGAGCGGCAATCTGTGCCGCTGTGGCGCGTACGTGAACATCGTGGCCGCCGTGCGCGACGCGCACAGCGCCGGCGCGTGACGCACGGAGCCGCTCATGGACGCTCTCTCCTACCAGCGCGCCGCCAGCATCGACGCCGCCATCGCCGCCGCGCAGCAACCGGGCGCGGCCTTCATCGGCGGCGGCACGAATCTGCTCGATCTGATGAAAGGCGGCCTCGCGCATCCCGTCACGCTGATCGACATCACGCGCCTCGCGCCGCTCGATCAGATCGACGCCTTGCCCGATGGCGGCCTGCGCATCGGCGCGCTCGTGCGTAACAGCGACGCCGCCAATCACACGCTCGTGCGCACGCGTTATCCGCTGCTCTCGCAAGCGCTGCTCGCGGGCGCGTCGCCGCAATTGCGCAACATGGCGACGGTCGGCGGCAATCTGCTGCAAGGCACGCGCTGCGATTACTTCTACGACACTGCGTTCGCGCAATGCAACAAGCGCGCGCCCGGTAGCGGCTGCGCGGCGCTCGGCGGCTTCAACCGGCTGCACGCGATCCTCGGCGCGAGCACGCAATGCGTGGCCGTGAATCCGTCCGATATGAGCGTGGCGCTCGCGGCGCTCGACGCCGTCGTGCAGGTGCGCGGTCCGAACGGCGCGCGCGCGATTGCCTTCGCGCAGTTTCATCGACTGCCCGGCGAGCGTCCCGATCTCGACACCACGCTCGCGCCTGGCGAACTGATCACGTCGGTCGATCTGCCGCCGCCCGCCTTCAGCGATCACGCGCATTACCTGAAGCTGCGCGACCGCGCGAGCTATGCGTTCGCGCTCGTCTCCGTGGCAGCGGCGCTGCAACTCGACGGCCGGACCGTGCGCAGCGTGCGCCTCGCGCTGGGCGGCGTCGCGCACAAGCCGTGGCGCGCGAGTGTCGCCGAGCAGCATCTCACCGGACGCCCGCTCGACACCGCAACGTTACGCGCGGCCGCCGCCGCCGAACTCGCGCAGGCGCGGCCGCGCCGGGCAATGCGTTCAAGGTCGAACTGGCGCAGCGCGCGATCGTCCGCGCGACTTTGCTGGCGGCGGGCGCCACGGGAGACTTCGCATGAGCGACACGAACCAGGACGCGAATCACGACACGAATCACGACACGAAGCGGCTGATCGGCCAGCCCGTCGATCGCATCGACGGCATGCTCAAAGTCACGGGCAGTGCGAGCTATGCGTCGGACTTTCCCGAGGCGCGGCTCGCGCACGCGGTGATCGTGACGAGCACCCTATCGAGCGGCACGATCACGTCGATCGACACGCGCCGCGCGCAGGCGATGCCCGGCGTGCTGCTGGTGATGACGTGGCAAAACGCGATGCGACTGCCCAACAACGGCCAGACGCCGCTCGCGCCGCCCGCGGGCCGCCGCCTCACGCTGCTGCAAGACAACATCGTGCGCTACAGCAACGAGCCGGTCGCGGTCGTGGTCGCCGACACGCTGGAGCGCGCCATCGACGCCGCGCAGCACGTCAAGCCGGTCTACGCCGCCACGCCCGGCACGCTCGATTTCGCGCGCGCGAAAAGCGAGGCGCACACGCCGCCCTCGCCGCCGGGCCGCCCCGCCGATTCGTCGCGCGGCGATCCGGAAGCGGGGCTGCGCGAAGGCGCGGTGCGCATCGACGCCATCTACACGACGCCGGTGCAATTCCACAATCCGATGGAACCGCACGCGACGATGGCGCGCTGGGACGGCCCCGAACTCACGCTTTACGACTCGACGCAAGGCGTCTCCGGCGCGAGCACCGCCGTCGCCGCCGTGTTCGGCGTGCCCGCCGCGAACGTGCGCGTGATCTCGCCGTTCATCGGCGGCGGCTTCGGCTGCAAGGGTTCGTCGTGGTCGCATGTGAGTCTGTGCGCGATGGCCGCGAAGCAGACCGGACGCCCCGTGCGTCTCGCGCTCGCGCGTCCGCAGATGTTCGGCCCGGTCGGCTCGCGCCCGCACACCGAGCAGCATCTGTCGATCGCGGCGCGCAAAGACGGCACGTTGACCGGCCTGCGTCACGACACCTTTTCGCACACCTCGACGTTCGAGGACTGGAGCGAATTGTCCGGACTCGTCACGCGCATGATGTACGCGGTGCCGAACCTGAGCACGAGTCATCGCGTCGTGCCGCTGAACGTGGGCACGCCGACCTTCACGCGCGCGCCCGGCGAAACCACCGGCTCGTTCGCGCTCGAATCGGCGATGGACGAACTCGCGTGGCGGCTCAAGCTCGATCCCGTCGCACTGCGTCTGAAGAATTACGCCGAAGCCGAGCCGCAGGAGGGCAAGCCGTGGTCGTCGAAGGCACTGCGCGAATGCTACGCGGCAGGCGCGGATCGCTTCGGCTGGGCACAGCGCGTGAACGCGCCGCGCGCGATGCGCGAGGGCAATACGCTGATCGGCTGGGGCATGGCGAGCGCGACCTATCCCGCGAACCGCGGCGAAGCGTCCGCGCTCGCGCGCATCCTGCCCGACGGCACGGCGATGGTCGCCTCCGGCACGCAGGACCTCGGCACCGGCACCTATACCGTGATGACGCAGGTGGCCGCCGATGCGCTCGGCTTTCCGCCCGATCGCATCGCGTTCGCGCTCGGCGATTCGACGCTGCCGCGCGCGCCCGGCTCGGGCGGCTCGCAGTCGGCGGCGAGCGTGTCGCCGGCCGTGCAGGCCGCGGCGCGCGCCGCGCGCGACAAACTGATCGCGCTGGCCGTGGCCGACCGCGCCTCGCCCGTGTACGGCGCCGCGCCCGCCGAGGTCACCGTCAGCGACGGCTGGGTCGTGTTGCGCAGCGACCCGTCGCGCCGCGATCCCGCCGCCGCCATCGTGGCGCGCGCGGGCGGCCAGCCAATCGACGCGCAGGCCACGGCTAAACCGGGCGACGAGCGCAGGCAGTACGCGTTCCACTCGTTCGGCGCGGTCTTTGCCGAAGTGCACGTGGACGCGGATCTGGGCACGGTGCGCGTGACGCGCATCGTCGGCGCTTATGACGTGGGGCAGGTGCTCAACGAGAAGACCGCGCGCAGCCAGTTGATGGGCGGCATGGTGTGGGGCGTGAGCACGGCGCTGCACGAAGACGGTCTGCTCGACACGCGCACGGGCCGCTTCGCGAACGGCAATTTCGCGCAGTACCACGTGCCGGTGAACGCCGACATCGGCGAGCTGGATGTGTTGTTCGTGGGCCAGCCGGATCTGCGCTTCAATGCGGTCGGCGTGCGCGGCATCGGCGAGATCGGCATTACGGGCGTGCCCGCCGCCATCGCGAACGCCGTGTATCACGCGACGGGCGTGCGCGTGCGCGATTTGCCGATCACGCTCGACAAGCTGATGCTGCCGCAGCACGCGTTCGCGTGAAGCGGCGGCATCGTCGATCTGGCGTTGATTCAGCGTCGATTCGCTCGCCGCACCTCACGCGCGCGCGGGCAATCCGCGCTTGCCCCGCGCGCCATTGCGCCGCACAATCGGCCCATTCCCTTCTCGCGCGGCTCGCCCCGCGGTAGACCCCATGGCTTATGCATCGCTCGCCACCGGCGTCCTGCTCGCCGCCGGCACGGGATCGCGTTTCGATCCCCAAGGTCTGCGCAACAAGCTGCTCGAACCGCTGCCTGGCGGCGCGTGCGTCGCGCACGAAGCCGCGCATCGTCTGCTGCTCGTCGTGCCCAAGGTGATCGCCGTCGTGCGTCCCGGCGCGGAAACGCTCGCGCACGCGCTCAACGAGGCAGGCTGCGACGTGGTGTTCGCGCCCGACGCCGTGCGCGGCATGGGCGCGAGTCTGGCGGCGGCCGTCGAAGCCGATACGGAAGGCGAAAGCTGGATCGTCGCGCTCGCGGACATGCCGCGTATCGCCGTGCCCACGATCGAAGCGGTCGCGCGCGAACTGGACGCGGGCGCGCCGCTCGTCGCGCCGTTCCATGACGGCCGGCGCGGACATCCGGTGGGATTCGGCCTCGAACATCGCGCGGCACTGATCGCGCTCGACGGCGACACGGGCGCGCGCGCGTTGCTCAGCACGCAGCCGATCAAACGGATCGACGTCGACGACCCCGGCATTCTGCGCGACGTGGACACGCCCGCCGATCTGCACGGGCTTTAAACGTCAGGCGCCGATTTCGCGCCGGGCCGCGCGTTGAGGAAACGCAAGAAGCTCGGCAAGCGGCTCAGGGACGGCTGGCGTCCGTCGCTGCGTCCGTCGTGGTATCGGCAACTGGGGTCGCGACCGTGTCGGACGCCGCAGCGTCCGCCTTGGCATTCGCATCGCCACCGGACCTCTCCGAGACTGCGGGCGGCGTGTGCACCGAGGCGACCTGCTCGGCTTTCGCGTGCGACGCATGACCAAACAACGTCGGCACGCCGAGCAAACCCAGAACGAACACCACCGCCACTACCGCCGCACCCATACCATCACCTTGCCGATACTGAGGGAGCGCGCTGGCGCTCCCGTTTTGAGGAAGGCTGAAGTTTACGACCGGGTAAGTTTTTGAAAAATGCCGGCAGCATATAAACAGTGTTGACCTGACAGCAATAATCGACACTCAAAACGGCCTGTATCGCACTCAATATGGCCGGTTTGACGAACAATCGCCTGCCGATCGTCTCGACGCCACACTCGCGCATGCAAATCGCCGCGCCCCGAAACCCCGCCTGAAGGCACGCCCGAATCTCCACGGCACGCCGCGCCGCGATCAGCTAGGCTATGAGTACGCGCTCCGCGTTCCGTCCACCGCCCGGCCCCGGCCGCGCACGAGGTAGCCGCGATGATCTGCTCGCACACGAACCCGCTTCCCGAACCGCTCGCCGACCCGACGCGCGATCCCGACCGCGACCCGCTCACGCCCCCGCCGCCGGGCCATCACGGCGAAGAACCGCAACGCCCCGACGGTCCGCCAAACAAGGACCCGGTCTGAACGGCGCACGCCGCGCCGCTGCGCGTGCGCCCGAACCCAATCGATCAGCCTCCACCAACGCGCACGATCGCCCCGATCCGCGTGCTTTCCCGCTTTTATCCCTCGCCTTAGCTTTCACCAAGCTTGCACTCAGGCGCCACGCTCCTTAAAATGCAAACGATTCGTATTTGCAGTCAAGTAGCGGGTAATATTGCATGTCCGCTCTCTTCAGCCGTTTAGCCGAACCACCAACGCATCGTGACCCACTTTCTGACCGAGCCCGTTCCCGCACTCCGCCGGACGCGCCGCGCCGCCGCATGAGACCGCTGCTGGTTCGCCTGCACCGCTGGTTCGGCCTCGGCACGGCGGCATTCCTGTTCATCGCCGGGCTGACCGGCGCGGTGATCGCGTGGGACCACGAACTGGATTCCGCGCTCAACCCGTCCTTCTATCACGCTCACACGCCGGGCACGCCGCTGTCGCCGCTCGAACTCGCGAAGCGCTTCGAGGCCGCCGAGCCGCACGCCGAAGTCACCTTCATGCCGCTCTCGATCGAGCCCGGCACCACCTTCATGGCGCGCGTGAGTCCGCGCACCGATCCGAAGACCGGCGCACCGTATCCGCTCGACTACAACCAGATCGCGCTCGATCCCGTCACCGGCGCCGAACAGGGCCGCCGCATGTGGGGCGCGCCGTCGCTCGCGCGCGAGAACCTGATTCCCTTCCTCTACCAGCTCCACTACACGCTGTTCATGCCGACGAAGATGGGCATCGACTTCAGCGTCTGGACGATGGGCGTGGTGGGCATGGTGTGGCTGCTCGACGGCTTCATCGCCATCGTGCTCGCGTTTCCGAATCTCAAGAGCTGGCGCAAGTCGCTCGCGTTCCGCCTCAAGCGCGGCGGCTACGCGCTCACGTTCGATCTGCACCGCTCGGGCGGCGTGTGGCTCTGGGGTCTGCTGATCGTGGTCGCCGTCACGTCGATTTCGATGAATCTCGGCACGCAGATCGTGCGCCCCGTGGTTTCGGTCTTCTCGACGCTCGCGCCGGACCCGTTCCGCTCGCCCTCGCCCGCCGGCGCGCTGACGCCCGCCCAGGCCGACGCCGCGCGCACGCGCATCGTCGCCGAAGCGGCCGCCATCGGCCGGCGCGAAGGCATCACCGCGCCGCCGGGCGGACTGTTCGCGATGCCGGAGTTCGGCGCCTACGGCGTGGGCTACTACGCAGCGGGCAACGATCACGGCGACGCCGGGCTCGGCAATCCGTGGCTCGTGATCGACGGCCACAACGACGCGATTCTCGGCAGCCAGATTCCCGGTCGCGGCAGCGCGGGCGACATCTTCATTCAGGCGCAGTTTCCGCTGCACTCGGGCCGTATCGCCGGTTTGCCCGGACGCATCGCGATCAGCTTCACGGGCATCGTCGTGGCGATGCTCAGCGTGACCGGCGTGCTGATCTGGCTGAAGAAAGCGCGTGCGCGCCGCAAATCGTCGAAACAGAGCGTGCCCGTGCGCACGCGCGAACGCACGGCGAGCTGATCGCCGCGTCGATTGCGTCGATCGCGTCGATCGCGGCGCGCGCCGGAAACAAAAAGGCCTTGCAGCGCTTTCACGCTGCAAGGCCTTTTTTTACGGGCTAAAACGAATCGCTAAACGGTCGTCAAGCCTTATTGCGCGAGCGCGTCGAACGACGCGAGCAGACGCTCGACGTCGGCGGCATGAATGTCGCCCATCGTCGAAATGCGGAACAGTTCCTTCGACAGACCGCCCTGCCCCGCGTAGATCACGAAGCCGCGCGCCTTGAGCGCGTCGTGCAGCTTCGGATAGTCGATGCCTGCCGGCAGACGGAACGCGCGCAGCACCACCGACGACTCGTCCTTCGGCAGCACGCAGTCCATGCCGCGCGCGGCGAGACCGGCGCGCACCTGCTCCGAAAGCGCCGCGTAACGCGCGTGACGCGCCTTCCAGCCGCCTTCGTCCGCCAGCTCGCGCAGCGCCTCGACCAGCGCGTAATACGCGTGCACCGACGGCGTGAACGGCGTGTTGCGCTGATCCTGGAGCGTCGCGAGACGCTTGAGATCGAGGTAGTACGTGCGGCTCGCGGCCGTGCCGAGCGCCGCGCGGCGCACGATCACGAAGGCCGCGCCGGGCACGCCGTGCAGGCACTTGTTCGCGGTCGCGGCCACGGCGGCGATGCTCGTGTCGTCGAAATCGATCGCTTCGGAACCGAAGCTGCTGACGCCGTCGACGAGCATCTGCACGCCGCGCGCGCGGCACGCTTCGCCCAGCGCGCGCAGATCGTTCAGACGGCCCGTGGTGGTCTCGTGATGAATGATCGCGACGTGCGTGAACGACTGGTCGGCGTCGAGCGCGGCGGTGATGCGCGCGAGATCGGGCGCCTGCATCCACTCGTGCTTCACGACTTCGTGCGCGATGCCGTACTGCGTGGCGATCGCGGTGATACGCTCGCCGTACACGCCGTTTTCGACGATCAGCAGCTTGCCGTTCGCGGGCACGAGCGAGGCGATCATGCTCTCGACCGCGGCCGTGCCGGAGCCGGTCATGAGCACCGCCTGCCATTGCGCGGGATCGAGATCGTAGACGCCGACGAGACGCGTGCGCGCCTCTTCCTGCACGTCGAAGAACTCGCTTTCGCGATGGCACAGATCTTCCTGCAGCAGGCTGCGGCGCACGCGTTCGGTGAGCGTGACCGGGCCGGGATTGAGCAACAGCATCGGCAATTCCTTATTGAGCGGCGTTGACGGCAGCCGCAGCCTCGGCGCCGATATGGCGCATGAGACGCGACTTGACGTCGGGCGGCGTGATGGTCGGGCGCGGCAGGCCGTCGGGCGTGCCGCGCTTGATCGTCAGGCGTACGAAGCGTGCGCCGGCGACGCCGTTCGCACCCGTCGCGCGTTCGCGCGCCGCTTGCAGCACGGCGTCGAGCGTGGCGAGTTCGTCGCCTTCCACGGCGTCGGCGTAACCGCACGCGGCCGCCACGTTCGCGAACGACACCTGTTGCGCGACGGTGGCCTGGCCGCCCGTCGAATCGTGCGCGCCGTTGTCGAGCAGCACGTGCGTGAGGTTCGACGGACCGTAGGCGCCGAGCGTCGCGAAGTTGCCCATGCGCATGAGCGCGGCGCCGTCACCGTCGAGCGCGACCACGTTCAGATCCGGACGCGCCAGTGCGAGGCCGAGCGCGAACGAGCTGACGCAACCCATCGAGCCGACCATGTACAACTGGTTCGAGCGGTCGTCGATCGCGTAGAGTTCGCGGCCGCAGAAGCCCGTCGACGCCACCACCACCGTCGATTCGGCAGGCGTGGCCGCGATCACGCGTTCGAGCGCCTGCTGGCGCGTCGGCAGATCGTCGTAGCCCACGCCCGCGAATTTCGACTGCGCCACCGGCAGCGCGTGCTTCGCCGGCATCGAGCCGCCGCCCTTCAGTTCAAACGGCGCGACGCTGCCCTTTTGCATCACGAGCGCGTACGGGCGGCCCGTTTCGTCCATGTGGCGGATGGCGCGTTCGAGCACGGGCGCGATCTGGTCGGCCTCGGTCGGGAACAGCTCCCAGGGCACGTCCATCGTGTCGAGCATCTGCGGCGTGACCGGACCCATCAGCGCGTGCTGCGGTTCGTCGGACACGCCGGGCTGGCCGCGCCACGTCACGATCAGCAGTTGCGGCAGACGGAAGGTCCACGTGAGCGAGGTGAGCGGGCTCACCGCGTTGCCGAGACCCGAGTTCTGCATCATGGCGATGCCGCGCTTGCCCGCGAGCGCGACGCCCGCGATCAGGGCCACGGCGTCGCCCTCGTTGGCCGAGCTCACGTAATGCAGCGACTCGTCCTGCAGCACGTAATTGATGAACGGCGTGAGGAACGAGCACGGCACGCCCGCATACCATTCGAAGCCGCGCGCGCGCGCCGCTTCGACGAACTGTGCCGCTTCGATCATGCCTTCGCCTCCGGCGACGAGCCCGCGTCGCTGCCGATCGGCGTCTGCGCGTGCGCGAAGTCGCCCGCGCGGCGGAAATCTTCGAGGTCGTTCACGCCGCGCCAGTGGCCGCGCACGTATTGCACTTCGATCTTCTCGCCGTCGGCGATCAGCGCGTTGAGCAGCGCCGGCATGTCGAGCGTGTCGAAGTCGGCTTGCGTCTGCAGTTGCGCGAGCTTGTTCTTGAGCTTCTCACGGCCCGCGCCGCGCACGTTCATCAGACCGATCCAGCGGCCCGCGGGCGCCACGCCCTGCGATGCCTGATCCGACGACACACGTTGCAGATACGTCTTGTTGCCGAACAGGCCACGGTCGTCGCCCGACGAGCACCACGCGAAATCGCGCACGCTCGCGTTTTCCGTTTCCGGCGACGAGTCGATCACCACGCTGAATTCGGCTTCGCTTTCGACGAGGTCGCGCAGGATGTAGCTGCGGAAGAGCAGGTCGCCATACGAGATCACGGTGTCGTTCTTGAGCGCGTCGACGGCGCACGCGAGCGAGGCCAGCTCGTTGGTCTGCGCGTAGCGCTCGTTGCGCGCGAGCTTGATGCCCGCCGTGTCGATCGCCTCGGCCTTGTAGCCGCCCACGACCGTGATGTCGTTGACCGCTTCCTTCTTGAAGGCGTCGACGAGCCAGCGCAGCAGCGGCTTGCCCGCGACCGGCAGCATGACCTTCGGCTTGTCTTCGGTCACGGCGTCGAGACCCGATCCGCGGCTCGCCGCCAGCACGATCGCCGAACCGGCCGAACGCGTGGTCGAGAGATAGCGGTTTTCGGCTTCCGAGTATTCGTCGGCGTCCTGCAGACGGAAGATCTCGTTGACGGTCGCGATGCGGTCTTCCACGTCGACGAGCGTCTGCGTTTCGTAGATCGTGCGGGTGACGGCCTGCATCGCCGAAACCGCCGCGCGGATCTGATGGTTCGCCCAGATCACCGTGCTGATGCCCGCCTTGCGGAACACGTCGGTCGGCGTGCTGTAGTACTTGGTCGGCACGATTACGAGCGGACCGCGGCCGGCCCATTCGCGCGCGAACGTGAGGATCTCGTCAGGTTTCGAGAGCTTGCTGTGGATGAGGATCGCGTCCGCGCCCGCGAGGCGATACGCTTCGGCGCGCTTGAGCGCTTCGTCCATGCCCCAGCCTGCGATCAGCGCCTCGACGCGCGCCACGATCGAGAAGTTCTCGTCGGTCTGCGAGTCCTTGCCGGCCTTGATCTTGCCGCAGAATTCGTCGATGTCGGCGAGCGGTTGCGCTTCGCCGCCGATGAAGCTGTTGGTCTTCGGGAACACCTTGTCTTCGATACAGACGCCGGCGATGCCGCGCTGTTCGAGCTTGCGCACGAGGCGGCGCACGTTGTTGAAGTTGCCGTAGCCGGTGTCGCCGTCCAGCAGGATCGGCAGGTCGCTCGCGTCGGCCATGAACTCGAGGTTGTCGACCACCTGGGTCCAGCTCGCCTCGTTGTTGTCGCGCACGCCGAACTGCGCGGAGATCGAGAGGCCCGAGCCCCAGATCGCCTTGAAGCCTGCTTCGCGCGCGATGCGTGCGGACAGGCCGTTGTGCGCTTCCATCAGGAATTCGAGTTCGTTGCTGACCAGCATCTGACGCAGCCGTGCGCTGCGCGATGCCGGAACCAGTGCGGGTTCGCGTGCGTTCATCGTGTGACTCCAGTGGACGTCGCGTGGGCGCCGGGTTGGCCCGCGCCGCGCGCGTCGCATCGTTGGGAAATGACTTTTCTGGCCTGGGCGCCGCTTGTCGCGTGCTGCTTGCGTGCTGCTTTGCATGCTTGTCGCGTGCTTGCCTGCGTGCGCTTTGCGTTGCTTCGCGCGGTGCTCGGTGCGTTGCGGATTGCCGTACTGCTTCGCTTGCGGGCGACTTGCTTTTCGCTTGCTAAACACCGACGTGCCGCTTGCGAATCGCCCGCTATTCCGGAAGCGAAGCGCGAATAAGAATCGATCCTGAACCCGCGAATATGAACCGCAACCGTCGCGGTAACAGACTCGGGACACACACCGGAACGCACTCGTTCGCAGCCCCTACGACAACGGCGCGACACCCGCATGACAAGGGCAGCCTTGAGCCGAAGCCGCGACTATAACGGAAATGATTATTGCTTGCCCTCGAATCCCGCCAGAAGTGGCAAATCATGGAGTTGCTGTGAAATTTGTGGCTTTTAAGCGCGAATTACGGCGTTTTTTGCACTCATGGGGATAGCCCTCGCCAGGCGTCTACAGCGCGTGTGCATATGCACGTCGCGGCGCCCATCACTGTGCGCATCAACGCCTTGTTTTGTATGAGGAAACGGCTCGACTGAGGGTTCGCCCTGACTCGCCCGCACGTTCGAAAACGCCGTTAACACGCACAGGCAGAGCGCTCGCAACGACGCGCGCGACGCCCTAAGCAACACTCGATTCATTGCACCGTGCCAAGCCCCCGAACCATCCGACAGACGATGACGCTCAACACCAAACTCCGCTCGATGATCACGATCCTCTGGATCGGCCTGCTGCTGATCGTGGCCTTCGGCGCATGGCAAAGCCGCGACTCCATGATCCGCGAACGGCGCGCGCAACTGACGACGCTCGTCGACGAAGCGAGCAGCATCGCGAACTACTACTACGGCCTCTCGCAACGCAACGCGATGCCCGAAGCCGAGGCGCAAAAACAGGCGCTCGCCGTGATCGGCTCGATCCGCTACGGCAGCGACGGCTATCTGAGCATCAACAACTCGCAGGCCGTGATGCTGATGCATCCGATCAAGCCCGAACTCAACGGCAAGCTGCTTTCCGGTTTCGCCGATCCCGCGGGCAAGCACGTGTTCACCGCGCTGTCCGAAGCGGCGAATCAGCCCGGCGGCGGTTTCGTCGATTACCTCTGGGCCAAGCCCGGCCATAGCGAGCCCGTGCCGAAACTCAGCTACGGCAACCGCTTCGCGCCGTGGGACTGGGTGATCGTGACCGGCATGTATATGGACGACGTGAGCGCCGCGTTCTACGGCAGCCTCGTGCGCTGGCTGCTCGTGACCTTCCTGCTCGGCGGCATCGCGACCGTGGTGATGGTGTTCGTCGTGCGCAGCGTGCGCGGCAGCATCGGCGGCGAACTCGAAACGGCCGTGGAGACGGCCAACCGCATCGCGCAGGGCGACCTGACTTCGCGCGTCGAAACGCACGGCACCCACGCACAGAGCCTGATGCGCGCGCTCGCGACCATGCAGGGCGCGCTCGTGCAGACCGTGGCGCGCGTGCGCAGCGGCGCGGAGAACATCAACGTGGGCGCGAACGAGATCGCCGCGGGCAACACCGATCTCTCGCAGCGGACCGAACAACAGGCCGCCGCGCTCGTGCAGACCGCGTCGAGCATGGACGAGATGACGTCCAACGTGCGTCAGAACGCGGACAGCGCGCAGCACGCCGCCACGCTCGCGAGCGAAGCCGCCGAAGTGGCGACGCGCGGCAGCAGCGTCGTCGACGACGTGGTGCGCACGATGGGCGCGATCACGACCAGCTCGCAGCAGATCGGCGACATCATCGGCGTGATCGACGGCATCGCGTTCCAGACCAATATTCTCGCGCTGAACGCCGCCGTCGAAGCGGCGCGCGCGGGCGAACAGGGCCGCGGGTTCGCGGTGGTCGCGTCGGAAGTGCGCAGCCTTGCGCAGCGCTCGGCCGCGGCCGCGAAGGAGATCAAGACGCTGATCGAGCAATCGACGGGCACGGTCGCCGAAGGCCAGCAACTCGTGACCAGCGCGGGCACGACGATGGGCGAGATCGTGCAGTCGGTGCGGCGCGTGCACGAGATTCTCGAAGAGATCAGCCACGCGTCGCGCGAGCAGAGCGCCGGCATCGAGCAGGTCAACCGCGCGGTGGGCGAAATGGATCAGGTGACGCAGCAGAACGCCGCGCTGGTCGAAGAGGCCGCCGCCGCCGCGCATTCGCTCAAGGATCAGGTGACGGGGCTGCGCGAGGCGATTGCGAGTTTCAGGTTGCCGGTGGCGGCTTGAGCGTCTCCGTCTGACCGTGTGATCGCCGATGCCCGGGCGCGCCTCGCGCCACGCGGACATCGGCGCCCCCCGCCTCCGGTCCCCGCCTCCGCCCCCGCCTTCGCGCGCACTTTCCCTGCGCCGCATCACACCCCGCGCGTCCGCGCACTGGCACGAAAATTTCAATTAAATTACACACAGTTTACAATGCCATTCGACTGACTCCCCGACAGACGCACCTCGCCCTCCGATGATCCGCTCGAGAAGACCGCCGCGCGACCCGCACGCCACCGCGACCCGCCATCCGATGCTGGCGTCGAAGCTGCCCGCCTGGCGTTCGAAGCTCATCGTGTTCATCACGTTTTCCGCGTTCGCGGCGCTCGCGGGCCGCGCGCTCTGGGTACAGGTCGTCAATCACGATTTCTACGTCAAGCAGGGGCAAAAGCGCTATCAGCGCACGCTCGAACTCGACGCCATGCGCGGGCGCATCGTCGACCGCAACGGCGCGATTCTCGCCGTCAGCCTCGAAACCTTCGAGATCTGGGCGAATCCGAAAATCCTCGACGCAGCCGCCTGGTCGCCGCTCGCGAAACTGCTCGACATGCCGCTCGCGGAACTGCGCCGCCGGCTCGCCGGCGACCGCTCGTTCGTGCTGCTCAAGCGCCAGGTCGACGCCGACACCGCCGCGCATATCGACGAAATGGCCACCGGCGGCATCACGCTCATCGCCGACTCGAAGCGCTACTACCCCGAGGGCGAATCGGCCGCGCACGTGGTCGGCTTCACGGACGTGGAAGACGCGGGCCAGGAAGGCGTGGAACTCGCCGCCGAAGCGCGTCTGCGCGGCACGCCGGGCCAGCGCGAAGTGATCCGCGACCGGCTCGGGCGCGTGATTTCCGAGCCGAGCGAACGCGTGCAGCCGAAGAACGGCGAGACGGTGCAGCTCACGGTGGACCGCCGCGTGCAGCAGCTCGCCTACACGCAGCTCAAGGCGGCCGTGGCGAAAAATCACGCGGAAGCGGGCAGCGTCGTGGTGCTCGACGCGCAGAACGGCGAGATTCTCGCGCTCGCGAACTGGCCGTCGTTCGATCCGAACAACCGCGCGCGCCTCACCGGCAAGCAGTTGCGCAACCGCGCCGTGATCGACACCTTCGAGCCGGGTTCGACGATCAAGCCCGTGGTCGCCGCGCTCTCGATGGATCTGCGCAAGGTCAACGCCAACACCATCGTCGACACCTCGCCGGGCACGTATCGCATCGGGCCCGCCGTGATTCACGACACCTCGAATCACGGCCGCATGACGGTGGCCGAGGCGATCCAGAAGTCGAGCAACATCGCGCTCGCGAAGATCGCGCTGAACCTGCCCGCGCAGACCATCTGGAACAAGTATCAGGAATACGAGCTTGGCGTGCGGCCCGAAGTGACGTTTCCGGGCGCGGCGGCCGGACGTGTGCGGCCGTGGGCGCGCTGGCGTCCGATCGAGCAGGCGACGATGGCCTATGGCTATGGCCTCTCGGCATCGCTGCTGCAGATCGCGCAGGTCTACACGGCCTATGCGGGCGACGGCACGATGTATCCCGCGAAGCTGCTGCGCGGCGCGCCCGTGACCGCCACCAACGCGCCGCGCGCGGTCACCACGCCGGCCACGGCGGCGGCGCTGCGCAAGATGCTGGAAATGGCGACGACGGAAGGCGGCACGGGCCGCGCCGCGAACGTCGAGGGCTATCGCGTCGGCGGCAAGACCGGCACCGCGCGCAAGCAGATCGGCGCCGGCTACGCGAAGAACCGCTATCGCGCGCTGTTCGTCGGCATGGCGCCGATGAGCGCGCCGCGCGTGATCGTCGCCGTGATGATCGACGATCCGGCGGGCCGCTCGTACTATGGCGGCACCGTCGCGGGCCCGGTGTTCGCGGGCGTCACGCAGGGCACGCTGCAACTGATGGGCGTGCCGCCGGATTTGCAGGCAGCGCCGGCGACACAGTCGCCGCAGTCACGTTAGTGTTGCGCGGAAGCGGCGGGCGCCGCCACGCGCGTGCCCGTCTGTCCGGCCTGCGCCGGTTCCGCGCCATAGCCCGCTTGAGCGGCTCGATCCGCTGAATCCACTTCGGCCACGCTCTGCACCCGCGGCTGCGCCTGCGCAACACGCGCCTCTTCGGCACGCTTCGCTTCGAGGCGGACCATCGCGGCTTCGATATCGTTCGGGTAATTCGCGTTGCTGGCCTGCGACGGGTTATAGCCCACCGATTCCAGGTCCTTCAGTTCCTGCAGCACTTGCGCGCGCGTCACCGGACCGTTCTGGATGGACTGCGCGAACGCGATCGCCGGCGCAATCGCCATCATCGAAACCAGCGCCGTGCGTAGCATTGCGTTCTTCACCTTGCTCTCCTGTGTCAATCGATGCGCCCAGTCTACGCAGCAAGCGCCCGCGTAAAAACGCACCGCACAGGGGAGGACTGTTCCAGTCCGCGAAAGACTGGAGAGAATTTCCGGCGTGGGGGCGCGAACGGCGCGCACGCTGCGTCGTCAGATCTGATCGCGCCCGAACGCGCGCAAGGCGTCGAGATTCACCACGTCGACGCGGTTGTACGCCAGCGTGACGAGCCCCGCGCGTTCGAGCGTCTGCAAAGCCTGATTGACGCGCTGACGCGACGCGCCCGCCAGCATGCCGATCTCTTCCTGCGAGATTTCCAGCGCGCGGCCCGTCTCCGGATAGAGATCGGGATTGAACATCTGCGCGAGCGCCTGGGCGATCCGCGCATCGACATCGAGCAAGCGGCTGTTCTGGATCAGCCCGATAAATTCGCCCATGCGGTTATTCAACTGATGGATGACGAAGCGGTTGAACGGCAGGCTGCTGTCCATGAGGCGATGAAACGTGTCGGCGGGCACCGCCATGACGAGCGCCGGCTGCAGCGCGATGACGTCGTATTTGCGCGGCTCGCGCTTGATCACGCTGCCCTCGCCGAACCAGCCGCCGTGCGGCACGCCCGAAAACGTGCAACCGCGACCCGAGGCGTTGAAGATGGCGAGCTTCACGAGCCCGCTGCTCACGCCCAGCCAGTACGCCGAAGGCGCCTCGCGCGCGGCCACGGTCGCGCCCGCCGCCCAGCTCTGCGCGTGCGAGGTGTCGAGCACCCACGCGCGGTGTTCGGCGTCGAGCGAACGGAACCACGCGAAGCGCTCGAACAGCGCCGCGAGCCGCGCGGCGTCGCGCGCATCGATGCGGCCCGCGGCGGCGGCAGCGGCTTGGTCCGGAGGCATAATGGGCTGCGTCATGGCGCTCACCTTGAAATAGATCATTGCGCGCGGCCGCTCTGTCGCGCCAGCGACAGACTCGCGCGCGCGGTCCTGCTACGTTAGCGCGAATCATACCGATAAACCGTCAATCCGCACGGGCCGACAGGCCGTCGCCATGCACGTCGCTTTGCACAGCACGTCGACCCGCGCGCAGACAGGAGACAGCGCCATGTTGCATCCGTACGAAGACGGCCTCGCGCCGCGCGAAGCCAATTACGTCCCGCTCACGCCGATCGATTTCATCGCGCGCGCCGCCGAGGTCTACGGCGACCGGCTCGCGATGGTCCACGGCAGCGTGCGCCGCAACTGGCGCGACACTTACGCACGCACGCGCCGCCTCGCGAGCGCGCTCCAGCGCGCGGGCATCGGCCGCGGCGACACCGTTGCCGTGCTGCTGCCCAACATTCCCGCGATGGTCGAAGCCCACTTCGGCGTGCCGATGCTGGGCGCGGTGCTCAACACGCTCAACACGCGGCTCGACGTCGCGACCATGCTGTTCATGCTGCGTCACGGCGAGGCCAAGGCGCTGATCGTCGATACGGAATACGCCGCGCTCGCGCAACGCGCGGCGCTCGCATTTCCCGAGCTGAAAATCATCACGGTCGCCGACGTGGCGCCCGCCGACCCCGAGCATTTCCCGCGCGCGATCGACTACGAGACCTTCCTCGAACAGGGCGATCCCGAGTTCGCGTGGCAGTTGCCCGCCAACGAATGGGACGCCATCGCGCTCAACTACACCTCGGGCACGACGGGCGATCCGAAGGGCGTGGTCTATCACCATCGCGGCGCGTATCTGAACGCGCTCAGCAACATCCTCGAATGGGATTTGCCGAAGCACGCCGTCTATCTGTGGACGCTGCCGCTCTTTCACTGCAACGGCTGGTGTTTCGCGTGGACGATTGCGGCGCGCGCGGGCGTGAACGTGTGTCTGCGCAAGTTCGACGCGAAACTCGTGTTCGACCTGATCCGCACCGAAGGCGTCACGCATTATTGCGGCGCGCCCATCGTGCAGGGCGCGCTCGCGGATGCGCCCGCCGAGTATCGCGAAGGCATCGCGCACACGGTGCGCACGATGGTGGCGGGCGCGCCGCCGCCGCCGGCCGTCATCGCGAAGATGAAGCAGATCGGCATCGAACTCACGCACGTCTACGGGCTCACCGAGGTCTATGGGCCCGCGTCGGTGTGCGCCGTGCAGGACGCGTGGAAGTCGCTGCCCGACGACGAGCAGGCGCGCCTCGCCGCGCGTCAGGGCGTGCGCTATCACCTGCAGGCGGGCGTGAGCGTGCTCAACCCCACGACGATGGAACCCGTGCCCAACGACGGCGAAACGCTCGGCGAGATCATGTTCCGCGGCAACATCTGCATGAAGGGCTATCTGAAGAACGAGCGCGCCACCGAAGAAGCGTTTCGCGGCGGCTGGTTCCATACGGGCGATCTCGGCGTGATGACGCCCGACGGTTACGTGCGCATCACCGACCGCAGCAAGGACATCATCATCTCGGGCGGCGAAAACATTTCGAGCATCGAAGTGGAGGACACGCTGTATCGCCATCCGGCGGTCGCGCTGGCCGCTGTCGTCGCGATGCCCGATCCGAAGTGGGGCGAAGTGCCGTGCGCGTTCGTCGAGCTGCGTCCGGGCACAAGCGCGACGGCCGAGGAGATCGTCGCGCATTGCCGGCTGTTTCTCGCCAGCTACAAGGTGCCGCGCGTGGTGAAATTCGGCGAGTTGCCGCGTACCGCGACCGGCAAGATCCAGAAGTACGAGTTGCGCGCAAAGGTGGGATCGCAGAACGCAATCGACTTCGGCAAGACGGAAAAGCCCGCAAAATGAAGGGCTTTTGAAAGATACAGGGCGCGGCGAGAGGCGTCGGACGGCGTCGAAGCCGCGTCGGGTCGCCGTCGAATGTAACGCCTCTTGACAACCTGGCCCTTTGATTACCGCGCGCAATCTTCAGAAAGGCGCGGTAATCCTTTTTGCATCAAGGTTCGACTGTTAAAAGGGCCTATTTCTTATGACAGTTTGAGTGAAACGAAAGCTTACAAGTGGTCACGTTTTCACCGCGCTCCTCTCGCTAAGCTTGGTTCCGTGGTCGAACGCAGCGCAACAACCGATGCGCGGCGACGATGAACCCGAAGAGGAGGAAAGAACATGAACACCAAGAGCTGGAAGACCCCCGCACGCGCCCTCGCGGCTGCACTGCTGGCCGGCGGCGCGCTGATGGGCGCCTCGAGCGCCTTCGCTCAATCCGCACCGTACGGTCTGCGCGCCGACTCGGCGCCCGAATACGGTCAGCCGCACATGATGCCGGTGGGCGTGCAACTGTCGATCGGCTGGCACGACAACCGTTACTGGGACGGCCACCGCTATTGGGAACATGACGAGTGGATGCACCGTCACCCGCATGATCCGGGTCCGCGCGGTCACGACGACCATCGTCCGCCGCCCCCGCCGCGCTACTAATGCGTGATCTCGCGCGGCTGCCTTCGAGCGCCGCGCGACGGACTTACGCTTAGCCGGACCGCCGAGGCCGGTCTCTTCGAAAGAGAGACCGGCCTCGGCGCATTTCTCCCCTCGCCGGGGCGCTTTCGCGCCATTTTCGGGCGGCGCGGCGCAGCGCGCATTTCACTCCCTTACCTGAATCCTGCTAACTGCGACTATCGCTCGCCTTCGCTTGATTTGGCCTCCGAATCACAATCGACGCGAACGAAGGGAAAAACACGCGCCTGGCGCTGCGCTTACGCACGGCGGATAAGTGCGCAAGCGCACAGAAGGTAATGCTGCGTAATGCGCCCGCGTTGATCCTGGCCGGGCTGGCGGTTAAGGTGGTTGGGCGTTTCGTTCCCCGGAGCGCACGGTGTATTCTCATTGCCCCGGCCGCTACGGTTGGGGCTTTTTTTTGCGCGCGAAAAATCGCTCAGACGCCATCGCGCGAGCAGACCCGCACGCAGACGGCGCACGGCCTGCGACATTTTTTTGCGTTGCCGCGGAATTTTGATGGGCGTAAGGTGGAATCGCCTCTTGAGAACAGGCGAGCCTTATGACCCCCGGTCATCGGAGCATATCCTGACCGGGGATTTTTTCTGCGTGCTTGCCGCAGAGAGGAAGCGTCTGGGAGATCGCGGCGCAGGAGCTGCGGCGCCACGACGAAATCGGTATATGACGGATCACCGAATGAGGAGTTCGGATTCGCTCCAGCCAGAGCTAGACCCGTCATGGAACGCATTATCGGGCCTCGCGCCCAAAGCGTCATTAGCACAACGCGCAAGAATCCATTACGGAAATTGTCAAGATGCCGCAGCGCGGCCTGACGTCGCAGTTTTTTGCCTCACTATCGCTCGATAGCAGGCGCGGCCTGTTCGGCCGGCCGCGCGCGCCGGCACATCCGCTAACATGACGGTTTGCCCTGGCCGCTCCGGCCTTGCTACCGGCCCCGCCCGTTTTGCCCACCTATACCCTTGCCAACTCCGTCGGCGCGGAACTCGAGATCCGCAAGAGCCGCTTCATCGCCCTCGCGATTCCGGTTGCCGACCGCGAAGCCGCCATGGCCGAACTGCGCCGTCTGCGCGAAGAACATCCCACGGCCACGCACGTCTGCTGGGCGCTGCTGGCAGGCGGCCAGTCGGGCATGTCCGACGACGGCGAACCCTCGGGCACGGCCGGCCGCCCGATCCTCGAAGTGCTGCGCCATCACGATCTCGACGGCGTGCTCGCCGCGGTGGTGCGCTACTACGGCGGCGTGAAGCTCGGCGCGGGCGGCCTCGTGCGCGCCTACACCGACGCCATCGCACACGCGCTCAAGGACGCGCCGCGCGTCGAGCGCATCGCACAGGCGCGCTTCACGGTGGAAGTGGGCTATCCCGACGAAACGCGCGTGCGCCACTGGATCGAGCAAGGTCAGCACACGCTCGTCGACAGCCGCTACACGATGACCGTGCGCCTGACGGTCCAGCTTCCGGCCACCGAAGTGGAAGCCGCGCGCGACACGCTGCGCGATCTCACGCAAGGTCGCGCGGGCTTTCCGGAATACGACTAAGCGACGCAGCGCTCGCGCTCTGACGTTCCGACGCGCGCGCTCAGGCCGAAATGATCACCTTGAGCGCCTGCGTGCGCGCCGCTTCGCCGAAAGTGGCGTACGCGTCCATGATCTGATCGAGCGTGAAGCGGTGCGTGACGAGCTTGCCAGGTTCGAGCCGCTTCGACTCGACGGTGGCGAGCAGCATCGGCGTGGTGTAGGTGTCGACGAGTCCGGTCGTGAGCGTGATGTTGTGCGCCCAGAGCTTCTCCAGATGCAGATCGACCTTGGTGCCGTGCACGCCCACGTTCGCAATCGTGCCGCCCGCGCCTATGATAGATTCGCAGATCGAGAAGGTCGCCGGAATGCCCACGGCCTCGATCGCCACGTCCACGCCGCGCCCGTTCGTGAGCGCCATCACGCGCTCGACGGCGTCGCCGCTCTTGCTGTTCACGACGTCGGTCGCGCCGAAGCGCTTCGCGACTTCGAGCCGGTTGTCGTCGAGGTCGACCATGACGATGCGGCCCGGCGCGTAGAACTGCGCCGTCATGAGCGCCGCCAGCCCGACCGGCCCCGCGCCGACGATCGCCACCGACTGCCCCGGCTTGACCTTGCCGTTGAGCACGCCACATTCGAAACCGGTCGGCAGAATGTCGCTGAGCATCACGAGCGCCTCTTCGTCGGCGCCCTTCGGCAGGTGATAGAGACTCGTGTCGGCGTGCGGAATGCGCACCTTCTCCGCCTGCGTGCCGTCGATCAGATGACCGAGAATCCAGCCGCCCGTGGTGCAGTGCGAATACATCTGGCGGCGGCAATATTCGCACTTGCCGCACGAGCTGATGCAGGAAATCAGCACCGCGTCGCCAACCTTGAAATTGGACACGCCCTCGCCCACCGCTTCCACCACGCCCACGCCTTCGTGACCGAGCGTCGTGCCGGGCTTCACCTCGGGCACGTCGCCCTTGAGGATATGCAGATCGGTGCCGCAGATGGTCGTCTTCGTGATGCGCACGATGGCATCGGACGGCTTCTCGAGTTGCGGTTCGGGTTTGTCTTCCAGCGCTTTCTGGCCGGGCCCATTGAATACGAGCGCTTTCATCTTGCTCCTCCAGTGAGACGATGCGAGGAAAAGAAAAGAAACGATGTGCAATGGCCGCGCGCTTCGCCGCTGTGTCGTTGCGTGTGCGCGCGTTGTTGCGTGGGTTATTGCGTGCGTTGTTGCGCAACGGTGGATGCGGTATTTCGCCGATTTCGCCAATCAACGCTGCCTTTGCGCGTCGTCCGATGTCATGACGGATTGCATCCGCACTCAATCGAGCTTAGCACCGGAATCGCGCACCGCACTGCGCAAATGGACTAATGGACGCAGACGAATCGTCGCAGCCCGCGCCAATGAGAATCGGCGGCAAAACCGAAACAAACGGCGAAGTCACGCCCATGCAGGCGCCAGACGAAAATCGCAATCGCACGCGACAAAAAAAAGCCGCCGATGAAAATCGGCGGCTAACAGGGGACGTGAAGAACAACCGCGAATCGACTATCGAATCGACCCGACGCACCCATCATGGCGACGCAAAATTAAGGCAAACTTAAAGCCATGGAAAAGTCCGCAGAAAGTTTCGTTACGGCGGCTTCATGACAGCGCATCGCAGCCCGCATTGCAGTCATTCCGAAAGCAACGAAGCGCACGATCGTCTAATCTTGTCACAAAGAGGGCTGCGCGCGCGGCCGCGCATGCGCCGCCACGCGGGGTCATCAGGCCGCGCACATCACGTGAAAGGGACGAGAAGATGTTCGATCGTTTGAGGGAAGGCGCAGGTCCCGAACGGCGCCACCGCGTCTGGAGCAAGCTGCGCATCTTCGTGGCGGCCATCGGGACGCTCGGTTCGGCCACGGGCATCGCGATCGCCGTGCTCGGGCTCGTGCAGTTCAACAACCAGAAAGTGATGATCGGCGTGGGCGTGATCATCGTCTCGACGGCGGTGTACGTCTCGATTCTCGCGCGCGACCGCAATCGCGTCGACTAGCGTCGATCACCCTCGATCCGCTCCGCGCGGATCAGGCAGGCGGCGCGCGCTGCCTGCCACGCGACGCGCGCCACGTCTGCAATCAACGACGCTTCAGCACGCCTGCACGATTCAACCGCGCGGCGTCCTTCGCGCGCCCTTCACGCGCCCTTCACGTGGCACTCACGCGTCCTGCCCGAGCGCCACGCAAGGCTCGGCGCTGCGATAGTGGTCGTAGACACGTTCGCGCTCCTCGCTCGCGAGCTGGCGCTTTTCCGTGAGCTTGAGCATCCGATGGCGGTCCGCGCCGAGCGTCGCGTAATAGCGCTCAGCGTGCAGCCGCCGGAAGCGCGTGAAGAAGTCCGGCCCCGGCAGCCCCGAATCGGTCGCGAGCAGCGACGCGTAATCGGCCACCTGCGGCTCGCACAGCGCCGCCGCCGCCGCTTCGAGCTGCTCATAACGTTCGCGCAGCGGCACGGTCTGCGCGAACAGCGCGTGAAAAGCCCCATACGGCACGAGGCCGCGCCGGCTGGCTGCGCGCCGCAGCAGGCGTCCCACCTTTTCGTCGAGTTCAGTATGCATTGCTGTAGCCCGTAAAAGTATGCGAGGCGGAAGAGACCCGACGGATTCGCGCCGCGACGCGCAGCAGCGTGAAACCGGTCCGCCTTTTCGATCCGTCCGATTCAATTCAAATCGCATTCAGCGATTCAAACGCGTGAATTCAGGCACCTCGAATTTCGCAAAACGATTCAATGGAAATCGGAAATGCATTCTGCCGAAATTTACGGGATCGCTCTCGTAATCTGCCCGTGGGCGGTCGTGATAAAAAGGATTGCAAACATTTCTTCGAGCGAATCGGCGGTCCATGATGGCGCGAATGCGCAATGGCTCGCGGTATTGTTGATCGAATTGGATACGTTCATTTTTTCCGATAGTCCAGGAAAATCCGTAAGTCAAGCAGACTATTTTTCCGCCAGCTATACACATTCCCTACAAAAACAATTATTAATATCCGCTGCGGACTGCCCGAGCAGTCCGCACGCGTCCCAGGTGGACGTCCCGAGTGGGCGTCACGTTTCGCCGTCCGCAAGAGGCCGCGCGTCGGGCAGGAGTTGACGCAAGGCCGCAGCAAACGACAAGACCCGCATGCAGGAATTGGGTTGAAGGAGCGGCGCATCCGCAAGCCGCATGACCGGAATCTTTCGTCGACGAGTGATCACATGCTGACCAGAACCGAAAATTTGCCGAGCGTCGCGCGCCGGATGGCCGCCGGACAGATGCTCGTGGAAGGCGCCACGGTGCATGCCGTGGCCGATTCGCTGCACCTCTCCGCCCAGACGGTGCGCCGCTACAAGTCCATCGTGGAGGACGGCGGGCTCGCCGCGCTCCAGCAGATGAGCGTGGGCGGCCGTCCTTCCGTGCTCGACCACGCCGCGCTGGGCTGGATCGCCAATGCGTTGCACGGCTCGGCGCGAGAGCATGGTTTTGCAAGCGACGCGTGGACCAACAGCCGCGTGCGCGAACTGATCGGCCGCCAGTTCGGCGTCCATTATTCGCGCGTCTATACGTGGCAGATCGTGTCGAATCTTGGCCTCGGCCATCGCCTCTCGAAATCGGCACGCTGATTCGAACGGATTCACGCGAGCAGGTCCGGCGATCCGGGCAAACGTCGCAATCAGGTTGCACCTGGCCGCGGGCGTCTTCACGACGCCCGCGCGGCTCGGTGCAGGCGTTGTGCGGGGTGTCGCGCGACGAGGGCGGCTCCGCGGCGGTTTCGCGCAGACTCATCACGCGCGCCCCATTCAGTGCTCGCCGCGCAAACGCGCCAATCTGCCCGCCATTCAGTTCGCCATTCAGCCCGAATTTCAGCTCGTCATATCCGTCGCCGCAGCCGGGCCCGGCATGATGTCGTCTGCGCCGGTCCACGCCTTCGCGCGCACCTGGTTGCGCCCGGCGTTCTTCGCCTCGTAGAGTTGCACGTCGGCGGCGGCCAGCAGCTTCGCGCCGCTGCCGCCCACCGGCGGCTCGCAACTCGCGCAGCCCACGCTCACCGTCACGCAGCCGTGGCGCGAACCCGTGAACGCCAGATTCGCCGACTCGATACGCCGCCGGATCTTCTGCGCGACCTTCTCCGCGCCCGCCAACGTCGCGCCGGGCAGCACCACCGCGAATTCCTCGCCGCCGTAGCGCGCGACCATATCGGCGGCGCGCCGCGTGCCCGACGCGATGCGCTCGGCCACCAGCGCGAGCACCTCGTCGCCGGCGGCGTGGCCATAGGTGTCGTTGAAAAGCTTGAAGTGGTCGATGTCGAGAAACAGGACGCCCAGCGGCGCGCGCTCGCGCACCGCGCGCTGCCATTCGGCGACGAGCCGCTGATCGAGCGCGCGCCGATTCGAGAGTCCCGTGAGCGGATCGGTGACCGCGAGACGCAGCAACGCGCCCTCGGCGAGCAGCTTGTCGCGCAGCGCGAAGGCGAGAATCCACGACACCGCCACCCACGCGCCGCCGAACACCGTCGTCATGACGAGCGCGACCATGCTGCGCCGCCGCCAGCCCGCGAGGATATCGGCGACGGCGGGCGCCACGCCGATGATGATCGGCGTCGTGCCCGCGCGGCCCCACGTGTAGAGACGCTCCACGCCGTCGGTCCCCGAATGCGCCGCGAAGGTGCCCGCGGGACGGCTCGACACGACCTTGAAGGTTTCCCCCTGCCGGAAATTCGCGCCGACGCCATTCGGTATCAACGGCTTGCTCGCGATCAGCGTGCCATCCGCCATCATGATGAAGACTACGCCGCGCAGCCCCACGTCGATGTGATCGAGCAACTGCTGAAAATACTCGAGCCGCACGCCGAGCAGCGCAACGCCCGCGAACGCGCCATCGGGCGCGCTGATGCGGCGCGTGAGCCCGATCGACAGCACGCCGTTGCGCAGCCGCGAAGCATAAGGCTTCGAAATGAACAGGCCGAGCTGCGGATCGCGCTGCTGCGCGACGAAATAATCGCGGTCGGCGACCGACAGATTCGGCGCGGCCTCGCCGCTCTGCGACGCCTTCACGTGGCCTTGCGCGTCGAGCACATAAGCGCCGCCGAGATACGAGGCCGCCGTCGCGCGGTCGAACAGCACGCGCTGGCGCAGCGCGTCGGGCAGCGTCCACGTCGCGCGTTCCTGCGCGCTCGCAACCACGGCGCGCAGCGAGAGGTCGTATAGCTCGACGTTGCGCGCGATGTCGCTGCTCAGGAGCCGCAAGATGTTCTGCGAATTCTCGACCGCGTGCCGCATCTCTTCGGCGCGGCTTTCGTAGAGCGCCACATAGGTGACGGTCGCCATCACCGTGGCAACGAGCGTGCCCGAGAGGCCGGCGAAAAACGGATGATTGCCGATCGCGCGCGTGGCGAGCCTGCCCTGCGCGAACAGCCAGCGGCGCAGACGCTGGGTCGGCGAAAGCACGCGCCGCGCCAGCGGTCGGCGATGCCACGGCTCGGGCGAAGCGCTGCGATTCGCCTCGTCCTCCGCCACGGCGGGATGGCGTTCAGGCTCTTGAACACGTTCGACCACGCGCCCATTCCTCCGACGATTGACACGCAAAGCACGCGTAAAAACGCCCTTTTCTTGCGTGCCTGGCGAGCCGTACGCATGAAAATGTCATCAATCCGACACGCTGGCTCCGGATGATCGGAAGCGCGACTTTCGCCGCATTTTCATCGCCCATTCAGCCACAGGAGCCAGCACGTCATGCCGGACCTTTCCCTGTCACCGCAGCCTGGCGCCTCGCCCGCACGCGGCCGCAGCGCGAGCCTGCTCGCCTTCCTGCTCGTGATCGCCGCGGGCGCCGTCTATGTCGGCATGCATCTCGCCGACGATCTGTCTCCCGTGCGCGAAAGCTCCGCGTTGCCCTGGCTGTTGCTCGGCATCGCGCTGCTGATCGCGCTGGGCTTCGAATTCGTGAACGGCTTCCACGATACCGCGAATGCCGTGGCGACCGTCATCTACACGCACTCGCTCTCGCCGAACCTCGCGGTGATCTGGTCGGGCGCGTGGAATTTCCTCGGCGTGCTCACGTCCTCGGGCGCGGTCGCGTTCGGCATCCTGCAACTGTTGCCCGTCGAGCTGATCCTGCAGGTGGGCAGCAGCGCCGGTTTCGCGATGGTGTTCGCACTTCTGATCGCGGCGATCATCTGGAATCTGGGCACCTGGTACTTCGGTCTGCCGTCGTCGAGTTCGCATACGCTGATCGGCTCGATCATCGGCGTGGGCCTGATGAACCAGATGATGCACGGTTCGACTGGCACGAGCGGCGTGGACTGGAGCCAGGCAATGGGCGTCGGCAAGTCGCTGCTGTTTTCGCCGCTCGTCGGCTTCCTGCTCGCGGCGCTGCTGCTGCTCGTGCTCAAGGCGCTCGTGCGCGTGCCCGCGCTCTACGCCGAGCCGAAGGGCAAGGAACCGCCGCCGTTCTGGATCCGCGCGCTGCTGATTCTCACCTGCACGGGCGTCTCGTTCGCGCACGGTTCGAACGACGGCCAGAAGGGCATGGGCCTCATCATGCTGATCCTGATCGGCACCGTGCCGACCGCTTACGCGCTCAACAAGGCCGTGACGACGGGCGAATCGCAGACCTTCGTCGCGGTCGCCGAACAGGCCTCGCGCACCTTCGGGAAGTATGCGAACGGCGTGCCCACGCCGACCGACGCCGCCGCCGTGCGCAGCGAAGTCGAGCGCTATATCAGCTCGCGCACGCTCTCGCCGCAGACGATTCCGGCGCTCTCCGCGCTCTCCGCGGAAGTAGGCCAGCAGGTGGCCGGCTACGGCTCGATGGCCAACGTGCCGCAATCGGTGGTCGATAACGTGCGCAACAACATGTACGTGATTTCGGAAGCGATCCGCCTGATCGACAAGGCGAAGCAACCCGCCTTCGCCGCCGACGACGCCCGGGCGATCGACAACTTCCGCAGCCAGATCGATCACGCGACCAAGTTCATCCCGACGTGGGTGAAGGTGGCGGTGGCGATCGCGCTGGGTCTCGGCACGATGGTCGGCTGGAAGCGCATCGTGGTGACGGTGGGCGAGCGTATCGGCAAGCAGCATCTGACCTACGGCCAGGGCGCGAGCGCCGAACTCGTGGCGATGGCCACCATCGGCGCCGCCGACGTGTACGGCCTGCCGGTCTCGACCACGCACGTGCTGTCCTCGGGCGTGGCGGGCGCGATGGCCGCCAACGGCTCGGGCCTGCAATGGAACACGGTGCGCAGCCTCGTGCTCGCGTGGGTGCTCACCTTGCCCGCGTCGATCGTGCTCGCGGGCGGCCTGTACTGGGTGTTCCGCCACCTGTTCTGAGCGCCGCATTCGTATCGCTATCGGCAAGGACCACCAGCAAAAGCAGCACCGCAGCAAAAAAGCCGCGCTCCTTTCGGGGCGCGGCTTTTTCTATTCGAGCCGGCTGAGAACCGGACGCGGCGCTCAATACACGTCGGGCACGAACATGTTTTCCGGCACCGGCTGGCGGATATAGTCGGGATGATGCACGCGCGCGGGCAGCGTCACCTGCGGATGCTCGACCTCGTGATACGGCACCTGACTCAGCAGATGGTGAATGCAGTTCAGACGCGCGCGTTTCTTGTCCACGCCCTGCACGACCCACCACGGCGCTTCGGGAATATGCGAGCGCTGCAGCATCACTTCCTTCACGTGCGTGTACGCTTCCCAGCGGCGGCGGCTTTCGAGGTCCATCGGCGAGAGCTTCCACTGCTTGAGCGGGTCGTCGATCCGGCTCTGGAAGCGCACTTCCTGCTCGTCGTCGGTGATCGAGAACCAGTACTTGACGATCTGCACGCCGCTGCGCACGAGCATCTTCTCGAACTCGGGCACCGAGCGGAAGAACTCTTCGTATTCGTCGTCGGTGCAGAAGTTCATCACGCGCTCGACGCCCGCGCGGTTGTACCAGCTCCGGTCGAACAGCACCATTTCGCCGCCCGCCGGCAGATGCTGCACGTAACGCTGGAAATACCACTGCGTGCGCTCGCGGTTGTTCGGCGCGGGCAGCGCGGCCACGCGGCACATGCGCGGATTCAGACGCTGCGTGATGCGCTTGATGACGCCGCCCTTGCCCGCCGCGTCGCGGCCCTCGAAGATCACGACGAGGCGATGCCCCGTGCTGATGATCCAGTCCTGCATCTTCACGAGTTCGCCCTGCAGACGGATCAGCTCGCGGAAATAGACGCGGCGCAGCGCGCGCGCTTCGTCGCTGATCTGCAGACCGCTTTCCTGCAGGCGGTCGTCGACTTCCATTTCGAGCTCTTCGTCGTAGGCGTCGATGAGTTCTTCGTCGAGACGGCGGCGGCGATGACGCTCCGCTTCCAGATCCTGCTCGATGGCCGCTTCGCGGTCCAGTTCGTTCATGGCGACTCTCCTTTTTCGATCAATGGCACCCCGCGCCGGATGCGCCCCGCAAGCGAAGCGCCGATGGACACGGCCACACGCCACTATCGGCGCGGCGGGTGTCACGCGTATTTCATATGCATCGCGCGATGGCCTGAATTGCCGATTCGCTGATTTACCGATTCTCCGCGCGCGCTCAGGTGCGCGGCAACGGTTGCGCAAAACTGAGTTCGTGCCCGTCCGGGTCGCGCAGATGAAAATAGCGCTCGCCCCACGGCGCGTCCTGCGGCGCGAATTCGGGCGAGAAACCGGCGGCCACGGCCTGCTGGTAAAAAGCGTCGACGCCGCAGACGTAGAGGATCACGCGTCCCCAGCCCGCCACCGCGTCATGCGGCCCTTCGAGCAGATTCAGGTAGCACTCGCCGCCGCCATCGCCGCCGAGCACGAACGACGCGAAGCCCGCAATTCGCGGCCCCGGTTTGTGCGCGAAGCCAAGCGGCTCGTAAAAACGCAGCGAGCGTGCGAGATCGCTCACGGTCAGGGTCACGGCGCTCAATGATTCGATACGCGCTTCGTTGCGCGCGGCGGGCGGGGTCATGGCCTGGCCTCCTTGTGATGGGTGTCGCGGGCCGCGCACGGCCCCTGTCCGCCGACTTTAGCAGCCTTTCGCCGCCTGGGGCGTCAGGCGCGCCCGCGCTTTGACCTGCCCGCCAGCTTCGGCGCGGCGGATCGGCGGCCCTTCTTGCCAGCGGCTTGATCGCCGGGCTCACCGCCACTGGTCGGACCAGTTTCGAACAATCCGCTCTCCTCGCCGACCCGCGCGCGCACGAAGTCGATATGCGTCTGCATGGCCGTGCGCGCCTCTTCGGGACGCCGCGCCAGAATGGCGTCGCAGAGCGTGCGATGCTGCAGGAGCAACAGCCCGGAGGCGTCGGCGGTCTGCTCGCGCAGCCCCGTGCCGTTGATCGTGATGTGCTCGCGCAGCACGCCCAGCACGCTCGTGTGCAGATGCAGGAACATCGCGTTGTGCGAGGCCTGCGCGATGACTTCGTGCAGCTTTGCGTCGGCGTCGGCCTCGGCGGTCTTGTCGTCGGCTTCGCGGGTGCGCTCCAGCGCGTCCATCTGCGCGCGGATGCGGGCAAGATCATCGTCGCTCGCGCGCAGCGCCGCAAAATACGCGGTCGCGCCTTCCAGCACGCGGCGGAATTCGAGGATGTCGTCGCGCAAGGCCGGATGGTCGGCCACCAGTTGCCCCCACGGCGAAGCGAAGCCCGTGCGCAGCTGATCGGTCACAAACACGCCCGCGCCCGCGCGGCTCGCCACGAGTCCGCGCGCAGCGAGCCGCTGGGTCGCCTCGCGCACCGTGTTGCGCGCCACGCCGTAATCCTGCGCGAGCACGCGCTCGGACGGCAGCTTCGCGCCCGCGCCCCACGTGCCGTCGAGCAGCGACGTTTCCATGCGCCTCATCACCGTTTCCACGCGCCCGCGTGCGCCCGCCCTGTCCCTCATTGATCGTCCCCGAGATGTGTTTCGTGTGATCCGGGCGGCGCGCGAATGCGCACTGGTCCAACCAGTTTGTGTGCGCCGCCCGAAGCGGCAATTATGCGCCACAAACCTGCCGTTGCCGCGCACCGCCGCGCCGGACGACGCGCCACCCGATACCAAAGCGAGACATGAAGCCACGGCTCTACCCCACCGGCCCGCGTCCCACCGACGTCTACCTGTTCGCCACCTGCCTCGTCGACCTGTTCGTGCCGCAGGCCGGACTCGACGCGGTCAAGCTGCTCGAACGCGAAGGCCTCACGGTCCACTTTCCGCGCGGCCAGAGCTGCTGCGGCCAGCCCGCGTACAGCAGCGGCAACCCGCGCCAGGCGCGCGAGGTGGCGCGCGCGCAGCTCGGCCTGTTCGAGCAGCCGTGGCCCGTGATCGTGCCCTCGGGTTCGTGCGCGGGCATGATGCGCCATCACTGGCCCGCCCTGTTCGCGGATGAAGCCGCTGACGAAGCCCGCGCGCTCGACCTCTCGTCGCGCGTCTACGAACTGACCGAATTCCTCGTGCGCGTGCTCGATGTCGATCTGGGCGCAGCGGGCGCTTACGCCGACGCCGCACGCACCCAGCCCGACGAGCGCGTCGTGCTGCACACCTCGTGCGGCGCGCGCCGCGAGATGGGCACGCGCGTACACGGCGTCGAAGCCGTCGATGCGCTGCCCGGCGTTACGCGCGTCGAGCACGAACGCGAATCGGAATGCTGCGGCTTCGGCGGCACCTTCTCGCTCAAGCACCCCGACATTTCGGGCGCGATGGTCGCCGACAAGATCGCCTCGGCCTGCGCGACCGGCTGCAACCGGCTCGTTTCCGCCGATTGCGGCTGTCTGCTGAACATCGGCCACGCGGCAGAGCGCAAAGGCGCGCCGCTCGAAGTCGAACACCTCGCCAGCTTCCTGTGGCGGCGCACGGGCGGAGACGCAGCATGACGCACGCAGTCGAGACACCTGACTCATCCGGCGCCCGCGCGCGCATGCTCGGACGCCTGCGTGCGAGCATGCCCACCGCAGCCGCCGCGCCCACGCAGATCGACGCACTAGATACCCGCATCGACGCGCATTTCGATGCTCGCCGCGCCCTCGCGAACCTGACGCATTCCGAGCGCCTCGCGCAATTCCAGCGCATGCTCGAAGCCGCGCACGCCGACGTGACGATCACGACCGCGCAAGCCTGGCCCGCCGAACTCGCGGGCCGTCTCGCGCAGGCGGGCGTGAAGCGTCTGCTGCTCGATCCGTCGAGCGCCGAAGGCACGGCACTCGCCGCCGCGCTGCCTGCGCAGATTGCCGCGAAGCATTACGACGCGCCGATCGAAACCTGGAAGTCCGAACTATTCGACACGATCGATGCGGGCTTCACGGTCGCGCGCTCGGGCCTCGCGGCCACCGGCACGCTGATCGTCGTCCCCGACGCCCAAGCGCCGCGCACGGTTTCGCTGGTGCCGCCGCTGCACGTCGCGCTCGTGTATGCCAACACCTTGCACGCGGATCTGCACGCCGCCGCCAAAGCGGAGCGCTGGCGCGACGGCATGCCCACCAATCTCGTGATGATCTCCGGTCCCTCGAAGACCTCGGACATCCAGCAGACCACGGCATACGGCGCGCACGGACCGCGTGCGCTGTGGGTGATCGTCATCGACGACAACGCCGACGACAGCGCCGATAACAACGCCGCCCCGCAGGGAGACGCACGATGAGCACGGCCGGCACCGCTGAAAACACGCTGCATTTCATGCCCACCGCCGAGTTCCGCACTCGCGCGCGCACCGCGCTCGACGACCCGCAATTGCGCAAGAGCTTTCGCGGCGCGATGGATTTCCTGCAAGGCAAGCGCGCCGCGCAGTTTCCCGAAGCCGACGAACTCGAACAACTGCGCGACCTCGGCGAAGCGGTGCGCCAGCACGCGCTCGCGCGTCTGCCCGATCTGCTCGAACAGCTCGAAGCGAAGCTGCGCGAGAACGGTGTGCACGTGCATTGGGCCGAAACCGCCGACGACGCCAATCGCATCGTCCACGAGATCGCGCAACGTCATGCCGCGACGCGCGTCATCAAGGGCAAGTCGATGGCGAGCGAGGAAATCGAGCTCAACCATTACCTCGGCGAGCGCGGCATCGACTGCATCGAGTCGGACATGGGCGAGTACATCGTGCAGCTCGCGGGCGAAAAGCCCTCGCATATCGTCATGCCCGCGATCCACAAGACGAAGGGCGACATCGCGCATCTGTTCGAGGAACACATTCCCGACACGCCTTATACCGAAGACGTCGACGCGCTGATTCAAACGGGCCGTCGCGCGCTGCGCCGCGCGTTCATCGACGCGCAGATCGGTCTCTCGGGCGTGAACTTCGCCGCCGCCGATACCGGCACGCTCTGGCTCGTCGAAAACGAAGGCAACGGCCGCCTGTCGACCACGGTCCCCGACGTGCATATCGCGATCATGGGCATGGAAAAAGTGGTCGCGAAGCTCGAACACATCGTGCCGCTTTCGAGCCTGCTCACGCGCTCGGCGACCGGCCAGCCGATCACCACGTATTTCAATCTGATCAGCAGTCCGCGCCGCGCGGGCGAGCAAGACGGTCCGCGCGAAGTGCATCTCGTGCTGCTCGACAACGGCCGCAGCCAGGCCTACGCCGACGAGCAGTTGCGCGCCACGCTGCAATGCATCCGCTGCGGCGCGTGCATGAATCATTGCCCGGTGTACACGCGTATCGGCGGCCATGCTTACGGCACGACCTATCCGGGTCCGATCGGCAAGATCATTTCGCCGCATCTGCTCGGCCTAGACGCGACCGCCGACCTGCCCACCGCGTCGAGCCTGTGCGGCGCCTGCGGCGAAGTCTGCCCCGTGCGCATTCCGATTCCGCAACTGCTCGTGCGTCTGCGCACCGAAGCGAATCGCGCGCCCGACGAAACGGTTGCGCATCCGCTGCGCGGCCAGGGCGCGAATCACAGCAAGAGCGAGCAATTCGTCTGGCGCTTCTGGAGCGGCGCATTCGCGCATCCGCGTGCGTATCGCGCGCTGCGCTGGGCCGCCACGCGCCTGCGCGCGCTCGCGCCTTCGCAGCAGATGGGCTGGACGCAGCATCGCACGCCGCTCAAGCCCGCGCCGCGCAGCCTGCACGATCTGCTCAGCGAGCGCGATCAGCCGCAATAGCGTTCGACTCGCTACGAATCAAACTCGTCAGGCATCCGAACTACATTGCATAACCGGCCTGACGATCCGCATCGCCATTTTTATCCGCATCATCGGAGGAGACCGTAGTGCAACCCTGGCATCAGATCTATACCCCGCTCGGCAGTCTGTGGCTGTCCGCGCTCGTGGCCGCCGTGCCCATCCTGTTCTTCTTCGTCGCGCTCGCGGGCCTGCGCCTCAAGGGTCACGTCGCTGCCGCGATCACGCTCGTGCTCGCGCTCGGCGTGGCGATCTTCGAATACGGCATGCCGGTGAAGCAGGCGCTGGTGTCGGCGGGCTTCGGCTTCGCCTACGGCATCTGGCCGATCGCGTGGATCATCGTGACGGCCGTGTTCCTCTACAAGATCGTCGTGAAGACGGGGCAGTTCGAAGTGATTCGCGCCTCCGTGCTCTCGATCACCGACGATCAACGCCTGCAACTGCTGCTGATCGGCTTCTCGTTCGGCGCGTTCCTCGAAGGCGCGGCGGGCTTCGGCGCGCCGGTCGCCATCACCTCGGCGCTGCTCGTGGGGCTCGGCTTCGAGCCGCTCTACGCCGCGGGCCTGTGCCTGATCGCCAACACCGCGCCGGTGGCGTTCGGCGCGATGGGCATTCCGATCATCGTCGCGGGCCAGGTGACGGGCATCGATCCGTTTCTGATCGGCGCGATGGCGGGTCGTCAATTGCCGCTGCTGTCGCTGTTCGTGCCGTTCTGGCTCGTCTTCATCATGGACGGCAAGCGCGGCCTCAAGGAAACGTGGCCCGCCGCGCTGGTCGCAGGCGGCAGCTTCGCGATCACGCAGTACTTCACGTCGAATCACATCGGGCCTGAACTGCCGGACATCACCTCGGCGCTCGTGAGCCTCGTCGCGCTCGCGGCCTTCCTCAACGTGTGGCAACCGCGCCGCGCGATGCAAGCAGCCGGCGCAAATGCGCGCATGAGCGGCGGCGCGGCCACGCTCGGCGGCTTCGGCGGCGGCCAGTTCGGCGGCAATGGCAACAACGGCACGAAAGCGTCGAGCCGCCAGGCGTCGCCGTATTCGCTCGCGCAAACCGTGCGTGCCTGGTCGCCGTTCATTCTGCTGACCGCCATCGTCACGGTCTGGAGCGTGAAGCCGTTCAAGGCGCTGTTCGCCGCGAAGGGCGCGCTCGCGGGCACCGTGCTGAGCTTCCATGTGCCGGGCCTCGATCAGCTCGTGGTGCGCACCGCACCGATCGTCGCCTCGCCCAAGCCCTACGAAGCCGTGTTCAAGCTCGACTGGCTCTCGGCGGTCGGCACCGCGATCATGATCACGGCCATCATCTCGGTGATCGTGCTGAAGATGAAGCCGCGCGCCGCCGTGACCGCGTTCTTCGAAACGCTCGGCGACCTGCGCCGTCCGGTGCTGTCGATCGGCCTCGTGCTCGCCTTCGCGTTCGTGGCGAACTACTCGGGCATGTCGTCGACGCTGGCGCTCGCGCTGGCCGGCACGGGCGCGGCGTTCCCGTTCTTCTCGCCGTTCCTCGGCTGGCTCGGCGTGTTCCTGACCGGTTCGGACACCTCGTCGAACGCGCTGTTCTGCTCGCTCCAGCACACCACGGCGCACCAGATCGGCGTCTCGGACACGCTGCTCGTGGCGGCCAACACCTCGGGCGGCGTGAGCGGCAAGATGATCTCGCCGCAATCGATCGCGGTCGCCTGCGCGGCCACGGGTCTCGTCGGCAAGGAAGCGTCGCTGTTCCGCTTCACGGTGCGCCATAGCCTCTTCTTCGCGGGCATCGTCGGCATCGTCACGCTGATTCAGGCGTATGTGCTCACGGGCATGATTCCGCAGTAAGCGCATGGCTCGACCGCGCGCCGCACAGTACGTGCGGCGACGCCACACAAAGGCACCAGCACAAGCCGCCGTTCGCCTCGCGACCGGCGGCTTTTTTTTCAAATGGCTTGCACTTGCGTGTCGATCGAAAAATGGCAAATCGGCCCTGTTTTAAGGGACTTTTAAGTCATGCGGCCTAGGCTCGATTCACCTCGTTCACATCGATGGAGGTCGATCATGAAGGCACGCACTTTCACACGGATGGCGCTGTCGACGACCGCGTCGCTCGCGCTCACCTTCGGCGCATTCGGCGCACCAGGCGCTTTCGCGGCGGCGCTTGCGAATCATGCCAACGCCAGCGCCAACGCCAGCGCGGACACATCCGCAGCGAATCTCGGCGCGCTACCTTCGCCGCAACGCGCAGGCTCGATTGCGTATCTCTCCGGCGGCATCGGCAGCGATCAGTCGGCGGCATTCAAGGCCGCGATGCCGCGTTATCCGCTCTCGCTCGAATTCGCGCGCCAGACGGCGGGCGGCAATGAATATCTCGCCAACGTGCCGGTGAAGATCGCCGACGCGCACGGCCAGCAACTGCTCGCCACGCGCACGAACGGTCCGTTCATGCTTGTCACGCTGCCCGACGGACATTACATCGTGACTGCGAGCCACGACGGCAAGACCGTGCGCCGCACCGTCGACATCGGCCAGCGCGCGCACACGCACGAGGCTTTCGTCTGGCCGATGTAAGCGCAAGAAAGCCCGCGTAAGCCGCCATCGCGCGAGTCGCGCCCGTCGGGCGGCGGCACGCGCCGCCGCTCGATTGGCGCACGCCGCGTCGAAACGGACGACGCGTTTCGACTGCGCACCTCGCCGTCACGGCTTTTTGCTTTGTGTCACGATCGTTCGCGAATCGGGACGCGCGTGCGCCGCGCGCGTCCCGGACGCGATGCGCACCGCATTCCGCGAGTCGCCATCGTCCGCCACACGCGCCGCAAGATGATGACCACTCAACGATCGAATCGCCGCTTTGCGACGCGTGTGCACCCGCCCGCGTCTCGCCTCGTCGTTCGCGCACCGCGCCGGAGCGGCGCTGCGCCGCACCTTGCGTTGCTTGTTATGCGGCGCGCCGTCACCCATATCGAAGCACCGGACGCCGGATGGTCACGGCCTTTGCACGGCGGCGCGCATTGATGCCCGCCGCACCGCTGCGCCCCTCACTCGACGCCCGCACCACGCCCGACGCTGACCTCGCGCGCATGACGCGCGCCGCGCGCGTCGCCCTGTGTGAACCGCAGCCTGCGCGAGAGGAGAAGTCACCCATGACCCGCCGCCCTGTCGTTGCCGCGTTTGACGCAACCGGCTCGTCCGGAACGTTCGGCACGCCCGCTCCGTCGCGCCACGCCCGGCATTGGCCGCTGACGCTCGCCTTCGCCGCCGTCGCCACGGCCTTCACCGGCTGCGTCTCGCTCGCGCCCGAGTATGAGCAGCCGCCCTTGCCGGTCCCGCAGACCTTCCCCGAAAGCGGCACGCCGTCGAACGGCGCGAACACGCTGAGCGCCGTGCAGGTGGGCTGGAAGGATTACTTCACCGACCCCGTGCTGCAAGGTCTGATCGCCGAGGCGCTCGATTACAACAAGGATCTGCAACTCGCGATCCAGCGCGTGGAAGAAGCGCGCGCGATGTACGGCATTCGCCGCGCCGACCAGTTTCCGACCATCGGCGTGGAAGCCGATCTCGCCCGCGCGCGGGTGCCCGCGCAGCTCTCGGGTTACGGCGTGCCCGTGACGGCCAGCCAGTATCAGGTCGGCATCGGCCTCGCGAGCTGGGAACTCGACTTCTGGGGCCGCGTGGCCAATCTCAAGGAAGCCGCGCTACAGAACTATCTCGCCACCGACGCCGCGCGCCAGGCCGTCACGCTCACCGTCGTCGAGCAGGTCGCCAACAGCTATCTGAGCCTGCGCGAACTCGACGAACGCATCACCCTCACGCAGCAGACGATCGCGAGCCGCAAGGAGTCGTACCGCATCTTCACGCGGCGTCACGAAGTCGGCGCGATCTCGCGGCTCGATCTCAAGCAGGTCGAAACGCTCTGGCGCCAGGCCGAGGCGCTCGGCGCGCAACTCCAGCAGGAGCGCGCGACGCGCGTGAATGCGCTGCAACTGCTCGTGGGCAAGCCCATCGACATGCCGCATATCGACGTCAAGCTCGACGACCACGCCGTGATGCGCGACCTGCCGCCGGGCCTGCCGTCCGACCTGCTGACCAATCGGCCCGACATCGTCGCCGCCGAATTCCAGTTGCGCGGCGCGAATGCGAACATCGGCGCGGCGCGCGCGGAATTCTTCCCGAAGATCACGCTGACCGGCGCATTCGGCACCGCCAGCACCCAGCTTTCCGACCTCTTCACCGGCCCGAGCCGCGCGTGGAATTTCGGGCCGAGCGTGTCGCTGCCGATCTTCGACATGGGCCGCCGCGAATCGAATCTCGAAGTCGCGAAGTCGCAGCGCGATCAGGCCGTGACTTCGTACGAACGCGCGGTGCAGTCGGCGTTCCGCGACGTGGCCGACGCGCTGGCCGCGCGCGAATGGCTCGCCGAACAGGTCGAGACGTTGCGCGCGACCGAAGCCGCCCAGGCCGAACGCGCGCGCCTCGCGCAGTTGCGCTACGACCACGGCGCGTCGCCGTTCCTCGAAGTGCTCGACGCCCAGCGCGACCTGCTCGCGGTGCAGCAGCAGCTCGTGCAAACGCGGCGCGCGTATCTGTCGAGCCGCGTCTCGCTCTATGCGGCGCTCGGCGGCGGCGGATTTGCCACGAGCGCGCCCGGCGTGATGGGTTCGGAAAGCGACACAAACGGCGCGACCGTTTCGCCCGGCGCAACGCACGCCATTTCGCCCGAGATCGCCGCGCCCGGCACCGGCACGCCGAGCGCGAAGCCGGCCCCGAAGGCGTCGCGCGCGCCCGCCGCCGCGCCCCACACTCCCTGATTCCGAGGTTGCCGCCATGCAGATTTCAGCCCGCAAAGTGATTCCCGCCGTCGTCGTGATCGTGCTCGCGGTGGGCGGTTATTTCGGCTGGCGCTATTACGCCGATCGCGGTCCGGGCGCCGGTTTCGTGAACGGCAACGGCCGCATCGAAGCCACCGAGATCGACGTGGCCACCAAACTCGCGGGCCGCGTGCAGGACGTGCTGGTCAAGGAAGGCGATTTCGTCGAGGCGGGCCAGGTGCTCGCGCACATGCAGGTCGACACGCTCCAGGCGCAGCGCAGCGAAGCGGTCGCGCAGCATCAGCAGGCCGTCAATACCGACGCGAGCGCGAAGGCGACGATCGCCCTGCGCGAGAGCGACCAGCGCGCCGCCGAGGCTGTCGTCGCGCAACGCGAAAGCGAACTGGACGCCGCGCGCCGCCGTCTCGCGCGCTCGGAAAAACTCTCGAAGGAAGGCGCATCGTCGATGCAGGAACTCGACGACGACCGCGCGCGCGTGCGAAGCTCGCAAGCCGCCGTGGCCGCCGCCAAGGCGCAGGTCACCGCCGCGGCGGCGGCCGTCTCGGCGGCCAAGGCGCAGCAGACGGGCGCGGTCTCGGCGATCGCGGCGGCGCAGGCGACCATCGACCGCGTGCAGGCCGACATTCAGGACAGCGATCTGAAAGCGCCGCGCGCGGGGCGCGTGCAGTACCGCGTCGCGCAGCCCGGCGAAGTGCTCGGCGCGGGCGGCAAGGTGCTCAACATGATCGACCTCGCCGACGTCTACCTCACCTTCTTCCTGCCGACCAACGCGGCGGGCCGCGTCTCGCTCGGCCAGGACGTGCACATCATTCTCGACGCCGCGCCGGAATGGGTGATTCCCGCCAAGGTCACGTTCGTGTCCTCGACCGCGCAGTTCACGCCCAAGACGGTGGAAACGCAAAGCGAGCGCGAAAAGCTGATGTTCCGCGTGAAGGCGCAGATCGATCCCGTGCTGCTTCAGGCGCATCTCAAGTACGTGAAGACCGGCCTGCCCGGCGTCGCCTGGGTCAAGCTCGACCCCGACGAGGAATGGCCCGACAAACTCAAGATCAAGGTGCCCTGATGAGCGAACCCGTCGTTCGCCTCGAGCACGTCGGCCTGCACTACGGCAAGATCGTCGCGCTTCACGACGTCACCCAGGACATCCCCGCCGGGCTGATGATCGGCATGATCGGCCCGGACGGCGTGGGCAAGTCGAGCCTGCTTTCGCTGATCGCGGGCGCGCGCAAGGTGCAGCAAGGGATCGTGCGCGTGCTCGGCGGCGACATGTCGAGCAAGAAGCATCGCGACGACGTCTGCCCGCGCATCGCCTACATGCCGCAAGGGCTCGGCAAGAACCTCTATCCCACGCTCTCGGTCGAAGAGAATCTGCAGTTCTTCGGCCGCCTGTTCGGCCACGACGAACACGAGCGCCGCCGCCGCATCGACGCGCTCACGCGCAGCACCGGCCTCGATCCGTTTCTCGCGCGCCCCGCGGGCAAACTCTCGGGCGGCATGAAGCAGAAGCTCGGCCTGTGCTGCGCGCTGATCCACGACCCCGACCTGCTGATCCTCGACGAACCGACCACGGGCGTCGACCCGCTCGCGCGCGCGCAGTTCTGGGACCTCATCAACGGCATCCGCAAGGAACGCCCGTCGATGAGCGTGATCGTCGCGACCGCGTACATGGACGAGGCGCAGCGCTTCGACTGGCTGATCGCGATGGACGACGGGGCGGTGCTCGCGACCGGCAAGCCCGCCGAACTGCTCGAACGCACGCACACGGACTCGCTCGAAGAAGCCTTCATCGCGCTGCTGCCCGAGGCGAAAAAGCGCGGCCACCAGCCGGTCGAGATCGTGCCGCTCAACGTCGACGAGCACACCGAAATCGCCATCGAGGCCAAAGGCCTGACGATGCGTTTCGGCGACTTCGTGGCCGTCGATCACGTGAGCTTTCGCATTCAGCGCGGCGAGATTTTCGGCTTTCTCGGCTCGAACGGCTGCGGCAAGTCGACGACGATGAAAATGCTCACGGGCCTGCTGCCCGCGACCGAAGGCAAAGCCTGGCTGTTCGGGCACGAAGTCGATCCGCGCGACCTCGACACGCGCCGCCGCGTGGGCTACATGTCGCAAGCGTTTTCGCTCTATGGCGAACTCACGGTGCGCCAGAATCTGGTGCTGCACGCGCGTCTGTTTCATGTGCCCGAAGCCGACATTCCGGCGCGCGTCGACGAAATGGTCGAGCGCTTCGACCTCGCCGACGCGCTCGACACGCTGCCCGACAGCCTGCCGCTCGGCGTGCGCCAGCGGCTCTCGCTCGCGGTGGCGATGGTCCACAAGCCCGAGTTGCTGATCCTCGACGAACCGACCTCGGGCGTCGATCCGGTCGCGCGCGACAACTTCTGGCGCCTGCTGATCACGCTCGCGCGCGAAGATCAGGTGACGATCTTCATCTCCACGCACTTCATGAACGAGGCCGGGCGCTGCGACCGCATTTCGCTGATGCACGCGGGCCGCGTGCTGGTGAGCGACACGCCCGCGAACATCACGCGCGATCGCGGCGCGGCCACGCTCGAAGAAGCGTTCATCGCCTGGCTCGTGGATGCGGGCGCGGGCACCGAGGAAAACACCGGCGACGAACTCTCCGTGCTGGCCGAAAATCCCGACGCCGCCGCGCATCCGCAACAGCATCGCGGCTTCAGCCTGCAGCGCGCGTGGAGCTATATGTGGCGCGAGGCGCTCGAACTGCGGCGCGACCCCGTGCGCGCGACGCTCGCGCTCGCGGGCTCGCTGTTGCTGCTGTTCGTGATGGGCTTCGGCATCAGCATGGACGTGGAGGATTTGCGCTTCGCGGTGCTCGATCACGACCGCACCGCGCTCTCGCACAACTACGAGCTGAATCTCGCGGGCTCGCGCTACTTCATCGAGCGGCCGCCGCTGGCGAGCTACGCGGACATGGACAAGCGCATGCGCAGCGGCGAACTCGCGCTCGCGGTCGAGATTCCACCCGGCTTCGCACGCGACGTGGCGCGCGGCAAGGCGGTGCAGATCGGCGTGTGGGTCGACGGCGCGATGCCGCAGCGCGCGGAAACCGTGCGCGGCTACATCATGGGCATGCATCAGGGCTGGCTGCTCGAACAGGCGAAGCTGCGTCTGGGCGCCGACGCGCATGCCGCCGTAGCCGTCGAAACACGCTTTCGCTACAACCCCGACGTGCGCAGCCTGCCCGCGATGGTGCCCGCCGTGATCCCCGTGTTGCTGCTGATGATGCCCGCCATGCTCACCGCGCTCGCCGTGGTGCGCGAAAAGGAACTCGGCTCGATCATCAACCTCTACGTCACGCCGGTCACGCGGCTCGAATTCCTGCTCGGCAAGCAGGCGCCGTACGTGCTGCTCGCGATGCTCAACTTCCTGCTGATGGTGTTCCTCGCCATTACGTTGTTCGGCGTGCCGATCAAAGGCAGCTTCCCGACCTTGTTCGCGGCGGGCATGCTTTACTGCCTGTGCGCGACCGCCATCGGCCTGCTCGCCTCCACGTTCACGAAGAGCCAGATCGCCGCGCTGTTCTTCACGATGATCGGCACGATGGTGCCCGCGGTGCAGTTCGCGGGGCTCATCACGCCGGTTTCGTCGCTCGAAGGCGCGGGACGCATCATCGGGCAGATCTATCCGGCGAGCCACATGCTCACCATCAGCCGGGGCGTGTTCAACAAGGCGCTGCATTTCAGCGATCTGTGGAACTCGTTCTGGCCGCTGGCGATCGCCACGCCCATCGTGCTCGGCGTGACCGTCGCGCTGCTCAAGAAGCAGGAGAGCTGACATGCGCCGCCATCTCGCCAACATCTACCGCCTCGGCGTGAAGGAGCTCTGGAGCCTCGCGCGCGACCCGATGCTGCTGATCCTCATCATCTTCTCGTTCACGGCGATGATCTATTCGTCGGCCACGTCGCGGCCCGAAACGCTGCACATGGCGCCCATCGCCGTGATCGACAACGACGTCTCGCCGCTCTCGCAGCGCCTGATCCAGGCGTTCTTCCCGCCGCACTTTCTTGCGCCCGTGATGGTCACGCCCGTGCAGGCCGATCGCGGCATGGACGCGGGCAATTACACGTTCGTGCTGAACATTCCGCCCAATCTGCAACGCGACGTGCTCGCCGGACGCGCGGCCGAAGTGCAGCTCAACGTCGACGCCACGCGCATGAGCCAGGCGTTCACCGGCAGCAGCTACATCCAGCAGATGATCAACGACGAAGCCACGGAGTTCGTGAACCGCTATCGCGCGCCGACCGAACTGCCCGTCGATCTCGCCGTGCGTATGCGCTTCAATCCGAATCTCACCCAGGCGTGGTTCGGCTCGCTGATGGAAATCATCAACAACGTGACGATGCTCTCCATCATTCTCACGGGCGCGGCGCTGATACGCGAGCGCGAGCACGGCACCATCGAGCATTTGCTGGTGATGCCGGTCACGCCGACCGAGATCATGGTCGCGAAGGTCTGGTCAATGGGGATCGTGGTGCTGGTGGCCGCCGCGCTCTCGCTCACGTTCATCGTGCGCGGCGCGCTGCATGTGCCGATCGAAGGATCGGTCGCGCTGTTTCTCGCGGGCGCGGCGCTGCATCTGTTCGCCACGACCTCGATGGGCATCTTCATGGCGACGCTCGCGCGCAGCATGCCGCAATTCGGCATGCTGCTCGTGCTCGTGCTGCTGCCGCTGCAGATGCTCTCGGGCGGCAGCACGCCGCGCGAAAGCATGCCCGAGTTCGTGCAGCACATCATGCTCGCCGCGCCCACCACGCACTTCGTCGAGCTGGGACAGGCGATCCTGTTTCGCGGCGCGGGCATCTCGGTCGTCTGGCAGCCGTTCCTCTGGCTCGCCGTGATCGGCTCGGTGCTGTTCGCGTTCTCGCTCGCGCGCTTTCGCAAGACGCTCAGCCAGATGGCCTGATCCGCGTCCTGCCGGGCGCACGGGCGTGGATGCCGATCGCATGAACTCCGTCCCCGTTTGCGGCTATGATCGTGGATGCGGCCCGGCGGGCCCGCACCGTTCACACCGCGTGCAGCGGGATTCCCGGAGAGTATCGAATGGTATTGGGCTGGCTCGTCGTACTTCCGTTCGTGGCTGCGGCGCTGGTGGCGCTCGCGGCGCGCCGCGCCAGCGCGCTCTCCACCTGGATCGCGTTCGCGGCGGCGCTGTTCGGCCTCGGCCTGCTGCTCAGCGAACGCGTCGGCATGTCGCCCCACGGCGTGCTGCAATGGCGTCACGAGTGGGTGCCCGACATCGGCCTCGCGCTCTCGCTGCGGCTCGACGGCCTGTCGTTCATGTTCGCGCTGCTGGTGCTCGCCATCGGCCTGCTGGTGTTCATCTACGCGCGCTACTACCTCGCGGGCAGCGAAGCGCTGCCGCGTCTCTACCTGCTGCTTCTGCTCTTCATGGGCGCGATGCTCGGCGTCGTGCTCGCGAACAATCTGCTGCTGCTCGTGATCTTCTGGGAGCTGACGAGCCTCGTCTCCTTCCTGCTGATCGGCTTCTGGCCGTCGCGTCCCGACGCGCGGCGCGGCGCGCGCATGGCGCTCACCATCACGGGCGCGGGCGGGCTCGCGCTGCTCGCCGCCGTGCTGCTGCTCGGCCACGTCTGCGGCAGCTATGAACTGAACGACGTGCTCGCGCAGGTCGACAAGATCCAGCACGATCCGCTCTATCCGGCCATTCTGCTGCTCACGCTGTTCGCGGCCTTCACGAAGTCGGCGCAGTTCCCGTTCCAGTTCTGGCTGCCGCATGCGATGTCCGCGCCCACACCCGTCTCCGCCTACCTGCATTCGGCGACGATGGTGAAGGCCGGCGTATTCCTGCTCGCTCGTCTTTATCCCGTGTTCGAAGGCACGCACTGGTGGGCCTATACGGCGACGCTCGCCGGGCTCGTCACGCTCGTGGGCGGCGCGTCGATGGCGCTGTTTCAGCGCGATCTCAAGGGCCTGCTCGCCTATTCCACCATCAGCCATCTCGGTCTGATCGTGCTGCTGTTCGGTCTCGACACGCAGCTGTCCACCGTCGCCGCGCTGTTTCACACCGTCAACCATGCGGTGTTCAAGGCGTCGCTGTTCATGGCTGCGGGCATCATCGATCACGAAACCGGCACGCGCGATCTGGGCCGCCTGCGCGGCTTGCGCAGATACATGCCGCACACCGCCGTGCTGGCCAGCGTCGCGTCGCTCGCGATGGCGGGCGTGCCGCTCCTCAACGGCTTCCTCTCGAAGGAAATGTTCTTCGGCGAGACGCTCGCGCAAGGCATGTTCGGCCCGTTGAACTGGACGATTCCGGTCGTCGCGATCGTGGCCGCCGCGCTCTCGGTGGCGTACTCGCTGCGCTTCGTCTGGGGCGTGTTCTTCGACGGCGAAACGCCGCGCGATCTGCCGCACTATCCGCCGCACGAACCGCCGCGCTTCATGAAGCTGCCGGTGGAAATCCTCGTGGTGATCTGTCTGCTGATCGGGCTCTTTCCGCAACAGGCGATCGGCCGTCTGCTCGAATCGGCGGCGTGGTTCACGCTCGGCGGCAAGCTGCCCGAATACAGCCTGAGCCTGTGGCACGGCATCAATACGCCGCTCGTCATGAGCGTGGTTTCGTTCGTCGCGGGCGGCGTGCTGTTCTTCGCGCGCCGCGACGCGTTCCGCCATCATCGCTCGCTGCTCACGGAAATGAACGCGAGCGAGGGTTTCGACCGCTTCGTGCAGCGGCTCGAAAAAGGCGCGGGCGCGGTCGTGCGCGTGTTCGAAACGCGCTCGCTGCCGCACTATCTCTCGTGGATGATCGCCGCGATGCTGATCGTGCCAGGCGCGTCGTTCGTCGCGCTGGACGCATTCGGCGGCACGTACGCGAGCATGCCGCCCGATCCGCTCACGCTCTGCGGTCTCGGGCTGATGGCGCTGCTCGCGCTCGGCGTGGTGCTCGTGCGCGCGCACACGCTCTACGCACTCGTGATGCTGAGCACCTGCGGGCTGCTCGTGACGCTCGCGTTCGCGCGCTTCTCCGCGCCCGACCTCGCGCTCACGCAGATCTCCGTGGAAGTGGTCACGATCCTGCTGCTGGTGCTCGCGATCTACTTCCTGCCGCAACTGCAGACCGCCATCGAGCCGATTCCCGCCCGCCTGCGCAACGGTCTGCTCGCGCTCGCGGGTGGCGGCCTGCTCGGCAGCGTCGCCTACGAAGTGATGACACGCCCGCCGGAACCCGGCATCGCGCCGTACTTCCTCGCCAACGCGCTGCCCGGCAGCGGCGGCCACAACGTCGTGAACGTGATCCTCGTCGACTTTCGCGGCTTCGACACGATGGTCGAAATCAGCGTGCTGGTGGTGGCCGGGCTCGCGGTCAAGGCGCTGCTGCGCGGCCTGCGTCTGAAAGCGCCCGGCACCGGTCCCGGCGGCTTGCCGTGGTCGTCGCAATCGCATCCGCTGCTGCTCGCGATCCTCGCGCGGCTGATGCTGCCGCTCACCGTGCTGGTCGCCGTATTCGTGTTCCTGCGCGGCCACAATCTGCCGGGCGGCGGCTTCATCGCCTCGCTGATCGTCTCTGTCGCGCTGCTGCTGCAATACGTGGCGAGCGGCGTGTTGTGGACCGAATCGCGCATCCGCATCAACTATCGCGCGCTCGCCGGGCTCGGGCTGCTCGTGGCGGCGGCCACGGGGCTCGGCAGTCTCGCGTTCGGTTATCCGTTCCTGACGAGCGCGTTCGGACACTTCCATCTGCCGCTGATCGGCGAGATCGAATTGAGCACGGCGATGCTGTTCGATCTGGGCGTGATGGGCGCGGTGGTCGGCACCACGCTGACGATCGTTTCGCACCTCGGCGTGCGCGACAAGGACATGCAATCCGTGGAGAAAAGCTGATGGAAGCCGCCTTCGCCGCCGCAATCGGTGTGCTCTGCGCCTGCGGCATCTACCTGCTGCTGTGCGCGCGCGTGCTGCCCGTGATTCTCGGCATCACGCTGTTCTCGTATGCGATCAATCTGTTTCTGCTCGGCATGGGCCGGCTCTCGACCGGCAAGCCGCCCGTGATCGCGCCGAGCGCGGCCTATGCCGATCCGGTGCCGCAGGCGCTCGTGCTCACCGCGATCGTGATCGGCTTCGCCATGACGGCCTTCACGGTCGTGCTCGCGCTGCGCTCGCTCTCGATCACGGGCAACGATCACGTCGACGGCCTGAGCGACAACCGCATCTCCGGCGAGGCGCTGCGCGACGAATGAATCACGCCCTCCTGCTCCCCATCCTGATTCCGCTGTTCGCGGCGGCGGCGATCGTCGCGCTGCCGCCGCGCGCCAAGCGGCTGCAACGCGCGCTCAACGCGGCCGCCACGATCGCGCTGCTGCCGCTCGCCTGCCTGCTGATGGCGCGCGCGGCGCAAGGCGAGATCGTCACGTATGCGCTCGGCGCGTGGCGCGCGCCGTTCGGCATCGTGCTGCAACTCGACCGGCTCGGCGCGCTGATGCTGCTGCTCACCGCCGTGCTCGCGGTGTGCTGCCTGATCGGCACGTCGAGCGCCGACGCGCGGCGCGGACGCTATTTCCGCGCGCTGTTCCAGTTCGAGCTGATGGGCCTGAACGGCGCGTTCCTCGCGGGCGACCTGTTCAATCTGTTCGTGTTCTTCGAACTGCTGCTGATCGCCTCGTATGCGCTGCTGCTGCATGGCGGCGGCGCGCGGCGCGTGCGCAACGGCCTGCACTATCTGCTGATGAACCTCGTCGGTTCGTCGTTCTTCCTGATCGCGCTGGGCGTGCTCTACGGCATCACCGGCACGCTCAACATGGCCGACATGGGCCAGCGTCTCGCGCTGCTGCCCACGGGCACGCTGCCGCTCGCGCAGTTCGCGGGCATCACGCTGATGCTCGTGTTCGGCCTGAAGGCCGCCGTGTTCCCGATGTCGATGTGGCTGCCGCAGGCGTACCGCAGCGCGATTGGCCCGGTCGCGGCGCTATTCGCGATCATGACGAAGGTCGGCATCTACGCGATGCTGCGCTGCGATGCGCTCGTGTTCGGCGCGGCGGGCGGCGTGCTCGATGCGTTCATGCATCACTGGGCGTGGTGGTTCGCGATCGCGACCATCGTGTTCGGCGCGCTGGGCGCGCTCGCGGTGTCGAGCCTCAAGACCACGACGGGCTATCTCGTGCTGGTGTCCGTCGGCTTGCTGATCGCGGCCGCCACGCAGCAGACGCCGCTCGCGTGGAGCGCGCTGCTCTACTACCTGATCAGCACGACGCTGTGCACGGGCGCGCTGTTCCTGCTCGCCGATACGCTCGAACCCGAAGCGCCCGCCACGCCGCATGCAGCCGCCGCCGAGAGCGTCGAACCCGGTTCGCTCGAAGCACTCGACGACGCCAACGTGGCCGCGATCTCGCCCGAATCCGACGCGGCGGCGGTGGCGCGACTCGCGCGCAAGCGCAAGGCGCAAGCGGCCGCAGCGGCTGAGGCGGCCGAATCGGCTGAATCGGCTGAATTGGCGCATGCGGAACCGGCCCGGCACACCGCACCTGCCGAACACCCGACGCACGCGCCGTGGCCCTCGAACGTCGCCGGGCTGCTCTATCTGATCGCGGCGGTCGGCGCGGCGGGTCTGCCACCGCTCTCGGGCTTCCTCGGCAAGGCCATGGTGCTCTCCGCCACACCGCTTGGCCCGGCCGCCGTGCTGTGGCCCGCCGTGCTGCTGTCGAGCCTGCTGTCGATCGTCGCGCTGAGCCGCACCGGCACGCGCCTGCTGTGGGCCGAGCCTGCCGCGCGCGTTCAGGCCCACGCCACCACGCCCGCGCCGCGCGGCAGCAACGCGAAGCTCGCGGCCTGCGCGCTGCTGCTGGGCTGCGTGGCGGCGATCACGCTGGGCGCAGGCGCAGTGCGTCATTATCTCGACGACACCGCCGCGCAACTGCTCGACCGCGAAGCCTACGTGCATGCGGTCCTGCCCGCGCCTTCGGACGCAAGTTCGGACGTCAATTCGGACGCAAATTCGAACGCGCCGTCGAACCCACCCGCGCCCGCGGCCCAAGGGAGCTGATCATGCTGAAACGGCTCTTTCCGCATCCGTGGCTCACCCTCGTACTGCTCGTCTGCTGGGTGCTGCTGATGAACGACCTCTCGCCGGGCAATCTGCTGCTCGGCGCGGCGCTGGGCTGCGTGATTTCGTTTTGCGTCGGCGAAGGTCTGTGGCTGCAGCCGGTGCGCTTCGGCAAGCCGTGGCGGCTCGTGCGGCTCACGCTGCACGTGCTGATCGATATCGTGGTGGCGAATGTGGAAGTCGCGCTGCTCGTGCTCGGCCCGACGAAACGTCTGCGCCCGGCCTTCATCGAAGTGCCGCTCGACAGCACGCATGAAATCGCGCTCACGGCGCTCATCAGCATCGTCTCGCTGAGTCCCGGCACGCTGTGCGCCGAACTCAGCGACGACCGCACGCGCCTCGTCGTGCACGTGCTCGACCTCGACGACGAAGCCGCGCTTGTCGCGCTCATCAAGTCCCGTTACGAAGCCCCGTTGATGGAGATCTTCGCATGCTAGCCATCGCCATTCCGGTTTCGCTCGCGATCCTCGGCCTTGCTTTTCTGCTCACGCTCGTGCGGCTCGTGCGCGGGCCGTCGCTGCCCGACCGCATCGTCGCGCTCGACACGCTCAACATCAACGCGATCGCCCTGATCGTGGTGTACGGCATCAGCCTGCGCTCGACGGTCTTCTTCGAAGTCGCGCTGCTGATCGCGGTGATGGGTTTCGTGGGCACCGTCGCGCTGACGAAGTATCTGCAGCGCGGCGACATCATCGAACTCAACTGAACGAGGCCCGCCGATGCAAACCGTCGTCGAAGCGATCGTCTGCGTGCTGCTGCTGATTGGCAGCCTGTTTACGCTGGTCGGCGCCATCGGGCTCGCGCGTCTGCCCGACTTCTTCATGCGCCTGCACGGCCCGACCAAATCGACCACGCTGGGTGTAGGCGGCATCGTGCTCGCCTCGGTGATCTATTTCAGCGCGAACAGCAACTTCGCGAGCCTGCATGAATTGCTGATTCCGGCGTTCCTGTTTCTGACCGCGCCGATCAGCGCGCACATGCTCGCCAAGGCGGGCACCCAGCAACGCGTGCCGCTCGCGGCGGCCACGCGCGGACGCCCGCCCATCACGGGCGCGAGCGCCGACAAGCGCGACACGCGCGAAGTGCGCGAAGTGCGCGAAGTGCGCGAAGCGCATCCTGATTCCCAGCCGCAAGTTGCAGACCCGAACCCGGACGGCACGCCCGCTCAGGATGCCTGAGCGCCGGCGCGCTTAAAAGCGGCATCGTTTCACTGTTTTCACGGTTTTCGTTGTAAAGACAACGCGCGGCGCATCGGACCGGTCTGCCACGGCGCTTGTCCGTCCGATCATCCCCGCGATCATCCGCGCGCTCACGCGCCACTTCCCTCGCTTTCGCAGCACGCCCACGCCGCCTCCGCGCAAGCGTTCGCACGGGCGCGCTTACGCCTTGTTACGACTTCGCCCACGCCGCGCGACGCCCACGGCACAGCGATTGCTGAGCATGCTCGCCCGCCCGCGCGCGGCATTTTACGTGGCAAGCAACACTCGCCCGCGCGGCTGGACAGCCATAACAAACGCGCACACATACACCGTGCCTTCTACAGCTGGAAACGAAACCCGATGAGGTGGATGAGATGAAGACGATTCGCACCCTGGCCGTGCTCGCGAGCGCGGCGGCCCTGCTGAGCGCATGCGGCGGCGGCGGCAACGACGTAGGCAAGGAACTCGGCCTGCAAAACCCCGAAGTCCATTTCGTGCACGCGCTGCCCGGCGGCGGCAACGTGGACTTCCTCGTGAACGGCGCAGCCCTGCAAACCAACATCGCATACAAGCAGGTCACCAACTTCGCGAACATCAACACGGGCAACACGACCGTGGCCTACGCCAATACCGGCTCGACCACGGCCATCGCCAGCGGCAACTTCCCCGACGTCGCCAAAGGTCACGAATACACGGTGCTCGCGTTGCCCGCGCTTGCCGGCGGCGACATCGGCCTGATCGACGATCCGTTCGACAAGGGCCTGCTCTCCAACAGCGCACGCGTGCGCGCGTTCAACGCCACCGTCAACGCGCAGAATCTCGACATCTACATCGTCGCGCCCGGCACCGACATCAACACCGTGGCGCCGACCATGGCCGGCGTGGCGTACAAGAACGCCGTGCCGGCGAGCGGCCAGGATTCGAACTACCTGAACGGCGGCACCTACGTCGCCATCGCGACGGTGTCCGGTTCCAAGACGGCGATCTTCCAGTCGGCGAGCTTCGATCTCGCGAACAACGCCGACTGGCTGATCACCTCGGTGCCGATCTCGGGCACGCTCTCGCAACTCGCGGTGGGTCAGATCCATCTGCTGGTCGCGCAAGGCGGCAACACCTCGCAGCCCGCCGTCGAGCTGATCAACCAGCTCACGGGCGTGTAATCCGGCTCGCCCTCCAGCCACAAGCGCTGTTGTAAAAGCCGCCACCGAAGCCGCCGCGATGCTCGCTCACGCGGCGGCGCCGCGCCCCGTCTTGTGCGCTTCGTCGAGCACGAAGTCGATGAAGGTGGCGGCCGCGCGCGTATGGTGGCGGTTCGGCATGTACAGCATGTACATGTGCGTGCCGAAGATGCTCAGACGCCACGCGTCGAGCGACGTCACCACCGCGCCGAGCCGGATGTCGTCCTGCACCACGTAGTCGGGCACGATGCCCACGCCGAGTCCGGACAAAATCGACTGGCGCAGAAACAGGAAGTTCTCCGAAATAATCGACGGTTCGAGCAGCACCTCGTGCCGGTCGTCGTCCAGATAGCCCGCGAGACGCAGTTGCCGCCCGACCACCGTGGCGGTGATCACGGGCGCGCTCGCCAGATCTTCCAGCGTCTGCGGCATGCCGTGCTGCTGCGCCCACTGCGCCGACGCGCAGATGATGTACTTCACCGCACCCATGTCGCGCGCGACGAGATTCTGCGGCGGTTCGTGCATCACGCGCACGGCGATGTCGACTTCGTCGCGCAGCAGATCTTCCACGCGATTTTCGAACATCACGTCGAGCACGATGCCCGGATAAAGCCGCTTGAAGCGGATCAGCCAGTCCGACATCACGAGCTGGCCATAACCGCTCGGCACGGAAAGACGCACGCGCCCCTGCAGACTCTTGCCGAGCGTGGACACCGACTCGCGCGCCGCCAGCAACGCGTTCTGGATCGAGCGGCCGTGCTCGTAAAGCTTCAGGCCGATCTCGGTCGGCTCGACGCGCCGGGTGGTGCGGCGCACCAGTTGCAGCCCGACCGATTTTTCGAGGTGATTGAGGTGGTAGCTCACGTTCGCGCGGCTCATCTTGAGCCGGCGCGCCGCCTCGCTCAGATTGCCCGCGTCGAGTATCTCCACCAGCATGGTTAGCGCATTGACATCCACGTTCGGGTCTCGGAGTTTTCTGCAGACTGATTATTGTCAAAGAATCTTTGACAGTCTGTCAACGAACCATGGGATTGTCAATTAACCTTGGCGTATCCACAATAAAACGAATATCAGAGAACCGCCTTCCGGGCCCTGCGCCTGTCGGGCCCTCAATCCGGAGACACCCTTCATGGCAATCGATACGGCCGTTCCCGTTTCTCCCGTCACCCACGAACTGCGCGGCAAGGTGCTGCTTGTCACCGTCGACAACCCGCCCGTGAATGCGCTCGGCGTCGACGTGCGGCGCGGCCTCGCGGCCGCCATCGAGCACGCCGAGTCGAACGACGCCGTGCAGGCCGTGCTGATCGTCGGCGCGGGCCGCAACTTCATCGCCGGCGCCGACATCCGCGAATTCGGCAAGCCGCCGCAACCGCCCGCGCTGCCCGAAGTCTGCGCGCGCATGGAGTCCTGCCACAAGCCGGTGATTGCGGCCATTCACGGCGCGGCGCTCGGCGGCGGCCTCGAAGTGGCGCTCGCCGCGCACTATCGCCTCGCCGTCGCGGGCGCAAAGCTCGGCTTGCCCGAAGTCAATCTCGGCCTGCTGCCGGGCGCGGGCGGCACGCAGCGCACGCCGCGTCTGATCGGCGCGCAGGCCGCGCTCTCGCTCATGCTCAGCGGCCGTCACGCCAGCGCGCAGGAAGCGCTCAAGATCGGTCTCGTCGACCGCGTGGGCGCGAGCGAAGACATTCTTGCGGAAGGTCTCGCCTACGCGCAGGAACTGCTCGCCGCGCATGCGCAGCCGCGCCGCACGCGCGACGCGCAGGCGCTCGCCGACCGCGCGGCGTCGCAGGCCGCCATCGACGCCGCGCGCGCGGAAACCGCGAAGAAGTCGCGCGGTTTGTTTTCCCCGCTGAAGATCATCGATTGCGTGCAGGCCGCGCTCGATCATCCGTTCGAAGAAGGCATGCGCGTCGAGCGCAAGCTGTTCCTCGAATGCCTCGACAGCCCGCAGCGCGCGGGCCTCGTCCACGCGTTCTTCGCCGAGCGCGAAGTGCAGAAGGCGCCGGAAACGAAGAGCGCGAAGCCGCGCGCGATCGAAAGCGTCGGCGTGATCGGCGGCGGCACGATGGGCGCGGGCATCGCCGTGGCCGTGCTCGATTCGGGCCTGCCCGTGACGATGATCGAACGCGACGACGCCTCGCTCGAACGCGGCCGCGCGCACGTCGAAAAAGTCTACGACGGCCTCATCGCGAAAGGCCGCATGACGCCCGAAGCGAAGGCGCAGACGCTCGCGCGCTTCAGCGGCAGCACGTCGTACGACGCGCTCGCGAACGTCGACCTCGTGATCGAAGCCGTGTTCGAGGAAATGGGCGTCAAGCAGGCCGTGTTCGCGGAACTCGACCGCGTCTGCAAGCCGGGCGCGGTGCTCGCCACCAACACCTCGTATCTCGACATCGACGCCATCGCGGCCAGCGTGAAGCGCCCGCAGGACGTGATCGGCCTGCACTTCTTCTCGCCCGCGAACATCATGAAGCTGCTCGAAGTCGTGGTGCCGAAGGCCGTGAGCGCCGACGTCGTCGCCACCGCATTCGAACTCGCGAAGAAGCTGCGCAAGGTGCCGGTGCGCGCGGGCGTGTGCGACGGCTTTATCGGCAACCGCATTCTCGCCGTCTATCGCACGGCGGCCGATCATCTGATGGAAGACGGCGCGTCGCCGTATCAGATCGACAAGGCCGTGCGCGAATTCGGCTTCCCGATGGGCCCGTATCAAGTGGTCGACCTCGCGGGCGGCGACATCGGCTGGGCCACGCGCAAGCGCCGCGCGGCCACACGCGACCCGAAAGCGCGTTACGTGCAGATCGCCGACCGCCTCTGCGAGCGCGGCTGGTTCGGCCAGAAAACGGGCCGCGGCTTCTACCTCTATCCGGAAGGCGCGCGCGTGGGCACGCCCGACCCGGAAGTGGAATCGATCATTCGCACCGAGCGCGAGCGCGCGGGCATTGCGCCGCGCAGCTTCACCGACGAAGCCATCCTGCGCCGCTACATGGCCGCGATGATCAACGAAGGCGCGAACGTCGTGCACGAAAAGATCGCGCTGCGCCCGCTCGACGTCGATGTCACGCTGATCTACGGCTACGGTTTCCCGCGCTATCGCGGCGGCCCGATGCAGTACGCCGATACGGTCGGCCTCGCCAATGTGCTCGCCGACATCCGCGAATACGCGAAGGAAGATCCGCTGTTCTGGAAGCCCTCGCCGCTGCTCGTCGACCTCGTCGAGCGCGGCGCGAACTTCGCGAGCCTGAATCAGATCGGCTGAATCGCGTCGCTCGATGCATCGCTACATGCATCGATAGCCGCATCGCTGGAACAGCGCGTGACGGCCTCGCCGCCACGCGCCTGAATACCCGCCCGCGCCCGGCACCGCTTGCCGCGCGCGGGCCGCAAGGAGCAACACCACCATGGACCTGAAATTCACCGCCGAGGAAGAAGCCTTCCGCAGCGAAGTGCTCGGCTTTCTGCGCGATCATCTGCCGCAACGTCTCGCCGATATCGTGCGCACCGGCCGCCATCTCACGCGCGACGACATGGCGCAATGGCACGCCATCCTCAACGACAAAGGCTGGCTCGCGAATCACTGGCCGCAGGAATACGGCGGCCCGGGCTGGACGCCGGTGCAGAAGTTCATCTTCGAAAACGAATGCGCGATTGCGGGCGCGCCGCGCATCGTGCCGTTCGGCGTGAACATGCTCGGGCCCGTGCTCATCAAGTACGGCAGCGAAGCGCAAAAGCGCTATTGGCTGCCGCGCATTCTGAACGGCGCGGACTGGTGGTGTCAGGGCTATTCGGAACCGGGCGCGGGCTCCGACCTCGCCTCGCTGCGCACGAGCGCCGTGCGTAAAACCGACGCGAACGGCGACTACTACCTCGTGAACGGCCAGAAGACGTGGACCACGCTCGGCCACTACGCGAACATGATCTTCTGCCTCGTGCGCACCGCCACCGACGTGCGCAAGCAGGAAGGCATCAGTTTTCTGCTGATCGACATGAATACGCCGGGCATCGAAGTGCGCCCGATCGTCACGCTCGACGGCGAGCACGAAGTGAACGAAGTGTTCTTCACCGACGTGCGCGTGCCGGTCGAGAACCTCGTCGGCGAAGAGAACAAGGGCTGGACCTACGCGAAATATCTGCTGACCTACGAGCGCACCAACATCGCGGGCGTGGGCTTTTCGGTCGCCGCGCTCGCGCGCCTGAAACACGCCGCGCAGCAGGTCAAGCGCAACGGCAAGCCGCTCGCCGACGATCCGCAGTTCGCCGCGCGTCTCGCGAAAGTCGAGATCGACCTGGAGAACATGAAGACCACCAATCTGCGCGTGATCGCGGCGGTGGCCGGCGGCGGCGTGCCCGGCGCGGAAAGCTCGATGCTCAAGATTCGCGGCACCGAAATCCGCCAGGAGATTTCGTCGCTGCTGCGTCGCGCGATGGGGCCGTACGCGGCGCCGTTCGTCGAAGAAGCGCTGCACGAAGGCTATGACGGCGAGCCGATCGGCCCCGACGAAGCCGCGAGCGCCGCGTCGCAGTATTTCAACAATCGCAAGCTGTCGATCTTCGGCGGCTCCAATGAAATCCAGAAGAACATCATCTCCAAGATGATTCTCGGTCTTTAAGAGGTCCTGCTATGAACTTCCAGCACACCGAAGACCGCCGCATGCTTGCGGATACGCTCAATCGCTTCATCGCGGAGCAATACGGTTTCGAGAGCCGCGATAAAATCGCGCGCTCGCCTGAAGGCTTCAGCGCGCCGATGTGGCAGCGCTTCGCCGAACTCGGCGTGATCGGCGCGCTGTTCGACGAAGCGGACGGCGGCTTCGGCGGCCAGGGTTTCGACGTCGCGGTCGTGTTCGAATCGCTCGGGCGCGGCCTCGTGGTCGAACCGTTCCTCGACACGCTGATCGTCGGCCGTGCGCTCGCGCACGCGGGCAACGAGGCGCAGCGCGCGCGCATCGCATCGTTGATCGACGGCTCGCAGATCGCGGCCTTCGCGCACGACGAGCCGGGCTCGCACTACGAAGCGGCGCGCGTGAGCACGCGGGCGGAAAAGCGCGGCGACGGCTGGCTGCTGCAAGGCGCGAAAGGCGTCGTGCAGCACGCGGAGCACGCCGACGTGCTGCTCGTCTCGGCGCGCACGTCGGGCGCGGAATTCGACGAAGCGGGCATTTCGCTCTTTCTCGTGCCGCGCGACGCGCAAGGCGTGCGCGTGCGCGGCTATCGCAAGATCGACGGCGGACGCGCGGCCGAAGTCACGCTCGATAACGTGCAACTGGGCGCCGACGCGCTCGTGGGCGCGGCAGGCGCGGGCTTCGCGACGCTCGAACAGGCGAGCGGTTACGGCCTCGTCGCGCTGGCATCGGAAGCCGTGGGCGCGATGGACGTGGCGCGCGATCACACGCTCGAGTATCTGCGCACGCGCAAGCAGTTCGGCGCGCCGCTCGGCAGCTTTCAGGCGCTGCAGCATCGCATGGCCGATCTGCTGCTCGAAATCGAGCAGGCGCGTTCGTCGGTGATCAACGCGGCGGCGGCCATCGGCGCGGCGCGCGTCGAACGCGAGCGCGCGCTGTCGGCGGCGAAGGTCACGATCGGGCGCATTGGCGCGCGCGTGGCCGAAGAAGCGATCCAGTTGCACGGCGGCATCGGCATGACGTGGGAGTTGCCGCTTGCGCATTACGCCAAGCGTCTCGTGATGATCGATCACCAGCTCGGCGACGAGGATCATCATCTCGCGCGTTATATCGCGCTGTCGCGCGCAGCGGCCTGATCGTCGCGCCCCAGCTCCAACCCGGCGACGGAAAGGCGGGCGCGATGCAACAGACGCGACAGCGACGCGCGGCCTTCCCTCAACAACGAACCAGGAGTGCCTGCTGATGCAGACTCACAACACCGGCCTGCCGCTTTCGGGCGTGCGCGTCCTCGATCTGTCGCGCGTGCTCGCGGGTCCGTGGAGCGCGATGGTGCTCGGCGACCTCGGCGCGGAAGTCATCAAGATCGAACATCCCGACCGCGGCGACGACACGCGCGACTGGGGCGTGCGCATCGGCAAGACCGAGACCGCTTACTTCAACAGCGTGAACCGCAACAAGCGTTCGCTTACGCTCGATCTGCAAACGCCCGAAGCGCAGGAGATCGTGCGCGAACTCGCGAAGACCAGCGACGTCTTTATCCAGAACTTCAAGTTCGGCGGCGCGGAGAAACTCGGGCTCGGCTACGAGCAATTGCGCGCAATTAATCCGCGCCTCATCTATTGCTCGATTTCCGGCTACGACCGCACCGGTCCCGAAGCGAAGCGTCCCGGTTACGACCTCGTCGTGCAGGGCGAAGCGGGCCTGATGGCGCTGAACGGCGAGGCGGACCAGCCGCCGCTGAAGTTCGGTGTCGCGGCGGTCGATCTGTTCACCGGCATGTATTCGGCGCAGGCGATGCTCGCCGCGCTCTACGAACGCGAGCGCAGCGGTCGCGGGCGTCACATCGAAATGGCGCTGTTCGATTGCGGGCTGATGATCACTGCGTACTACGGCCTCGAAGCGCTCGTGATGGGCGAAGATCCGCCGCGCTACGGCAACGCGCATCCGTCGATCGTACCGTATGGCGTATTCGATGCCGCCGATGGTCCGCTCGTCATCACGGTCGGCAATAACGCGCAGTTCGAACGCTTCGCGCGCGAAGTGATCGAGCGCCCCGACATCGCCGACGACGCGCGCTACAAAACCAACATCCTGCGTTCGCAGAACCGCGCGACGCTCGTGCCCGAACTCGAACGCGAACTCGCCAGCCGCGGGCGCAAGCTGCTGCTCGAACGGCTCGCGGGCGCGGGCATTCCGTGCGGCGAAGTCGCGGGCCTGCGCGAAGCGCTGCTCTCGAAGCGCGCGACCGATGCGGGACTCGTGACGCAGCAGCCGCATCCGGACACTGAAAGCGGCACGACGCCGGTGCTCGCGCCGCCGTGGCGCTTCGACGGCGAACGCATGCCCGTGCGCCGCGCCCCGCCGCAACTCGGCGAAGGCACGCGCGACGTGCTCGCGTCGCTCGGCTATAGCGACGAACAACTCGCGCAATTGAAGGACAAGGGCGTCATTTGAGCCCGCTTGAATAAACCCGTTGGAACAGGAGGAGTGCTGTGAAGATTCTCGTACCCGTCAAACGCGTGGTCGATTACAACGTGAAGGTTCGTGTGAAGTCGGACGGCACGGGCGTGGATATCGCGAACGTCAA
>NZ_JAWRWY010000030.1:0-65643 GCF_046535315.1 Paraburkholderia sp. SIMBA_027
CAGGCAACTCAGAAATACTGCGGATGCGCCTGCTTTAACTTAAACCCAATAGCCTCCACGATTCCCGGCTCGGTTCACGTAGATATCAACAACTTTGCCAAGCTCCACACAATATGCTTCAAGAATTTCCATCAATCCTCCTTAACTTACTTGCGGTGTGGCACCACTACTGAAGTGATCAAACGTGTCGTTCGCTGAATTCAGCTTGGTCGCCCGGCGAATGTCGGTTCCTGCCGTCCGGTGACTCGTGCCTGTTCGTTGGTCCAACTTATCTCTCGCCTTTTGCCAGCCGATCCTCCCTCGACTGGCCGTCTGAGATACGTATAGTCAAAGGGGAGTTCACCCTGAATTCAAATTTCGTGGGTGGGCTATGAGTTTGATGTGCGAAATCGAGCGGTTATATTGGTTCAACGGCGTTGCGCCCAGATGCGGAGTTTGAGTCCGCTGCGCAAATGTTCCAGACGCGCCATACCACCGGCCTTTACCTCGCAGACTGCTTGCCTTATCGCACGTTGCCTCACTCAAATCGAATGCTTCTGACCGTCCATGTCAAAAGGAATGCTGCTGCAGCCAAAGCTGCAACAAAGTTGAATCCGCAATGCAGAACTGAAACAAACATTGTTCTTAAGCCGTCCAGCAAACTGATGCCTGAAAATGGCGCGACGGTCAGTGCGCGCAGCACATGTAGCTGTTTGTCCGTATCGACGAGAATTTGTGGATCGCCAAGTTGCGCTATCCAGCGTCGATTTCCCTCTCCAGGCAACGCGTCAAGTACGGCTGGGAGTCCGCTTACGTACCGTCTGTTTATCCATGAACCGAGCATCGAGACCCCGGCGAGCGCGCCCACCATGCGCGTCGATTGCAATAGCGAGGTCGCAATACCTACATTGTCCCGCCCAGCGATTTCCTGCGCGAAAATATTCAGGTTATTGAGGATGAGGCCTAGACCCATTCCGCCGCTGAACAACGCGAGTTCCAGAAAGATTGCTGCATTCGCCGAATCGATACACGCGATTCCACGGGACGCGAGTGCAAGCAGTGCGAAGCCTGTCGTCAGAATATAGGCGGGGCGTTTGATCCGCGTAACCATGCTCGTATTCAGGAGGCTTCCGACAGCGATGCAGGCGGCCAACGGCGTCGACAGTTTGCCTGCCTGGGTAGCGGAAAGATTGAAACCGGCCTGGAGCAGAAGCGGGGTGAAGAAGATCATCGAAAACATGATCGCACCCGTGAATAGCGAGAGACATAACAGGGTGGCGATCTGCCGGTTGCGCAGGAGGTAGAGGGGAATGATCGGTGCGGCGGCCCGTTGTTCGCATTTGACGAAAACTGTACAGACGATCGGTAGGCTCGCGGTCGCGATCAGCTTGATGTTCACGGACGCTTGCGAGGCTTCGTCTGCGCAAGCAAGCAACACGCAAGCGAGTAGCAAGGACAGCATGACAGCGCCCGCATAGTCGATCTGTATGCCACCCTCGATCGTGCGTGACGAACGCGGCAAATAGCGGATCACGCAAAGAAGCGCTGCAATGCCCACCGGAAGGTTTATAAGGAAGGTCGAACGCCATCCATAAAGATCCGTCAATGCGCCGCCTAGAGACGGGCCGGCGGCGGTGCCAATTCCGTATGCCGCCGCGAGCACGACCTGCCAGCGCGCGCGGGCCTTGGGATCGGGAAATAGATCGGGTATCGATGCGAATGCCGTGCCGGTCATCATGCCCGCACCAATTCCTTGTAACGCGCGTGCGGCAATCAAGGCGCCGATAGTTGGCGCGAGGGCACACAGCACGGATGCCACGGTAAATGTGACGATCGCGACGACAACAAACGATTTTCGGCCATAGTAATCACCGAGCCGGCCAAAGATCGGTACGGAGATCAACGAGGCTAGCAGATAAGCGCTTGCGATCCATGTGTAGAACTCGAAGCCGCCGAGCGAGGCGACGATCGATGGCAATGCGGTGCTAACCGTGGTCTGATCGAGCGCGATGAGCATGTTGACGATGCCGATTCCGGCCATGGCGGCCAGCGATTCGCCAAACGAGCGTTGCTCGCCTGGCTGGGCGGCGTAAGACGTCGAAGCTTGTATGTTGGAACAGGCACAACGGGGCGAAGACATATCTCCTCCGTGCGCCTTTGCGTGAGGGAGCATGGCGTCCTGGGGTTACCAGTAGTGAAAGACACAGCGAGGTAGCGCAACACCGCGCTACTAAAGCAGGCGGCGTTGCGACAGATGGGATTGGCGAGCGTGTGCAGCTCGCGTTGCGATTTAGCGAACGGGCGCGACACGCTCCGTAATATGCAGCGATTTGTGTTCGAGCATATCCGGAGCGAGTCGCCGATATTCGGCAATGTGCGACGTATTCAGATGATCGTCCAGCGCTTGCTGGCTTGCCCAGATCTCATGAAAGACAAACGCCCGCGGGTTACGCTTGTCGCGGCAGAGTTCGTATTTAATCATTCCCGCTTCCTGTGTGGTCGGGGCGACGAGGCTCGAGAGCAGCACTTCAAGCTGCGATTCCATCCCGGACTTGGCAATATTGATTGAGAAAACGACGATTTCAGCCATGTTGGCGCTCCATGCTCAGTGGTTGTCGAGCGTGCGCAGCGGCAAGCCCTCTGCACCCGAGAAAAAGACGATCATCTCCGCGGGTTCGTCGGTCGTGTATCCGTGGTGAACGGTACCCACGGTATCCGCGATAACTTGACCTGCCTTGAAGGTGGTACGCGATTCGCCATTGCGTTTTTCCACGGTCAGGCTTCCGCTGAGCAGATAAACGGCATTCACGACGCCGTGGCTATGCCACGGCAGGATGGTATGTGCGGGCACGTGCACGCGTTGAACATCGATCAGCGGCGTACCTTGAGGCCAGGCCTGATAGATGGCGCCATCCCATGAGCGCGACGTATGAATGAGCGGCGTCACAACGACATCGTCGTCCGCTGCGTTAGCGTGTTCGCAGATGCCGCACAGGATGCCAGCCAGCGTAGCTGCGAAGGTGAGCGCAAGCAGGCGGCCACGGCCTGAAGAGGCGGCCGTTGCAAGGATTGACGTTTTGGTCTTCATCTGTAATGTATTTTTATTTGCAATCAGTCTGCGAGCAGGAGAGCGTCGTCTCGCGCATTCGCCAGATTTTGCGTCTCTTCCCCGGGGGCCGCGACATCGCGCGAACGGCGCGAAGACTCGGCGTAGTAACGATTGGGTGCAGGAAATACGCCGGTCGCGACTTCGACCACAAACGGCCCGGGCGCCTCGAGCGCTTCGGCAACGGCTTTATCGAGTCCATCCAGCGTGTCGACATTGCGCGATGGGACGCCCAGCGACTTTGCGAAGGCCGTCCAGTCGTGTCGCGGCAGTTTGCTGAACTGCTCGTCGACGGAGCCCTTGCTGATGGCGTCGATGTGAATGGCGCCGTGCGCCGAATTGTTTAGGACGATGAATACAACCTTGATTCCGTAGCGTGCTGCGGTCTGGATTTCCACGCCGTGCATCAACATGCAGCCATCGCCGGTCACCACGAGGCAAGGTTGATCGGGCGCCGCGAGCTTGATGCCAATGCCCGCTGCAACGGCCCAACCCATCGGCGCCAGCGAGCTCGACGAAAAGTAGTTGCCCATGCCGGACGAGAGCCAGTAATGAGCCATGAAAATGCGATGTGCACCGGAATCGACGACCACATTCACGTCCTTCGGCATGCTGGCACAAAGTCGGCGCACCACATCGCCGGGATAGAGCGACACCGTTTCTCCAACAACGCCAAGATTGGCGGCCTCGAAGCGGGAATCGTAGAGCGGGATGCTTTGCAGGCTCTCGACCCATGTCGTGCGATGTTCGAGCGCGGCAGGCGCGAGTTCGGCAGGGCTTGCGTCCTGTCGTGCGAGTAGGCGCAGTGTGGCGCCGATGCCCGAAAAGATGCAACGGTTTGGCACGTGACCCATTGGCGGCGCGTCGAAGCTGTCATCGAAAATCACCAGATCCTTGCCAGCCGTAAGATGTTGGCTCCAGTTCAAGGTGTCGCGTTGATTGAGATCGCAGCCAAACACGACGAGAGCATCGAGCTCCTCCGAATTGATGAGCTGGATCGCGCGCGAGTGGCCTGAAAAGCCATAAACGCCGAGCGCCAGGGGATGAGTCTCCGGAAACGCCCCTTTGCCTGAGAGCGTTGTGGCGACGGGAATGCAGTAATTCTCCGCGACCTCGCGCAGTACGGCCGCCGTCGCGGCGTCGTTGCCACGTCCGCCGATCAGGAAAGCGACCTTCTTGCTGCGCAGCAGATACTGGGCGCAGAGTTCCTGCACGGCGGCCGCATTTGCCGGGACGTCGTGCGAGTTGAAATGACCTTGCTGATAAGGACGATGTTCGAGTTCGTGGCTCGGGCAGATCGTTTCCTCCTGTACATCAAGCGGAATGCTCACAAAGGAACGGGCGCGGCGCATCCAGTTCAAGCCATTGGTCGCGCGACGCATTTCTGCTTGCAGGTTCTGCCGGCTCTTCAGATCCACGACGTCGTCAACGAGATTGCGGACCACGCTTGCTTCAGCGATCCCGCCGAACGTTCCGTCCTGAAATGCTCCTTTTCCTTCGGCTTGCGACGGGATGCCACCCGCCAGATACAGGACAGGAATACGGTCGGCGCGAGCGGCGGCCATGCCCGGAACCAGGTTCATCGTGCCGGGCCCCGAGATTGCGAGGCATACACCGAACCTGCGACTCGCACGCGCATAGCCGTCAGCCATGAATGCGCTGCCCGTTTCGTGCGCGGCAACAATACCGCGAATTCCTTCTGCCTCGTCGACGGCATTGAGGAGCGGGTAAACCATCTTGCCGGGAACCAGAAAGATATGACCGATACCTAGCGATTCCAGAAGCCTCATTAGGCTCTTCGACACATTAAACGACGGATTGGAACTCATCACGCTTCCCTCGCGGTGGTTGATAGATCTGTGTTTATTAATGCCATTGGCATATTTGTTGTATTTCGTCTTATGGTCTTCATTCGTTCACCCGCAATCGTCCGGCCCGCCATCCTGAGGAGGCATCGTTCGCATTCGGGTTAGACCGGATTGTTCATATTGAGCGCGCAAACTTCAACACGTAAAATCGCAGGCAAGCAATGCAAAAATGCTAGAAACAGGTGGAAGAAAGAACTACATGAACTGGGATGACGCAAGGGTATTTCTCGCGGTGCATCGGTCCGGCACGTTGCGCGAAGCAGCCGCCAGACTGGAAGTCGATCAGGCGACAGTGGGGCGCAGGCTTACCGCGCTTGAAAAGGCGCTTGGCGCAAAGCTCTTTCTCAAGACATCAACGGGATTCGTGGCCACGCCAATTGGCGAGCAATCGATAGAGGCCGCGGAGGCGATGGAGCACGCGGCCAGTGAGTTCGAGCGCCGCGCACAAGGCGCGGACGATCGCCTTGAAGGCGAAGTGCGGGTGACCACGACGGATTCGCTCGCCCTCGATTTCGTGGTGCCGGCGCTGCGACGGCTGCGTGTGCAACATCCCGCCATCCGGGTGGTGCTGAGCACGTCGATTCAGGTGCTGAATCTCGCGCGGCGCGACGCCGATCTCGCGATTCGAACGGTGCGCCCCGAAAATCCCGATCTCGTGTGCCGCAAATTGGCGGAATGGGAGGTCGGTCTGTTCGCGAGCAGAGAGTATCTCGCCGCACGCGGCGAACCCGAGCGTGGAACAGCATTCGAGGGCCACGACCTCGTGATGTACCAGCCCTCGATTACGCGCAATCAGGATTCGTCCATTTGTGGCGAGCCGACGACGAACGGACGCGTCGTCGCCGAGGTCAGTTCGAGTCTTATGCTGGCGACGGTCGTGCGCGCGGGCATTGGCATTGGCGAATTGCCTGTTTATATGGCCAGAACGGATGATGCGCTCGTGCGTGTGTGGCCGGATAGATCGCGTGCGCGCCCGTATCAGGTGTGGCTCGTATTGCACGGCGACTTGAATCGTGCCGCGCGCGTGCGCGCGGCCATCGACGCAATCGACGAATCCTTCGAGCGCCTGCGTTAGCGAGTAAGCCTCGGTACAGCGGAGAACCAGCGAGGCAACGTCGCTGGCACACACTGATCGCTTAGCGCCATGCGCCCTTGCGAAGCGCTAACGTTCTCCGCGCGGCGTACCATCGTGGCACGATTGAGAGCGCGGCGACCAGCGCGCAGCACGGCACGCCAATCGCCAGCACTTGGCTGCCGGTCCCTAGCAGACCGCTCGCCGCTGCTGCCGCGAGCGACGCGCTGCCGATCTGGAAGAAGCCGACCAGCCCTGAGGCCGTCGCCGCCCGTCCATGTTCGCTGGCGATCGCGCCCGACACCGCGAGCGACAGCGAGGAACCGTTCGAGAGGCTGACGAGGAACATGGGCAGGACGATCGTGAAGACATGTGCCATGTCCCACCACTGGAACGCAACGAAAGCGATTGCGCCCGCAACGAAACACGCGACTCCGGCTACGACAATCGAATCGTAGGAGACACGGTCAAGCAGGCGGCGCGAGACGAGATTGGCCGAGATGATGCCAAAAGTGAGCGGCAGATACAGCCAACCGCTTTGCTGCTCGGACAGGCCAAAGCCCGAGAAGATGAACGGCGACTGCGTCAGGTAAATGAACCAGGCGCAATAGATCGCGCAGACGACGAGCGTATAGCGCACGAATGCGCGGTCGCGAAGCACGTCGGCGAAGCCTGCGAATGGATTCATCAGTTGAGGCGTCGCGCTGGCCACGCGCGTTTCTTTGAGCAACGTCTGCACGAGGCAGAATGCGACCAGCCCAAACGCGGCGACGAATAGAAAATCGCTGCGCCAGCCGAACCACGCGGCCAGATTGCCGCCAATCGCAGGCGCGAGAGCCGGTGAGAGCGAGACAAGCGGATAAACGACGCTGTACACCTTCGCGGAGCTCTTCTTGTCGCAGGTATCAGCAATGATCGCGCGGCCGATCACAAGGCCCGATGCGGCGCCGAGTGCTTCGAGCATGCGCCACGCCAGAAAACTGGTGAACCCGTTGGCGCTCGCGCAGCCAAGCGAGCCAAGGACATAGAGCAGGATCCCGACCGAGAGCACGGGTTTGCGTCCCCAGCGATCGGACAGTGGGCCGTAGAAAAGTTGCGCGCAGGCCAGCGCGATCAGATAAGCCGAGACCGTCTGCGGCATTTGCCAGGCGCCAATAGCAAATTGATGCGCCATGGCGGGCATGGCCGGGAGGTAGACATCGGAGGCGATGAGGCCGAAGGCGCTCAGCATGGAAACGACAAGGATGAGTGAGAAGTTAGACATTCGCATAGCGGTGTGGTGAGCGACGCGCCGATGTTAAGCCGCGTGCGCTGCGCTGCGAATGCGTGAAACTGCATGGCAGTCGTGCGTTTTTGCTGTTATCGCCAACACGCGATGCACTCGATCTATGCGCTAACTGCGCGTGTGGCCTTCGATCAGCTCGAGGACTCCAGCCAACGAAGGCGAGCAGATGATTGTGGGCACTTAGCGACTGCGGGCTCAGGCCGTTGAGCTCGCAGAGGGCCCCCGCCGCCTACTGGGGCAGACGTAGCGGCAAACCCCCGGGAGTTAAAAGCTGGCTGCCCGACTCGATAAATTGGTGTCGGATGGACTTGGAGGCTTGCCCGCGTCGCGCTTTGAATTGCGTAAAAATCAGCTTCTCTGCGCCCTTTCCTGCGCTGGCCGAGTAGCCGGAAAACCTTGACACACGCGGCTCAGAGCGATTTTCTCGTGGTGTTACATTGAGTGTCTTTTGGGAACGGGGCGGCGCAGTATGCGACGTAGGCGTCGCACCACGCGCCAAAGAAAAACGCGCCGCAGTTTCCCGCGGCGCGTTCCTGGCTGGCCTCTCGACCGAGACAACCCCTCAAACCCTCAAAGCGCCCGACTCACCAGCAACGGATCGACCGTCCCAATCGACTCGGTTTCGCGGCTCGCATACGGCAGTTTGTGCAGCACGTAGCGCATGGCGTTCAGACGCGCGCGTTTCTTGCAATCGGAGCGCACGACGGTCCAGGGCGCGTCTGCCGTATCGGTTTGCGAGAACATCGCTTCCTTGGCTTGCGTGTACTCGTCCCATTTGTCGAGCGAGGCGAGATCGACGGGGCTGAGTTTCCACTGCTTGAGCGGATGCACGCGGCGCTCCTTGAAACGGCGGCGCTGCTCGGACTGACTTACCGAAAACCAGAACTTGATCAGGTGAATGCCGCTGCGGATCAACTGCCGCTCGAACTCCGGAACCTGCTGCATGAAGTCGGTGTATTCGGCGGGCGAGCAAAAGCCCATCACGCGCTCGACGCCGGCGCGGTTATACCAGGAGCGATCGAACAGCACGATTTCGCCCGCCGAAGGCAGATGCTGCACGTAGCGCTGAAAATACCACTGGCCCCGCTCGACCTCGGTGGGCTTTTCGAGCGCGACCACGCGCGCGCCGCGCGGATTCAGATGCTCCATGAAGCGCTTGATCGCGCCGCCCTTGCCGGCGGCGTCGCGGCCTTCGAACAGGATGACGACGCGCTGGCCGGTCTCGCGCACCCACGCCTGGAGCTTCAGCAACTCGACCTGCAGTCGGTACTTTTGCCGCTCGTAAGCGCGACGCGACATGAGATTGCGATACGGATACTCGCCGTCGCGCCAGCCGCTCGAGAGTTCCTCGTCGGGATGACGCGCGCGCGGCTTGCGCCACTCGGCCGGTTGGCCTTCGAGGATGAGGCTGCGCAATTGCACGGCTTCGTCGGGCGACAGACCTTTCATCAGGGCGGCGATGGAGTCGAGCAGCGGCGCGGGCATGTCGACGCCGACTTCTGCGGCGTCGGTTTCGGCGCCGTTTGCATGGATGCGCGCATCGCCATTGGCCGATGGCGGCGCAACGCCGTTGGCCACGACGAGATCGTGCATCGCGCCGGCGATGACCTGGGTCGCGGCTTCCACGGCGTCGTCGACGGTGCGGCGTTCCGCGCCGAGCGGCGTGAGTGCCGGTTGGCGCGCGGCGGGGCCGTCGTCATTGCGCGCGCTGCGGTTGCGGGCGCCTGCGGAAGCGGGCGTCAGCGAAGAAACGTTGGGAACGATTTTGGGCATAAGTCAGGTTCTCTCGACGGAAACGGTGAGCCGGTATCGATCCGACTGCATTGAACAGGCGCAACAGGTGAGACTCGCGAGGCGCGACGCGTGCGGCTTGCGCGACGTGTGCGAACGAAGCGTTCGGGAGTCCGCAAGGCGGCGCTGGAAAGCGCTGGAAAGCGCTGGACAACGCTTGATAGCGACAAAGCGTTGGATACCGCGAAGGACGGATGCCCGGGGCGGCAGGCGGTCGGCCGTTCGGGCGGCCAGGCCAGGTTGCGCCCGATGGCGTGCGCGTGTTGTCGGCGCTGGCCGCCGGGACACGGCTGCCAGCAACTGGCAACCGGTAACCGGCAACCGCGCGCGACACGCTGCCGGAGGCCGCCGCTTACGCGTCTGCTGCCTTGCGCAAAATCAGATAGAGCGAATCTTTGAGTTGCAGCTTTTCTTTCTTCAGTTGCTCGATGGCCATGCCATTCGCGGGCACGATGCCGGCTTCCATATTCTTGATTTGCTGGTCCAGATCGTTGTGGCGATTGAAGAGGCGGGCGAAATGATCGTCCTGAATCTTGAGGTGGGAGATAAGCTCGCGGAATTCGGGAAACACTCAATACTCCTTATGGAACGGAGAACATCGACAGGTTATGTAAGCATTGTTTCACCGTCGCGTTTTTACGATTTTGACCGTTATCAAGTCGTACAAATCGTGTGAGTCAATCGGGGGATGCCGTCGGGCGCAGAGCGTACGGCGCGCGTGTAATATCAGGACAGCAGCGCCGCCGCCGCAGGATGCCGCTCCAGTGACTGGCGACCTTGCTGCTTGCCGTCCCCTCTGCCGCCCCACCTGCCGCCCACCGACAACTCGGAGCGTCAATGACCCGCGTTCTGGAAATCGTGCTCGACGTCGTGCGCGCCGCCCCACCAGCCGCTCCGGCCGCTCATGCCGACCGGTCCGCCGGATCTACCGCGTCTTGCGCCTCGTCCCCTGCGCCTCGTTCCGCTGTTTCGCCTGATGCGTCCGCTTCGCGCGGCTCGGCTCCCGGCGCATTCGCCGCTATCGTCAGCGCCGCGTTGCCGCAGCTCTGCGCGCTCGATGCCACCGATGCCACCGATGCCACCGATGCCACCGATGCAGGTGCGTCGATGCGCCGCGTCATGTTCGATCGGGGCGGCGCGCTCGCGCGGGGCGGCTGGCGGCTCGCCGTCGAGACGCGCGGCGCGGTGCATGGCGTGGTGGTGTCGCGTCGCCGCACGTTCACGCCGGGCATCCGCATCGTCGAGCCGATTTTCGACGCGCCGCTCGAAGCCGAAGATATCGAGAGCGCGCTGTTCGACGCCGCGCCCGCGCCCTTTCGCGAAGCGCTGGCGGCGGCGGGCGCACCGGAGCCGGTGGCGGCGCTCGCGGGCGAACGCCATGCGTGGCGCTGGACGCGCGAAGGCGTGAGCACCGAGGTCGTGCTCGATGCCGATGTGCGCGACGCACTCGCGCCCTCGCGCGAGGCCGAGGAACGGAATGCATTGCGCGAACTGCACGAATTGCACGAATTGCGCGTGAGCGTCGCGTGGGACGAGGGCGCCGACGCCGCACCGCTCGTCGATGCGCTGTTCGCCTGCGCGCACGACATCGTCGACGTGCTGCCGGCCTTCGTGCGTGTGACCGATGCGCTCGAGCGCGCGGCGGCGGGCTGCGCGGCGGGAGACGTCGCCGCCGTTCACGCCGATCCCGTCGATCTGCGCGGTGCGGCGACCGCCGAGGCCGCGCTGCTCGCGATTGGCGCGAACATCAGCGCCCAATGGTTCGGCAACGACGCGGGTGTGCGCGATTCGCCGAACACGGAGTTCATTCATCAGATGCGTGTGTCGCAGCGGCGACTGCGCACGGCGATGCGGATTTTTTCGCGCTGGCGCGACGCGGTCTGGAACACGCACATCGCGCCCGAGCTGAAATGGCTGGGCGGCCTGCTCGGCGAGGCGCGCGATCGCGATGTGTTCGTCGAGTCGACGCTGCCCGCGCTCGCGGGCGCCGATACCGAACCCGCGCGCTGGAACGAGCTGCGCGACGCGGCCGAAGCGCAACGCGCCGCCGCGCGTGCGCGCGTGCGCGAGGCGCTGGCGTCGCCGCGTTACGCCCACGCGGCGCTCGCGTGGCTTCAGTGGCTGGCGGCGCTGGCGCGTCGGTCCGGTGCGTCGAACGAGGACGGACGTTCGCTGTATCGGCATGCGAGGAAGCGCGTGCGGCGTTATTTCGAGCGCCTCGCGCAGACGCAGAAGCTCACCGCCATCGACGAAGCCAGCCGCCATCGCGTGCGTATCGCCGCGAAATATCTGCGCTACACGCTGGAATTCTTCACGTCGATCACCTCGCGCCGCACGCGCACGCAGACCGCGCGCACGCTGTCGCGGCTGCAAAGCGTGCTCGGCGACGGCAACGACGCGGCCGTCGCGCTGCGCTATCTCGAACGCATGGATGCCGAGCCGTATCAGCTTGGTTTCGCGCGCGGCTGGTGCGAGGCGGTCAAGCGTTACACGGCGAAGGAGGGCGAGCGGCTGCTGCGCGAGTTGCCGCCGCCGAAGGTGTCGCGCGGCGCGTGACGCCTGGCGTCTGCCGCGGTACCTATAATCGACGCTCGATCCGAACTCTTTCCAGGTTGGCGCGATGAGCGATTTTCCTTCCCCGCCCGTTCCCGACGCTGACGCGCGCGAGCTGGGCGTCGGCGGCTCGGTGTGGTTCCAGGCGGGCGCGCAGATGCTCGGCGGTGCGGCGCGCATTGCGCTGCTGGCGGCGATTCGCGAGACCGGCTCGATCACGGGCGCGGCCAAGGCCGTCGGCATGAGCTACAAGGGCGCGTGGGACACCATCGACGCCATGAACAACCTCGCCGGCGAGACGCTCGTCGAGCGCGCGGCCGGCGGCAAGGGCGGCGGCGGCACGACGCTCACGCCGCGTGCGCTGCGCCTCATCGACACGTATCGCGCGATCGAACGCGAGCATCGCCGTTTCCTCGAACGCGCGGCGCAGGCCGTGAGCGAGCTGGGCGGCGCGCTGGAAGGCGCGAGCGGCGACCTCGCCGTGCTCGGGCGCTTCGGTCTGCGCACCAGTGCGCGCAATCAGCTTTACGGTGCGATTACGGCGCTCGTGCGCGGCGCCGTCAACGACGAGGTGTCGATCGCGTTGCCGGGCGGCCAGACGCTCGCCGCCATCGTGACGCGCGAGAGCGCCGAGTCGCTTGGGCTGGCCGTGGGCGCGGACGTGGTGGCGCTCGTGAAGGCGTCGTCGGTGCTGCTGGTGGCCGGTGGCGCGGACGGCGAGGCGGCGCGGCTCTCCACGCGCAATCGCCTGAGCGGGACGGTGAGCGCGCTGCGGCGCGGCGAGGTGAATGCGGAGGTGACGCTGGCGTTGCCGGGCGGCGTGGTGATCGCGGCGATCGTCACGGAGGCAAGCGTGGACGCGCTCGGACTGGAAGTGGGCGTGGCCGCGACGGCCGCGTTCAAGGCGTCGAGCGTGCTGCTGGGCGTGGCCGGATAGCGTGGTTTGGCGGTGGCTTGAGCTGGCTTCGAGCCGGTTTCGAGCCGGTTTCGAGCGCGCCTTCGCGCGAGCGCCGCAGCCGCGTATGCCCGATGCGGACTCAGGCGACGCGTTGCAGCGTCGGCGTGAGCGTGTCGCGGGTTTGCGAGACCGGCGCGTTCGGCGTACCGGGCGCGAGCCTGTTGCGATTGGCTTTCCACTTGGCGCGCACGTACGGCTGATTGTGCCCCGATACCGTGAGCGCCAGATTCGTCACCCAACGGTGCGTAGGCACGCGCACGTCGTGCACGGCGAATGCGAGCACGGCCAGACTCAGCGTGACCACGGCGGCCGAAATGCGCGTGGACGGCGTCTTCCACCAATAGACCACGAAGGCAAGCGCGGTGAGCGCGCCGACGATGCAGCCCGTCACGGCTTCGGACGGCGAGTGCGCGACCAGCACCACGCGCGACGTCCCGACCGCGATGCCCACCGCGAGCCCGATCGCCACGCCCGTGGCGCGTAGCGCCGTGCGGCTGCCTTGCAGCATCAGGAAAAAGGCGACCGGATAGACCGCCGTGGAGAGCATGGCGTGTCCGCTCAGGCCCGTGAAGTCGTAGGAACGCACGCCCACGCCCCAGCCCAAAAACGCGATCTTCGTGACGGTGACGAGTCCGATTGACGCACCCAGCAGCAGCAGCCAGCTCGCCGCCATGCGCCATGAATAGCCGGTGAGCAGCCACAGCGCGATCCCGAGCGCGAGCGGCAACGTCAGGCCTGCGCTGCCGAGGTTGGTGATCGAGATCCAGAGGTGTGCGGGTAAGTCGGGCATGGCATGGCGCCGTGACGCGGGCGTTAGAGGGTATCCATTGTTTAACGCGCAAGCGGCCGGGTAGGCCGACATGGCGTTGCGTGATCTTCCAGTATAGCGGCGTCGCGAAATGAGCCGGTGCGGTGCACTGCACGAAAGAGCCCGATCGGTGCGGCCAGACAGCCGGATGAGCATTTCTGCAGGCAGCGCGGAATGGTGTTATTGTGCATCGCACAACGAATCACCGTGGCAAATCGCCTCGGGTGTTCGACCCCCTTTCACGAGGCCGCTGATGACGAAGAATCTGACGAAGCTATGGGCGGGTGGCATGCAGCGTCTGCTCGCCATCCAGAAACGCGCCGCCCGCGAGGCGTTGCGAGAAGCCGGCGTGCATGCGCCGGATGTGCAGACCATGTGGCGCGACGCCCAGCATGCCGCGCATGCCGCAGGCGAAGCGGTGGCGCGCGCGGTGCACGTGGCGCAGTCGCCCGCGCCCGCGCGGCCGCCGGTGCGTGAATCGCGCGTCGGGCCGCGTGCTGCGGCGTGGGCGGCGGGCGAATGGCACCGCGACGAGTATCTCGCCAAAAGCATGACGCGGCCGCTCGCCTACGGCTTGTATCTCCCGCCAGGCCTCGACACGAAGGGCATGCCGCTCGTGGTCATGCTGCACGGCTGTAAACAGACGATGGATTCGTTCGCGGAAGGCACGCGCATGAATCTGCTGGCCGACAAGCACGGTTTCGCCGTGCTGTATCCGGAGCAATCGGCGCAGGCGCATCCGCATCAGTGCTGGCACTGGTATGACGCGCGTCAGCCCGCAGGCGGCGGCGAGGTGACGGCGATCATCTCGCTCGTCGATTCGCTCGTGCAGCGCCACGGTTTCGATCGTTCGCGCGTCTATCTGGCGGGTCTGTCCGCGGGCGCGGGGCTGGCATCGATGCTGGCGGTGCGTGCGCCGGGCCGCTTCGCGGCGCTGGCGCTGCATTCGGGGCCGGCGTTCGGCGAGGCGCGCTCGGGCGTCTCCGCGCTCGACGTGATGCGGCGCGGGCTGCACCACGATCCCGTCGAACTTGTCGAAGAGCAACTGGCAGGCCGTCCGTATCCGGGCATGCCCGCGCTGATTGTGCAGGGCGACGCCGACGCGGTAGTCGCGCCGGTCAATGCGGAGCAGCTCGCGGTGCAATTTCTGCGTCTGAACAATCTGGCCGATGCGCATGGCGTGCGCCAGGGCGTCGTGTCGCACGAAAGCGAGGGCGACGGCTATACGCTCCACGACTACGCGCGCGACGGCGCGAGCGTGGTGCGGCTGTGCCGCGTGAACACACTCGATCACGCCTGGAGCGGCGGCGACGACAGCGTGCCGTTCCACTCGTCAGCAGGCCCGGACGCCAGCGCGATGATCTGGGACTTTTTCGAATCCAGGCGCCGCGATGCCGTAAGCGACGATTACTACGAAGACGGCGAGCTCGCCCAAGGCGCGGATTGATCCGGGCAATTCGTTGAACAGATGCGACAATCCGTGTCACATTCAGGGTTTACCCTAGTCAGGGTTTTCCCTATAATGGCTCTATTCCTTCCGCGGGCATGTGCCCAATTATCGGAGCCAGACCATGTACCTGATCAGCCGCCTCTTCCTGTTCCTCACGAAATCCGCCGAAACTTCGCGCAAAGAGCGTGAAGAAGCCTATCTGTCTGAATCGGCCGACATCTATGACCTGGAATTCCGCATGCGCAAGCTCGATCGCGAGAAGACCGGCCGTCAACCGTCGTGGATGAACCACTACGGCTAAGCCAGTCGGCAGTGCGTTAGTAGTCTGAAAAGCAAACGGGGCGCACCATGGCGCCCCGCAGGTGTGACCAGCCGCAGCGCGCGGCCAGCGTCAACGTCCCGAACCGGTCGAATTCGACGAATCGGGCAGATCGGCGGCCGGTTTTTCCTGTACGCCGTAGCAGCCGCGGTAGGTCGCGTAGAACGAGCAGTAAAGCATCGTCGTGACCAGAATGAGCGCCGGCATCAGGATGGCCAGCGCGAAGTCGCCGGCGCCCAGCGCGCGCAGCAGCGTCGACAGTCCCAGCGACACCCCGATCGACACGGCCGACCACAGCGCGCCGTACACCACGAACGCGCCCTTGTTGCGCCAGCAGCTCACGATGCTGAAGAAAATCGCCTTGACTGGCGGCACGTCGTGCCAGGCGGTCAGCACCGGCGCGAACCAGAACATCATCGACACCGGCACGTAGGCCGCCAGCGAGGCGAGCACGGCGAGCGGTATGTTGCTGTTCTCGATTGTTTCGGTGTCGAGGTTGCCGCCGAGCGTCATGAGGCGCAGCAGCGTCCCGCCGTCCACGAGCGCCGATGCCGCGAGCACCAGCGTCATCGCTACGACGTAAATCCCGCCCAGCACGAACAGATGCTTCGTGACCGTTTGCCCGTACGAGCGGAAGCCGTCGACGAGGATGGTCGGGAACACCGGTTTGCCCGCGATGGTGTCGCGGCACGCGGCCATGAAACCCACGGCGATGCCCGGCACGAAGATGAGCGGCAGCACGCCGCCGATCACCGGTACCGCGGAGATGAGCGTCATCGCGAGCAGATACGCGAAGAACAGCGTGAGAAAGGCGAGCGGATTGCGGCGGAACAGCCAGATGCCCTGGCGGAACCACACATAGCCCTGTTTCGCGGGGACTTCGATCAGTTGCATGAACGGTGAGCGTGTGCGTGAAGAGCGTCGGGCACGCCGGCGCGGCGCGCGCGCAGGATGCGCTCGAAATGGCCCGGATCGTGCGGCTTGAGCAGCTCGGCCGAGCGCGGCAGGTAAAAATCATACAGGCGCGAGACCCAGAAGCGGTACGCGCCCGCGCGCAGCATGTCGGCCCAGTGGCGGTTTTCCTCGGGCGTGAACGGCCGCACGGTCTGGTAGGCGCGCAGCAGTGCCTCGGCGCGCGCGATGTCGAGTTCGCCGGTCGCGAGGTCCACGCACCAGTCGTTCACGGTGACGGCGACGTCGAACACCCACTTGTCGCAGCCCGCGAAATAGAAGTCGAAGAAGCCGCCGAGGCGCACCGTGTGGCCCGTTTCCGGGCTGGCGTGCGCGAACAGGGCATTGTCGCGGAACAGGTCGCAATGGCAGGCGCCGCCGGGCAGCGCGGCGTAGTCGTCGCTGGCGAAGAACTGCTGCTGATGCGCCAGCTCGCTTTCGAGCAGTTCGCGCTGCGCGCCGTCGAGGAACGGTGCGACCGTCGGCACCGTTTCTTCCCACCACGGCAGGCTGCGCAGATTCGGCTGGTCGCCGCTGAAGTCGCGGCCCGCGAGGTGCAGGCGCGCCAGCATCTGGCCCACTTCGGTGCAATGCTCGACGCCGGGCGCGAGTTCGGGCGCGCCGTCGAGCTTCGTGACGATGGCCGCGGGTTTGCCGTGCAGCAGGCCGAACAGTGCGCCGTCCTTGCGCGGCATCGGGTCGGGCACCGGCACGCGGTGCGAGGCCAGATGGCGCATCAGATCCAGATAGAACGGCAGTTGCTGCGCCGTGAGCTTTTCGAAGATCGTCAGGACGTATTCGCCGCGCGTCGTCGTCAGAAAGAAATTGCTGTTTTCAATGCCGGACTGGATGCCGCGAAAATCGACTACGTCGCCAAGATCGTAGTCGTGCAGCCAATGGGCAAGCTGGGTGTCGGTGACAGCAGTGAAGACGGCCATGCCTGAGGTCGTGAGGTGTTCGTAATCGGGGCCCGGTTCGCGGACGTGGCCGCTCGCGCCAGAGTAGTTTCAGGGGCGGCGTGCCGGGCGGGAGGCGGCGCGGACAGCGCACGCCGCCCGCGCGCGAAGGGACGTATCAGTAATGCAGGTTGATCGACGGCAGGCGCGTGCTGGCCTGGCCGTTCTGGCGGACTTGCGGCGAGGTGTCGGGGTTCGAACTCATCGTGTAATGCGTGCCGAAGTTCGAATGCACGTTGATCTCGACGGGCTTGCCCTTGTCGCGGTATTCGGTGATTTCGGTGCCGGTCGGGCTCACTTCATGAAAGCTCGGCGTGCGCGGCACGTCATTGATGTCGACCTTCGAGCTGACGCGCGCAGCCGGACGGTTGATCTTCTCCAGATTAGGCAAGCCGGCCCGTTCGTTCTCGGACTGGGCAGGCTGGGCGGACTGGGCCTCGACGGCGGTCTGGGCGTCGTCGGCCGGCGCAGCCATGGCGAACCCGCTGAACGCGAGCGTCGCCGCGACGGCGGCTAGAAGGTGCGACTTCATTGTGATTCTCCTGTTGACCAGACCTGGCAGGTCAACGCCGTAATCTGGTCCCGGCACAGACCGGGATCCTCCAATTCTAGCAAATTCGCGCCTCGATTCGCGTGTCGGTCCGCGCCGGCGGGGCGGTCCGCGTCCCCGCGCGGCGGGGGCTCGCGCAGCGATGAAGAATCTCCCGTTTGCGCGCAGGGCGATGTCAGATTGTCCTGCTTCCGTGCTAATGTCGTTGAAACGAACCAGGGCAAACGACAATGAAAAACGACATCAACGGGCGGGCCTTCATGACGCCACCACACGACTTTCCCGTCGAAGCCTTCGAAGACGCCGCCGACGCCGTGGCGCGCCTCGCGGCCATCTACGAAGCGAATACCTCGTTCCTGCGCGATGCCTTCGCGCGCTACCGCCGCGGAGAGGCATTCGAGCGGCGCGTGCGCGCATGCTATCCGTTCGTGTGCATTCGCACGGCCGTCAATACGCATATTGACTCGCGGCGCTCGTACGGTTTCGTGGCCGGCCCCGGCGAATTCGAAACCACCATCACGCGCCCGGACCTGTTCGGCAACTACTATCGCGAACAATTGCGATTGCTCGCGAAGAACCATCATGTGTCGATCGAAGTGGGCGTTTCGCAGCAGCCCATTCCCATTCACTTCGCGTTCGCCGAAGGCATCCACCTCGAAGGCGATCTCGACCGCGAGCGCCTGTTCGCGATGCGCGACGTATTCGACACGCCCGACCTCGCGGAACTCGACGACCGCATCGTGAACGGCACCTATGAACCGGCGCCCGGCGAGCCGTTTCCGCTGGCGCTCTTCACGGCGCCGCGCGTGGACTTCTCGCTGCATCGCCTGAAGCACTACACGGCCACGGCGCCCACGCACTTCCAGAACTACGTGCTTTATACGAACTATCAGTTCTATATCGACGAGTTCGTGAAGCTGGGCCGCGCCATGATGGCGCGCACCGACGACGCCGATCTGCGCAACTATCGCAGCGAATACACCTCCTTTGTCGAACCCGGCGACGTGGTTACGTACAACGCGAATCTCGGCGAACAGGATGTCGAGGGCACTACGCCCGCGCGTCTGCCGCAGATGCCCGCGTATCACCTCAAGCGCGCGGACGGCAGCGGCATCACGATGGTGAACATCGGCGTGGGGCCGTCGAATGCGAAGACGATCACCGATCACATCGCGGTGCTGCGTCCGCACGCCTGGATCATGCTGGGCCACTGCGCGGGGCTTCGCAATACGCAGCGTCTCGGCGACTACGTGCTCGCGCACGGCTATGTGCGTGAGGATCACGTGCTCGATGCCGACCTGCCGCTCTGGGTGCCGATTCCCGCGCTCGCCGAAGTGCAGGTGGCGCTCGAACGCGCGGTTGCTCAGGTCACGCAGCTCGACGGCGTGGAACTCAAGCGCGTGATGCGCACGGGCACGGTGGCGAGTGTGGACAACCGCAACTGGGAACTGCGCGATCATCGCGAACCGGTACAGCGCCTGTCGCAAAGCCGTGCAATCGCGCTCGATATGGAAAGCGCAACGATTGCCGCGAACGGCTTCCGTTTCCGCGTGCCGTACGGCACCTTGCTGTGCGTGTCGGACAAGCCGCTGCACGGCGAACTGAAGCTGCCCGGCATGGCCGATTCGTTCTATCGCGCGCAGGTCGATCAGCATTTGCAGATTGGCGTGCTGGCGATGGAGATCCTGCGCACGAACGGCTTGCACAAGCTCCATAGTCGCAAGCTGCGCAGCTTCGCGGAAGTGGCGTTCCAGTAACGGCGCGATTCGGCGGCGGGTGTCTGTGCGCGATGCGCGAATGCGTATCGCGCAAGCCGCCGTTCAAGCCGGCGCGGCATACATGACGTTTGCGGGCAGGCGCGCGTAGCGACCGCCATCGATGCGGATAGCGAGGTCGCGCGCCTTCACGTTCATGCCGATACGCGTGAAGGGATCCACGGGAACCGCTGTAGGTTGCCGATAGGACACGCGCCGCAGCGCCAACTCGGCGGCGTCCGCCTGAGCGAAGAGCGCGTTCATCCGGTCGACCGAGCATAGCCAGCGGTGCAGCGCATACGATCCGATGATGCCAACGACAATCGCCGCGGCCGGGATGCCGAACAGGACTTCTACAGGCCATTCATTCATTTTCTGTACCGCTCCAGGGTGATTTTGGACAAGGTGAGTAGCGTGGCCAGTGCGTAAGTTGCGCAACTCAGCTTGTGAGGGGTGCCCCATGTTTCTCCCGCACCGGGGCTGCCTTCGGGATGGAGGCTCAGCAGCCACATCGCAAAGATGCCGCACGATAAAACTAGCGCAAAGAAGGCAATGCCGTGATCGAGTATCCAGATCAAAGTATTCGCGCGGTTTCGACGTCGGGCGACGCAATTTCGACGCGCCCAGCGGCGGCGCGCGGCAAATCGCGCGAACGAAGGCGCGGGCGGTAAGGGCTGCAATTGAGGGCGCGTGAACGCGAGATTCATGCACGGCAGCACCATGGCGAGCGCGGCGGCCATCATCGCCGGCGTGAAGAATTCCAGCGCGTGACACGCTTCGCGGCCGCGCAGCGCGCAGATCTCGTCGCGTAACTTGTATTCGATGAGGATGAGCGCGAGCGGCGCGATCACCACGATCGCGGTCACGAACAAATTCCAGCCGTATGTCCATGTGCGCGGCTCGAACGTCTGCGTCATCGCGCAGTCGGAATGCGGTTCCACCAATTCGTCACCTGCCGTCGCCTGTTGTCCTGCTCATCAATCTAGTCAGGCCGTGGCGCCGTGGCAGCGCGTGATGCATACGCGCAACACGCCGAGGCGGCGTGCTGTGCGTTCGTTCAAATCGCGTGCGGAAAAGGCGGGGAAAGCGGTGTAGCAAGCCGTTCGGCCAGTGGCGAATGCGCACGGCCGCCGTCCGCGTGCCGATGAGGCCACGCAAGTCTGCCGAACGGTCAACGCGCAAAAAAAGAGCCGCTCGTCAGCGGCCCGCGAATCGTGCCTGTGAAACACACGAGTGAGACAGGTTTCACTCTAGGCGACGAATTGCTGCACTGCAAAATCAGCGCGCATAATCTTCAGAAGAAATCGTGACAAGCATTGCGCGGCGTGTGTTGCTCATCGCGTTGCAATGCGGCGTCCATCGATTCAAATCGCATTCCGAATCAATCCAGGGCCGCAGCATTGTGCCGCGTCACTGCCCGAATCCGGTCAGTCCGATCAGGCTGCCCGCCGCGAGCAGCCAGAGCGGATGGATCTTCGTGCGGAACGCCAGCACGGCGCAAACGCCGGTGATCGCCCAGGCGATCCACGTCGGGTCGGAGGCTTTGGCGATCAGTACGGCGCTCGCCGCGACGAGGCCCGCCGTGACCGGCACGAGTCCGCGCTGCGCGATGCGGCGCCACGGCCGGTCCTTGAAGCGGTCCCACGCGTGCAGCGCCGCGATCGTCACCAGCGACGACGGGCCGAACTTCGCGATCGAGGTCACCAGCATGCCCGCCCAGCCGGCCACGTGCCAGCCGACGAGCGTCACGATCATCATGTTCGGGCCCGGCGCGGCCTGCGCGAGTGCGAACAGCGCGCTGAATTCGCTGGCGGGCATCCAGTGATGCACCTCGACGACCTGGCGCTGCATTTCCGGCAGGATGGTGTTGCCGCCGCCGAAAGCGAGCAGCGAGAGCTGGCTGAAGATTGCGGCGAGCGCAACGAGTGTCGAGTTCATCGCGCACCACCTTCGCGACGCGCGGCGCGCGCGGCCAGTGCGACGCCGAGCGGCGTCAGCACCAGCATGGTCGGCAGGAGCGGCACGCGCAGCGCGGCGATGGCCACGAAGCCGAGCAGCGCGACGACCGCCGCAGCCTTGTCGTGCCGCAGCGGCAGCACGATTTTCAGCGCCATCGACACGAGCAGCCCGGCCGCCGCCGCCGCGAGACCGACGAACAGATGGCGCACGTGCGGATCGTTCTGCGTGCGCTCGTAGAGCACGCCGAGCCCGACCACGACGATCGACGGTCCCGCGATCAGCCCGAGCAGTCCCGCGAGCGCGCCGCGCCAGCCGTGAAAGCGCATGCCGATCGCCACCGAGAGGTTGATGACGTTGCCACCCGGCAGGAACTGGCACAAGCCGAGCAGATCGGTAAACTCCGCGCCGCTGAGCCAGCGTCGCTGCTCGACGATGGCGCGTCGCGCCAGCGGAAGCGCGCCGCCAAACGAAGTGAAGCCGAGACCAAGGAAGCCGAGGAAGATTTCGCGCACGCTCGGTTGGTGGAGCGCGTTCTGCGGCGCGGGCTCGTTGTGGTGGGGCGGATCGGCGGGATGTTTATGCATGCGGGAACCTCTGTGGCAAGCAGCGAGGGTAGCGCCGAATCGCTGCGCCACAAAACGATTTTTTAGCGCGTCTCTTGTGATCTAGAATCACAAGCATGTCCCGATCGCTTCCTCCCTTTCCGGCGCTGCGTGCGTTCGAAGCCGCCGCGCGGCATAACAGTTTCACGGCCGCCGCGGGCGAACTCCATGTGACTCACGGTGCCATCAGCCGCCAGGTTGCCGCGCTCGAGGCGTGGGTGGGCGTGCAGGTGTTTCATCGGCACGGCAAGCGCGTCGCGCTCAACGAGCACGGGCGGCGCTATCTCGCGTCCGTTCAGGCCGCCTTCGACGACATCGCGCGCGCCACCGAGCAGTTGCGCGACACGGGCGCCGTGCGGGTGCTGCGCGTGAGTGCGCTGCCCACCTTCGCCATGAAATGGCTGCTGCCGCGTCTTTCGCAGTTTCAGCGGCTTGCGCCGAATGTCGAACTGCGTCTGTCGACGTCGAACGCGCCGGTCGAGACGCTCGCAGCGTTCGACGTCGCCGTGCGGCGCGGCCCGGCGCATTGGCGCGACTGTGCGAGCGGCCACTTTCTCGACGAAATGGAGTTGCCGGTCTGCAGTCCCACGCTGCTCAAGCGTGCGCCGATCCAGCACGCCGACGATCTCGCGCGCCACGTTTTGCTGCATTCGGATACGCGTCCGGATGCGTGGCGCGCGTGGCTCGCGGCGGCGGACGTGAAGGCGCGCTGCCGCAAGAAGCAGTCGTTCGATCACTTCTATCTGGCCTTGCAGGCGGCGGTCGATGGTCTGGGCGTCGCGCTCGGACCGCTGCCGTTGCTCGACGACGAACTGGCGTCGGGCCGGCTCGTCGCGCCGCTCGCGGGACCGCTGCTGGATGCACGCGGCTATTGGTGGGTGGCGCGTCGCGAAGTGGCGGACGTGCCCGAAGTCGCGCAGTTCTGCGCGTGGCTGGAGGAGCAGGCGCGCGCGCAACCGGCGCAGATGGCGCAGACCGCGAAGGCGTGACGCGTACCTGGGCAAGCAAGCGCAACATCCGCACCTGCAAGCGGCAAGAAAGCCGCAGAAAGCTGGTGAAATAAAAACGGCGCGATGCCTTGCGGCGATCGCGCCTCGATGGCGATAAAGCGTTACGCCGCGCCACGCGGACCTCGGGAGGCCCGCGCGCCGTTGCGTCAAGCACGCTCCATCAAGCCATCACAGATAGAACATGCGGTCTTCGTCGGAGTCGCCGCGTGCGGGATGTTCTTTCTCCGCTTCCTCGCCGCTGTCCTCGTAGAACTTCAGCACCGCTTCGAGCACCTGGTCGGGGTCGTCGATTACCTGCATCAGATCCATGTCTTCCGGATTGATGAGGCCCATCGGCACGAGCGCCGAACGGAACCACGCGAGCAGGCCCGCCCAGAACTCCGCGCCCACCAGAATGATGGGGACGTGACGCGACTTGCGGGTCTGGATGAGCGTGAGCACTTCGGCCAGTTCGTCGAGCGTGCCGAAGCCGCCGGGCATCACGATGACCGCGTCCGAGTTCTTCACGAACGTGACTTTGCGCGTGAAGAAATGGCGGAAGCGCAGCGAGATGTCCTGCCACTGATTGCCCGACTGCTCGTGCGGCAACTCGATGTTCAGACCCACCGACGGCGACTTGCCCGCGTGCGCGCCCTGGTTGGCCGCTTCCATGATGCCGGGACCGCCGCCGGAGATCACGGCGAAGCCCGCGTCGGACACTTTTCGCGCGATCGTGCTGGCCAGCTGGTAGTACTTCGAGTCGGGTTTCAGGCGCGCGGAGCCGTAGATGCTGACCGCTGGCCGGATCTCGGACAGGTATTCGGTCGCCTCGATAAACTCTGCCATAATCGTGAACATCTGCCACGATGCGCGCGCCTTCTTGGCCGTTGCGCGCTCTTGATCTGCGAGTGAACGCAGACTCGGAATCACTTTTCTCTTGTCCATAATGCCTGAAGAACTACGCGTGGAAACGAAGCTACAAACTGAGCTGGAAGGTAAGACCTTATTACTGGTCGACGGTTCTAGCTATCTCTATCGGGCCTTCCATGCAATGCCGGATCTGCGCGGTCCCGACGGCGAACCCACAGGCGCGCTTTACGGCATCATCAACATGCTGCGTCGAATGCGCAAGGACGTTACGGCAGAGTATAGCGCGTGCGTGTTCGATGCCAAGGGCAAGACGTTTCGCGACGACTGGTATCCGGAGTACAAGGCCAATCGTCCTTCCATGCCGGAACCGCTCGCAGCACAAATCGAGCCTATCCATACGGCGGTGCGCGCGCTCGGCTGGCCGCTGCTGATGGTCGACGGCGTGGAAGCCGACGACGTCATCGGCACGCTCGCGGCGCAGGCCGAAAAGCTCGGCATGAAGGTGATCGTTTCCACCGGCGACAAAGACCTCGCGCAGCTCGTGACCGAGCGCGTTACGCTCATCAACACGATGACGAACGAAACGCTCGACCGCGAAGGCGTGATCGCGAAGTTCGGCGTGCCGCCCGAGCGCATCATCGACTATCTCTCGCTGATCGGCGACACGGTCGACAACGTGCCGGGCGTGAACAAGTGCGGACCGAAAACGGCCGTGAAGTGGCTCACGCAATACGATTCGCTCGACGGCGTGATTGCCCACGCGGACGAAATCAAGGGCGCCGTGGGCGGTTATCTGCGCGATGCGCTCGACTTCCTGCCGATGGCGAAAAAACTCGTCACCGTGGAGACGGCGTGCGATCTCGCTCCGCATCTGGAATCGATCGAAACGTCGCTCGCCACGCGCCCCGAAGCGCGCGAGGAACTGCGCGATATCTTCGCGCGTCACGGCTTCAAGACGTGGCTGCGCGAAGTGACCGAAGCGAGCCAGCAGAGCGAAACGGTGCCTGCCGCCACGCAAGGCGATGCGCCCGCGAAAGACGCGAACGTGCAGCCCGCCTTGTTCGTCGACGCGCCGCGTCACTACGAAACCCTTCAGACGTGGGAGCAGTTCGACGCCTGGCTCAAGAAGATCGAAGCCGCCGAACTCACCGCGTTCGATACCGAAACCACCGCGCTCGATCCGATGGTTGCGAAACTCGTCGGCATGTCGTTTTCGACCGAGCCGGGCGTGGCCGCGTATCTGCCGCTCGCGCATCGCGGCCCCGACGCGCCCGAGCAATTGCCGATCGACGAGGTGCTCGCGCGCTTGAAGCCGTGGCTCGAAAGCGCCCAGCACAAGAAAGTCGGCCAGCACATGAAGTACGACGAGCAGGTGCTCGCGAACTACGGCATCGAACTCGGCGGCGTCGAGCACGACACGCTGCTCGAATCGTACGTGCTCGAATCGCATCGCACGCACGACATGGACAGCCTCGCGCTGCGCCATCTCGGCATCAAGACGATCAAGTACGAAGAGGTGGCGGGCAAGGGCGCGCTGCAGATCGGTTTCGACGAAGTGGCGCTGGAAACGGCCGCCGAATACGCCGCCGAAGATGCCGACGTCACGCTGCAACTGCATCGCGCGCTCTATCCGCAGATCGCGCCGGAGAAGGGCCTCGATTACGTGTATCGCAGCATCGAGCTGCCCACGTCGCGCGTGCTGCGCAAGATGGAGCGCAACGGCGTGCTGATCGACACCGAGCGGCTGGAAAAGCAGAGCGCGCAGATCGCCGTGCGTCTCGTCGAACTCGAACAGGAAGCGTATGCGCTCGCGGGCGGCGAGTTCAATCTCGGTTCGCCCAAGCAGATCGGCCAGATCTTCTTCGAGAAGCTGCAATTGCCGATCGTGAAGAAAACGCCGAGCGGCGCGCCGTCCACCGACGAAGAAGTGCTGCAAAAGCTCGCCGAAGATTATCCGCTGCCGAAGCTGCTGCTCGAACATCGCGGCCTCGCCAAGCTGAAGTCCACCTATACGGACAAGCTGCCGCGCATGGTCAACGCGCAGACGGGCCGCGTGCACACGAACTACGCGCAGGCCGTCGCGGTCACGGGCCGTCTCGCGTCGAACGATCCGAATCTGCAAAACATTCCCGTGCGCACCGGCGAAGGCCGTCGCATTCGCGAGGCGTTTATCGCGTCGCCGGGTTGCAAGATCGTGTCGGCGGATTATTCGCAGATCGAGCTGCGCATCATGGCGCATATTTCGGGCGACGAATCGCTGCTCGCGGCTTTCGCGCGCGGCGATGACATTCACCGCGCGACCGCCGCCGAAGTGTTCGGCGTGACGCCGCTCGAAGTGAGCAACGATCAGCGCCGTATCGCCAAGGTCATCAATTTCGGCCTGATTTACGGCATGAGCGCATTCGGGCTCGCGTCGAATCTCGGCATCACGCGCGACGCCGCGAAGCTCTATATCGACCGGTATTTCGCGCGCTATCCGGGCGTCGCGCGTTATATGGACGAGACGCGCATGGACGCGAAATCGCGCGGCTACGTGGAGACGGTGTTCGGCCGCCGACTGTGGCTGCCCGAGATCAACGGCGGGAATGGTCCGCGCCGCCAGGCCGCCGAGCGCGCCGCCATCAACGCGCCGATGCAGGGCACGGCCGCCGACCTCATCAAGCTCTCGATGATCGCCGTGCAGAAGTGGCTCGACGAGCGCAAGATCGGCACGAAGATGATCATGCAGGTGCACGATGAACTGGTGCTCGAAGTGCCCGAGGCGGAGCTCGCCGAAGTGCGCAAGTGCCTGCCGGAACTGATGTGCTCGGTGGCGAAGCTGAAGGTGCCGCTCGTCGCCGAAGTGGGCGTGGGCGCGAACTGGGAAGAAGCGCACTGACGGCGCACTGACGGCGCACTGAACGCGCACTGAGCTTACGTATGACGCGTGCGCAGTAGTCGAACCGTAACTAAGCCGTAACCGCGCGCGCGGCCACGCGCAAGTGGGCGGAGCACATGTGATGCATGTGTGCCGCCCGTCTTGCCGCCGCGCGCTCCGTCATCCGACAATGAACCGACGGCCGATGGCCGTGCCGCTGTATGCATCGTGTCCAACTCGATGCGGACAAGCGGCGCGCATCGGACGTTCTATCGCCAATCGACATGCACGGAGAAACTATGCATCGCTTTATCGTAGTGGGCGGAGGTGCAGGCGGGCTCGAACTGGCGACGCGGCTGGGCGACCGTTACGGCGAAACGCGCGCGAAACGCGGCCGCCCGACCGCCTCGGTCACGCTGGTCGACCGCAATCCCACGCACATCTGGAAACCGCTGCTGCACGAAGTGGCCGCGGGCAGCATGGACCCCTTCACGCAGGAACTCGAGTACGCGGCGCAGGCGCGCTGGCATGGCTTCGAGTTTCAGCAGGGCGAACTCGTCGGCATCGACCGCGCGGCCCGGCGCATCACGCTCGGTGTCGTCAACGACGAAGACGGCGCCGAACTGCTGCCCGAACGCGTGCTCGACTACGACACGCTCGTGCTCGCCATCGGCAGCACGACGCATTTCTTCGGCGTGCCGGGCGCGGCCGAGAATTCCATCGCGCTCGACACCGTCGGGCAGGCCGAGCGCTTTCGCAAGAAGCTCATCGCCGCGTGCATGCGCGCGGAACATCAGGCGCCCGAACCCGTCACGCGGGATCACGAAGGCAAGGAAGAGCCGCGCGTGCAGGTGGCCATCGTCGGCGCAGGCGCGACCGGCGTCGAACTGTCGGCGGAATTGCGCAACACGGCGCAGGTGCTTTCGGCGTACGGTCTGCACAAGCTCGATCCGAGCCACGACGTGGGGATCGTGCTGATCGAATCGGGGCCGCGCATTCTGCCCGCGCTGCCCGAGCGCGTGTCGTCGGCGACGACCGAATTGCTGGAGAAACTCGGCGTGCGCATTCTGAGCGGCGAGCGCGTGACCGAGGTCGCGCCGGGCGTCGTGCGCACGGCGAGCGGCAAGGCCGTGCGCGCCGATCTCACGGTGTGGGCCGCGGGCATCAAGGCGCCGCAGATTCTCTCGGAACTCGACGGCCTGACCGTCAACCGGCTGGGCCAACTGATCGTGCGCCGCACGCTGCAAACCGAACTCGACGACAACGTCTTCGCGCTCGGCGACTGCGCCGCCTGCGAGTGGCCCGGCAACGAACGCGGCGTGCCGCCGCGCGCTCAGGCGGCGCATCAGGAAGCGTCGTTCCTGTTCCGCTCGATGGGCATGCGGCTCGAAGGTCGGCCGCTGCCCGAATTCACCTATCGCGACTTCGGCTCGCTGGTGTCGCTCGGTCACTTCAGCGCGGTCGGCAATCTGATGGGCGGCCTGATCGGCGGCAGCATGCTGATCGAAGGCCTGTTCGCGCGCTTCATGTACATGTCGCTGTACCGGCTGCATATCGCCGCGCTGCACGGCTACGCGCGCATGGTGCTCGACACCGTCGCGCACTGGCTGCGGCGCACGACGCTGCCGCGCGTGAAACTGCATTGATCCTGTGATGCGCCTGCGGGCGCATTCTTTTTTGATGGCGTTGTTCTTATCGCGAGGAGCGTTGCATGCTCAAGCCCGAAGTCGATAGTCTCGTCCCGCATGTGCCGTTCGATCGGCGCACTTTTCTCAAGGCCGCGCTCGGCAGCGGATTCGCCGCCGCGGTGCTGCCGGTGTCCGCGCAAACCATCCACACCGATAGCGAAGGTCTCGACGCGGGCGAAGTCGCATTCCAGTCGAACGGCACGCTCATTCCGGCGTATCGCGCGCAGCCGCGCGGCAAGACGCATCTGCCGGTGATCATCGTGATTCACGAGATTTTCGGCGTGCACGAACATATCGCCGATGTGTGCCGCCGCTTCGCGAAGCTCGGCTATCTGGCGATCGCGCCGGACTTCTTCGTGCGCGAGGGCGACGCCTCGGTGTATCCGACGATCCAGCAGATCAACGAAAACATCGTGAGCAAGGTGCCCGATGCGCAGGTGCTCGGCGATATCGACGCGGCCATCGCCTGGGCGGGCCAGCATGGCGGCGACGTGAAGCGCGTGGGCGTCAACGGCTTTTGCTGGGGCGGGCGTTACGCGTGGCTCTATGCGGAACACAATCCGCGCATCAAGACGGCAGTGGCGTGGTACGGGCGCGTGGTGGGCGATCACACCGCGAATACGCCGCAGAATCCGCTCGATCTCGCCGGCACGCTGCAGGTGCCGGTGCTCGGGCTGTACGGCCGGCAGGACACCAGCATTCCGCAGGACACGCTGGAGCAGATGAAGGCGGCGATCGCGCAGGGACCGCAGGGCGCGCGCGGCTCGCAGTTCGTCGTCTACGACGACGCGGGCCATGCGTTCTTCGCCGATTACCGGCCGAGCTATCGCAAGGCCGATGCCGAAGATGGCTGGAAGCGCGCGATCGCGTGGTTCAAGGAACACGGCGTCGGTTGAGGCCGACGCCTTTCGTCGCACAACGTTCGCGCGGCGATCCGAGGATGACAGCGGATCAGGGATTCGCCCCCGTTGCCACCGGGCGCGACGGATCGGCGACCCATTCGCTCCACGAGCCGCCGTAGAGCGCCGCGCCATGCATGCCGGCGATTTCCATCGCCAGCGCGTTGTGGCAGGCGGTCACGCCCGAGCCGCATTGCAGCACCACATGCTCGGGCGTCACGCCCGGCAGCAGCGCCGAGAATTCCTCGCGCAGCGTATGGGCCGATTTGAAGCGACCGTCGGCGCTCAGGTTGTCCTTGAAGAAGCGGTTCTTCGCGCCGGGAATATGGCCGCCGACTGGATCGATGGTTTCGTTCTCGCCGCGATAGCGGTCGCTGGCGCGCGCATCGACCACGGTCAGTTCGCGTGCCGTGAGATTGCGCACGACAGCCGCGGCGTCGATGGTCACCTGTAGCGGCGCGCCCGCCTTGAAGGTGCCCGGCGTGGCCGCCGGCACGTCCTTCGCGAGCGGCAGGCCCGCCGCTTCCCAGGCTTGCAGGCCGCCGTCGAGCACCGCGACCGAGTCGTGGCCGAGCCAGCGCAGCAGCCACCAGAGCCGCGCCGCGTACGAGCCGCCTTGCGCGTCGTAGGCCACGACCTGCTGACCCGCGTTCAAACCCCAGCTCGCCAGCGTGGCGACGAGCGAGGCGCGGTCCGGCAGCGGATGGCGGCCGTTTGTGCCGGTTTTGGCGCCGGACAGATCGCGATCGAGATGCAGATAGCGCGCGCCCGGCAGATGGCCGGCGGCGTAGGCCGTTTCACCCGCGCCGGGATCGAGCAGATCGAAACGGCAGTCGAAGACGAGCACGCTGCCCGGCGCGGCGCTCATGCGCTCGTGCAGGTTGGCGGCGGAGATCAGCGTGGTGTAGTGAGTGTGGGGCATGACGGCTCCTGGTATCGTGCGCGGCCGCCGGATGTGCGTGTGCACAGCGTGGGCCCGATGCCGTCAGTCTAAACAAAAAGACGGGCCGAAGCCCGTCTTTCCGTGATGCCGTCGATGGCATGAAGTGTGCGCCGGCGTGGCCGCGCGCGACCTCGAAGCCGCGCTCAGATGTCGCCCAGTTCGCGGCGCAGGAACTCGTGAAAGTGCTGCATGCCGTCTTCCATCGGGCTCTGGTACGGGCCGACTTCCGAGACGCCGCGTTCCATGAGTGCGCGGCGGCCGGCGTCCATGCGCTCGGCGATCTCGTCGTCTTCGATGGCCGTTTCCATATAGGCGGCGCGCTCGGCCTCGACGAACTCACGCTCGAACAGCGTGATTTCCTCGGGATAATAGAACTCGACGATATTGGTGGTCTTCTGCGTGCCGTTCGGAATCAGCCACGAACAGACGAGCACGTGCGGATACCACTCGATCATCAGATTCGGGTAGTAGACCATCCAGATGGCGCCGAACTCGGGCGGCTCGCCGTTGCGAAAGCGCAGGACCTCGTCGTGCCATTTGCGGTACGTGGGGCTGCCCGGCTTGCCGAGCTGGCTGTGCACGCCCACGGTCTGCACGCTGTACCACTCGCCGAACTCCCACTTCAGGTCGTCGCAGGAGACGAACTGGCCGAGACCCGGATGGAACGGGACGACGTGGTAGTCCTCGAGATAGACCTCGATGAAGGTCTTCCAGTTGTAGTTGCACTCGTGCACCTCGACGTGATCGAACATGTAGTCCGTGAAGTCGAGATGTTTCGCGGGGCCGAGGCGCGCGAGATCGCGCGCGACGTCACGGCCGGCCGACTCGAAGAGCAGGCCGTTCCACTTTTGCAGCGGCGTGTTGTTCAGGTTGAGGCAGGGCTTGTCCGCGAAGTGCGGCGCGCCGAGCAGTTCACCCTTGAGGTCGTACGTCCAGCGATGCAGCGGACATACAATGTTGTCTGCGGTGCCGCGACCGTTTAGCATGATGGCCTGGCGATGGCGGCAAACGTTTGAGAGCAGTTCGATCTCGTTGCTCTTGTTGCGCACCAGCACGCGGCCCTCTTTTTCGCCGGGCAGCGCAAAATAATTCCCCGCTTCGGGCACCATCAATTCGTGGCCGACGTAGCGAGGACCTTTCTGGAAAAGCGTTTCGATTTCGCGCTTGAGAAGCGCTTCGTCAAAGTAAGCCGTGACTGGCAGCTGGCTTTGAATGGACTTCAGCTGCAATGCATTGCTCAGATTGGACATTCCCACTCCCGATGAAGACGTGAAAGCAGTGAACAACCCAACCATCGAAGATTCGATTTAGGGAGCCGGCTAGTATAACTGGTTTACCCCGGGGTGGGGTGGCTAAGTGACTGATTTTTGCCCGGTTTGCGGCGAAATTGCGGCGGGAAGGCGACGAAAAAGCGACAATATCGCGGCGACCGCGACCTTCCGGCACCGATTCCTGTAAGCCCGCGTGATGTGGTCGTGACGGTACAGAAGCCGGCGAGCGGGGCGCATGGGGGGCTTTTGCCGTAGAATGTCCGCCTTGTTTCATTTTGGCGACCACTGATGGCGAAAACGGCATCGAAAGACCGCGCTGGCGCGGCTCAGGAAGCTGGCGTACCGGACGGGGCCGAGGCTCTGCCGGACAGCTACGAGGCAGCGCTCGCCGAACTCGACGCGCTCGTGGCGCGCATGGAAGGCGGCAGCCTGAGCCTCGAGGAATCGCTGGCCGCGTATCGTCGCGGTGCCGTGCTGGTGAAGTTCTGCCAGCAGCAGCTCGAAAAGGTTGAACAACAGGTGCGCGTGCTGGACGGCGAAACGCTGCGGCCCGTGCCCCTCAATACGACAGGCTCCGCAATGGGCGGAGACGACGATCTATGACATTTGACCAATGGACCCGGCTGGTGCTCGACCGGGTCGAAAGCGCGCTCGATCACTATTTGCCGGCAGCGGACGTCCAGCCCGCGCCGCTGCACGACGCGATGCGCTATGCCGTGCTCGGCGGCGGCAAGCGGGTGCGCCCGCTGCTGTGCCACGCGGCCGGCGAACTGACCGGCGCGACGCCCGAGGCGCTCGACGCGGCGGCCTGCGCGCTGGAGATGATCCACGTCTACTCGCTCGTGCATGACGACATGCCCTGCATGGACGACGACGACATGCGCCGCGGCAAGCCCACGGTACACGTCAAATATGACGAACCGACGGCGCTGCTGGTCGGCGACGCGCTGCAATCGCAAGCTTTCATCACGCTGACGTCGGACGTAGTCGACGCGCCGCGTCAGGCGTCGCTCGTGCGCGAACTGGCGCTCGCCAGCGGCTCGATCGGCATGGCCGGCGGTCAGGCGATCGACCTCGCGAGCGTGGGCCATTCGCTCACGCGCGAGCAGCTCGAAACGATGCACCGCCTGAAGACGGGCGCGCTGCTGCGCGCCTCGGTCCGCATGGGCGCGGTGGCGGGCGAAACGCCTTCCGCCGACACCCTTGCCGCACTGGACAAGTACGCGGCGGCCGTGGGCCTCGCCTTCCAGGTGGTGGACGACATTCTCGACGTGACCGCAGACTCGGCCACGCTGGGCAAGACCGCGGGCAAGGACGCGAAGGACGGCAAGCCGACCTACGTGTCGATCATCGGTCTGGATGCTTCCCGCGCCCTCGCGCAGCAGTTGCGCGCCGACGCGCACGCGGCGCTCGAACCGTTCGGCGCGCGCGCCCAGCGCCTCGCCGAACTCGCTGACCTGGTGGTGAACCGGGTTAGCTGATTGCGCCAACCCGCCCGCGCGCATGAACGGGAAGTAATGCGCGACAGAAGTGCGGGAGCGCCCGATTTCCTACAATGGAACGACGATGTACGACTTGCTGAAAACCATTGACGACCCGGCGGATTTGCGCCGCCTTGATCGCCGCCAGTTGCAACCGCTTGCCGACGAACTGCGTGCTTTCGTTCTCGACAGCGTCTCGCAAACGGGCGGCCACCTGTCGTCCAACCTTGGTACGGTCGAACTGACGATCGCGCTTCATTACGTGTTCGACACGCCGCGCGACCGCATCGTCTGGGACGTGGGCCATCAGACCTACCCGCACAAGATTCTCACGGGTCGCCGCGACCAGATGCCGACGCTGCGTCAGTTCGGCGGTATCTCGGGCTTCCCGAAACGCGACGAATCCGAGTACGACACGTTCGGCACCGCGCACTCGAGCACGTCGATCTCGGCGGCGCTCGGCATGGCCATCGCGAGCAAGCTCAAGGGCGATAACGCCATGGGCATCGCCGTGATCGGCGACGGCGCGATGACGGCCGGCATGGCCTTCGAGGCGATGAACAACGCCGGCGTCGAAGACGACGTGCCGCTGCTCGTCATCCTCAACGACAACGACATGTCGATTTCGCCGCCGGTGGGCGCGCTCAATCGCCATCTCGCGCGCCTGATGTCGGGCCGCTTCTACGCCGCCGCTCGCGCGGGCGTGGAGCGCGTGCTGCGTCACGCGCCGCCGGTGCTCGATCTCGCCCGCAAGCTCGAAGAGCACGCGAAGGGCATGATCGTGCCGGCCACGCTGTTCGAGGAATTCGGCTTCAACTACATCGGCCCGATCGACGGTCACGACCTCGACTCGCTGATCCCCACGCTGCAGAACATCAAGGAACTGCGCGGCCCGCAATTCCTGCACGTGGTGACGAAGAAAGGCCAGGGCTACAAGCTCGCCGAAGCCGACCCGGTCCTGTACCACGGTCCCGGCAAGTTCAACCCGGCCGAAGGCATCAAGCCGTCCACCACGCCCGCCAAGAAGACCTACACGCAGGTGTTCGGCGAGTGGCTGTGCGACGCGGCCGAGCTCGATAACCGCGTCGTCGGCATCACGCCGGCCATGCGCGAAGGGTCGGGCATGGTCGAGTTCGAGAAGCGTTTCCCGGATCGCTACTTCGACGTCGGCATCGCCGAGCAGCACGCGGTGACGTTCGCGGGCGGTCTCGCGGCAGAAGGCCTCAAGCCGGTGGTCGCGATCTACTCGACCTTCCTGCAACGCGGCTACGACCAGCTGATCCACGACGTGGCGCTGCAGAACCTGCCGGTGATCTTCGCGATCGACCGCGCGGGCCTCGTCGGCGCGGACGGTGCAACGCACGCGGGCGCCTACGACCTCGCGTTCATGCGCTGCATCCCGAACATGATGATCATGGCGGCGTCGGACGAAAACGAATGCCGTCAGATGCTCTACACGGCGCTCCAGCAGGACTGCCCGACGGCCGTGCGCTATCCGCGCGGCGCGGGCACGGGCGTCGCGACCGTCAAGCAGATGGCCGCGCTGCCGGTGGGCAAGGGCGAAGTGCGCCGCGAAAGCGCCGCGCCGGCAGGCAAGCGCGTGGCGATCCTCGCGTTCGGCACGATGGTTGCGCCGTCGCTGGCCGCCGCCGAGGAGCTGGACGCCACCGTCGCGAACATGCGCTTCGTGAAGCCGGTCGACGCGGAGCTCGTCAAGCAGCTCGCCGAGACGCACGATTACCTCGTGACCGTCGAGGAAGGCTGCATCATGGGCGGTGCGGGTTCGGCCGTCGTGGAATCCCTGCTTGAAAGTGGGGTTATCAAGCCCGTACTACAATTGGGCCTCCCGGACCGTTTCATCGATCACGGCGACCCGGCCAAGCTGCTGGCGGGCTGTGGCCTCGACGCGGCAGGGATCGCGAAGTCGATTCGCGAGCGCTTCCTCGACCGCGCGGCGAACGCGTCCGGCAAGTCGGTGATGCGCGTCGCCTGAGTTGGATCGCGCTGAGCGGCGCCGCGGGTTTTCATCGGAAAACCGTCGCGCGCGCCGCCGCCGCCCACTCCACAATTGAACCGGCGGACGGGTCTTGCACCCGCGCTCCGCCAGCCAGCGCCGGCTCATGCCGGCGCTTGCCATTTGCGCGCCGCAGTTCGGCGCGGCCTGAGGATAAGAACATGAATCAGATGAATCCGGCTTTCGTGATGCCGGACGTCCAGAGTTCCGTCGATACCCGCCAGATCCCGATCCAGCGCGTCGGCGTGAAGGGCGTGCGCCATCCGCTGACCGTGAAGACGGCGGCAGGCGACGTGCAGCCGAGCGTCGGCACGTGGAATCTCGACGTTCATCTGCCCGCCGACCAGAAGGGCACGCACATGTCGCGTTTCGTGGCGCTGCTCGAAGAGAACAAGCAGCCGCTCGAACCGTCGACGTTCCGCGCGATGCTGACCGCGATGATCGCGAAGCTCGAATCGCAGGCGGGCCGCATCGAAGTGTCGTTCCCGTACTTCGTGAAGAAGGTCGCGCCGGTGTCGGGCGTCGAGAGTCTGCTGGACTACGAAGTGACGCTGACGGGCGACGTGCGCGACGGTGTGACGCGCCTGTTCCTGCAGGTGCTCGTGCCGGTCACGAGCCTGTGCCCGTGCTCGAAGAAGATCTCGCAGTACGGCGCGCACAACCAGCGCTCGCACGTGACGATGAACGTGGAGTTCGACGGCGAACTGGCGGTCGAGGAGCTGATCGTCATCGCCGAGCAGGAAGCCTCGTGCGAACTGTGGGGCCTGCTCAAGCGTCCGGACGAGAAGTTCGTGACCGAGCGCGCCTATGAGAATCCGAAGTTCGTCGAAGACCTCGTGCGCGACGTGGCCGTGCGTCTGAACGCCGACGCGCGCGTGATCGCCTATACGCTCGAAGCCGAAAACTTCGAGTCGATCCACAATCACAGCGCCTACGCCGTGATCGAACACGACAAGCGCGTGTCGGCCTGATCGGGTCGAAAGCGTGCGTTGCTGACGTAAAAAAGCCGCCTGAAAAGGCGGCTTTTTTATTGCGCCGACGTCGCGCTCACTGCTGCGCGAGCGAGGTCAGATCCCAGCGCGGCTTCACCGTGAACGCGTAGTCGTGCGTGGCCTGGTCGGGCCAGCGCTGCAGGCGCAGCGCGCCCGCAAGCGCGATCATCGCGCCGTTGTCGGTGCACAGCGACAGGTCGGGGTAATGCACCTCGAAGCCGCGCTTTTGCGCCGCCGCCGAGAGCTTTTCGCGCAACTGTTTGTTCGCGCCCACGCCGCCCGCGACCACGAGGCGCTTCATCTTCGTCTGCTTGAGCGCGGCCAGCGACTTGGCGGCCAGCACGTCCACGGCGGCATCGACGAAACCGCGCGCGATATCGGCCTTGCCCTGCTCGCAGATATTCGGGCCGAGCTTCTTCACATGCGTGAGCACGGCGGTCTTCAGGCCGCTGAAGCTGAAATCGAGATCGCCCGAATGCAGCATCGGACGCGGCAATTCGATCGCGCCGGGCGTGCCGAACTCCGCGAGCCGCGAGACTTCCGGGCCGCCCGGATAGCCAAGGCCGAGCAGCTTGGCGGTCTTGTCGAAGGCTTCGCCGGCGGCGTCGTCGAGCGTTTCGCCGAGGGTTTCGTAGACGCCCACGTCGGTCACGCGCATGAGCTGCGTGTGGCCGCCTGAGACCAGCAGCGCGACGAACGGGAACGGCGGCGGCGCGTCCACCAGCAGCGGCGAGAGCAGGTGCCCTTCGAGATGGTGGATGCCGACCGTCGGCCGGTTCCACGCCATCGCGAGCGCGTTGGCGATGCTCGCGCCCACCAGCAGCGCGCCCGCGAGACCAGGGCCTTGCGTGAAGGCGATGGCGTCGATGTCGGTGCGCGCCGCGCCGCTGTTCGCGAGCACTTCCTCGAGCAGCGGCAACGCGCGGCGGATGTGGTCGCGCGAAGCGAGTTCGGGCACGACGCCGCCGTACTCGCGATGCATGGCGATCTGCGAATGCAGCGCGTGCGCGAGCAGGCCGCGCTCGCTGTCGTAGAGCGCGAGGCCGGTTTCGTCGCAGGAGCTTTCGATGCCGAGTACGAGCATGGTGGGGCGCGCAACGGCCGCCAAAGAGGCGCGAACCGTCGCTAAAACAAAGTAAAAGGGAAGCCTGAAAGTATAGCAGCGCACGCGCAAGACGGCTGGCGGGCGATGGCGAGCGGCCGCACAGGTAAAATGCGCGCCATGGAATCATTCGACATCGCCGTGATCGGCGCAGGGGCGGCCGGCATGATGAGCGCGGCGGTGGCCGGCCAGCAGGGACGCCGCGTGGCGCTGATCGATCACGCGCCGCGCCTCGCGGAAAAAATCCGCATCTCGGGCGGCGGACGCTGCAATTTCACGAATCTGCACGCCAGTCCCGCCAACTATCTCTCGAACAACCCGCATTTCTGCCGTTCGGCGCTCGCGCGCTACACGCCGCGCGACTTTCTCGCGCTGCTGCGCCAGCATCGCGTGACGTGGCACGAGAAGCACAAGGGCCAATTGTTCTGCGACCAGTCGAGCGAAGCCATCATCGACGTGCTGCGCGCCGAATGCGACGCCGGGCGCGTCGCGTGGCGCCGTCCGCTGCCGGTCGAGCAGGTCGGCCACGCCGACGAAACCGGTTTCGTGCTCGGCACGCCGCAGGGCCAGATCAGGGCGAAGGCGCTCGTGATCGCCACGGGCGGCCTGTCGATCCCCAAGATCGGTGCGACGGATTTCGCCTATCGCGTCGCCAAACAGTTCGGCCACAAGCTGATCGACACGCGTCCGGCGCTCGTGCCGCTGACCTTCGCGCACGACGAATGGGCGCCGTACGTGCCGCTCTCGGGCGTCTCGCTGGAGGTGAACGTGGCGACGGGCGAGCGCAAGACCGGCGGCGCCTTCGACGAAGACTTGCTGTTCACGCATCGCGGCCTGTCCGGCCCCGGCGTCCTGCAGATTTCGAGCTTCTGGCAGCCTGGGCAACCGATCCGCGTGAACCTGCTGCCCGATCGCGACGCCACCGAGGCGCTGATCGAGGCGAAGGGCGCGACGAAGCGCCAGATCGGCAATCTGCTCGCCGAGTGGGTGCCGGCGCGGCTTGCGCACGCCTGGCTGGAGACGCATCAGGTGCCGCTGGAGGCGCGTATTGCCGATCTGCCCGACAAGACGCTGCGCCGCATCGGCGACGGCCTCGCGAAGTGGACGCTCACGCCCACCGGCACCGAGGGCTACAAGAAGGCCGAGGTCACGCGCGGCGGGGTGGATACGCGCGAACTGTCGTCGGCGACGATGATGAGCCAGCGCGTGCCGGGACTCTATTTCGTGGGCGAAGCGGTGGACGTGACGGGCTGGCTCGGCGGCTACAACTTCCAGTGGGCCTGGGCCTCCGGCGTGGCGGCGGGCGAAGCCGCCGCAGCCTTTACCGGCGCGGCTTGAGCGGGTTTTGAGGCGGGTAAAACGGGCTCGACGTTTACCTGTCTTTTGAAAAACCCTCTGCTATACTCGATCCTCTTTACCCCCGATCCGTTATTGGAAAATGACGACCATCCGCGTAAAAGAAAACGAACCCTTTGAAGTCGCCATGCGGCGCTTCAAGCGCACGATCGAGAAGAACGGGCTGCTGACCGAGCTTCGTGCGCGTGAGTTTTACGAGAAGCCTACGGCTGAACGGAAGCGCAAGAAGGCGGCGGCGGTAAAGCGGCACTTCAAGCGTCTGCGCAGCCAGATGCTGCCGAAGAAGATGTACTGATTTCCGCGCCGCCATGGCCGTTCCGTCCGCGGAAATCCATGACGGCGCAAGCAGCGCGGCGCGCCGGCCCGCAGGGTTCCTGCAGGATCCCGTCGCGCGCCGTGTTGTTCTCTGGTGTGGTCGCAACCCAGCCGAATCCGCACCGACCCGCCTGGAAACGCTTCCAGGCGGGTTTTTGCATTCGCTTTTGCGTTTCTCCGATGCTTCGCTACGATGTTTCGGCAGGACGACCTCACTGCCCCGGTTTTCCGGGTTTCTGCAACCAACGCAATTCAGGTGAGTGATGAGTCTCAAAGACCGGATCAACGACGACATGAAGGCCGCGATGCGCGCGCGCGAAAGCGAGCGTCTCGCCACGATTCGTCTGCTGCTCGCCGCCATCAAGCAACGTGAAGTCGACGAGCGCGTGACGCTCGACGACGCGGGCATTACGGCGGTCATCGACAAGATGATCAAGCAGCGCAAGGACTCGATCAGCCAGTTCGAAGCCGCCGCGCGCGCGGACCTCGTCGAAAAGGAGCAGGCCGAGCTGGTCGTTCTGGCTGCCTACATGCCCGAGCAGCTTTCGGACGCCGAAATCGCCGCCGAAGTGCAGGCCGCGGTCGCCCAGGTGGGCGCGGCGGGCCCGCAGGACATGGGCAAGGTCATGGGCGTGCTCAAGCCGAAGCTGGCCGGCCGCGCCGACATGACGGCCGTCTCCGGTCTCGTCAAGGCCGCGCTCTCGAAGTAACGGCACGCTCTCGCGCGGCGCCGGCGTCTGCATGACAGCCTGCCGCCGCGGCGAGGCGACTGCCCGTCATGGGCGCCGCGCAAGCGCGCCCCCGTTTTACGCCAACCGAGCGACCAGGCCCCGATGATTCCGCATTCGTTCCTGCAGGATCTGCTAAACCGCGTCGATATCGTCGACGTGGTGGGACGCTTCGTGCAGCTCAAGAAGGGCGGCGCGAATTTCATGGGTCTCTGCCCGTTCCACAACGAAAAGAGCCCATCGTTTACCGTTAGTCCAACGAAGCAGTTCTATCACTGCTTCGGTTGCGGCGCCCACGGCACCGCCATCGGCTTCCTGATGGAGCACGCCGGGCTCACGTTCCCCGAAGCCGTCAATGAACTCGCGCAGTCGGTCGGCCTGACCGTGCCGCAGGAACCGTCGCCGATGCGCGGCGGCTTTGGCGGCGGCCGCCCCGGACAGGGCGGCCAGAGCGGTGAGGGCGGCTATGCGCCCGGTGTCTCGAAAGCGGTCACGAACGCGCTGTCGGACATCATGCAGACGGCTTGCGACTACTACCGCAAGCAGTTGCGCAGCGCGCCCAATGCGATCCAGTACCTCAAAAAACGCGGCCTGACCGGCGAAGTCGCGGCCCGCTTCGGGCTCGGCTATTCGCCCGATGGATGGCAGAACCTCGAAACCGCGTTTACCGATTATCGCGACGACTCGCTCGTCGAAGCCGGCCTCGTGATCGTCAGCGAAAAGCAGGACGCACAGGGCCAGGCGCGCCGCTACGACCGCTTCCGCGACCGCGTGATGTTCCCCATCCGCAACGTGAAGGGGCAGGTGATCGGCTTTGGTGGCCGCGTGCTGGACGGCGGCGAACCGAAGTATTTGAATTCGCCCGAAACGCCTCTATTTAACAAGGGCAGCGAGCTGTACGGGCTGTTCGAGGCGCGTCTCGCGATTCGCGAACAGCATTACGTGCTGGTGGTCGAAGGCTACATGGACGTGGTCGCGCTCGCCCAGCTCGGATTTCAGAACGCGGTGGCCACGCTGGGCACCGCCTGCACGCCGATCCACGTGCAGAAGCTGATGCGTCAGACCGATACGGTGATCTTCAGCTTCGACGGCGACTCGGCCGGCCGGCGCGCGGCGCGGCGCGCGCTCGACGCGTGCCTGCCGCATGCGGCCGACAACCGCACGATCCGCTTCCTGTTCCTGCCCACGGAACACGATCCGGACAGTTACGTGCGCGAATTCGGCACGGAGGCGTTCAAGGAGCAGGTCGACCGCGCCATGCCGCTGTCGCAGTTCATGCTGAACGAAGTGCTGGCGGGCAAGGAGCTGGATCAGCCGGAAGGCCGCGCCCGCGCGCTGTTCGACGCCAAGCCGCTGCTCCAGGCGCTGCCTGCGAACGCGTTGCGTGCGCAGATCATGCACATGTTCGCCGACCGGCTCGACGTGCCGTTCGAGGAAGTGGCGGCACTCTGCGAGGTCGACGCGCGCATCGCCCAGGCGGCGCGCCAGGCGCCCGCGCGCAAGGACCGGCACCTCGTGACCGGTATCGAGCGTAAGGCGCTGCGCAACCTCGTGATGTATCCGCGCATCGTGGCGCAGCTCGACGAGGAGGCCGAACAGGCGCTCATCACGCTCACGCGCCACGGCGAGCTGTTCGAGGAAGTGACCACCCATGCGCGCGCGCTGGGCGACGCGGCGGAGTTCCAGCTGCTTTCGGATCTCTTGCGCAATGGGGCCAATGCCCCCACGTTCGAGGAGATTTTTCGCGAAATTCTGGACTATGATGAAAACGTTCGGGATTTGCTGATGAAAAATCCAGAAGACGGTGCCGTGCAGGAGGAGCGCCGCGAGCAGGAACGGCTCGTGAGCGAGGAAATGACGGCTGCCATCCTCAAAATGCGCTTCGACGCCTGCAGCGAACGGCTGGACGTGCTTTCGCGGCAATCGAGGCACACGCCTGAAGAATTGGCCGAATACGTTAAATTGAATCAGACGCGGGCTGACATGAAACGTCAGCTCGGACTGTAAGGGAGGCGTGTGCGGGGGTGATTATTACCGTGCGTGCTATAATAAAAGGTTTTCAGCGGTTTGTTTTTGTTTTTTCCGGGCGGGCAGCTCAAGTATCACTCGGAGGTCGTTTCGCCGGGTGATGCCGAAAGGTGTCCAGTTTCCAGCAAGGGGCGGAATGGCAATGGCAAAGACTACAGGCGGAAAAAAGGCGACAGGCACAGGCTCGACGGAGCCGACCGGCAAGGTCACGAATGCCCAGGACGCCCCATCCGCCAGTTCCCGCCGCAAGGCGGCAACCGCCAGTCATGAAGTACCCGCAGTCCGGAAGAAAGCCATGGCTGCTTCGGCCGCGCGAGCGGCGCCAACCCGTGCGGCGAAAGCTGCAACTCATCCGGCAACGAAGCGGTCCGGTGGTCCGAGTAGTGCAAGGCAAGTGCCTGCCGTTGCGGACGATGCGGCAGAGCGCGAGGCTCCAGTATCCACGGTTCAAGAGGCTGATGTCCAACAGCCGCGAGTCGAGACTACAGCCGGTACGGCGAACTCCATGACGAAAAAGCTGAATGAAGTGCCCGTCGATGACGACGCAAACCAGAGCGAGGAAAGCACGCCCACCCCGGCGGCCAAGGGTGAGAAGACCACCCGTGCGCGCGACCGGCGAGCGAAGGAAAAGGCGCTGCTGAAAGACGCGTTCGCGTCGTCGCAGCCCGGTACCGTCGAGGAACTCGAGGAACGTCGCAACAAGCTTCGCGCGCTCATCAAGCTTGGCAAGGAGCGCGGCTACCTCACCTACGCCGAAATCAACGATCACCTTCCGGATAATTTCACGGAAACCGAGGCGATCGAAGGCATCATCAGCACGTTCAACGACATGGGCGTCGCCGTCTACGAACAGGCGCCGGATGCCGAAACGCTGCTCCTCAACGACAACGCACCGAACGCCTCTTCCGACGACGAAGTCGAGGAAGAAGCCGAGGTCGCGCTCTCGACCGTCGACTCCGAATTCGGCCGTACGACCGACCCCGTGCGCATGTACATGCGCGAGATGGGCACGGTCGAACTGCTGACGCGCGAAGGCGAAATCGAAATCGCCAAGCGTATCGAAGACGGCCTCATGCACATGGTCATGGCGATCTCCGCTTGCCCGACCACGATTGCCGACATCCTCGCCATGGCCGAGCGCGTCGCGAACGACGAGATTCGCGTCGATGAGCTCGTCGATGGCCTGGTCGATCCGAACGCCGAAGACACCGACGGCTTCAACGCCAAGGAAGCGGAAGAGATCGAGAACGAAAGCGAGGAAGACGAAGAGGAAGAGGAAGAAGAGGAAGAAGAAGAGGACGACGACGGCGCGGCGCAGGCGACGGCCAACGCGGCGCAGCTCGAAGCGCTCAAGCGCGCCTCGCTCGAAAAATTCGCGCTCATCAGCGAATGGTTCGACAAGATGCGCCGCGCGTTCGAAAAGGAAGGCTACAAGTCGAAGGCCTACCTGAAGGCGCAGGAAACCATCCAGACCGAACTGATGTCGATCCGCTTCACGGCGCGTACCGTCGAGCGTCTGTGCGACACGTTGCGCGCGCAAGTGGACGAAGTGCGCCAGGTCGAACGCCAGATCCTGCACACGGTCGTGGACAAGTGCGGCATGCCGCGCTCGGAGTTCATCGCGCGGTTCCCGGGCAATGAAACCGACCTCGACTGGTCCGAGAAGATCGTCAGCGAGAATCACGCGTATAGCGCGATTCTGTCGCGCAATATTCCGGCGATCCGCGAACAGCAGCAGCGCCTGCTCGATCTGCAGGCGCGTGTGGTGCTGCCGCTCAAGGACCTCAAGGAAACCAATCGCCAGATGGCGGCGGGCGAACTGAAGGCGCGTCAGGCCAAACGCGAAATGACCGAGGCCAATTTGCGTCTCGTGATCTCGATTGCGAAGAAGTACACGAACCGCGGTCTGCAATTCCTCGACCTCATTCAGGAAGGCAATATCGGCCTGATGAAGGCGGTAGACAAGTTCGAATACCGGCGCGGCTACAAGTTCTCGACCTACGCCACGTGGTGGATCCGTCAGGCCATCACGCGTTCGATTGCGGACCAGGCGCGCACGATCCGTATTCCGGTTCACATGATCGAGACGATCAACAAGATGAACCGCATTTCGCGGCAGATCCTGCAGGAAACCGGTCTCGAGCCGGATCCGGCCACGCTCGCCGAGAAGATGGAAATGCCGGAGGACAAGATCCGCAAGATCATGAAGATCGCGAAGGAACCGATCTCCATGGAAACGCCGATCGGCGACGACGACGATTCGCATCTGGGCGACTTTATCGAAGATACCAACACGGTGGCGCCGTCGGACGCCGCGTTGCACGCTTCGATGCGCGACGTGGTGAAGGACGTGCTCGACTCGCTCACGCCGCGCGAGGCGAAGGTGCTGCGCATGCGTTTCGGTATCGAGATGAGCACCGACCATACGCTGGAAGAGGTCGGCAAGCAGTTCGACGTGACGCGCGAGCGGATTCGCCAGATCGAGGCGAAGGCGCTGCGTAAACTGCGTCACCCGAGCCGCTCGGACAAGCTCAAGTCGTTCCTCGAAGGCAATTGATCGCTTTGCGCGCTTGCGATTCGGAGTTATCGCAAGCGAAAGCAGGGATCGGATGGTCAGGCTGGCCCGGTTTCGTGTAGTATGTCGGCCTGCCGTCGAAAAGCCCGGCCTTTGGCAGACCGGGCTTTTTTGTTGACGCTGTCTTTGTTGTAGCGTCGTTGGGCCGGACGCCGTGTTGGTTGCAGGCAGCGGACTCATAATCCGCCTCCGAAAGGACGTCGTGGGTTCGAACCCCACCCGGCCCACCAGGTTATACGCACTCGCATTACGCGTGAATCTTGTGCCGTTAAGCATAAATTGGCCATTTGGCCACGTTATGCTTTATTGGACGATCGGCCACTTTTTGCCTTATGGGCAAAAAGTGCTAGACGGGGAAGCCGTTACTCTTCGGGCCGCGGCTTTCCGCCTAAATCGGTCCGACGCGCACGCTTCTTAACGTGTCACACGGGTCATCTTCGTCCAGGCGTCGCCCGCCGCTCTCAGACTTCCGATCTAGCGGCTTGCGAGGGCAACCCCCTGTTAGATGTCATCACACTCGACGTAACCAGTAAAGTTGCTCTCGATCGGCTTCCTGTCGCCCGGAAACCAGATCTCGCCATCGTATCTCTCGACATCGTCGAAACTTGAGTCCCCGCAGTTCACAAATTCGCTCACATCCAGTTCGCACGGAGCGTCCTCTTTGACGACCTCCAAGAGTGCCACCGCCAAGCACTCTAAGCTAGCGCAGGGGAAGCCGATTGAATTGTGGCGGGGGAGCACATCCCTAAGTTTCTTCGCCTTGCTATGCGGACTCCAAGTTCGCTCAAAGCATTCCTTCAAAATCCCGATATCGACGAGTGGATCGGAAACCCGGTACTCGTGCATACGCGAGGCCATGTATCCGCTAACCCATAGCCCAAGCGCATGGAGCCAATCGTCAAGGCTCGCGTGCTCGACCGTGTACGCGCGGCGTTGCGCTTTCTCGGGCGTGTCGTAGAGCTTTTGCAAATTGGAGAACCACACGCCATTGTGTTTGAATTCTCGGAATTCGCATTCGAGGGTTTCTCGGGTGAACCCCACGAGTTGAAGGCGCCGGCGAAGCTCTGCAGTGGTTGTATAGTACGCATACCGCATTTCATGTTCACCACGGTCCGGGTCCAAAAATACGCGATCGGATTTCTCAAATAGCCACCGGCTGTAACCATTCGCCATGTCACTGATAGAGTTGCAGCCTATTTGAATGTGCGCATAGCACATGAAAAAATCACCTTAAAATCAATGAAAATACGACGTGCAAGCAGGGAAGTAATGCTGGGGCATTAAATCATCCTTGCGCTGTGGTTTGAATAGACTAGCACTCTCGAAATTAAAATCAAAGAGAATTTGGATTTATCTTTAATGTCGAATCAATGATTTGAAAATCATCATTAAAATAAGCGAAGTTTTCTCACTGTGCCATTCGCGCGGCCGACGCTCTCGCTGAGCGGCGTGGCTAGCCCATGGGGGTGGCATAGTCGTAGGGGCCCCAGAAGTGAGCGTATGCTGCGGCTCCTATCCGTGAACACGTGCAGTATGGTCGTTGTGGCACCTAGGCGTTCGCGCATACACTTACGCTCAGTTAGCCACCGCCACGCTGCGCACATTTTGCGAGCACAACGATTCCGATCGAGAAACGTTTGTGCTCGTTCGTAGCGATCACGGGCGGATTCTTGGCGAAAAGGCGGAGAAACTCTGCGTGACGCCGGAGTTTTAAGAGCGCAGCCAACTAGTTATCTAAACGGCATATGGTCGAGCGAATTTTTCAGAATATTCCCGAAGGCAAACTCGGAGAAGCAGACAAGCAACCGTTCCTGACGAGCTTGGGCTGGTCCCGAGGCTCGTCATGGAGCGACCTCCTACAGTCACGACGTGTGCTGTTGATATCGGAGGCCGGAGCGGGGAAGACCTTCGAATGTCGTACTCAGGCTCAACGTTTGTCTGCAGCTGGCGAGCCTGCCTTCTTTGTTGAATTGGCAGGTTTGGCAAAAGATGAACTGCGTGCCCTGTTGGACGATGAAGAAGAGGCTAGGCTTGACGCATGGCTTTCGTCCCAGTCAGACGTCGCTACGTTCTTCTTGGACTCGATAGACGAGCTGCAACTGAGCTTGGGCTCATTTGAGCGTGCGCTAAAACGCTTTAAGAAGGGTATTGCAAGCCAACTAGGGCGCGCTCGCATCGTCATTACAACTCGCCCCGTCGCATTTGACGGTGAGCTCGTTCGCACTGTGCTTCCGATTCCATTGACCGCTGCCGCCGAGCCGAGTGAGGAGCAGTTCGCGATGATTGCCATGCGAACGGAACAGAAAAAGGACAACAAAGAAGACGAAATCCCTGATTGGCGAACGGTGGCTCTGATGCCGCTTTCGGACACGCAAATCGTTGAATTCGCTCGTGGACAGGGCGTGGAGAATCCCGATGTTTTGCTCCAAGACTTGCAGAGACGTAACGCGCAGGAGTTTGCGCGGCGACCACAAGACTTGATCGAGCTATGCAGCGATTGGCGAGAGCATAAGCGTATCCGCACGCACTATGAACAAGTTACGGCGAATGTACGGGTCAAGTTGCAGCCTCGGGACGACAGGCCCGAGCCCGCCGAGTTGTCAGTGGAGAAAGCGATAGAGGGTGCCAGTCGGCTCGCGTTGGCAATGCTTATGACCCGACGTCTGACCATAAGGCACAATGCTGCCTCCGACGCTGGCCACAACGATGCAGCGGTCGATCCATCGATCATTCTTGCGGACTGGAAACTTGGCGAGCGAAAAGCTCTTCTTGAAAGACCGTTGTTCGGTTTTGCGTCTTATGGGCGCGTGCGATTCCATCACCGCTCGGTCGCAGAGTACCTAGCGGCGCATCGTCTTCGTACGCTCAGCGAAAGCGGGATGTCGCACCGCGCTTTGATGCGCCTGCTTTTCGCGGAGACCAGAGGCAAAGTCATCGTTCGCCCCTCAAAGCGACCAGTGGCGGGCTGGCTCGCTCTGAGTGATGCCGCAATATTCGAGACGCTGCGCGACAATGAACCTGCAGTCCTACTAAGTGAGGGTGATCCCGAATCGCTCACGCCGAGTCAGCGCATTCAAGCGCTTCGATCGTACGTCGAACGCTATGGGAAGGGCGGATGGCAGGGGCGACAAGTACCGCACATTCAAATCCATCGCTTCGCATCTCAAGAACTCTCAAGCGAGATTTGTCGACTTTGGCATGCGGGGGTCGAAAATCCTGAGGTGAGATGCATCCTGCTATATCTCATTGAGAGTGGACGCCTGGTAGACTGCGCGGATGTGGCGTACGGATGTGTGTGTGATCTGAAAGCCGAGGCCTCGGAACGCGTAATTTCGCTCGATGCGATGATAGCGATTCAGGACTCGAGGCTAACGAGCATCGCGCATTCCGTCGCAAACGACCATGCTGCGTGGCCGGACGACATTGCGCGCATGGCGCTCGTTAGGATGTTTCCACGCGACCTCTCGGTAGACCAGTTGTGTCAGACGCTAAAGAGGCTGAAAGGAACCGATCGTAGTTTCAATGGTTTGGGCTTGCAATTGCCACGCTTGCTCGAGAACGCCGAACTCGATTCTTCACAGCTTGTGGCTGTTCGCGATGGTCTTGTCGAACTTTTATCTGAGGGGCACAGATGGGATAGTCGATGGCCGCACTTCGTTAGCAACCGGCCTAATCTCACCGGAGCTCTCGCGGCGGTTTGCACACGAGGGCTCAGCATCAGCATAGATTCGCAATGGTTGCGAGCGTGCGTTCTTGCTCTGCGTCTCCACGATCGAACGAATGGCAAAGACGACGCGCACAAATCCCTGAGGAAACGACTCAAAGACTTTGGGGCGACAGACAATGCACTGTTGTTCTGGACGACGGACGCATTCATTCAGTCCCTTCGAGTCATCACCGATCCGCGGGAACGCCTAGTGGAAGTCATTTTTCACGACAGTCCACTAGAGCTCGTTGCAGTCAGGGATCTTTCGTGGGTAAGAAGTGCACTAGGTGATACTGCGCGTTCAAGCACTGATCGTGCGTTTGTCTTGCAAGTTGCCCTGCGCCTCTGTCCGGGCGAAGAGTTGTGGCCGCGTCATCTTTCAGAACTAGAGCCGCTCGTTGCTGACTTGCCGGAACTTCTCGCTATCGTTGACGAGTGTAGAAAGCCACCAGCAAGAAACAAAGAACTCGAACGAATTGAGGCGAGAGGGGCCGCGATAAAACAGCAACGCGAACGGCGAGCCGCTAAAGACAGAGCGAGCTGGATGCTATTTTGGCGAGAGGTTTCCCAGCAGCCTGATAGCGCATTCTCCGACGAACGTAGCTGGAATACTGCATGGAATTTGTGGCGAGCAATGAGCCACGCTGGAGCGGACAGTCGGGAATCCGGCTGGAATCGACGTCTTATCGAGGAACAGTTCGACAAGGCGACGGCTGATCGCCTACGCCGCATCTTGATGAGAATTTGGCGGACAGAATCGCCGACGTGTGCGAGCGAACGGCCTTTGGAGCAGCGCAACACATATCTCGTGCGATGGCAGCTTGGGCTCGCAGCCATCTATGCTGAGGCCGAGGATGCGACTTGGGCATCACGAGTGACCCACGCAGAAGCAATGCTCGCCGCGCGCTTTGCACTAATCGAAGTTGGAGGGCTACCCGCTTGGCTGGATAGCCTTATCGAGGCTCATCCTCAAGCGGTAGATGCCGTCATTGGCCACGAGCTTACTTGGGAGTTGGGCCAAAAGGCGGAATCCGGTCAGCCGCTGCTATTGCAGAGCATTAGGTACGCTCCATCGGCTAATTTTTTTCTTCAGCGGCTTAAGGCGTGGCTAGACAAAAAAGGGGACTGTTTGGCAGACGCTAACGCAGCAACCGCGCAGCGGCTGAGGCAGGTAGTTGGCGTCATATTGGAGCGTGGTGACGAAGAGATGCACGAGCATCTGCTTGCGACGGCTCGACAGCGTCTACAGGACAGTGTGCCGAGTGAATTCATCTTCGCGTGGTTGTCAACGGTTATGCGACTCAATCCTGAGGTCGGGGTCGCAGAGCTAGAGGATCGCTTGAGCACGATCGAACCCGGACGTCATAGTGAGGCTGTGACTTGGTTCAGTATGTTGTTCGGCGATCGTTTTGAGTCTGTTAGCTTGCGCGGTGAAGCGTTCGCTCCATCTTTGCTATTGCGATTGTTGCGTCTTTCGTACCGTCATGTGCGTCCGAGCGACGATATTAAACACGAGGGCGCTTACAGTCCGGACACTCGGGACCATGCTGAGCGTGCGAGAAATGAAATTGTTGGCGCACTATTTGATGCCGACGGAGAGGATGGGTGGTCTGCGAAACTTGAGATGGCCAACGATCCCCTATGTGCACATTTCAAGGACCGTGTCTTGTCCATTGCAGAAGAGCATTGGGCGCAAGAAATCGATTCTGCTGCGTTCGACGACGCACAGGCCGTTTCACTCGATAAAACAGGCGAAGCTCCCGCGTCGACGAACGAGGCGATGTTTTCAGTATTAAAAGATCGCTTGGCTGACCTCGATGACCTTCTCCTGCGCGACGTGTCGCCACGAGAAGCATGGGCGGGTATCGCAGAGGAACGGGTTATGCGCCGTGAGATTGCGCGCGAATTGAGTCACGCCGCCAATGGAGTTTACAGAGTCGATCAAGAGGCTGTCACGGCGGATGAAAAGGAGACGGACATTAGACTGCGGTCTATCTCATCCGATCTTGAAGCGGTGATTGAGTTGAAGCTTGGTGATGGTCGAACGGCGAAAGACCTGCGCGACACGATCCACAATCAACTGGTCAGGAAGTACATGGCCGCTGAAAACAGCCGGTCAGGGTGCTTGTTGATCACCCTAGCCAGGCATCGCAAATGGGACCATCCTGAGGATGGCCGGCGCATCGATGTGGATGAACTGATGTCGCTGCTCCGGTCGGAAGCCACGCGCGTTCAAGAAACGATGGGCAATTCTGTTGCGATAAGCGTTCATCTGTTGGATCTTCGACCCCGACTGCCAGCTGAAAAGGCATCGAAGTAACGACATGAGAGACGGCTAGCCAGAGGGGAGGCTTGCCGTCCCACTAGGACCTTCACCGCTTGAGCCAACTCGTACGACTATCTCCGGCAGACCTTTTCCTTTGCTTCTTCGAGAAGCACGAAGATTTCGCGAACGCTTCCGAGCACCTCTTTAGGAACCCTTCGTCTCAACTCGCGCAGGTTAGGTCCCTTTCCCTCAGCCAGAATGTCGAGAACCGCCGCTTCGATGAGTGCGGCGGCTCTTGCGCGGCTTCGGCTAGCGCGTTCCTTACGATCGCGCATCCATATTTCGGCAATTTTTTTCGCCTTGTCGTTTGCTATCTCATACAACTGCTTCGGATGCATTTTCAGTTGGCGAGCTGCCTCGCTAACACTGAGCCCGCTGCTACTTACGATGACCTCATCTAGCTGTGCGTTGACCTTTTCGAAGTCAATCTTCCTTGCCGATGCACGCTTGTGGTGACGCGGGCGTAGTTCGTTGGATTCGCTGGCGACGATCGTGAGGGCGTGTGCACCCGAGACGTCGCCGCTAAGCACAGCCGGGAGCTCTAGGCCTGTGCTAGCAGAGATTCGAAGGAGGGCAGGCATCGCAGGAGTGCCGCCATCGCTAAGCCAGTAGTGCACCGTTGACTTATTGAGCCCTATCCGGCGAGCGAAGACGGCAGGCATCCCGTCATCTAGCAGATCTATGAGACGGACTAAGCCCTCGATCATTGTTTCCCGCGTCGGCGTTCCGCGAAGCGTCGCAGGTGCTGCCAGTAACTTCGCAATTTGGAGCGATGCCCAGAGTGTCGCAGCCGTTGCTGACGATGGCGCAGGAAAATCACCAAGGAATGCTCCACAGAAACAACACCAACCCGCAACGACGCAAGTGGAGCCGTTACGCGCGTCCGGGCGCCCACAATTCGGGCAGAAGCCAACGAGCTTAGCCGCATGTTTTGGGCACGCGTCAACTGTCCCAATATCCCATGCGAGTCGAAAGTAAGGTTCGCGACCTTCGCTGAGGTCTTGAGCAAAACACAGTGGGCACCAACGGCAGTGCGGCGAGAGAAGACCAATACCGGCAATGACGTTGCGCCACGGGAGCATGGTGAGCAGGTCAAGTTGCGCGATGCCAGTGAGTTGCGACAGTACGGACGACCACTGTTCAGTCGAGTTGCCCATCCCGTTGAGGTTTATGTCGTTTAAGCGAAACTTACCAGGTTGTTTCCAGCCTGCTAAGGCGAACACGTGAAGCTTGAGCGACGGAGCTGAGATGCAATGAGAAAGTGCAAGTCGCAAAAAATAGCTGAGGAGACTCTCGGCATCCGAAGTTCCTAGACCTTTAGGCGATAGTGGATTGAGATGCGAGCGAAGTAGTGATGAGGTGGAACTCATTTTTCAGTCTCTCCCAGTGGCTGACCACATTGCTAAACAGTTCTTCGATTTCGCCACATCACGGCGAGAAATCGCTGTTTATTCAGCGAGAATCCGAGATTTCGCTTTGTGATAAAAATTATTTGCATTATAAAATTTCTCACCAGACTCATTCTTGATAAGCTTCTTCACTTGTCGAAGGCTGGTACTTTCACCTTTAAGGCAAAGATCATCGATTGCCTTCCTCATTCTGTTGACGATTCTTTCTCGTCTCTGATGGCTCCTTTCCCCTACATGCTTTTTCCACCGTGCTCCAGCGCGGCGAGCCCTCTCATTCGAGATGTCGTAAAGGGTTCGGGGAGTAACGTTGAGTCGGCGTGCCGCTTCTTGGACACTAATTGGAACATTAAGGCAAGCGAATTCATCCAATTTCTCATCGATTTTCTTTCGATCAATTGGCGCGGATGCTTTGCGATTCGGTGTCTCAAAAAGCCCAGACAATTGCAGCGTAGGTTCGGAGGGGTGCGAAAATCGGTCTGTATCTGCAGTCAGTAATTCTTTTACGCTGACTCCGCATTGCGACGCGATACGTAAGTGCGCGGACATCGCGGGAATGCCACGTTCTTTGAGCCAGTGAGTAACAGATGACTTGGCGACACCGATCCTTTTTGAGAATGCTGCGCCGGTCCCATTATCGCAATTCCTGACGAGCGTCGAAATGCCGTCAAGCATGGCGTCAGCGCTTGGATTTGACTGCAGGTTGCGTGCGGCGGCCAGCAACTCTCCGACCTCTGTTGCCTTCCATATTTCCCCGGAGTTTGCTTCGCTCAACGTACTCGTACCGCAGAGGAACGCGCCGCAAGAGGCACACCAACCGGGCACGACGCAGCCCATACGACTGCGAGCGTTGGCGCTTCCGCACTCGGAACATGCGTCAATGAGCTTGATCCGATGATGTTGGCAAGCCGTGACGTCGACGAGGTCCCACGCGAGTCGAAAGTATGGCGTACGCGTTTCTGCGACATCTTGTGCGAAGCAGAGTGGACACCACCTATTGGGCCTCGCTGTTAGCCCTTTCTGGGCGACGACGCTGCGCCACGGAAGCATGGTCAGGTTGTGGAGGCCAGCGACAGATGTAAGTTGTGACAGGGCGGCGGACCAGCGTTGAGCAACTTCACCGCTCGCATTCACGTTGAATTCGCGCATCTGAAGGTTTGAATCGACTCGCTTGTCCCAACCCATATCGGCTGAGACTCTCCCCATCAGTGAATGGGCGGATACGCAATGCGAGACCGCGAGGCGATAGAAGTAGCTCAGTAGGCTTTCAGTATCGGGCGTGCCGACGCCGAGAGGTTCGAGCGCGTGAAGTACCGATCGCGGACTTGGATAGAAAGTGTTCATTGTTTATTGCTGCTTTTTCTGCTTCGTTTGGGCTTCGGAGCTGTCCAGAATTCGTATGAAGCTCGGCTCGATCGCCGCCTCTCCATCGAGAATTTCATCCAGAATCTTTCGCCGCTGTGCTTCGGTAAGAAGTGCGCGTTCCAGCGCCTCCTCACTCCATCCGCCCGAAGCGTCGGCGAGTCTGGCGGCGCGTTTCAATACGTCGCTGAGTGTGCCGACACATCCCAACGTATTTCGCATCAACGCCTTTGAGTGTTGCGAGAGTTTGCCGCCCCAAAGGTCGGGAAGGGTTTTCTCGAACGCACTAACGCAGCGTTCAAACGCCCGCACGTCCTCCGGATGATCCTCGCGATAGCGCGAGAAGTGAAGGACATGGGTGCGTCGAGCGATTTGCCCCGACAGCGACACGAGTTTGTAGAGGTCATACGCCCCGACCATAATCATTTGAGCGCCACTGGTGTTGGCCAAAGACTTCAAAGTATCCAGCTGAATCTCCAGCCTGCCTTCGCCTCGGGTCTGGCGGATGATATGAGCGGCCTCGTCGATAACGAGAAATTGCACACCGCGAGCCTTAAGGCCTCTTTCAACCGCGCTGCGCAGAGCAGCGAGCGTGTTGCCGGAGGATCCCCGCGGCTTTACCATCCGCCCAGATTCCGGGTCGACTCCGTAGACGACCTTCGGATAGTCCATTTCGTCGCCAAGTTCAGCAAGGATCCGCTGGTAAAACATGCGCCAAGAGAAATTGTTCTCCCCGGATGACGGGGCCTCGACGTAGATCGCAGGGATAATGCCTCGATTGGCTTCCATTTCGAGACGGGCTCGTTCCAATGCGGAACTGACCATGAACCTCGACAACGTCGTCTTGCCCGCCCCAGAGGGGCCGCACACCAGCAGGATGCTATCTTTACTGCCGGGGTAGATTAGAGTGTCGAGTTCCATCATGACGTCCCCGATGCGTGTGTGCTTGATGCGTTTTGCCGCCAGAATATCGGTGCTCTGACTTGTGGATTGGGTCGAAGTTTGCTTTTGTTGCTGCATGTGAGTACCTTAGAAGTCTTCGAATTCGTCGTCGTCGGCGGCGGAATGGTCGCTTTTGACGTGGTTTGCCCGGGGTGATTCATCGGGCAATTTCGGTCGCGCTTGGATCGCAACGTTGGGAGTTTTGTTTTGAGCTGGTTGTGAGGCGATGGGCTTGGTTAGCGGAATCTCAATTCGGCTGAAATCAGCGATATCCGCAGGCACAATGGGCTCGACACTCGCAAATTGCAGGTTGTTCCACAGCTTCTTGTTTTCCGATTGACGCTCCATTTCGAGTGCGACCGCGCCTTCCGGTGTGAATACTTCTAGGAATTCCCGGAGTCGTTGCGCAGACTTTTCGTCGCCCGCGACTGTGTTGCTGCGCCGGTTAAACTCAGCTGTGACTGCGCGCTGTTCGACGTCTGTCATCTGTCCAAGGCCATGGAGGTTGCGACAGATTGCGCGTACCCACCCATCTTTGATAAGGACGTAAACTGTCGACGCGTTCCACGGGTCGTACCGTACCGGGAAGCTCTTTTTGGAAACCTTTGAATCCTGAAACGCCTCGTTCCAATAGAATCGGTTGTCCACCTTGACGCCACGCTGGGGATGAACTTGCCGCATGCCCGTTCGATCCACAGGTGGGCAGGTTGCAATCAAGAAGTCTCGGTCGAACGTGATACGTCGTTGCTCGCGTGACCCGTTTTCGCGTAAGCCGCGCACGAAAGTGGCTCTCGGCGAATCGCCGAGCGCTGGGTGTTCCTGTTCGTCATAAAACTCAAACGCCCAATGCTGAATGCCGTAGTAGAGGTCGTGAAGGGTCCATTCGGCGAGTTTTTTGGGCAGGTGCGAGCCGGTAACCATACGAACGTTTTTGGTCGCCTTGGTATTGCCTGCGAGGTTGTGGATGTATTCGGTGTTGAGACGCCCAAACATCCTCTCAAGTACCGCACCGTGCCTTGGGTTCCCGGCCGGACGAAATCTCACATGCGTGCCCAACACTCGCAGGAAGGACTTGAAAGCGTCCGAGAGGAAGTCGCTTCCGTTGTCGACGATAATGAATTCAGGCAAGCGATTAAATCGCCTTACCAGGTCGCGAACGACCATCATCGAAGAGGTGTACGACGGCGAATCAAAAGTCAGGTAGATCGCCACAATACGCCGTGACCATGCATCTACCGCAAAGCTCAGCCACGGTCGGCCGAGCGACTTGCCTGTCTTGCTTGAAATGACTTCAATATCAAGTTGAGTGTGGTCGATATGGACATATTGCAGCGGTCTGCTGCCGTGAGCAGGACTGTCGTAGTAGAGAACATCAATAAAGGTGTTCTCTTGGTAGGCAATGCGCTTACCTAGTCGAGTTCTGACGTCTTCGTTCGTCGCGTTTGCCTTGATGTGCGCGATCATCGTTGGTAATGAGGGGCATGTTGCGCCAGCCTCTTCAAATGCGACCTTCATCTTCCGATGGCACGTTGTATAGTTGATAGCTTTGCTATTCTTCCACTCGGTTTCGATGATGCGGTCCATCAACTCGATCTGAATATCGCTCAGTCGTGGCTTGCGGTTGCCCCTCCCTTTCGTGTTAGGAACAAGCGCAAGAATCTCGTTGTCACCGTTGGCTAACGCAACAAGCCGCCGAGCGGCCCATCGACGCAGCGTTCTTGAAGCGATGTGCTTTTGGTCCGAAGATGAGTTGAGAAATGCCTGACGTGCAAGCGCATCCTTGAGATCCTTCTCTGAAAATCGGCTCAGATCTGTGTCTTTTTTCTTCCCCGCGCGTACCGCTGTAATCTGCTTTTTCTCGTGAGCCTCTTCGATCCATTCTCGAGTCAACGAAATCGTGGAATCGTCCGGCGTCTTGCAGATAATCATGTCCTCGCCCACGACGAGCATGGTCAGCTCGCGCCCCTCAAACAAGAACTTCGAGCCTTCTGCAATGTCCAGTGCAAAGCTTTCCTCACGAGGCAAGCTGCCAGATCGCAAAGCAGCGTTTGAGAAATCGCGAACTGCCGCATCGCGGTACAGCCGGAAGAGGCGCTTCTCTGCGAGCGAATCGCGGTCTAGGTCGGTGACCACGAGGTTGTCTGCTATTGCCTGATTGAGAAAGTCAGCGTTGAAGCTATGTGGGGACGACAGCAAATCGTGGAACGACAAAGAGCCGTGTTCACGGAGAGCGGAATACAACAGAGTTAGCGTGTCCTCGGAGCACGGCTCCGCATCTGGAAGGAAATAGTCTGCCAGGTAGAGAAGATTTTCGACACGGCGGCGTGGGATCGCTTCTTCGCTGCAAAGCTTGTAGCGAATCCCGAGCTCCGCAACCTGCTTTTCAATCGGTGGCGAATACCATTGGCCATCGGAGTCTTTGGCGTAGCGGTATGGGTACTTCTCCGCCAAATGACTTAGCTTGGTCTCGGATTTCCACTCTTCAAGCGTGAACCCGTCGTGGCTGATCGTCAGGAAGTCTGGGACGTGCGAGATCGCACGTATTTCTCCGGTAGCATCGTTGACAAGCTTCAGTTTCAGATCACAAGGTTGCGGATAGTATTCGAGCACATCTTCTGAATGCTCCTTGGTCACTGCGACGGCAAATTCAATGTGTCGGCTCTCGGTGCGAATTTCCCGCCCCATCTTCCTGCTAGCCAGAACGGTGATGACGTTGCCGCCTCGTGATACTACTTCGCGTACGGGCGCCAGAATGCGCGCATTCAGGATGAGCTCGCGCCCAGCGGCAGGCGTGCCGAGCCGATCGAAAATTTCGGTGAGTTGAGCCTTGTCAAGCATGACGTCCTACGCGTAGTTGATGCGATATAGACGTGTAGGAGCATCAGAGGCCCATGAATCCCAAATCAGTCGTTTACGACCGATTAACGAGGTGAGAAAATGCGATTGAGGGTGTCGATGGGGTTCAACCTGAGGACAAAGGAGGATGAGTAGATGACGGCAGATGCGGACACGTTCAATGACGACGTGTACGGAGAGTGGGAAGCCGCTGCACGAAATGTAATCGTGTTGGCCATGAAAAAACACGGCATCGGCTACAAGGAACTGGCCTTGCGTTTGGAGGAAATCGGGATATTTGAGAATGCGGACCAGTTGAACCGAAAGGTCAACCGAAGAAGGTTCTCCGCCGCCTTTATGCTGGCGTGTCTCGCCGCGATCGAAGGCGAGTGAGTCCTCATACTTGATTCTGCGCCAATCAACCCCGCTACAACGGCGAACCATGCCTGTTACGACGTTTGCATTCATCTGTTCCATAACGGCCTCCGCTCGGACTACCCTCTCATAAATAGGGGTCCGACGGAATTGCCATTCCGGCTTTAGGTGTCAGATGGCGCTGCAATTACGGAGCGCAAAAGCCAATGTAGGAAATCGCTGAGAAATTTCAAGGAGTACGAAAAAGAGACATGGGAATCCGGGAGATTTTCGCTGCCAACGTAGTGCCTGTCGCTGTATCGAACGCGGAGACTTGCTCCAGTAGTGGCCAAGTAGGAGCCTCCGCTTGAGCAAGGGGAAACCTAGCTGATGCGCTTGCGAAGCGAAGTTGAGCAGATACGAGACGAAACGCCTGGTACTCGGAGATGGTGAGCGAGGTTTGCTCGCCAGAGGGGGTGTTGATTCGACGGTGGTGACGAACGAGCCCCGCGCCATTTTCGCCTCCGTAGCCAGTACACAATTCAGTGAGAAGCCGCTCAGAATAACTTCTCGGAGACGCGTTGATCGATGGCTATCGGCTGTCTGGACTACTTGCTGCGTAGCGCGCTCGCGAGTGCGCGTAAACGTTGATGAATCTGTGTCGTCCATCCGAGTTCATGCTCGACATCCTGACCTATGCTAAGCGTGGCGCATTCGCGGAGGACGACGGCAAATCGTCGGCCGCACTCGCACGGAATAGCCGTGGTGAGAGTAGGGGAATGGCGTGATTAAGGGGTGGTTAAATAGATTGCTTAAATAGCGCTAATTTTTCTAGCAATTGATATCTTTCCGAGAGGGCATGCTGGGTAGCTGTTTGACGTGATATACATGTTATGTCACACGTCGACTGAGCACGATGCCACCGACGTCAGGGCCGCCCCTTCCGACTGAAGGGCTTCGGTGGTGACCGCTAGCGCGGACGGGCAAGACCGGTGGCGCGCTGGGGAAATCCGGACTACCACGGGGTAGGATTGAGACAGTCCGGTGCAGTGGCGAAGACAGAGCTGCAATCCGTATGTCTGTCGGAATCGGTTATTAGATGATCGGTGGAAGGACCAGCGTGCTGCGCGCGCTGGGGCCTCCGGCTATGCCTTTCAAACCAAAAGAAACATATGTATACGTAAACATATGTACCTCGGCCATGCCTTTAATTCTAAAGGAGCATATGTTTACTGAGGCATATGCTTAGGCCTTCCGGGAACGCTTGCGCGCGAAGATTGCGCTTTTTGCTGACCAGGAGCGGGGTGTTCGCGCGTTGCCTTACCCATTGATTTCGGAGTAATGTCCGCCCAAGGGGGGGCGTGGGTGCGTGAGCCTCGTGGCGGAGTCGCAATTGGGTACGTCTGTGTGGTGCAGGTGGCCGAGAATCGCTGGAAGAAGCTATCACTGTAGACCAGGCTTCTGGCGAGCAAAGATCGCCGTAGTTGCCAGTGTGCTTGTACTCCGTGACGCACGGCGCCTACGTGCACCGTTCGGACGTGCGCTCCACTGGACTGGTGCCTGCCGTCGCCGCTTGAGTTTCTTCGTACATGCGAATGACGATCACGGAAGATGGTATTAGATCTGCACAAAAGCACTCTTCCTCGGTAGGACGCCGCTTTATGCCAGTTTGCGGGCCGTCTAGTTGCAGCGATGCTTCCTGATATTGCCGTCTACATCGGTTCGCTGAGGCGCGTGCGGTCCGCACGACAGTCTTCTACGCTAGGCCAGATACTAGTTAGCCACTAAACCAAACGGAGGCGCTACGTCGAGTTCGGCAATGTTCCTCGATACGCTGCGAACTGAGCTTGAACAACCGTACTGCAAATGGCAAATAAGGCCAGACTAGGGCATATTCCGAATCGTGGTGGCGACATGCTGCTTCGACGCAGGTGATTCGTATCCGGCTTCCTAGATTTCTTAAACGTGGTTTTCGTTCGGTGCTGGTAGAAACTGATCGCGCGGGCTCGAAAAAACTGTGTAAGTACATCCGCATGAGGGCTGTCGGCGAAGTGTGGTTACCGGAAATTTCCGATTCTCCCAGTAAGTTCCGATACTCATCGTCGTTTGCCATCACGGAACTTGGACTACGGGAAAATACGTAATACGGAAAGAGCGAGCAAAAGAAACTTCGGACGCAGTTTTGCGCCAAAGTTACACGATGTGGCATAGTGGGCCAAGAAACATCTATATAGGGAAAGGAAAACTCAATGACTACACTCGATTCAATTCAGGCGAAGATTGCAAAACTACAGGCGCAAGCAGAGGCATTGGTTTCGACGAAGTCGACTGCGGCGCTCGAAAAGATCCGTGACTTGATGCATAAACATGGCGTTGGCTTGGCCGAAATCGAGGCCTTCGTAGGCAAGCGCCGTGGTCGCAAGCCTGGTCAAACCGCGAGCGCAGCGAAGACTGCAACTGCTGCGAAGTATCTCGACCCGAAGACCGGCGCAACCTGGACTGGCCATGGCCGTGCTCCGGCCTGGATTGCCAATGCAAAGGACCGAAGCAAGTTTCTCGTCGACGGCGCAGCGGCGGTTACCAGCGTCGCGCCAAAGGCGAAGGCGGGCAATTACGCGCGTGGCCCGCAGCCGGCGCTGTATCAAGACCCGAAGACCGGGGCTACCTGGAGCGGTCGAGGTCGCGCACCGGCATGGATTGCGAGCGCGAAAGATCGCTCGCGCTTTTTGATTGATAAGCCGGAGAGTGCCGCGTCGGATTCGACGCCGACCAAGAAGGCGGCAGCTAAGAAAGCTGTGCCGGCGAAGAGGGCTGCAGCCACGAAAGCGCCGGCCGAGAAGGCAGCTCAGAAGAAAGCATCTGTTCCTGCAAAGAAGGCATCGACGAAGAGTGCTGCACCGAAGCGTCGTGCGGCCAAGAAGGTCACCGCTAACGATGCGGTCAGCTCGGATGTCGCTACTGTTGCGGAAACCGAAGCGCAAGCTTCCTAAGCATCGCTTTTTGCATAAGCACGATTGGCGAGCGGGGTTCATTTTCTCGCTCGCCAACGGTGGAGACGTTATTGATATCCCTTCGTCGTGGCGGTCCCAGTGATGCTCCGGCTGTCGCTGAGCTCGTAGCGGCCCCGCTGACAGAATTGGGCGGTGCGCCCGTCGACCTTGAGCCGGTGGCACAAGACGTTCTGGCGCGGGACGACCACGTCGCATGTTTCCTCGCGTTTGACGATGACCGAGCGGTCGGCGTCATCTTATTGAGCGAAGGTTATGCCATGTTCGCTCGTGGAGCGTTCGGCCAAATCACTGAACTGTACGTACGCCCAGAATTGCGCTCAGCGGGTATTGCCGCGCGCTTATTGGAGCAAGCACTGTCGTACGGGCGCGGGCGAGGGTGGCGCCGCATCGACGTCGGCGCGCCGACTCAGCCTCAGTGGGCGCGAACGGTCGCATTCTATAAAGCGAACGGCTTCGTCGACGTAGGCCCGCGGTTAAAGCTCGTCCTCTAGGTAAGGGGCGTTGCTGGTATTGCGAGGCGTCGCTCGACGCGTGCGTCATGAAGTCAGCAGTCGCCCGATTTGCTCCGCGAATCCCAGAGTATCTCGGCCCGAGACTGCTCGGAGCATCAAACATTCCGTCTTCCTGCTCGCTGGTGCTCAACCGGTCGGCCTTCGTCGCGATAGTCCTCATTTGGATCGGTGGGCGTTTATGGGGTCACCTTGGGGGGGGCGCTTGCTGGCCGCCTTGTTCCATGTCGGTAGGAGAGGCAATCGGCAGCTTGCCCGCGGCGAGTGATCTGCCTATCGGCCTGCTCGATGCTCTCTGGCGGCACGGGACTGGGAAGCAGACTGCGAGGGTGCTGGCACCAGCATGCCTCTGCGGTGCAAGCGACTACTTCTCACAGCGCGTCGGACACAGGTGTGCACCGGGCGAAGCCCCCCCCAAGAAAGATCAGAACGACGTCTCGCAAAATCTGCCTGTTAATTCGGATAGATTTTAAAAACATGATTTCGTTTTTAAAAATAATAGAAATTTCATGTGGACCACCCAATATTCATGATGCTATAAATAACCCATCGACTTTGAGGAAGCGGTGCGATACAGGATATTTAAATGATTGTGCAGCTCGAAATCTAGTCGAACCTCGCGTCGTTCGACGCCGAGTACCCATAGTGAATTTGATGTGCTGTGGCCACAGGCCGCGGTGGGACGGTGCTCGCGGGTGCGACCTGTTCGGTATGGCTCGCTGTTCAATAACGGCTCAATTGTTCGTCATGTTCGGATTCGGAGCTATACATCAATGCAGGATTGATTCACCTGCTAGGGAAATTCGTACTCATCGAAATTGCATTATCTCGAAGAGCCGAATTTTGTGGCAAGACGAAAAGCAGGTTTAGATTAGTGGATTATATTATGAAAGCACGCAATGCATTCAACGCAGGTCTCAGCGGAAAACCCCCAGTGGCTATCGGGCGACTTGAAGAACTGCGGTCGTTCAGCGAACGCCCAAACATGGCGCAAGGCCTGCCTGACGACATGCCCGTGTTGACCTTCCCGCTGACGGTGCGCGAAGCGCGTTGCATACCGGCGAGCGTCCAAGACTTCACCTTTGGGCTTGGACACATGCAGATTGCTGACCGGATGCTCATGACGATGCGTCTTCAGCTCAACGGTACGCAGTTTTACTGGATTGCGGAGATGACGGACCCAGCGCTCTGGGCTGCCCTCGATATGTGGCGTAAGTATGAGTTTGCGCTGATTGGACTGAAGATCTACAACGGCGACAGTTCGAGTGTCACATTCGCCTCGACCCGTTTCTACAATAGGACATTGACGGATGAGAAGTACCGCAGTGCGCCACGCCGCGAACCGACCGTGGATGAATTCCACGAAATGGTTGGGCTCGTGACTGGGTTCGTGCAGATGCAGGCAACGACGGATATTCCTCATATCCCGCTGCAGCATGTGTTCGCCAGCGTACTGTTGACTGAGCAGTACAAGGATGTGGCTGGCAAGGAGCCGGCGGTCAAGAAGCCGATCGTGGCGCTACGAGCCGATGGGATGGGCGCCGTCGTCTTGGGCTAAGTGGTCAGACCTAGGAAACTCTGAAGATGCGCGACCAACCGGTCGCGCATTTCCTTTGATGCCAATGAAATCGCAATTACCAGGTATGTGTGTCCGAAGGCACGTGCATCTGGTAATCAATCATATTGATGATTTTGTTAGGGAGCACGCGGCTTTTAGTCAATCTGCAAGCGTCGACCATCTTCGCTACAGATTGTTGCTGCAGTAGATATTCATGCTCCCTATTGCGCGATATCGATCGGTGCCATTTTTTCTGGAATCGCCGGGCCGGTCGGTAAGCACGGCAACGGGGGCGGGTGTCATGCCATGACAGAGGGTAGATTTCGCATCTTGGCGCTAGAATCGTCCGAATTCTAACCAATCCGATATACGAGTGAATCTCAAAAAAATCGACACAGGTGCCTCCGTAGCCACTGCCCTTATCTCTGTGGTAGCTGCAGTCGTAGCGTGTTGGGCGGCGTATACGACAAACCACACTGCTCAACTTTCATATCGCCCTTACATTGTCGCAATACCATTTCTCGATCAATCCGGTCATCAATTCGGTCTCTACCTTTCGAACCCCGGACTTGGTCCCGCGGTCCTGAAAGACATAAGCGTAACGACGAACGGTAAGTCATATTCTGGGTTAGGTCGAAGCAAATGGAGTGAGTTCATCCGTGACAAGGGGATGCCGGCCAAATGCTTCAGGAAGGCTTGGCCCCCTGTCGGGACGGTCCTGAAAGCTGGCGAGGAGAGTCCGCTTCTTGTCTTGTCCGATGCGGCTCCTCCGGACTGCGTGGGGGAGATGACCAAACTGCTGGGTGGGGACGACATACGCATCCGCATTGAATACGCATCGATTTATGATGATCTGTATTCATTCGACGGCAGCGTACATGCCAACGACGATGACGTTGAGCGCGCTGCAGCGCTTTACCGCCAGGTCGACGCGTTGCGCGCAGAGATAGGAAATCTACACTCGCAACTTGATGCGCATGCGAATCGTCCATCGGCGGTAAACCAAAAGCAATGATCTGCTATACCGCCACGAACCAAGTATTCTCGGTGGGCGCACCGAAGTGCACTGCTACCCTCGACAACTAAACTGGGGGAGGGCGGACATCTTGGGCGTACAGATGCCGCCGTCCGCGAACTGCGTATATCGAATTATTGGTGCTTTCCGGTCAGCATATAGAATCTTGTGCTAGCCGTGTTGATGCCATTTGAATGGCCCCTTCGATCTACGCAGTCACATTTTCTGCGCGCACCAATAATTTCCAGTGCTCATTCTTACGCGGGCTGCAATGCGAACACGGCGGAAGTTTGCCGCATTCGCGGTTAATAACGTCCTCGTATCCGCATGTTTGGCATTTGTAGATGCCAGGCCATTGCGGATTTTCACCAGGTTTCAGCAGGTCTTCGTACTTTTGCTTGCCTTTTTCTGCAGCCACTTTGACATTTTTTTTATCGCTGTAGTAAGCCATATCGAGCCTTTCTTGATAAAGATACGATCCGTAAGGACAACACGCGCAGCAGTGGTCGGATTTCCACCCGGGGTGAATAGGATCCTACTCAAGAGCATATTTGCATAAAACCTGCTCCGCGGGCGAGATACCCTAGCGAGGCAGTTGTTTACTAGAGCATATGTTTATGGCTTGCGGCAATGCTCGCGCGCGGAGATCGTTCTTTTTGTTGACCAGGAGAGGCGTGTCGGCCAGCCGAGGATATCCGTCGTTGCATTGGCGCCTGTCATTGCTGGCATTGGTGTGCCTGGGGCGGATTCAACCGGTCGACGCAACACCTAGAATCTGCGTGAGCAGCGGAGGTGTTGCAAATGAAGCAGCGACCGAGAATTTACTACTCCGAGACCCAGAAAGCGCTGATGTGGGACCGATGGCGCAAGGGTGACACTATTCATCAGATTGCCAAACTCTTCGATCGGGGCCATTCTTCGATTCAGCGGATACTCTCGGAGAGCGGCGGTATCCAGCCGCCGCAAAGGCATCGTGCGCCGCAGGCATTGACGCTAGCAGAGCGCGAGGAGATTTCCCGCTCTCTGGTGTCCGGATTATCAATTCGCTCGATAGCGGCAAGGCTGGGACGCGCTCCTTCCACTATCAGTCGCGAGTTACAGCGCAACGGGGGCAGCCTGGGATATCGAGCAAGCCAGGCGGATGCTATCGCCTGGGAGCGGGCACGTCGGCCGAAGGTTTGCAAATTGGTGCAAAACCAGACGCTGGCACGAGTTGTCGCTGCGAAGCTGAAGCTGCAGTGGTCTCCTGAGCAGATTGCTGGTTGGCTCAGACATGCTTACGCGGTCAACAAGGACTATCTGGTGTCGCACGAGACGATCTATCGGAGCCTCTATATACAAGCTCGTGGCGCCCTGAAAAAGGAATTGCTTGAGCACTTGCGACGCTCTCGAACCATGCGCCGATCCCGTCATCACACATTGAAAACTGAGGGCCGCACGAACATTCGTGACGCCGTGTCGATCAGTGAGCGTCCCGCTACGGCGGAGGATCGAGCAATACCCGGGCACTGGGAAGGCGACTTGATTTACGGCAACGCTACCAGCCAGATTGCGACTCTCGTCGAACGTCAAAGTCGGTTCGTCATGCTGGTTAAAGTAGCGAGCAAAGATTCCGTGGTTGTGGTTGACGCGCTTATACGACACGCCAGCAAGTTACCTCGGGAACTATATAAATCGCTGACTTGGGACAGGGGTTCGGAAATGGCCGAGCACAACCGCTTTACTGTTGCGACCGACATTGAGGTCTATTTCTGCGATCCTCAACATCCCTGGCAACGCGGTTCGAACGAAAACACGAATGGGCTTCTGAGGCAATACTTCCCTAAAGGTACCGATTTCTCCGTCTACTCGCAGGCCAGACTGGATACCGTAGCCAGGCGGCTCAACGAACGCCCCCGGAAAACATTAAACTTCGACACGCCAGCTGAACGATTTAACCAAATCGTTGCGTCGACCGGCTGAATCCGCCCGCAATATCGGACGTTCTTGGGCTGGCTTTGCATGAGACGATTGCGTGTTCGAGCGCGCGAGTGGCACGCTGTCACTCGAAGCGAGTCTGTAAGCAACTGTGACCGCATGCCCGCTGCCGGCATCTGCTAACCAGCATTTCCGCCTCATCGCAGGTCGGCAAATCTCCTGTAACACCTATGTTAGGATCGGTGTGACTGAGGGACGCAGCCGACTGTGCTGCGGCAGGCCAGCGCACGATGCTCCGAGCGCTGGAACCACATAAAACTAGATAACTACGTCCGATGGGTACAAATCAAGCCCTTGATGTGCCGACTTCCCTTTCTCCTCTGTTCAGCGGCCAACTCGCGTACAGACGTCCTGGGCAGTCCAACTGGGCACCGCTTTCAGAGTCTGCCTATAAGCTTTTTATGGGTAATGAAGACGCGAGTGACGAGATCGAACGACGGGTAACCGCAAATAGAGCTGCGTGCAACGAGTTACTCGTCGGAGCGCTTCAGTATTCTAGCAGGCCGTTGAAATACCTCCCGCAGAGGTCATCCTAGCGGGAGGGGTAAACGTTGAAACAAGGAATCGACCAAC
>NZ_JAWRWY010000031.1:0-58425 GCF_046535315.1 Paraburkholderia sp. SIMBA_027
GGAAAACTTGGTTGCCTTCTTGTTCATGGCTCCATTCTCTCAAGAGTTGGAGCCTCCACCAAACCCGGCTCGGTTCAACGATGCACAGAAAGCCTACTTCGCGTTGCCAGAAAACCGCCAAAAGCGATTTATCTTCCGTTGTTCCGATGATGCTTGTCGATCGGAAAAAAACCCGCTTGTGTCCGGCGTAAACTACGATAAGTTGATCGAGGATACCGAAAAATTTCGTCAGATTCATTTTCGGGCGCCGGTTGGAAATCCGCACATCGAAACGTGCATTTGGGTGCAAGGACATGAGCAGCGACAGGCTGGCGACAGTAACACCGATAGTGATCCACACCCTCGAGTGGCGCGACCCAAGTCAACTAACGTGATCGACGTTTTCCGACCGAAAACCTCTGACTGGGCGGCTGATGGGCCATCTGGCAGGCAGGTAACCAAATCTCCAGTAGATCACGAACTACCGGATGTGAAACCGTCAACAGGCCGCGGCGACCGTGCACGCGATGGCTACACCAGCACGTCGCTTCTGGAACGCTTCATCGATTGCTGGGCGCAGTTTGAAGGTAATGAGCTCAAAGAGCATCAAGTCGTCATTGGGGGAAAAACCCTCAGCTATCGTCAAGCTGTTTTACGCGCGGATTGGATTACGCCGGACGAGAACGGTCGCCGGATCGTATGCGGTGGCGCACGTGTCAAGTTTTGGCCAGAAGACACGCCGAAGCGGCTATACATAAACTTCATGGACGAATGCGAAAAGTTCGATGAAAGCGAAGGCGGCCGGTCGCTCACGATCGATTTACCTTTGTCACGTGTGCATGCTTATGGCGGAGGTGCATTGCTGATGAAAAAGCTCGAACAGGCCCAAGCTCCTAGCCACTATTTGAAAGTCTATTTTTGGGGAAAGATTAAGGCGCGTGATCAACGACCAGGCTACGTTGTCGAAATTGAGGCGCTCGACAATCTAGTATTCAAAGCGATTGCACGACAATCTGACGCTACTGCCTTGGCTCCAACTCTACACTCGAGCAACGGCTAGCGCACGGCGGCCGGTGGCCTCCCCTACGGAGCTCGCGCCAACTCAAGGCACTCGCGTAATTACCTCAGGACCCAGGAAGGGTTTCCGGCGTGCCCTTCGTCCTTCCTAGGTCGCTCGGGATCTATTGTTCACCATCGCAGAAAGCCAATTGTTTGCTAACATTCCCAAACGACCAGTTCTCCCGCGCGACATCGACGAGATTGATGAACACATCTTCGCGCCGCACGCCCGGATCGCGCGCGAGGTTTTCCGCGATCTGCGCGAACAGCGCTTTCTTCTGATCCTGCCCGCGCGTATTGCTCACGGCAATCTGGATCATCACGATGTCGTCGCTGCGTTCGATGTCGAGGTAGTGGCGGCCGAACACGAAATTATCGGCATCGTGCTCGGTGACGATCATGAACTGGTCGTCCTCAGGCGCCTTGAACACTTCCATCAGCGCCAGATGCACGCCCTGCATCAAGGCTTTGCGATAGGTTGCGGGCTTGCCGGCGCGCACGGCGATTCGGGTGAACGGCATGTCAGTCTCCTTCGAGGTCAGTGGGAACCTGCGTCGGTGGCAACGGTGCGAACCACTCGCACCGTCACGTTCGACATGACATCAGCTTAGTCGCCGTCTATCATAACAAACAGATATCACTACATATTTCATCAATTTACGTTTGAAATGAAACCGCTCGATCTCGACGCTGTGCGCGCCTTCGTTCTGGTCGCCGAATTGCGCAGCTTCACGCGCGCGGCCGACGCGCTCGACACCACGCAATCCGCCGTGAGCCTCAAGCTCAAGCGGCTCGAAAGCCATCTGGGCCGCCAGTTGCTCGAACGCACGCCGCGCGTGGTGCGGCTCGCGCCCGACGGCCACGCGTTCCTCGGCCCCGCGCGCGATCTGCTGGGCGCGCACGAGCGCGCGCTCGGCACCCTCAGCGGCGATGCGCGGCGGCTGACGCTCGGCCTGAGCGAGCATGTCGCCGACGCGCAGCTCGCGCGCCAGCTTGCGCTGTTGCGCGCGCACGATCCCGGCCTCGTGATCGCGCTGCATCTCGGTCAGAGCGCGCAGTTGCTGACGCAATTCGACGAGCGGCGGCTCGACGCGGTAATCGTGCGTCAGGAAGCCGACGAAGCGCCGCGCGGCGACGCCCGCACGCTGTTCGAGGAGCCGCTCGTCTGGCTCGCCGCGCCGGAATGTCCGTGGTCGCCCGGCACGCCGCTGCCGCTCGCGCTGCTCGCCGGTCCCTGCGCCGTACGCGCGGCCGCGATCGCGGCGCTCGATGTGGCCGATATCGCGTGGAACGAGGTGTTCATGGGCGGCGGCGTGGCGGCCGTCGGCGCGGCGCTGGAGGCGGGACTGGCGGTATCGGCGCTGGCCCGGCGCGTGGCGCCGCGCACGCTCGTCGACGTGGGCGCGAAGTTCGGTCTGCCGCCGCTGCCGGTTTCGCGCGTGTCGCTGTTTTCGCGCGTGCGTGACCCGCGCTCGGCGGCGACGCTGCAATTGCTGGCTTCGAGTCTGGGCGCGGGCTGAGCACCCGCAAGATGGATCGACGAGGCGAATTCAGGGCAGCGCCAACGCCGCCGCGCCCTGCTCGCGCGCCGCCTGGGTCGACACCGACCAGTTGCGCAGCGACAGCGCCTCGACCATCGTGAGCCGTCCTTCGGCGATGTAGGCGCCCGTGTCGATATACATCTGCGAGCCGATCTGGCGCGGCTCGCGCATCGGCGTATGGCCGCAGTAAGTCAGCGAAAGCGCGAGACTCGCGGGCGTGCCCGCGTTGAAGGCGAGTTCGCGGCCCCAGAGCATGCGCTCGCGCACGTGCTCGTTGAACTGGCCGGCGTCGAGTTCGGTGTCGTCGCCGAAAAATTCCGCGTGCAGCACGTTAAAGCGCGCGCCGCCTTCGCCGACCGTGCGCACCAGCGGCAACTGGCGCAGGCGCTTCGCGTACAGCGCCAGCACGCGTTCCGGCACGTGCTGCGCCCAGCCGCCGCCAATGCCGTACCACTGATGGCGCGGCAGCCGCCCTTCGACGACCGCGCACAACGCGTCTTCGTGATTGCCGAGCACGGCGTGAAACCACGGCTTGTCGAGCAGCGTGAGCGCCTCTTCGCACTGCTCGCCGCGATCGATCAGGTCGCCGACCGAAAACAGGCGATCGGTCGTGGCGTCGAAATTCACTTCGCGCAGCAGGAAGCGCAAGGCATCCACGCAGCCGTGCAGGTCGCCCACGACAAAGTCGCGGCCGGCCTCGTTGGTGGCGTGATGCTGAACTTCGGTGGCGAGAGTGGGCGTCATCTTTTCATCATAGCGCCAGGCGCGCGCGATGTATGCGCGCCAATTATCGTTTCCTGGCGCTTTTTTTCGCCCGCCTTCGCGCACGGTCGGGCGTGATGCCGTCCGTCTGCCAGCCCGTCCCGCGTCGGCGCACCCTGGCCGCGATCCACGAGATCACAGCGCGACGCGCGCCTGGTTAGAATCGCGGCAACACCGCGCGTATTCCCCGCACATTCATCAGGGCATCGATGCCAATGAAGGTCTATCCGCAAGTTTTGCGTAATCGCCCGCACATGATGATCGGCCTCGTGCTGGGCGTGCTGATCGGCGCGCTCGTGCCCGCGTCGATCCAGCCGGTGGCGCGCGTGCTGGTCGGCTGGGACGTGGCGATCTGGACCTACCTCGTGCTGATCTGGATTCACATGATGCGCACCGACGAAACCAGCGTGCGCCGCAACGCGCAGCGCGAGGATCAAAACGCGGGCACGGTGCTCATCCTGCTGTGTACGGCGACGGTGGCCAGCATCGTCGCGATCGTGCTCGAACTCGGCTCGTCCAAGGACCTGCACACGGCCTCGAAGGTGCTGCACTCGCTGCTCACGGGCTTCACGCTGATTGGCGCGTGGTTCCTGATTCCCACCCTATTCACGCTGCATTACGCGCGCGTGTATTACGGCTCCGATCGCGAATCGCCCGCGCTCGCGTTCCCCGACGCCAAACTCCAGCCGGATTATTGGGACTTCCTGTATTTTTCCTTCACGATCGCCTGCGCTTCGCAAACCGCCGATGTCGGCCTGCGCGGACGCAGCGCGCGGCGCAGCGTGCTCGCGCAATCGATTCTGTCGTTCTACTTCAACGTCGCCGTGCTCGGGCTGTGCGTGAACATCGCGGCGAGCATGGTGGGGAACTAGACCGGCATCGATTGCAATCCCTGCGCAATCCATGCGCAATCGGTGCGCATTGGCGCGCAATCGATGCACGCGCGGCGCGCGCGCCGCCGCGCAGGAAACCGGCGTCGCCGCCAGCCGGCTTGGCGGCGCGGCGATCGCGCGTCACAGGCACATGCCTTGCTGAATCCCGCATCAAGTCGCCGCGCGTCGCCGACGCTTTGGTTCCGGCCTGCTCTTGCACTACATTGAACAGGACACGCGCCATCGCCCGGCCCCGCGCGGCCCGCCCCGGCAGCCCACGGGCAACGTGATCGCATCCGGTGGTATTTCGGCCCTGCATCCACGCTGTCCGACGTATCTGGAATACGACCGATGGAACCTCCTCACGCCTATGCGCCGCGGATCTACTTCGTCCATTCCGTCCTTGCCGGGTCGCTCGACGCGTGGCCCGCGCATTTCGCGCATGCGGCCTCACTGGGCTTCGATCATGTCCTGATCGGCGCCCTGTTCGCGCCAGGCCGCTCGGGCGACGACCGCATCGTCGCCGATCATCAACGTCTGCATCCCGCGTTCGGTTCGCCAGAGCCGGTGCTGGACGCCGTGCGCCGGCTCGCGAGCGCCGCGCGCGAACGCGGCCTCACGCTGCTCGCCGACCTGACGCTCGACCATACGGCCGCCGACGGCGCGCTCTATGCCGGGCATCCGGAATGGTTTCATCCGTTCGAGCCCGAGGACGCGCGGCTCGATCCGCGCCACGGCCATCGCGACGCGAACGTCGCCTATGCCGATTTCGAACGCGCGGGCGCGCCACTCGCGGTCTGGTGGACGCAGTTCGCCACGCGGCTCGCCGATGCGGGTCTCGGCGGCTTTCGCATCGACTCGCCGCATCGCGTGCCCGCCAACGTGCTGCGCGCGATCTTCGACGGCGTGCGCGCGAGCCGTCCGCAAACGCGCTGGCTCGCCGCCACGCCAGGCCTCGCGCGCGACGCCATCGCGCAACTCGAACACGCGGGCTTCGACGCCGCGTTCACCTCGCTGCGCTGGTGGGACTTCTCGTCGAGCTGGATGGTCGAGGAGCACGAGGTGGTGCGCCGCGTGGGCTCGCCGATCGCGTTTCCCGAAGCGCCGTACGGCACGCGCTTCATCCACGATCTCGACGGCGCCACCGACGCGCGCGCGGTCGAGCGCGCCTACCGGCGCATGTTGCGCACGGCGGCGGCCACGGGCACCGGCTGGCTCGTGCCGATGGGCTTCGAATACGGCGTGGAAGAAGCCAGTGGCCACGGCGGTCCGCACGCGCACGATTACGGTGCACGCGAACCGGCGCTGAGCTGGCAGGAGATGAAAGCGCGCGGACCGTTCGATCTCTCGGCCGACATCGCGCACGCGAACGCCTTACAGCGCGAAACCTTCATCCTTCAGACCAAGGGCGAACTGCGCGCGCTCAACGGCCCCGGCGCGCCGGTCGCCGCGTTGCTGCGCGGCGATCACGCCGATCTCCGCGACGCAGGCGAAGCGCTCCTCACGCTCGTGAATCCCGCGCTCGCCGCGCCGGTGCGCGTGAACATGGCGCACCTGCTGGCGGGCGCGCCCGGCGGCTTCACGCGCTTCGAGCCGCTTGACGCGCAGTCGCTGCGCGGCGTGCGCGAACGCTCGCCGCGCGACGCGAGCGCGATTCCCCCGACGTTCACGCTGCCCGCGGGCGCGTGCTGGATGTTCCGCGCGCTGGCGACGCCGCTCGTCGCGCTCGCGCCGCCCGAGGACCTCGCGAAGTCGCCGACGAGCGGCCACAAGAGCGTGATCGACGCGATCGCCGCGCCGCGCATCGCGATCGAAAGCGTGTGGCCGTCCGTCGATCACGGACGCTTCGTCGCCAAACGCATCGTGGGCGAGCAATGCGAAGTGCGCGCCGCGATTTTCGCGGAAGGCCACGACCGCATCGACGCCGCGATCCTCTGGCGCGCCGCCGACGAAACCGCCTGGCACGAATCGCCGATGAAACCGCTGCCGCCCGCCGGGACCGACCTCTGGAGCGGCACGTTCCCGCTCGAACGCGTGGGACGTTACGAATTCGTCGTGATCGCGTGGCGCGACGACTTCGCCTCGCTCGCCGTACATCTGCAAAAGAAGCGCGACGCCAACCAGCCGGTCGATCTCGAACTCGAAGAAGCGAGCCGCCTGCTCGCGCTCGTGCTCGCGACCGCCGACACGTCGGACGATCACAGCGAAGCGCACGCGCACACCCGTGCGGCGCTCGACGCGCTCGTCAAACGCTTCGTGAGCGCCGACACCGACACGCGCTGCGCGCTGCTGGCCTTGCCCGCCACGGCCGCCGCCGTGCGCGCCGCGAATCACCGGCCGTTCCTCTCGCGCGACGCCACGGTGCAACGCGTGGACGCCGAGCGCGCCGCTGCGCGTTTCGCGAGCTGGTACGAGATCTTCCCGCGTTCGATGAGCGACGACGAAACGCGCCACGGCACCTTCGACGACGTGATCGCGAAAATGCCGCGCATCCGCGACATGGGTTTCGACGTGCTGTATTTCCCGCCGATCCATCCGATCGGGCTCGCGAACCGCAAGGGCCGCAACAACGCGCTGAACGCGCAGCCCGGCGACGTCGGCAGCCCGTACGCGATCGGCGCTGCCGAAGGCGGCCACACCGCCGTGCATCCGGAACTGGGCACGCTGGAAGACTTCTGCCGCATGCTCAACGCGGCGCACGCGCACGGCCTCGAAATCGCACTCGATTTCGCGATTCAATGCTCGCCCGACCATCCGTGGCTGAAGGCGCATCCGGGCTGGTTCGCGTGGCGTCCCGACGGCACGCTGCGCTACGCCGAAAATCCACCGAAGAAGTATCAGGACATCGTCAATCCCGAGTTCTACGCGCACGACGCCAAGCCCGAACTATGGCTCGCGCTGCGCGACGTGATCCTGTTCTGGGTCGATGCGGGCGTGCGCATTTTCCGCGTGGACAATCCGCATACGAAACCGCTGCCGTTCTGGGAATGGATGATCGCCGACGTGCGCGCGCGCCATCCCGACGTGATCTTCCTCTCCGAAGCCTTCACGCGTCCGCGCCTCATGTACCGGCTCGCGAAGATCGGCTTTTCGCAGTCGTACACATACTTCACGTGGCGCGAATCGAAGCGCGAGTTCATCGACTATCTGACCGAACTCACGCAGAGCGAAGTGCGCGATTTCTACCGGCCCAACTTCTTCGTCAACACGCCCGATATCAACCCGCGCTATCTGCAAAGCGGCGCGCGTTCGATCCACCTGATCCGCGCCGCGCTCGCCGCGCTGCTCTCGGGATTGTGGGGCGTGTATAGCGGCTTCGAATTGTGCGAAGCGCGGCCGCTGCCCAACAGCGAAGAATATCTGGATTCCGAAAAGTATCAGCTGCGTGCGTGGGACTGGAACCGGCCCGGCAATATCGTGGCGGAAATCGCGTCGCTCAATCGCATCCGGCGCGCGAATCCCGCGCTGCAATCGCATCTGGGCATCACCTTCCTCGGCGCGCACAACGACAACGTGCTGTGCTTCGAAAAGGCCACGCCGGCGCGCGACAACGTGATTGTCGTCGCGATCAACCTCGACCCATGGAACGAGCAAGGCGCCGATATCGAACTGTCCTGGGACACCTTCCAGGCCTGGCAGATCGACGATCACGCGCGGCTCGCGGTCGTCGACGAAATGAGCGGCGAGCGCTTCGAATGGCAAAGCCGCTGGCAGCACGTGCGGCTCGATCCGCACGCGCGGCCGTTCGCGATCTGGCGCATCGCGCCGATCGACGGTCTGCCGCGCGACACCCCGCCCGACGCACTCGACGAACCGGTCGAAGGCCACCCCGAATTCAACGCGGACTTCCCTCCCGGAGGAGCCACATGAAACGCGATCCCGCTTCGCACGAGGCGCCGCCGAATCCGGACGCCGCGCCGGTCTCGGACCCGACCGCGCAGCACGACGACGAGCACGGCCATCGGGCGCACGCCACGCAAAAGCGCGGCAAGCCCTCGCCGCTCTCCGACGACCCGCACTGGTACAAGGATGCGGTGATCTATCAGGTGCACGTGAAGTCGTTCTTCGATGCGAACAACGACGGCGTGGGCGATTTCGCGGGCCTGCTTTCCAAGCTCGATTACATCGCCTCGCTCGGCGTGACCGCGATCTGGCTGCTGCCGTTCTATCCGTCGCCGCGCCGCGACGACGGCTACGACATCGCCGACTATCGCAACGTGCATCCCGACTACGGCCAGCTCGCCGACGTGCGCCGCTTCATTCAGGAAGCGCACGCGCGTGGCATGCGCGTGATCACCGAACTGGTCATCAATCACACCTCGGATCAGCATCCGTGGTTTCAGCGCGCGCGGCGCGCGAAGCCCGGCTCGAATCATCGCAACTACTACGTGTGGTCCGATACCGATCAACGTTATCAGGGCACGCGCATCATCTTCATCGACACGGAACCGTCGAACTGGACGCACGATCCCGTCGCGGGCGCGTATTACTGGCACCGTTTCTATTCGCACCAGCCCGACCTGAATTTCGACAATCCCGCCGTGCTGCGCGAAGTGCTCCAGGTGATGCGCTTCTGGCTCGACATGGGGATCGACGGATTGCGGCTCGACGCCGTGCCGTATCTGGTCGAACGCGAAGGCACCAACAACGAGAACCTGCCCGAAACGCATGCGATTCTGAAGAAGATTCGCGCGACCATCGACGAGCATTATCCCAATCGGATGCTGCTCGCCGAAGCGAATCAATGGCCCGAGGACGTGCAGGAATATTTCGGCAACGAAGACGAATGCCACATGGCGTTCCACTTTCCGCTGATGCCGCGTCTGTACATGGCGATCGCGAGCGAGGACCGCTTTCCGATCATCGACATCATGAAGCAGACGCCGGATCTGCTGCCCAGTTGCCAGTGGGCGATTTTCCTGCGCAATCACGATGAACTCACGCTCGAAATGGTCACCGATTCCGAGCGCGACTATCTCTGGAACACCTATGCGAGCGACCGGCGCGCGCGGCTGAATCTCGGCATTCGTCGCCGTCTCGCGCCGCTCATGGAACGCGACCGCCGCCGCATCGAACTCATCAATTCGCTGCTGCTCTCGATGCCCGGCACGCCCGTGATTTATTACGGCGACGAACTCGGCATGGGCGACAACATTCACCTCGGCGACCGCGACGGCGTGCGCACGCCGATGCAGTGGTCGTCGGATCGCAACGGCGGTTTTTCGCGCGCCGATCCCGAACAGCTCGTGCTGCCGCCGCTGATGGGCTCGCTCTACGGCTACGATGCGATCAACGTGGAAGCGCAAAGCCGCGATCCGCATTCGCTGCTCAACTGGACGCGCCGCATGCTCGCCACGCGCCGCTCGAAGCAGGCGTTCGGGCGCGGCACGATCCGCTTTCTGCGGCCCGCGAATCGCAAGATCCTCGCGTATCTGCGCGAGATGCCGGGCGAGCCGTCCATTCTGTGCGTCGCCAATCTCTCGCGCGCGCCGCAAGCGGTCGAACTCGATCTGTCCGAATTCGCCGGCACCGCGCCTGTGGAAATGACGGCCGATTCGGTGTTTCCGCCGATCGGCCAGTTGCCGTATCTGCTGACTTTTCCGCCCTACGGTTTCCTGTGGTTCCTGCTGTGTCCGGGCAGCCAGCGTCCGTCGTGGAGCCAGCCGGCGTCCGAGCAGTTGCCCGAATTCGTGACCGTGGTGATCCGCGAAGGACAGACCGGCGCCACGCCCGAAAACGTGCGCCTGCTCGAATCGGAAGTGCTGCCGTCGTGGCTGTCGCGGCGTCGCTGGTTCGCGTCGAAAGACAAGCCGCTGCGCTCGGTGCGGCTCGCGGCGCTCACGACCATCACGGGTGCGGGCTTCGCGTTCACGGAGATCGAAGCCGAACTCGCCGACGGCGCGACCGAACGCTACGTCCTGCCGATCGCGATCACCTGGGGCGCGGACACCACCACGCCGCTACACATCCAGCTCGCGCTCTCGCGCGTGCGGCGCGGGCGCACGATCGGTTATCTGACCGATGCCTTCGCGCTGCCGTGGTTCGCCTACGGCGTGCTGCGCAAGCTGCGCGAGCGCGCGCAGGTGCCGACCGTGCAAGGCAGCACGATCCGTTTCGAGCCGACCGATCGCATCGAGGAACTCGATCTCGGCGATGAACCCGAGATCCGCTGGCTTGCCGCCGAACAGAGCAACAGTTCGCTGATCATCGCCGAAACGCTGGTGCTCAAACTCGTGCGCCGCCTGATGGCGGGCGTGCATCCGGAAGCGGAAATGAGCCGCCATCTGACGAAGCTCGGCTATGCGAACACCGCGCCGCTCTATGGCGAAGTGGTGCGCGTCGATCCGCAAGGCGTGCCGCATACGCTCGCGATCCTGCAAGGCTTCATCGACAACCAGGGCGACGCGTGGGAATGGGCGCTCGATTATCTGCGCCGCACGATCGACGAACTCGCGCTCGCCGCCGACGACGGCGAAACCGGCGAGCAGGATCAGGCCCACGAAGACGAGGTGATGCAGAACTACGCCGCCGTGATCGGTGCGATCGGCAAGCGTCTGGGCGAACTGCACGCCGTGCTCGCGCTGCCCGACGACGACGAAGCCGATTCCGCCTTCGCGCCCGAGGCCGCGACGCCTGACGACGTGCGCCAGTGGGTCGGCGACGCGCGCAAGATGCTCGTGACGGCGCTCGACATCGTGGCGCAGCATATCGGCGACGACGACCACACGCTCGACGCCGACACGAAGGAACTCGCGCGCAGCCTGATCGAGCGCCGCGACGCGCTGCTGGCCAATGTGGACACGCTCGTGCCGCTCGACGCCGCCGCGTGGCGCATCCGCATTCACGGCGACTTCCATCTGGGCCAGGTGCTGCTCGCGCAAGGCGACGCGTATCTGATCGACTTCGAAGGCGAGCCCGCGCGTTCGCTCGAATACCGGCGCACGAAGCAATGTTCGCTGCGCGACGTCGCGGGCCTGTTGCGCTCGCTGTCGTACGCGAACGCCGCCGCGCAATCGACGACCGAAAGCGCGCCGCAGCAGATCGCCGAGCGCAAGCGCGCGCTGTTCGAGCGCTTCCGCGGCCACGCCGCCGAAACTTTCCTGAGCCAGTACCGCGCGGCGGTCGCCAACGCGCCGCTCACGCTCGTCGGCGCATCGCACGAACAGGCGCTGCTCGACCTGTTCCTGATCGAGAAGGCGGCCTACGAGATCCGCTACGAAGCGGCCAACCGGCCTTCGTGGCTGGGCCTGCCGGTGCGTGGCCTCGCCGCGCTCGCGAGCCGTTTGCTCGGCCAGACGCCAACCCATACTCACACCCACACGGGAGGAAGCGGACATGCCTGAGCGCGCCCCGGACGCCGGCCTGCATCATCACGACATCGACGCGCTGATCCACGCGCGTCATCGCGATCCGTTCGCCGTGCTCGGGATGCATTGGGTCGACGGCGCGCCATACGTGCGCGCATGGCTGCCGAACGCCTCGCGCGTGCGCGTGCTCGCGCGCGACCGCGCGCATACGCTCGGCGAACTCACGCGCGTGCATCCCGCCGGACTGTTCGCCGGACCGATCGCGGAAGGCGTGGCGTATCGGCTCGATATCGACTGGCATGGCGTGGCGCAGGAAGTCGAAGATCCCTATTCGTTCGGCGCGCAACTGCCGCAGGAAGCGCTGCATCGACTCGCCGACGGCGACCCGTATGCCGTGCTCGAATGCCTCGGCGCGCGGCCGCTCGTCTACGACGGCGTGCCGGGCGTGCGCTTCGCGCTGTGGGCGCCGAACGCGCAACGCGTCTCCGTGGTCGGCGACTTCAACGCGTGGGACGGACGACGCCATCCGATGCGGCTGCGTCACGAAGCGGGCGTGTGGGAACTGTTCGTGCCGCGCGTGGCCGCGGGCGCGCGCTACAAGTTCGAGATCCTCGGCGCGCGCGGCGAGGTGTTGCCGCTCAAGGCCGATCCCTGCGCGTTCCAGACCGAAGCGCCGCCCGCCACGGCGTCGGTGGTCGCGCCCGTGGACGCGCTCGATCATTTCGCCTGGCACGATCACGACTGGCTGCAAGGGCGCGCCGAACGCCAGAACGCGCGCGCGCCGATCTCGGTGTACGAAGTGCATGCGTCGTCCTGGCTGCCCACGCAGGGCGCCGACGCGCCCGCGCCCGACTGGCGCGCGCTCGCCGACCGCCTGATTCCCTACGCGCAGGGCATGGGCTTCACGCATCTGGAATTGCTGCCGGTGGCCGAGCATCCGTTCGGCGGATCGTGGGGTTATCAACCGCTTTCGCAGTTCGCGCCCACGGCGCGTCTCGGCTCGCCGCTCGACTTCGCGGCGTTCGTCGACCGCGCGCACGAAGCCGGGCTCGGCGTGATTCTCGACTGGGTGCCCGCGCACTTTCCGAACGACGCGCACGGCCTGATCGAATTCGACGGCACCGCGCTCTACGAACACGCCGATCCGCGCGAGGGCTATCACCCCGACTGGAACACGATGATCTACAACCTCGGCCGCCGCGAGGTGAGCGCGTTCCTGATCGCGTCGGGGCTCGCGTGGCTGATGCGCTATCACGTCGACGGTCTACGCGTCGACGCCGTCGCTTCGATGCTCTATCGCGACTATTCTCGCGCGCAGGGCGAGTGGGTGCCGAACATGTACGGCGGCCGCGAGAATCTGGAATCGATCGCCTTCCTCAAGCGCCTCAATCACGAAACGCAGTACGTGCCGCAGCGGCCCGGCGTCATCACCATCGCCGAAGAATCGACCGCGTGGCCGGGCGTGACCGCGCGTCCCGAGGACGGCGGCCTCGGCTTCCAGTTCAAGTGGAACATGGGCTGGATGCACGACACGCTGCACTTCATGCACGAAGACCCCGTGCATCGCCGCTATCACCATCACGAGATGACGTTTGCGATGGTCTATGCGTGGTCCGAGCGTTTCGTGCTGCCGCTCTCGCACGACGAAGTGGTGCACGGCAAGGGCTCGCTGCTCGGCAAGATGCCCGGCGACCGCTGGCAGAAGTTCGCCAACCTGCGCGCGTATTTCGGCTTCATGTGGGCGCATCCGGGCAAGAAACTGCTGTTCATGGGCGGCGAGTTCGGGCAGATGGCGGAGTTCGATCACGACGGCACGCCGCACTGGAATCTGCTCGACGACCCGCTGCATCGCGGCGTGCAAGCACTGGTGCGCGACCTCAATCGTCTTTATGCCGACGAACCCGCGCTGCACGTGCTCGACACCGAGCCGGGCGGTTTCGAATGGCTCGTTTCCGACGACAGCGAGAACAGCGTGCTCGCGTGGCGGCGCGTCGACGGCGCGGGCAACGAGATCGTCGTCGTCTGCAATTTCACGCCGGTGCCGCGCCACGGTTATCGCATCGGCATGCCGCAGCCGGGGCAGTGGGAAGAAGCGCTCAACAGCGACGCGGAAGTCTACGGCGGCGCGAACATCGGCAACGGCGGGCTGGTCTCGACCGAACCGGTGCCGAGCCACGGCCGGCCGCAATCGGCGGCGCTCGTGCTGCCGCCGCTCGGCACGCTGATCCTGCGCTTGCGACGTTGACAGGGGCACACGCGAAATTCATCAGGAATCCGATGCAATACAAGAATCAGCAGAAGGAGCATCGATATGGCTAACGGCATGCCCGACCGGCTGCTGCCCGGCGCGCCCTACCCGCTCGGCGCGACGTGGGACGGGCTGGGCACCAACTTCGCGGTGTTCTCGGCGCACGCGTGGCGCATCGAGCTGTGCATTTTCGACCCGACCGGCCGCAAGGAACGCATGCGCTACAAGCTGCCCGAATGCACCGACGAAATCTGGCACGGCTATCTGCCCGACGCGCATCCGGGCACCGTGTACGGCTTTCGCGCGCACGGCCCGTATCAGCCGCACGAAGGCCATCGCTTCAATCCGCACAAGCTGCTGCTCGATCCGTACGCGCGCCGTCTCGTCGGCCAGATCCGCTGGTCCGACACGCTGTACGGCTATCGCGTGCATTCGAACCGCGCCGATCTCTCGCTCGAGCGGCGCGACTCCGCGCCCGCGATGGCCAAGGCCGTCGTCACGCACGACACCTTCGACTGGTCGCAGGATCAGCGGCCCAACACGTCGTGGAGCGAGACCGTCATCTACGAAACGCATGTGCGCGGCATTTCGATGCTGCGCCGCGATTTGCGCAGCCATCAGCGCGGCACCTTCGCCGCGCTCGGCTCGCCGTATTTCATCGAGCATCTGCACAAGCTGGGCGTGACCGCCGTGGAGCTGCTGCCCGTGCACGCGTTTCTTTCCGAGCGCTTTCTCGTCGAGCGCGGCTTGCGCAATTACTGGGGCTATAACTCGGCGGCGTTTTTCGCGCCCGAGCCCTCGTATCTCGCGGGCCACGACACCGACGAAATGCGCATCGCGATCCGCCAGCTGCACGCGGCCGGCATCGAAGTGTTGCTCGACGTGGTCTACAACCACACCTGCGAAGGCGGCGAAGTCGGCCCGACGATCTCCTGGCGCGGTCTCGACAACGCGAGCTATTACCGCTGCGTGCCCGGTGACGAACGCCATCTGATCAACGACACGGGTTGCGGCAACACGCTCAATCTGTCGCATCCGCGCGTGCTGCAGATGGTCGCCGACTCGTTGCGCTACTGGACCACGTCGTATCGCATCGACGGCTTTCGTTTCGATCTCGGCGTCACGCTCGGACGCGAGCCGCACGGTTTCAATCCCGACAGCGGTTTCTTCGACGTGCTGCGCCAGGACCCCGTGCTCTCGCAGGTCAAGCTGATTTCCGAGCCGTGGGACGTGGGGCCGGGCGGCTATCAGCTCGGCAATCATCCGCCCGGATTCGGCGAATGGAACGACCGCTATCGTGACAGCGTGCGCCGCTACTGGCGCGGCGCGCCCGCGCAGCGCGCCGATCTCGCCGCGCGGCTCACCGGTTCTGCCGATCTGTTCGACAAGCGCAAGCGCCGCCCCTGGGCCTCGCTGAATTTCGTGACCTCGCACGATGGCTTCACGCTCGCCGATCTCGTGTCGTACGAGCGCAAACATAACGATGCGAACGGCGAGGAGAACCGCGACGGCCACAACGAGAACTGGAGCGCGAACTGGGGCGTCGAAGGCCCGAGCGACGATCCGGCGATACTCGACACGCGCGCACGCGTCGCGCGCTCGATGTTCGCCACGCTCTGCATCGCGCTCGGCACGCCGATGATGCTGGCCGGCGACGAAACCTGCCGCACGCAGCAAGGCAACAACAACGCGTACTGCCAGGACAACGAAATTTCCTGGGTCGACTGGGCGCTCGCCGCGACGCCGCAAGGCGAAGCGATGACCGCGTTCTGCGCACGCGCGATCGCGCTGCGCCGGGATCATCCCTTGCTGCGCGAAGCACGGTTCCTGTTCGGCGACCGCGAGGTGATGCCCGACGTGCACGACATCGACTGGTTCGACGAACACGGCGAGCGGCTCACGCCCGCGGCGTGGCAGGACCCCGAAGCGCGCGCGTTCGCGGTGCGGCGCGCGGGCCCGGGACTCGACGGCGAAATCGAAGTATTGTTGATGATGCTGAACGCGTCCTCGCAGGCGGTGACGTTCAGCACGCCCGCGCCGCGCCTCGCGTGGAGCGCGCTGCTCGACACCGCGCACCCCGAGGACGCGCCGCACGCGCTCTACGACGCCAGCTTCGAAGTCGCCGCGCACGCGCTGGTGGTGTTGTGCGCGCGGCCCGCGCACGGCGCGCACGCGGCGCACGAGAGCGGGCACGACGGCGCCGCGTCCGCGAGGACGCCGCCGCCCGACCCGCGCCAACCGCACGCCGCGCAGGAAAACGCAGCTCGATAGCTCAGGAATCTGCTACAGGAATCGGCCATGTCCCCGCTTTCGCATGATTCGCCCATCCGCCACTATTCGCATTGCCTGCCGTTCGGCGCGCAGTTGACGGGCGTCGCGCCGGGCAAACCGCACACGCGCTTTCGCTTCTGGGCGCCGTCGTGCAGCGCGGTGCAGATCGTCTTCGAGACGGCCGACGGCAGCGCCGCCGCGAGCGCGCCGCTCGACATGACGCCCTCGCACAACGGCTGGTTCGAGGCGCAGGCGCCGTGCGCGCCGGGCGCCTTGTACCGCTACCGGATCGACGGACAACAACTCGTGCCCGACCCCGCTTCGCGCTTTCAGCCGCAAGGCGTACACGGCCCGAGCCAGGTCGTCGATGCGCGCGCGTTCGCCTGGCGCCACGCGAACTGGCAAGGCCGTCCGTGGGAAGAAACCGTGCTCTACGAGCTGCACGTGGGCGCGCTGGGCGGCTACGCGGGCGTGATGAACCGCCTGCCCGCGCTCGCGGAACTCGGCGTCACCGCCATCGAACTGATGCCGCTGAACGACTTTCCCGGCGAACGCGGCTGGGGCTACGACGTCGTGCTGCCCTACGCGCCGCACGCGGCCTACGGCACGCCCGACGAACTCAAGGCGCTGATCGACGCCGCCCACGGTCACGGCCTGCAGGTGCTGCTCGACGTGGTCTATAACCACTTCGGCCCGGACGGAAACTGGCTCGGCCAGTACGCGAAGCCCTTTTTCAAGGCCGGAAAACGCACGCCGTGGGGCGATGCGCTCGACTTCGAGCGTCCCGAAGTGCGCGACTTCTACAGCGACAACGCGCTCTACTGGCTCAACGAATATCGCTTCGACGGACTGCGACTCGACGCCGTGCACGCCATCGACAATCCCGACTGGCTGCGCGAACTCGCCGACCACGTGCGCGCGCGCGTGGAGCCCGGCCGTCACGTCCATCTCGTGCTCGAAAACGAGCACAACGAAGCGAATCTGCTGGAATCGCATTTCACCGCACAATGGAACGACGACGCGCATCACACGCTGCACGTGATGCTCACCGGCGAATCGGAGGGCTATTACCGCGCGTTCGCCGATCATCCGATCGCGCAGCTCGCGCGCGTGCTCGGCGAGGGTTTCGCGTATCAGGGCGAGCCTTCACCGGTCCACGACGGCCGGCCGCGCGGCGAGCCGAGCGCGCATCTGTCGCCCACGTCGTTCGTGATGTTCCTGCAGAACCACGATCAGATCGGCAACCGTGCGTTCGGCGACCGTCTGCGCACGCTCGCCAACGACGACGACGCGCTGCGCGCAGCCACGGCCTTGCTGCTGCTCTCGCCACAGATTCCGCTGCTGTTCATGGAAGAGGAATACGGCTCGACGCAACCGTTCCAGTTCTTCACCGCCTTCGAAGGCGATCTCGCGGATGCGGTGCGCGAAGGCCGTCGGCGTGAATTCAAGGCGTTTGCCGCCTTCACCGACGCCACGCGCCGCGAGCAGATCCCCGATCCGAACGACGTGCGCACGTTCGAGAACTCGTCGCCGCCCGTACAGTCGCCCGAGCAGTCGTCCAATGCGCCGCTCGACGGCGACCGGCTCGACTGGATGCACTTCTACAAGTCGGCGCTCGCGGTGCGCGGGCGTTTGCTGATGCCGCGTCTGCGTCACGCGCGCGCGCTCGGCGCCACCGTGCTCGCCGACGATCGCCATGACGGCGGCGGCGACGGCAACACGCCGCGCCGCGCGGCGCTGATCGCGCGCTGGCGTCTCGACGACGGCGAGATCTACACGATCGCGCTGAATCTCGGCCACGAATGCGTGCGCCTCGAACGCGCGCCCGAAGGCATGGTCGTGTTCGAAACGCCGCCGCGCGCACGCGATCTCACCGACAACGGCGTGCTGCCCGAGCGCGCGTGCGTGGCCTGGCTGACCGGCGACGTGCCCGATTACGCGCTGCATCACGATGCACGCGAAGTCCGCCGCGAGGAGCCGCACGCATGAGCACCGCGCGCCGCAGCGACACGCTGGAAGCCCTCGCCCGCCGCGCGGGCTTCGAGGTCGAATGGTCCGACGCCCACGGCGTCATGCAGCGCGTGCCCGACAGCACGCTCGCCGCCTTGCTCGAATGCGCGGGCCTGCCCTGCGCGAACGCCACGCAGTTGCGCCACAGCACCTCGCTGCTGAACGCCGAGCAATCGACGCGCCGTCTGCCGCCGCTCATCACCGCCGAGTACGAAAGCGCGATCGAGTTGCCGCCCTCGGCGGTGCGTTCGGGCAGCCACTATCGGATCGATCTGGAAAACGGCGAGCATATCGAAGGCCGCTTCACGATGCCCAAGGGCGAGCCCGCGCTGCTCGCGCCGCTCTCCGAGCCCGGCTATCACACGCTCACGGTCAACGATCATCGCCTGACGATTGCGGTCGCGCCGCCGCATTGCTGGCGTGTCGGCGACGCGTGGCGCGCGCATCGCGGCGCGGGCGCGCGCGTGCCGCCGCTGTGGGGCGTCGCCGCGCAACTGTATGGACTGCGCCGTCATGGCGATGGCGGCATCGGCGACTTCAGCGCGCTCGCGACGCTCGCGACGCAGAGCGCGCAGCGCGGCGCGCAGGCGGTCGCGGTCAGTCCCACGCACGCGATGTTCAGCGCCGAGCCGGGGCATTTCAGTCCGTATGCGCCGTCGTCGCGGCTCTGGCTCAATGTCGCGCATATCGATCCGGCGGCCGTGTTCGGCGCGCAGGCGGCGCACGACGCCATCGTCGCCGCGCACGCGGAGGACGCGTGGCGCGAACTCGAAGCGCTGCCGCAGATCGACTGGCCGCGCGCCCAGCCGCTCAAGCTCAAGGTGTTGCGCGCGCTGTTCGACCGTTTCGACGCCGACGAGCGCAACAGCGGCTCGCCGCGCGCCGCCGCGTTCGACGCGTTCTGCGCGCGCGGCGGCCAGGCGCTCGACGACCACGCGCGCTTCGAGGCGCTGCAAGCCGCGATGCTCAGCGGCCCCGAAGGTCTGCGCCACTGGCGCGACTGGCCCGAGACGCTGCGCGATCCGCGCAGCGCGGCGGTCGCGACCTTCGCGACCGAGCATCGCCGCGAAGTGGACTTTCATCGCTTCCTGCAATGGCTCGCCGCCGAAGGGCTCGCGCGCGCGCAACGCGAGGCGCGCGAAGCGGGGATGTCGATCGGCCTCGTCGCCGATCTCGCCGTCGGTTGCGACGGTGCGGGCTCGCATGCGTGGTCGCTGCCGCAGGACATGTTGCAACGCGTCTCGGTCGGCGCGCCGCCCGACATCTTCAATCAGGCCGGACAAAGCTGGGGACTCACGACGTTCTCGCCGCGCGCGATGCACAACACCGGTTTTCGCGCCTTCATCGACATGCTGCGCGCCGCGTTCGCGCATGCGGGCGGCGTGCGCATCGACCACATTCTCGGCTTGCGCCGCCTGTGGCTCGTGCCCGAAGGCGAGAGCGCGAAACACGGCGCGTATCTGCGCTATCCGTTCGACGATCTCGTGCGCCTGATCGCGCTCGAATCGTGGCGGCATCGCGCGATCGTGATCGGCGAGGATCTCGGCACCGTGCCGCCTGGGTTGCGCGAACGGCTCGCGTCGCATGCGCTCTACGGCATTCGCGTGCTGTGGTTCGAGCGCGACGGCGGCGGCTTTCTCGCGCCCGCGCGCTACGATCCGCACGGCGTGGCGACCACCACCACGCACGATCTGCCGACCGTCGCGGGCTGGTGGCGCGGCGCCGATATCGACTGGCGCAACCGCATCGGCCAGACCTTGCCGCGCGCGGACGGGCGCGATCCCGTCGCGCTTGAACACGCGCAGCGCGCCGCCGATCGCGACGCACTCTGGCACGCGCTGCAGGACACCGGTTTCGCGCCGCGCGAAGCCGCCGCGCCGCCGTCCGATGCGCCGCTCGACGCGCTGCCGGTCGCCGGCGCGCTCGGCTACGTGGCGGCGAGCGCGAGTCCGCTCGTCACCTGTCCGCTCGAAGATCTGCTCGGTCTCGTCGATCAGCCGAATCTGCCGGGCTCGATCGACGAGCATCCGAACTGGCGTCAGCGTTTGCCCTTGCCCGTCGATACGCTTTACGCCGACGCCGCCGTCGCGCAACGCGTGAGCACCATCGTGCACGCGCGCGAGACGGCGCCTGTATCCGCGCATGAATCGGCGCATGAATCCGCGGATTCATCGCCAGACGCATCGCAAACCGCTTCAACCGACACCCTCAGCGCCACGCCCTCCGGTCCGCCCACGCCATGACACTTCCCCGCGCGACGCTGCGCCTGCAGCTTCATCACGGCTTCACCTTCGACGACGCGCTCGCGCAACTCGACTATGTCGCCGCGCTCGGCGTGAGCCATCTCTACCTGTCGCCCGTCACGACCGCGCAGCCCGGCTCGATGCACGGCTACGACACGGTCGACTATCAGGCGGTCAGCGCGGAACTCGGCGGCGAAGCGGCGCTGCGTCGTCTCGCGGAGGCGGTGCACGCGCGCGGCATGGGCCTGATCGTCGATTTCGTGCCGAACCACATGGGCGTGGGCGGCGCGCACAACGCGTGGTGGCTCGACATCCTCGAATGGGGACGGCACAGCGCCTACGCCCGGCATTTCGATGTGGACTGGCATTCGCCCGACCCCGCGCTGCGCGGCAAGGTGCTGATGCCGTTTCTCGGCGCGCAGTACGGCGAGGAACTCGCGGCGGGCCGCATCGAACTGAAATTCGACGCGGCCCACGCGCGCTTTTACGTGCAGTACGGCCCGCACGTCTGCCCGATCTGCCCGACCGATTACGCCGCGATCCTGCAATCGGCGGATCGCGCCGATCTCGCCACGCTCGCGAGCGCGTTCCAGGGTTTGACCACGCAGCCCGAGGACCAGACCCGCGCGAGCGCCGCGCGCGACGCGCTGCGCGCGTTCGTCGAACGCGAAGGCACCGACCCGATCGAATTTGCTCTGGAATCCTATGCAAGCGCCGATCCGGTCCCGCGCGACAGGCTGCATCGGCTGCTGGAGCGCCAGCACTTTCGCCTCGCGTGGTGGCGCACCGCCACCGACGAAGTGAACTGGCGGCGCTTTTTCGACGTGACCGCGCTCGCGGGCGTGCGCGTCGAGCGGCACGACGTGTTCGAAGCCGTGCACAAGCTCGTGTTCCGTCTGTATGCGGACGGCGTGATCGACGGCCTGCGCATCGACCATATCGACGGGCTCGCCGATCCGCGCGAGTATTGCGAGCGGCTGCGCCAGCGGCTCGCGTCGTTGCGCGCGACGGTGCCGTATATCGTCGTCGAGAAAATTCTCGCGCGCGGCGAGGCGCTGCGCGAAGACTGGCCCGTGCAAGGCACGACCGGTTACGACTTCATGAACGACGTGGGCGCGCTGCTGCACGATCCGGCGGGCGCCGCGCCGCTCGCCGAGAGCTGGGCTGCGATCTCGGGCGACGACGCGCCGTTCGCGCGCGTGGCGCTCGACGCGCGCCGCGAAATCCTCACCGCGTATCTCGCCGCCGAACTCGATCACGCGGCACGCGCGCTGCATCGCATCGCGCGCGAGCAGCCGGGCACGCGCGACTTCACGTATGCCACCGTGCATCGCGTCGCCGCGCAGCTTGCGATGCATTTCCCGGTGTATCGCATCTATCCGGTCAACGGTTTGCGCGGCGCGACCGACAACCGCTATTTCAACGTGGCGCTGGAGGCGGCGCGCGAGGCGCTGCCGCGCGCGAGCCGTCTCGCGCTCGATCAGGTCGACGCGTGGCTCGGTGCGCGCGCGCCCGATAGCGCGAATGGCAACGGCAACAAACCCGCACGGCCCAACGGTTCAGGCGGCGCCAACAGCCACGCGCAGCAGCATGCGTCCGGCGCGAAAAACGCCGCACGCAACTCGCCGAAAAACGCCGCGCAAAGCAGCGCGCCCGCGCCGCTCAGTCATGCGCTGATCGCCCAGCGCACCGCGCTTGCGCTGTTCTCGCAACTGAGCGCGCCGCTCGCGGCCAAGGCCACGGAGGACACCGCGCTGTATCGCTACGGACGGCTGCTTTCGCGCAACGAAGTGGGCGCCGATCCCGACGACTTCGCGATGAGCGCCGCCGACTTCCACGCGGCCAATCAGCAACGTCAGCGCCGCGTGCCCTACGCGCTGCTCGCCACGGCCACGCACGATCACAAGCGCGGCGAGGACGTGCGCGCGCGTCTCGCCGTGCTCAGCGAGATCGCGCCGGAATGGAACGCGACCTTGCGCGCGTGGTCGACGCTCAATCAGCCGCAGCGACGCAACGACGCCGCGCCGCCCGCGCAATGGTCGCCCGGCCCCACGGCGGAAGCGATGCTGTATCAGACGCTGGTCGGCTGCTGGCCGCCCGATCTCGATCCCGGCGACGAAACGGGCGTGCGCGCGCTCGCCGAACGCGTCGCGCAATGGCAGCTGAAAGCGCTGCGCGAAGCGAAGCTGCGCACCAACTGGCTCGTGCCCGACGAAGCCTATGAATCGGATTGCCAGGCGTTTTTATTCGATATTCTCGCGCCGCAGCGTCGCGAAGGTTTTCTGCATGCGCTCGCGGCGTTCGTCGCGCGCGTCGCGCCGGCCGGGGCCGTGAATACGCTCTTGCAGACGGTGCTGCGGCTCACGTCGCCGGGCGTGCCCGATCTGTATCAGGGCACCGAGTTCTGGGACTTCAGTCTCGTCGATCCCGACAATCGGCGGCCCGTCGATTACGCGCGGCGCGCCGCGGCGCTCGACCACGACACGCCCGCCGCGAAGCTCGCGCAGTGGCGCGACGCGCACGTGAAGCAGGCGACGATCCGGCGCGTGCTCGCGCTGCGCGCTCGCGCGCCGGGATTGCTGCGGGAAGGGGAGTATGTGCCGCTGGAAGTGCGCGGCGCGCAGGCTGCGCATGCGATTGCGTTCGCGCGCCGCCACGGCGATGCGTGGGCCGTCGTGATCGGCACGCGCCACGCGGCGGCGCTGCTCGACGACGACACGCCGCGCGTCGCGCCCGAACGCTGGGAAGACACGGCCGTGGTGTTGCCGAAAACCTGCACGGCCACGGCGCTGCACGACTGGCTCAGCGACGCGAGTCACACGATCACGCACGATGCTCAGGAACCGCTGCTGTATCTGCGCGACGCGCTCGCCGCGTTGCCGGTCGTCGTGCTGTCGAATCTCGCGCGCGAGGACGCTTGAGGATGCGCTTAACCGCCCTCGTCTTCGAGATCCTTCGGATACACGCGCACGAGCACGATGCGCGGTCCCTTCATTTTCTTCACGACGATGTCGAAGCGATCGAACGACACGCGCTGACCTTCGGTCGGCAAGTCGTTGAGCGCGTGAATCACGAGGCCGCCCACTGATTCCGCGCGGCCTTCGTCGATATCGATGCCGAGCGCCTGTTCGAGCGACACCACCGGCAGGCTGCCGCGGCCCATCAGCGTGCCGTCGTCCATGCGGGTCCAGTCGGTATCGGCCTGATGGAATTCGTCGTGAATCTGGCCCACCAGCGCGCCCAGCAGATTGTCGAGCGTGAGAAAGCCGTTCGGCCGCTGGCCCTTGCGGCCCACCAGCGCGAAATGCGGCGCGCCCTTGCGAAAGCGGCGGAACAGCGCGAGCGCGGGCGTTTCGGGCTTCACGTACTGCACGGGGCGCACGAACTTGCCGAGGTCGTCGAGCGCGTGGCCGGCCTCGCGCGCGAGCAGCAGATCCTTCAGGTGAATCAGGCCGACGACTTCTTCGCCGCTGCCGTCCTCGAACAGCGGATAGCGGCTGAAGCGATGGCGCGCCACGATCTGCATGTTGTCCTTGAGCGGCACGTCGCGGCGCAGGCCCACCATTTCGTGCGTCGGACGCATGAGGTCGGAAACCGTGAGGCGCGAGAAGTCGAGCGAATGCGCGAGCGCGTTCCACTCGTCGGCGCTCCAGTTGTTCGCGGCCTGCGCGAGCGACGCCTGCGAGCGGCGCGGCGAGCGCATCTGGGCTTGCCCCGTGGCCGCTTCGCGGCCTTGGGCGTGACCGTTCGCGTGGCCGCTTGCTTGACCGTTCGCGTGCGCGTGCGCGTCGGCTTCGGCTTGCGCGGCGGTGCGGCGGCTGCGCAGGATCAGCTTGAGTTCGTCGGTCGAATAGTGCGCTTCGGTGCCGTGTTCCGACGACAGGCCCGCGAGGCGCAGCACGGCGCTCGCGCTCGAATTGAGCGCCCAGATCGCGGGATACATCGTCCAGTAGAAGCCATAGAGCGGCGCCGCGCACCACAGCGAGATCTTTTCCGCCTGGCGGATGGCGAGCGACTTCGGCGCCAGCTCGCCCACCACGATGTGCAGAAACGAGATCACCGTGAAGGCGAACACCAGCGAGATGCCGTGAATCAGTTCGGGCGAGCGGATGCCGACGATGTCGAACACCGGCTCCAGCAGCTGCGCGAATGCGGGCTCGCCGATCCAGCCGAGGCCGAGCGAGGCGAGCGTGATGCCGAGCTGGCACGCGGACAGATAGGCGTCGAGCTGGCCGTGGACCTTGGCGAGCAGCCGTCCGCGCATGCCGTGTTGCGTCGCGAGGGACTGCACGCGCGTGGCGCGCAGCTTGACCAGACCGAATTCGGCCGCGACGAAGAAACCGTTGAGGGCTACGAGGAACAGCGCGCCGATCAGGGCGATAACCTGCATCAAGAGATAGGGCTCCGGAAAACGAAGCGATCAGTATAAGGGGTGCAAGCGGCCTGTAAGGCTAAGTCGGGCGTTTCGATCGGCGCGACGCCGGGTGGGATTGCGTCAGCTCACATGCCGTTGCGTATGACGCGAAGCGGGCCGCACAGGCGGCCCGGGTGTCGGCTGCTCGATTCCGGCGCGCCGTTCAGCCGCCATTCAGCCGCCGGTCGCCGACACGCTGAGCGTGAGCGTGGCCGTCTCGCCCGCCACGAGCGGCTGCGCGTCGAAACGGCCGCCATGCGCCTCGGCCACGCGCTGGCACAGCGAGAGCACCCACGCGGCGCGCCCGGCCTCCTGCGGCTCGGCCGCCTGCGCGAGCGCGAAGGATTCGAGCACGTGCGGCAGCGCGCCGTCGAGAAGCGTCTGCGGACTGGCCGTCCACTTGACCTCGAACTGCGCCGAGGTGGCCGTCGCGCTCACATTCAGCGCGATCTGCGCGCCCGGCTCGCTGGTTTCCGCCGCGAACACCAGCATCAGCCAGAGCGACTGGGCGAGGCGTTCGCGGTCGGCTTCGACGCTCGCCGCCGCCGGATCGACGGCCGCGCCGTGCACCGTGTAGCTCACGCCGCGCGCGTCGCCGAGCGCGGCGCGCGCGTCGTTGACGGCTTCGTCGACGAGCGCATCGAGCGCGAACGGCCCGCGTTCGATCGCGAGCTTGCGCGTTTCGGCGCGGGTCGTATCGACGAGCGTTTCGAGCAGATGCACCTGCTGCTCGACACCCGTGCGGATGCCCGCCAGCGCGCGCTGCGCGGCGGCGTCGGCTGTGTCGATCTTGCGTTCGAGCACATAGGCCCAGCTATGAATTGCGTTCAGTGGGCTGCGCAAATCGTGCGACACACGCGAGAGCACGTGGTCGCGCATGAAGCGCGCGGCTTCGGCGCACAGACGTGCCGTGCGTTCAGTACGGGTTTGTGAAGTCGACGCCATCGGATTCCTCTTCTATCGCCCGCTGCGGGCGGACCGTCCCCTTCCGGTACGGCCAGGCCCCATTATAGGCAGGCAGCGGCGCGCCGGAAGCCGCGCATGCGCCATGCCCGAAGCGGCATGATCGCAGTGCGGCTCGCCACGCGACTCGCGGCGCGGCTCGCGACGTTGCCCGTCGCTATCGCCCGCGCCCTCTGCGCAACCTGCAAACCGCCTACAATACCGTTTTTACCCTTTCCGATTCAGGAGTCTTTCATGTCTATCGTGACCACCGCATCCGGCCTCAAGTACGAGGACCTGACCGAAGGCACCGGCGCAGAAGCCACCGCCGGCCAGACCGTCAGCGTGCACTACACCGGCTGGCTGACGGACGGCCAGAAGTTCGATTCGAGCAAGGACCGCAACGACCCGTTCGCCTTCGTGCTGGGCGGCGGCATGGTCATCAAGGGCTGGGACGAAGGCGTCCAGGGCATGAAGGTCGGCGGCGTGCGCAAGCTCACGATCCCGCCGCAACTCGGCTACGGCGTGCGCGGCGCGGGCGGCGTGATTCCGCCGAACGCCACGCTCGTGTTCGAAGTGGAACTGCTCGACGTCTAAGCGCGTCGGCTTCGCGCGCCCACCGTTTTCGCCACCATGAATCCGCATCATCATTCGCCCGTTACCGCGCCCGGCGTCGAGCTGCGCCGGTACGGGGCCATCGAGGAAACCGATCTGCACGACTTTCACCAGATCGTGCTCGGTCTCGACGGTTCGATGGAGATGACGGTGGGCGGCGTGGGCGAGCGCATCGACCCGTGCTCCGCGTGGCTGATTCCGGCCGGCGCGCGGCACGACTATGCGGGCATCGGCGAAAACCGCCAGCTCGTGCTCGATTTGCCCGCGGCCTCACTCGCGGTTCCCGAGCGTCTGTTCGACACGGCGCGCGCCGTGCGCATCGATCCCGCGCTCGCGGCGCTGGTGCGCCAGATCGCGCAGCGCGCGGTGCTGGCGGGTGCGAGTTATCTGTCGGCGTCGCTGGATACGTCTTCGGTTTCCGGATCGTCATCGTCCGGCGACGACTTGCGCGCGCGGCGCTTTCACTGGGACGCGTCGGCGCGCCTGTGCGCCGCGGTGCTCTCGCAAACCGGCATCGCCGGCAATAGCGCATTCGACGCCGCCGCAGGCCTCGACTTCGCGCGCATCGACCGCTGGTTGCGCGCGCATCTCGCGCAGCCGCTGCGTATCGCCGATCTGGCCGCGCATTGCGGCTTCGGCATGCGGCGCTTTCATCAGTTGTTTATCGAGGCATTCGGCGAAACGCCGCATCGCTATCTGCAACGGCTGCGTCTGGATACGGCCGTCACGCTGCTCGCCGATCCGCGCCATTCGCTGACCGACATCGCGCTCGAAGTGGGTTTCGGCGATCAGAGCGCCTTCACGCACGCGTTCACGCGGCGCTTCGGGCTCGCGCCCGGACAGTGGCGCGCGCTGCCGCATTGAGCCGCGCGCGCTTCACCCACGGCAACCCCGTCACTCGAAGCGATATTCCCACTGCGCCTGCGCGCCCACCGCGAGACGTTTGCCCGCGCCCGCCAGCACCGTCGCGTTCTGGCCGAACGTGAGACCGCCGTCCACGCGCGCATCCGCGCGGAAGGTCTGCAAGGTGTCGAGCGGCTCGGCGGGCCATTGCGCATCGCGCTCGCCGCTTAGCTGATCGATCGTCGTGATCGGGCAGCGTGCGCACGGCTTCACGAAACGCAGCACCACGGCTTCGCCGCCGTCTTCGTCTTCGATCGACAGCGTGTCGATGAAGTCCTCGTCGAACGCCTCGCCGCCGTCGACCACGATGTTCGGACGAAAGCGGCTCATCGGCAGCGCGGGCGCGCCCTTGGCCGCGAGCCGCGCGTTCAGCTCGGCCAGCGACGACTCGCTCGTCACGAGAATCGGAAAGCCGTCGGCGAACTGCGTGGGCGCGTCCTGGTCGAGCGTCCACTTCTTGCTCGCGAGACGCGTGACGTCGTGCGCGAAACGCACGAGCCGCACCGGCACGCCGAGCGCGCGCGTGAACCATTGCGCGGCTTCGTCGCCTTCGTCGAGCGCCTCGAAGGTGTCGCCCCAGACCGTCGCCTGCACACGCGCCTCGTCGCCGCGCGGCGCGAACGGCAAGTGCAGGCCGCCGCTCACGCCGTCCATCGAGAGCTGCACGCCGTCCTGCGCGAACACCGGCACGATGCGCGCCATCGACGCGTATTCGCGCTGCGAAACGAAGCGCCCGTTCGCGTCGACGACCATCCAGTGACGGTCCCACGCGAGGCCCTGCGTTTCGAGCTGCGCGTGATCGAGCGCGATCGCGCCGCACGACTTCACGGGATACACGAACAACGCGCGGATGACGCTCATGACGCGCTCACTGCCCGAGGCCGCGCGCGAGATCGCCGCGCACGTCCTGCGGATCTTCGAGGCCCACGGCCAGACGGATCAGCCCTTCGGTGATGCCCGCCGCCGCGCGCGCTTCCGGCGAGATGCGGCCGTGCGTGGTGGTCGCCGGATGCGTGATGGTCGTGCGCGTATCGCCGAGATTGCCGGTGATCGAGCACACCCTGGCGTTGTCGATCACGCGCCATGCGTTCGCGCGCTGTTCCTCAGGCGTGTCGCCCTTCACTTCGAACGAGACGATCGCGCCGCCCGCTTTCTGCTGGCGCATCGCCAGTTCATGCTGCGGATGCGAGGCGAGGCCCGGGTAGTAGACGCGCTTGACCGACGGATGCGCCTCCAGCCAGCGCGCGATTTCGAGCGCGTTGGCCGACTGCTTTTCCACGCGCAGCGAGAGCGTTTCCATGCCCTTGAGCAGCACCCACGCGTTGAACGCGGAGAGCGTCGGGCCCGCGCTGCGCACGAACGGGAACACCTTCTCCATGATGAACTGCTTCGAGCCCACCAGCGCGCCGCCGAGCACGCGACCCTGACCGTCGAGGAACTTGGTGGCCGAGTGCATCACCACGTCGGCGCCGAGCTTGAGCGGCTGTTGCAGCGCGGGGCTGCAGAAACAGTTGTCGACGACGAACAGCGCGCCCGCTTCCTTCGCGATCTTGCTGACGGCCGTGATGTCGGCGACTTCGGTCAGCGGATTCGACGGCGTTTCGAGGAAGAACATCTTCGTTTCGGGACGCACGGCGTTCTTCCACGCGTCGAGATCGGTCGGATCGACGAAGGTGGTCGTGATGCCGAACTTGCTGAAGATCTGCGAGAACATGCCGAGCGTCGAGCCGAAAATGCTCTGCGAACTGACGATGTGATCGCCCTGCTGCAGCGCGGACATCACCACCGACATGATCGCGGCCATGCCCGAAGCCGTGGCCATGCAGGCCTCGCCGCCTTCGAGTGCGGCCAGGCGGTCCTGGAACATGGTGACGGTCGGGTTCGTGAAGCGCGCGTAGGTGTAGCCCGTTTCCGAGTTCTTGAAGCGCTCGGCGGCCTCGGCGGCGCTGCCGAAACAGAAGCTCGACGTGAGGTAGAGCGCTTCCGAATGTTCGTTGAACTCGCTGCGCAGCGTGCCCGAGCGAACTGCCAGCGTGTCGAAGTTGAGGTTGTCGTCCATGTTCGTGTTTTCCGTAGCCAGAACCGTGTTTCAGGTCTGCGCGCGGCGCGCGCAAACGCAAAAAAGCCCGCTTTGCGTCGGCAGAAGCGGGCTTTTCGGGAATTCGGGGGCGCTGTAGCAAATGAGCGGCGGCCAATGCTGCACCGTTCGCTTTAGCTGTTTTGGGTTGCCCCGCGTCCGCAAGCTGAGATCAAATCGACGCAAGCCCACATGCTAACACGGGAAACGCACAGGCGTTTCCCGTCGCGCAACTCATTCGACCGACAGTTGCAGATGCAATTGCGAGCGCGAGCCGCCGTCCTGCGCGTCGCTCGCGGCGTCGCGGTCGGATTGCGCCTGCGGCGCGAGGCGCGCCGTTTCGATTTTGTCGAGATAGGCGCTCGTGATGTCGCCGGTGATGTACTCGCCGTCGAAGCACGATGCCTCGAATTCCTCGATCTCGGGATTGATGTCGCGCACGGCCTGCTTGAGCGATTCCACGTCCTGATACACGAGGTAATCCGCGCCGATGATGCGCGCCACTTCTTCGTCCGTGCGGCCATGCGCGACCAGCTCGCCGCGCGTGGGCATGTCGATGCCGTAGACGTTCGGGAATTTCACCGGCGGCGCCGCCGAGGCGAAGATCACCTTGGTCGCGCCCGCATCGCGCGCCATCTGCACGATTTCCTGCGAGGTCGTGCCGCGCACGATCGAGTCGTCGATGATCAGGACATTCTTGCCCTTGAACTCGATGCCCATCGCGTTGAGCTTCTGGCGCACCGACTTCTTGCGCATCGCCTGGCCCGGCATGATGAAGGTGCGGCCCACGTAGCGGTTCTTGAAGAAGCCTTCGCGGTATTCCACGCCGAGCTTGTTCGCCACCTGCATCGCGGCGGGGCGCGACGAATCGGGAATCGGCATCACGACGTCGATCTTCACGTCGGGCAGTTCGCGCTGGATCTTCTCCGCGAGATAGTCGCCCATGCGCAGACGCGCGTTGTAGACCGGCACGCCGTCGAGCACCGAGTCCGGACGCGCGAGGTACACGAGTTCGAAGATGCAGGGGTTGAGCTTCGGCTTCTCGGCGCATTGCTGCGAATGCAGGTTGCCGTCGAAATCGATGAACACCGCTTCGCCCGGCTCCACGTCGCGCACGAACTCGAAACCGATGCCTTCGAGCGCCACCGACTCCGACGCCACCATCCATTCCGTGCCTTCCGGCGTTTCGATCTTGCCGATGCACAGCGGACGGATGCCGAACGGGTCGCGGAACGCCAGCAGGCCGTAGCCCGCGATCAGCGAAACGATCGCGTACGAGCCGCGCACGCGGCGATGCACGCCCGAGACCGCCTTGAAGAGCGCGGCCGGGTCGAGTTGCAGACCGGTGGTCGCGAGCTGCACTTCGTGCGCGAGCACGTTGAGCATCACTTCGGTGTCGGAGTTCGTGTTCACGTGGCGGCGATCCACGCGGAACATCTCTTCCTTCAACTGTTGCCAGTTCGTGAGATTGCCGTTGTGGGCGAGGATCAGGCCGAACGGCGCGTTCACGTAGAACGGCTGGGCCTCTTCTTCGCTCGACGCCGAGCCGGCCGTCGGGTAACGCACCTGACCGATGCCGCAGGTGCCGGGCAGGCTACGCATGTTGCGCGTGCGGAACACGTCGCGCACCATGCCGTTGGCCTTATGGAGGTGGAACGTGCTGCCGTTCGCGGTGGCAATGCCGGCCGCGTCCTGACCGCGATGCTGCAGGAGCAGCAGCGCGTCATAGAGGAGCTGGTTGACGGGAGAGCGGGAAACTACGCCTACGATGCCGCACATGGCAGGTCCTTCAAAAAAGCGAAATCGGTAACAGCTCGCGAACAGTCGGATCGCGGCGGCCGGTCGAGTCCGGCCGGAGTGCCGCGAGGCAGCGCCGCCTGACAATCCCGGGCCCTGTCACAACCGATCAGCTGATGATCAGACGTGAACGTAGGCCGCGAGCGTATCGGGCAACATGGGTTTCAGTTCGTGCACGCCCTGCACGGCATAAGGCCGCAGCAGCGCGTTGCGCCAGAAGTCCTGCTGGGGCAGCTCGGTCAGTCCGCCAAGGACGACGAGAATCAGCACCAGCACGACGCCTCGCGCGAGGCCGAACAACAACCCGAGCGAACGGTCCACGCCGGACAATCCGCTCACCTGCACCAACCGGCCGAGCAGCGCGTTCGCCACGCCGGCCACGAGCACCACGCCGATCACGATCAGCGCGAAGGCGATCAGCCATTGGGTGAGCGCCTGACCCGGCAAATGCGCCGGAATCCAGGGCACCACGCGGTCCACGTAGCGGCACGCCACGATAAACGCCGCGATCCAGCCGATCAGGCCAAAAATTTCGCCGATGAATCCCCGCCACGCACCGCGCAGCGCGGACAAACCGATCACCGCCATTACAGCGTAGTCGAATGCCGTGAACATCGGCGGCTTATTCCGCGTTCGCGTTCGAACCGGCCGTCAGACCCGCGCCGCGCACCTTCGCGATCGCCTCCGTGGCGGCCGCGCGGTCGGCGAACGGGCCGGCGCGCAGCAGCGTGCGCGTCGTGCCGTCGGCATCCTTGCGTTGTTCGGTATATGCGGGTACACCCGCGGCTTTCAACTTCGTGACCCATTTATTCGCGGCCGCGTCGCTGCTGAACGCGCCGAGTTGCACCGCGAAACGCGCGCCAGGCGGCGCGGCGGGCGCGCCGGAATCGTCGCTGCCGGCGGCGGATTTGGCGCTGCCGGTTGCGGTGTTGGTCGCGCTATTGGTCGCGTTATTGGCAGAAGATTGCGCGGTGGACTGCGCGGGCTTCGCGGCCGGCTTCGGCTGCGCTTGCGCGGTTTGGGCGGTTTGCTGCTGGGCGGGCTGGGCTTGCGTCTGCGCCGGCGCGCTTTGTGTGGTCTGCACGGACGGCGCCTTCACCGCCGGTGCGGCTGCGGGCGCGGACGCCGCAGCGAGGCTCGACGCGCCCGGCGCGGGCGGATTGTCGGGCGCGACGCCGGCTTGCGTATCGTCGTCGTCATCGCGCGCGGGGGCAGCGGCTCCCTTGGGCGCGGGATGGCTCGGAATGTCGATCGCGATGTCGTCGGTGACGGGCTTCGGATGGGAGTCGAGCACCATCGGGAGAATCACGATGGCGGCCAGCACCAGCGCGATCGCACCGACCAGGCGGCGGCGCGCGCGCTGCTTCTCCGGCAAGGTGGGATCGAGGAGCATGGCCTCGGCGTCGGCGGACCGGTCCGTGCGGCGGCTGCGCCGCTCAACGCGCGTGTTCTGGCTGCTCCGTCGGCTGGAGCCGGCATCGGCGCCGCGTCGGCGGGGCGCCTCGTCTTTCTTGCCGAACGAGAAAATTCCCATGTATGGCTGCTTTTGGCCTGTCTGCGTGGTGCTTGCCGTGGTGGCGTAGATTCGCCGCGCGTTCAGTGCTGCTGTGACTTTCGCCAGGCCATGACGCCGGCGACGGTCAAGAAACTCCCGAAAACAATAATTCTATCATTTTCAGTCGCTCGTTTTAGCGCATCTTGAAATGCAGCGGCGGGCGATTCGTAATGCGTGATGCTGCTGTCTGCGCTGTCTTCCACACCGGCCTCGCGCAGCGCGTCTTCGAGCTGTTGCGCGGACGCCGCGCGCGGCAGCGGCAGATCGGTCACGCACCAGTGGTCGATTTCGCCCTTCAGATGGCCGATCACGCCGGCGATGTCCTTGTCGCGCATGGCGCCAAATACCGCGTAAGTGTACGGAAAATAGCCCATGCTGCCGAGATTTTGCCCGAGCACGGCGGCGGCATGCGGATTGTGGCCGACATCGAAAATGATCGCGGGCTTGCCCGGCAGCACCTGGAAGCGCCCCGGCAATTCCACGTTCGCGAGACCCAGACGGATGTCCTGCGCCGAAACCGGCACGCGGTCGCGCATCGCTTCGAGCGCGGCGAGCGCGGCCGAGGTATTGATCAGCTGATTCGCACCGCGCAGCGCCGGATACGCGAGCGCCGAACGGCGTTGCGTGCGGCCCACATAGCTCCATTGCTGGCGCTCGCTGCCCGGCGAGCCTTCGAAGCGGAAATCGCGGCCGAAGAGCCACAGATCGGCGCCGATCGACTCAGCATGGTCGATGAGCGTTTGCGGCGGCAGCGGGTCCGAGCAGATCGCGGGCTTGCCCGCGCGGAAGATGCCGGCTTTTTCGAAGCCGATCTTCTCGCGCGTGTCGCCGAGATATTCGGTGTGGTCGAGGTCGATGCTCGTGACGATCGCGCAATCGGTGTCGAGCACGTTCACGGCGTCGAGGCGGCCGCCCAGACCCACTTCGAAGATCACCGCGTCGAGCCCGCGCGAAGCGAACAGATGCATGATCGCCAGCGTCGTGAACTCGAAATACGTGAGCGAAACCGGCGTGGGCAGCGCGTTGCGCGCAGCTTCCACGGCCTCGAAGTGCGGCAGCAGATCGGCGTCGCTGGCCTGTTCGCCGTCGATGCGCGCGCGCTCGTTGAACGAGAGCAGATGCGGCGACGTGTGGCAGCCCACGTGATAACCGGCCTTGAGCAGAATCGTTTCGAGAATCGCGCAGGTCGAGCCCTTTCCGTTCGTGCCGCCGACGGTGAAGATCGGACACTCGAACTGGAGCTTCAGCGCCTCCTTGACCTGGGTGATGCGGCCGAGGCCCATGTCGATGCCGACCGGGTGCGCGGTTTCGAGATGCGTGAGCCACGCGTCGAGAGTGGGAAAGGTGCTCATGAATACGCGATGTGAAACGATTCGAATGGAAGGCCGGACAACTGCTGCTGTGCCATGACGGCGCAAACAACAAACAGCGGACACGCGGCGCGGCGTCCTGCCCGCGCGCACCGCAATCGAACATCCTCTATTCGACCGCGATCTCGCGCGAACGATCCGCCACGAAAGAACGGCATTATCGCGGAAATGACAACGCGCCGCTTGCTTTCGCTCGCGGCGCGTTGGCTTGAGTGCGGATGACGGCGCCTGGCGCCCGGTCGTTACGCCACGGCGTCAGCCGGCTGGCGCTGCAGCAGCGCCATGAGCTGGGCGATTTCCTCACGCAGCTTGCGGCGGTCGACGATCATGTCGATAGCGCCCTTCTGCAGCAGGAATTCCGCGCGCTGGAAGCCTTCCGGCAGCTTCTCGCGCACCGTCTGCTCGATCACGCGCGGGCCGGCGAAGCCGATCAGCGCCTTCGGTTCCGCGATCACCACGTCGCCGAGGAACGCGAAGCTCGCCGACACGCCGCCCATCGTGGGATCGGTCAGCACCGAAATGAACGGCAGCCTGGCTTCCGAGAGCTTGGTCAGCATGGCCGTGGTCTTGGCCATCTGCATCAGCGACAGCAGGCTTTCCTGCATGCGCGCGCCGCCCGAAGCGGTAAAGCAGATGAACGGCACTTGCTGCTCGAGCGCGGTCTGCGCGCCGCGTGCGAAACGCTCGCCGACCACCGACCCCATCGAGCCACCCATGAAGGCGAACTCGAAGCAGGCGACCACGCAGGGCAGCGTGTGGATCGCGCCGCCCATGACGACCATCGCGTCGGTTTCACCCGTATCGTCCATCGCTTCCTTGATGCGATCGGGGTACTTGCGACTGTCCTTGAACTTCAGCGCGTCGACCGGAACGATTTCCTGACCGAGCTCATAGCGGCCTTCCGGATCGAGCAGGCCGTCGAGGCGCTCGCGCGCATTGATGCGCATGTGGTGGTCGCACTTCGGGCAGACGTGGAGGTTCGCTTCGACGTCGTTGCGGTACAGGACCGCTTCGCACTTCGGGCACTTGATCCACAGACCTTCCGGAATGCTCTTGCGGCTTTTCGGATCGGTTTGCTTGATCTTGGGCGGCAGCAGTTTATCGAGCCAGCTCATGTATTTTCTTCCTTGACCTTCGTGATGCGCGGGCGCGGCGGATCGAGCTGACCCGACCGGTAAAACCGACCGGGTTCCGACCCCGACCGCGCATGGCGAAAAGTGGATTTTACAGCACTCTCATTTCGCGTTGTCCGACAGCGCGTCCAGCGCCGCGCGAATGCCCGCGATGAACTGCGTGAGCGCCTCGGCGGCCGAGTCGGCGGGCGCCTGTTCGAGCAGCGTGACAATGCGGCTGCCGATCACGACGGCGTCCGACACTTCGGCCACCGCGGCGGCGGTTTGCGCGTCGCGAATGCCGAAACCCACGCCAACCGGCAGCGGCACGCCCGCCTTGATCGCCGGGATTTTACTCGCGATGCTCGCGACGTCCAGATTCGCCGCGCCCGTCACGCCCTTGAGCGAGACGTAATAGACGTAGCCGCTGGCCGCGCGGCCCACTTCGGCGATGCGCTCCGCCGTGGACGTGGGCGCGAGCAGGAAGATCGGATCGATGTCGGCCGCCTTCATCTTCGCGGCGAATTCCACCGATTCCTCGGGCGGATAGTCGACCACCAGCACGCCGTCCACGCCCGCGTCCTTCGCGGCGGCCGCGAACGCGTCGGCGCCCATGCGCTCGATCGGGTTGGCGTAACCCATCAGCACGACGGGCGTGCTGTTGTCGGTTTCGCGGAAGCGCTTGACGTCGGCCAGCACGCTCTTGAGCGTGACGCCCTTCGCGAGCGCGCGCTCCGACGCCTGCTGGATCACCGGGCCGTCGGCCATCGGGTCCGAGAACGGCACGCCGAGTTCGATCACGTCCGCGCCGCCGGCGGCGAGCGCGTGCATGAATTCGACCGTGCGGGCCGGATCGGGGTCGCCTGCCGTCATGAACGGGATCAGGCCTTTCTTGCTGGCGGCGGCGAGCGCCTCGAACGTGGTTTTGATGCGGGACATTTCAGGGTCCTCAATCTCAATGGATACCGCGCGTCGCAGACCGACGGCGGCGGCGGCGCCTCAGGCGCCGGCCGCGACAGCCGTGGCGCGGGCAGCGGACGCGGGCGCGGCGGCTGCCGCGCTCACGCGTTCGCGCGCGATCGCGCAGTAACTTTCGTTGATTTCATAGCCGACGAATTCGCGCTTTTGACGCGCGCAAGCGACTGCCGTGGTGCCGCTGCCCATGAACGGGTCCAGCACGCGGCCGCCCGGCGGGCAGCTCGCGAGCACCATGCGCTCGACGATTTCCAAAGGCTTCTGGGTCGGATGATCGACACGTTCCGCGTGCTGCCGATGCAGCCGCGAGACCGACCAGACGTCCTTGGGGTTGTAGCCGAGCTCCAGCCACTTGCTGCCTTCGAACAACTTGCGCGAACGCGCCTTCTTCGTGGCGGCATCGTACGGGATGCGGACGGGATCGAGATCGAAGTAGTAATCCTTCGAGACCGCGAAAAAACCGATGTTGTCGTGCACGGAGGTAAAGCGGCGGGTGGTGCCGCCCATGCTGGGTACGCGACGATCCCAGACGATCTCGTTAATCATCGTCATTTTCGACTTCAGATAAACGAAGATCTCGGGCGCGTACTGCCACGTGCAAAACACATAGAGCGAGCCGCTGGCCTTGAGCTTGGGAATCGCCAGATCGAGCCAGCCATACGTCCAGGCGAGGAAGTCCTCGCCCGAACGCATATCGGAGTCGTTGCCGTAGTCCTTGCCGAGCCCATAAGGCGGATCGGCGACGATCAGGTCGATCGAGGCATCGGGCAAATTCGCCGCATCGGTCAGAAAATCGCGGTTCAGGAGCCGGATGCCGTCGGGCACTGCCGGCGGCACCACGGACACCGCCGCCGCGGGCAAAGCGGCGGCGTGAGCCAGCGCCGCGGCGGCTTCCTGCTCCGCCGTCCGGCTGCTCACTTCGCCCGTCTCGCCTGTGGCGGCCGGCAGGGTCGGCTCGTCGAACTCGTCACGCATCGCTGGTGTCGCTCCCGGCGCCTAGAACTGGATGCCCGATCGCTCGGCGACCGTGTGCATGTCCTTGTCGCCGCGGCCCGAGAGGTTCACCAGCAGAACCTTGTCCTTGGGCAGCGTGGGCGCGAGCTTCGCGGCGTACGCGAGCGCGTGGCTCGATTCGAGCGCCGGAATGATGCCTTCGATGCGGCAGCAGTCGTGGAAAGCCTTGAGCGCTTCCTCGTCGTCGATCGTCACGTACTGCGCGCGGCCGCTGTCCTTGAGCCACGCGTGCTCGGGACCGACGCCCGGATAGTCGAGACCCGCCGACACCGAATGCGTCTCGATGATCTGGCCGTTCTCGTCCTGGAGCAGATAGGTTCGGTTGCCGTGCAGCACGCCCGGCGTGCCCGCTGCGAGCGAAGCCGCGTGACGGCCCGTTTCCATGCCGTCGCCGGCCGGCTCGACGCCGATCAACTGCACCGAACTTTCGTCGATATACGGATAAAAGATACCCATCGCATTCGAACCGCCGCCCACGCACGCGATCACCGCGTCGGGCTGGCGACCGGTCATTTCGGGCATCTGCACGCGGCATTCGTCGCCGATCACGCGCTGGAAGTCGCGCACCATCATCGGATACGGGTGCGGACCCGCGACGGTGCCGATGATGTAGAAGGTGTTTTCGACGTTGGTGACCCAGTCGCGCATGGCTTCGTTGAGCGCGTCCTTGAGCGTGCGCGAGCCCGACTCGACCGGCACGACCGTCGCGCCCAGCAGCTTCATGCGGTAGACGTTGGCGGCCTGGCGGCGCACGTCTTCCGCGCCCATGTAGACGACGCATTCCATGCCGAAGCGCGCCGCGATCGTGGCGGTCGCCACGCCGTGCTGGCCCGCGCCGGTCTCGGCGATCACGCGCGGCTTGCCCATGCGGCGGGCGAGCAGCGCCTGGCCGATCACGTTGTTCACCTTGTGGGCGCCGGTGTGGTTGAGGTCCTCGCGCTTCAGATAGATCTGCGCGCCGCCGAGCATTTCGCTCCAGCGCTGCGCGTGATAGATCGGCGACGGACGGCCGACAAAATGCTTCAACTCGCGCTCATATTCCGCGCGGAAGTCGGGATCGTCCTTGTATTTCGCGTAGGCGTCGCGCAGTTCGTCGATCGCCTGCATGAGGGTTTCGGCAGCGAACACGCCGCCATATTGGCCGAAATGGCCACGTTCATCTGGCAAATTGTACATAAGTCACTCGCTCCGACCGGATGGTGCCTTGCGTTGCGCAAGGACTTGCCGGTCCAGAAAATTATCCCGCGTCCGCTTCGCGCACTGCGCGCACGAACGCCGCCATACGGGCGTGATCTTTCACGCCCTTCGCGCCCGGTACCTCGATGCCACTGGAGACATCGACGGCGTACGGACGCACCTGGCGAATCGCATCACCGACGTTTTGCGCGTTCAAGCCACCACTCAAAACGGCCCGACGCGCGAGCCCTGCGGGGATAAGTGACCAATCGAAGACCTTCCCGCCACCGCCGTAACCGTCGACATGGGTGTCGAACAGAAGGCCGCTGGCTGATGAATAACTATTCGCCGATTCTACCAAATCGGTCTGCTGAGTATCCGCCGCCACTCGCAACGCCCGCAACCAGGGCAAACCGGCAACCGCCGCCAGCGACTCGCACTGTGCGGGCGTTTCGTCGCCGTGGAATTGCAGCAGCGTGAGCGAGACGTTGCTCGCCACTTCGCTGAGCCATTGCGGCGTGGGGTTCACGAACAGGCCCACGACCGAGACGAACGGCGGAATGTCGTGCGTCAGCTCGACGGCCTGCGCGATGCTCACCGAACGCGCGCTGGGCGGATAAAACACGAGACCGATCGCGTCCGCGCCGAGGTCGATCGCCCGGTCCACCGCCTCGGGCGTGGACAGCCCGCACAGCTTGATACGCGTGCGATGCGCGGCGCGCTCGGCTTGATCGACCTGATCGACTGGCTCGGCTTGCGTCATGACTTGAGGCTCGTTGAAATCTCGATGGTTAAAGGCAACTTGCGCGGAATTCATCGAATTTGCTTGCGATTGCGACGCTGCGGCATCAGGCCGGATCGTCCCAGATCGCGCTCCACGGCACGCTCGCCGTATGCGGCGCGGGTACCGCGAACTCGTCAGGATAGCCTACCTGGGCGAGATACAGGCCGTCCGGCATGAATGTCGGCGCGGCTTTGCCGCGGTCGAGTCCCGCCAGCACCTCGGCCATCCACGAAACCGGATAGCGCCCGCGCCCGACCGCCACGAGGCAGCCCATCAGGTTGCGCACCATGTGATGCAGGAACGCGTTGGCGCGGAATCGGAAGTGGATGAAGTCGCCCTGCGGCCGGATGTCAATCTGGTACAGGTGCTTGACCGGCGTCTTCGACTGGCACTCCGAGGAACGGAAGGCCGAAAAATCGTGCTCGCCGATCAGGCATTGCGCCGCCTCGCGCATCGCGTCGACGTCGAGCGGCGTATGAATCCAGCCGGAGCGGCCCGCCAGCATCGGCGAACGCACCGGGTGCACGTAGAGCACGTAGTAATAGGTGCGCTCGAAGGCCGCGAAGCGCGCGTGGAACGCCTCGGGCATGGGCTTGGCCCACTGCACCGCGACCGTCGACGGCAGGAACGCATTGGTGCCGCGCACCCACGAAAAATCGGTGCGATCGAGATCGGTGTCGAAGTGCACGACCTGGCCCAGCCCATGCACGCCCGAGTCGGTGCGGCCCGCGACCACCGTGGAGAGCGGCACCGTGGCGAACTCGCGCAGCGCGCGCTCTAGCGCGTCCTGCACGGTCTTGCCGTGCGGCTGCGATTGCCAGCCGCAGAACGCGGCGCCGTCGTACTGGATACCTAACGCGATTCGCATGCGGCAGGCGTCAGGACAGCGGCGAGAGCGTCGACAGCAGCGCCTGCGCGTCGGCGCGCGTGGCGTGGTCGCTCGACTCGATCACTTCGTTGATCAGCGCACGCGCGCCCGACAGATCGCCCAGCGCGATGTATTCGTGCGCGAGATCCAGCTTGTTGCGGGCGATGCGCGCAAGTTGATCGGGCGAGAAGACCGGCAGCGGCTCGGCGGAATCCGGCGGCAGGTTCAGGTCGAAATCGAGCGAAAGCGTGCCGAAACGCGGCGCGCCCAGGCCCGCGATGGAGCCGATGCCCGCGGTACCGGCTTCGATCGCCTGGCCGGCGAGCGGCGCGGGCGGCTGGCCGAACGGCAGGGGCTGACCGAGCGTCGCGCCCGACGTGGCGGACGGTTCGGTCGTGAACGGGAAATCGGGCATGGCCGGCGCATCCGGCACTTCCACGCGCGGCGGCAACGACATTTCGATACTGCCGAGCGCATCGACTGCGGTTTTCGGAAACTCTTGCGGGACTTCTTGGTAGGGCATTGATTCTTCTGCGGAAACTGCGGGAACAACGGGTTCTGCGGGCGCAGCCGGCTCGGGCTCAGGATCGCCGGGCATGCGCAATTCGAGCGGCTGCGGTTCGCGCGCGTGCGGCGCGAACGGTGCGGGCTCGCCTTCCGCTTCGGTGGCTTCGGTCGCGAGCGGCTGGTCGTGAGTCTCGGAGTGAGTCGGGTCCTCGCCCGGCATCGTCATTTCGATGGGGTGCGGCTCGGCCTCGGCGCGGCGCGCGTGCTCGTCCATTTCACCGACCGTGCGCTGCGCGGCCAGACCTTCCGGCGGCAGCGCCGATGCGCCCAGTTCCGCGGCCGCGGCGAAGCTCGCGGCGTCGGTGGCGTCGGCGAGCGTTTCCGGTTCACCCGGCGCCACGCCTTGCGGATGCGTGCCGTGCTCCGCGCGGTCTTCGCGCAGCGCGTCGGGGCCGTGCGCTTGCGTGGGCTCCAGCTTGTCGAACAGCGTCGGCGGCAACGCGTCGGCGCCCAGCTCCGCAGCAGCGGACAGGCTCGCAGCGTCGGTGGCGTGATCGAGCGCCGCGTCGGCGTCCGTGTGAGTTTGCGCGTACGCGGCCGCGCCGGCCGCCGCAGCCGCGGTGGCGGTGGGCGCGAGCGTCAGCGGCTCGTCGAGCACGGGCACGTCGGCTTCGGCTTCCGTGCCTGCGGGCGGTGCGACCGGTGCGGTCGGCGCGACCGGCGTTTCCGTAGCCGCCGGCGCATCTGCTGCCGCTGCGGGCTTGCGGCGCTTGCGCATCAACAGACGCACGAGCAGCGCGACGAAAGCCAGCACGATCGCCGCCACGATGCCGAGCGTCACCGGCGACACTTCCGGCTGTTGCGCATCCTGTGCGCCAGCGGGCGCGTGCTGCGCGCCCGATGCACCGTTCGCGCCACCGGCAACTTGCGCCGGCTTGCCGATGCCGTGCTGCAGGGCCATCAGCACGCGATTCTTGAGCGCGAGCAGTTGCTGGAGACTCGACACCGAAACCGGCGCGGATGCTGCGGACGCCGCCGAAGCGGCCTGAACCGATCCGCTGAACGAATGTTGATCGACGCCCGAGGCCCCCGACGCGAGGGCAGCCGAAGCGCCCGCAGCCGATGCCGCCGTCGCCGTCGCCGTCGCCGCCGATGCCGATGCCGTTTCGGGGGCCGAAGCGCCTGCCGCTTCGCTCGCAGCGCCAGCCACCGTTGCCGGGCTCGACGCGGCATTACTTGCGGTCGCTGCGGTCGCCGCCGTCGCCGCGCTCGCACCCGCGTTCGCCGTGGCCACCGCCGAAGCCGCAGCAGCAGTCGCGCCAGTCGCAGCCGCCGTATTCGGCGTCGCCGCGCTTGCGGGTGCCGTCGCGGCAGCCGGCGCGCTGGCGGTCGTGGCCGGGGCGGCCGGAGCCGAAGCCGCCGTCACGCCCGAAGCCGCGCCCGCCGACGCCATGTCGGGCGTACCCGGCACATTGAGCATCGCGCCAACCTTCAGGCGGCTCGGGTCATGCTTCATGAACGCGTTGGGATTGGCGTCGAACAGCGCCGAACTCGCACGCGCGAGCACCGTCTTGTCATGCGACTGCGTGAGATCCACGGCCACGTCGTGCAGCGACTGCCCCGGATGGACCGTGTACTGGCCGACCACGGGCAGCGCCGCCGGCGCAGCCGAAGCGCCCGCCGCAGCGGCCGATGCGCCGGTCGCGGCCGTCGCCGCGCTGCCCGCCTGGGCCGCGCCGCCTTGCGCGTGCGCCGCGCCGGTTGCCGCAGCCAGCGCGAACGCCGTGGCCGCGATGGCGGCACGCAGCGTCAGGCGCGCTTGCGGAAATGGAGTGGAAACAGAGTCGAGTCGAACGGTCATCAGTTGCCCTGGCACACCGCTCGCGCGGCTGTCGATGAAACGGGAATTCGTTGCGGATGGTCGCGGACGTCGCGCGAGCGCCGATCCGCGAAAATAAAAAAGCGCCGCGACTGGCGCGGCGCTTTTTCCACCTTCTACGCGTCATTAGCCGCGTAGTTTAAATGATTCACTTGTCGAGCAGAATGCGCAACATGCGACGCAGCGGCTCGGCGGCGCCCCACAGCAGCTGATCGCCGACCGTGAAGGCCGACAGATACTCGCCGCCCATTGCCAGCTTGCGCAGGCGGCCGACCGGCACCGACAGCGTGCCCGTGACCTTCGCGGGCGACAGATCCTGCATCGACGCTTCGCGTTCGTTCGGCACAACCTTCACCCAGTCGTTGGCCGACGCGAGGATGCCGTTGATCTCGTCGAGCGGCACGTCCTTCTTCAGCTTGATCGTGAGCGCCTGCGAGTGGCAGCGCATCGCGCCGATACGCACGCACAGACCGTCGACGGGGATCGACCCCGGCTGGCCCATGGCCGGCTTGCCGAGAATCTTGTTGGTTTCCGCGCCGCCCTTCCACTCTTCCTTCGACATGCCGTTGCCGAGATCCTTGTCGATCCACGGAATCAGCGAACCGGCGAGCGGCACGCCGAACTGGCTGGTGGGCATGGCGTCGCTGTTCATGGTGGCGAGCACCTTGCGGTCGATGTCGAGAATCGCCGACGACGGGTTCGCCAGATCGGTCGCGACGGCCGCGTTCAGCGCGCCCATCTGCGAGAGCAACTCGCGCATGTTCTGCGCGCCCGCGCCCGAAGCCGCCTGGTAGGTCATGGCCGTCATCCAGTCGACGAGGTTTTCGCGGAACAGGCCGCCGAGCGCCATCAGCATCAGGCTGACCGTGCAGTTGCCGCCGACGAAGTCCTTCTGGCCCTTGACCAGCGCGTCCTTGATGACGTTCAGGTTGACCGGGTCGAGGATGATGACCGCGTCGTCCTTCATGCGCAGCGACGAGGCCGCGTCGATCCAGTAACCGGTCCAGCCTGCCGCACGCAGCTTCGGATACACGTCGTTCGTGTAGTCGCCGCCCTGGCAGGTGATGATGACGTCGCACTTCTTGAGCTCGTCGACGCTGTTTGCGTCCTTGAGCTTCGTCTCGTTTTTGGCGAACGACGGAGCCGCGCCGCCTGCGTTGCTGGTGCTGAAAAACACCGGTTCGATCAGGTCGAAATCACGTTCTTCCTGCATGCGCTGCATCAGCACGCTGCCGACCATGCCGCGCCAACCTACGAGACCTACGTTCATGACTAACCCTTGATTTGGACACTTCCCCGCTTCGCTCGCCCGGCGTGGCCGCGCGGGGAAGATGAGCGGGCACGACGAGCGATCAACGCGTGATGATCGTTTTCGTAATGGTTTTCGTGTTGATGGCGAGCGAAATCGCACGGGCCGTTTTATCGCCGTGGATGTTCGAAACAATCGTGATCGGGGAGATCTTCGCCATCGGAACAATATACACGAAACAGTTAAATTGCGCGGCAAAAACCGCACTTTCCGCTATGTAGCGCCCGCGTTTCGCCAGCGCGAAACACGGATGCAAAACACGGGCGCGAAATCATGCGAAAGCAAAAAAGGGCACGCCACCGAAGGCCTGCCCTTCCGTTCTGCTTTACAGCGCGGCGAGCACTGCGTCGCCCATTTCCACCGTGCCGACCTTCTTGCAGTCCGGCGTGACGATGTCGGCGGTGCGATAGCCCTGCTCCAGCACCTTCTTGACCGCGGCTTCGATGCGATCGGCCTGCTCTTCGCGGCCGAGCGAGTAACGCAGCATCATGGCGGCCGAGAGGATCGTGGCGAGCGGATTTGCAATGCCCTTGCCCGCGATGTCCGGCGCCGAACCGTGCGACGGCTCGTACAGACCCTTGTTGTTCTTGTCGAGCGAAGCCGAGGGCAGCATGCCGATCGAGCCCGTGAGCATGGCCGCTTCGTCCGAGAGGATGTCGCCGAACATGTTGCCCGTGACCACCACGTCGAACGCCTTCGGCGCCTTCACGAGCTGCATGGCCGCGTTGTCGACGTACATGTGCGAGAGCTCGACTTCCGGATATTCCTTCGAGACATCGATCATGATGTCCTTCCAGAACTGCGAAGTTTCGAGCACGTTGGCCTTGTCGACCGAGGTCAGCTTCTTCTGGCGCTTTTGCGCGGCCTGGAACGCGACGTGCGCGATGCGACGCACTTCGGGTTCCGAATAGCGCATCGTGTCGAAGCCTTCGCGGGCGCCCTTGAAGAGACCATCCGGCGATTCGCGCAGACCGCGTGGCTGGCCGAAATAGATGTCGCCGTTCAGTTCGCGCACGATCAGGATGTCGAGGCCCGACACGATTTCCGGCTTGAGCGACGACGCACCCGTGAGTTGCGGATAGCAGATGGCGGGGCGGAAATTCGCGAACAGTTCGAGGTGCTTGCGCAGACCGAGGATGGCTTGTTCCGGGCGCAGTGCGCGTTCGAGCGAATCGTACTTCCAGTCGCCGACAGCGCCGAACAGGATCGCGTCAGCGGATTTCGCGAGCGCGAGCGTGGCTTCGGGCAGCGGATGGCCGCTCGCTTCGTAGCCCGCGCCGCCAACCGGCGCTTCTTCCAGCTCGAACTTTTCGCCGAGCGCGTTGAGGACCTTCACGGCTTCCTTGACGATCTCGGGGCCGATGCCGTCGCCCGGCAACACTGCAATCTTCATTTTTTGATTCCTCGGGGGTGGTTCGGGGTGGTCTGGTTGGGGGATGTTTTTTGCGGTTTCTCGTTGCCTTTTTTCGCGTTTCCTTGTTTTCTTGTCGGTCTGCCAGCGTCGCCCCTGTGCGGGGCGGCACCTACTTTTCTTTGCAGCCGCAAAGAAAAGTAGGCAAAAGAAAGCGGCTCACACCGCCAGTGTGACGCAGTCCACCTCGCACCTTCGCAGGTAGTGGCTCCGGAGCATCCGTCACCCCGCACATTCCCACTCAGTGACAAAGGACTCATCCATCCCGCCTCGCGCTACGCGCTCAGCGGAAGGGTCCACCGAAAACCCTGGTGATCCACCGTTTTCGGTTATGCCCCGCGGCGCGCGGCGCGCCGCCGGAGGAATGAGCCCTTTGTCACTCTGTTGGGTGGCGAGTGATGCCGGATGCTCCGGAACCACTACCTGCAAAGGTGCGGGGTGGACTGCGTCACATTGGCGGTTTGAGCGGCTTTCTTTTGCCTACTTTTCTTTGCCGCGGCAAAGAAAAGTAGGTGCCGCCCCGCTCAGGGGCGACGCTGGCAAACCGACAAGAAAACAAGGAAACGCGAAAAAAAGCGCCTACCTCAAAAAAACATCCCCACCAACCAAACCCACTTAAATAACGCGATTCTTAAGCCACGGCTGACGCACAAGCCGCTCGGCTTCGTACTGACGAATTTTGTCAGCATGCCGCAGCGTAAGCCCGATATCGTCAAACCCGTTCAACAGACAGTACCGACGAAACGCCGCCACTTCAAACGGATATTCCTTCGACCCATCGGTTGTACGCACAACCTGCTTATCCAGATCGACAGTCAACTGAAACCCATTAAACGCATAAGTTTCGTTGAACAGATGATCGACATCCGCTTCGCTCAAAACGATCGGCAGCAGCCCGTTCTTGAAGCAGTTGTTATAGAAAATGTCCGCAAAGCTAGGCGCAATGATCGCGCGAAAGCCGTACTGATCGAGCGCCCACGGCGCATGCTCGCGCGAGCTGCCGCAACCGAAGTTCTTGCGCGTCAGCAGCACCGAAGCACCCTGATAACGCGGCTGATTCAGCACGAAATCCGGATTCAGCGGGCGCTTCGAATTGTCCTGCCCCGGCTCGCCATGATCCAGATAACGCCATTCGTCGAATGCGTTCGGCCCAAAGCCCGTGCGCTTGATCGACTTGAGAAACTGCTTCGGAATGATCGCGTCCGTGTCGACGTTCTCGCGATCGAGCGGCGCCACGACGCCGGTGTGTACTGTGAATTTTTCCATGATCGTGTTGCCTTAACCGAGCTTGCGAATGTCGACGAAATGACCTTCGATGGCAGCTGCGGCAGCCATCGCCGGGCTCACGAGGTGCGTGCGTCCGCCCGCGCCCTGACGGCCTTCGAAGTTACGGTTCGAGGTGGACGCGCAACGCTCGCCCGGTTCCAGACGGTCCGCGTTCATCGCGAGACACATCGAGCAGCCCGGCTCGCGCCATTCGAAACCCGCTTCCGTGAACACCTTGTCGAGACCTTCGTGTTCGGCTTGCGCCTTCACGAGACCCGAACCCGGCACCACCATCGCGAGACGGATATTCGGCGCCACGCGGCGGCCGAGCTTCTTCACAACATACGCGGCCGAGCGCAGATCTTCGATACGCGCGTTCGTGCACGAGCCGATGAAAATCTTGTCCGGCTGGATCGACTCGATCGGCATGTTCGGCTCGAGCGCCATGTATTGCAGCGCGCGTTCCATCGCGTCGCGCTTGACCGGATCCTTCTCGCGCTCGGGGTCCGGCACGCGGCCGTCGACCGACGTGACCATTTCCGGCGAGGTGCCCCACGTAACCTGCGGGACGATGTCGGCCTCCGACAGTTCGACCACGCGGTCGAAATGCGCGCCTTCGTCGGAACGGAACGTCTTCCAGTATTCGACGGCCTGGTCCCACTCCACGCCCTGCGGCGAGAACGGACGGTTCTTCAGGTAGTCGACCGTGGTGTCGTCCACCGCGACCATGCCGGCGCGCGCGCCGCCTTCGATCGCCATGTTGCAGACGGTCATGCGGCCTTCCATCGTGAGACCGCGGATCATCGAGCCGCCGAACTCCATGGCGTAGCCCGTGCCGCCCGCCGTGCCGATCTTGCCGATGATGGCGAGCACGATGTCCTTCGCGGTGCAGCCGCGCGGCAGCGTGCCTTCGACCTTCACGAGCATGTTCTTGCTCTTCTTCTGCAAGAGCGTTTGCGTGGCCAGCACGTGCTCGACTTCCGACGTGCCGATGCCGTGCGCGAGCGCGCCGAACGCGCCGTGCGTAGACGTGTGCGAGTCGCCGCAGACGATCGTCATGCCCGGCAGCGTCGCGCCCTGTTCCGGACCGACGATGTGCACGATGCCCTGACGCTGGTCGGTCATCTTGAATTGCGTGATGCCGAAGGCGTCGCAATTCGAATCGAGCGTGTCGACCTGGAGCTTCGAAACCGGGTCGGCGATGCCGTGGCTGCGGTCCGTGGTGGGCACGTTGTGGTCGGAAACGGCCAGGTTCGCGCTGATGCGCCACACCGGGCGCTCATGCAGCTTCAGGCCTTCGAAAGCCTGCGGGCTGGTGACTTCGTGCAGCAGATGACGGTCGATGTAAAGGAGCGTCGTGCCGTCGTCTTCCGTGTGGACCACATGCGAGTCCCACAATTTGTCGTAGAGCGTCTTTGCCATGATATGCGGGGAGTTAGTGACTGCGGGGGCAATACTTTGTGAATCGATTATGCCACGCGAAAGCCGCACCCCGCATCGTCACGATTCAAAAAAAGCGATAAAAAACAGTGAGTTGGGTGGTAGTGGCGATACCTGTATCGCTGTTACCCGGCGTGGCGCGCACGGGAAATCCGTCGCGTTTCCGGCGCAATTTCCGTGTGCTTTTCGTGAGCACCGAAGCGGAAGCCTTTGTTTTTCCGATTGATTTCCGGCGGCCCCTCGCTCGCGCGGAAACGATGACGCGAGTGCAGCACGGCGACCGTGAGTGCCATATCAGGCACGTCGTTTGCGAGATGTGCGCCGCCGCACGATGCCCGGTTCTGTGGTTCCATCACACTGAAATAACGGTCACGTCGCGGCAGCACAGGCAATCATGGAGGCCTCATGCCACTTGCAACCCGTACCGCGTACAAGAAAACAAGCAGAACAAGCCTGATCCCGCGGCGGCAACCGCAGGCCAACCCGGACCACCGCCGGCGCGGCGCGCGCCACGCATCGCTCGCCGTGGCGGCCACGGTCTGCGCATTCGCGTTCACGCCGCGCGCCCACGCACAGACGCCTTCGCCGCTCGGCGAGTGGCAGTACTCGGCGGGGATCCCGCTCGAAAAGCTCTATCAGCCCGACCGGCCCGACTTCGAGGCCCGCCTCGGCGTGGGCGCGACCTTCGAGCCGCGCTACGACGGCTCGGACCGCTATCACATGATGGCCGGACCCAGCATCGACCTGCGCTACAAGGACACCCTGTTCGGTTCGACCGGCGAAGGCTTCGGCGTGAACTTTCTGCAAGGGCAGAACTGGCGCCTGAGCATCGCCGCCGCCTACGATCTCGGCCGGCGTGGCAACGACGATCCGACGCGTCTGAACGGCATGGGCAACATCAACCCGGCGCCGCTGATGAAGATCGCGGGCGAATACGTGATCTCGAAGGACTTCCCGCTGGTGTTCCGCGGCGCGTTCACGCGCAGCTTCGGCGGCTCCAACGGCTGGACCGCCGACTTCGGCGCCTACATGCCGCTGCCGGGCAGCAGCCAGCACTTCTACTGGTTCGCCGGCCCGTCGGTCACGTTCGCGGATTCGAACTACATGCAGAGCTGGTTCGGCGTGACGCCGCAGCAGTCGGCTGCGTCGGGCTACCGGCAGTACGACGCGAGTCCCGGCCTGAAATCGGCGGGCTTCGGCATCACGATGGTGTACTTCGTCAACAAGCACTGGTTCGTGAGCGCGGACGGCGCGATCAAGCGTCTGCTCGGCAGCGCCGCGCACAGCCCGATCATCCAGACGAAGACCGAAGGCGTCTGCGACGTGTCGATCAATTACCAGTTCTAGTGGGTTCCATCGCCTTCCGGCCTGGCGGCCGGCACACGCCCGCCGCCAGGCCGGTCGGATCAGGTCTGTCTTACCCTTCCTTCTTGATCCGATTCTGAATATGCTGCGCGCGGCTCGGCGACGACGGATGCGAACTCAGCATCGAACTCTGCCCGCCGTCCATTTCCGCCAGCTTCTGGAAGGCCGTGACGAGGCCCGCGCGGTTCATGCCTTTCTTCTTGAGCAGGTCGAAGGAGTAGTCGTCGGCGGCGCTTTCCTGCGACTGCGAAAACTGCGCGTTGATGAACTTCTCGGTGAGGTCGCCGAGCTGCGACGTGCTCAACGCCGATGCCATCGAATTGCCCGTTGCGCCCGCCGCCGTGCGCGCCGCGCTCACGGTGTACGCCGTCTGCATGGCCTTCTTCGAGTGGCCAAGCGCGACGTGGCCCATCTCGTGGCCGATCACGCCGCGCAGTTCGTCGTCGCTCATCTTGTCCATCAGGCCGCTGTAGACGCGCACGCAGCCGTTGCCCATCGCCCACGCGTTGATGTCGCTCGTCTCGTAGACCTTGTAGTCGATTTTCTGGCCGTTCAGCGTCATGTCGCCGAAGCCGCTCATGACCTTCGTGAGACGCTTGCCGTAAGCGCTGCTCGACGCGGCCACCTTCGACTGCGCGTCGCTCGCCTTGCAGGCGTCGTTCGAAACCGCGACGATGTCGCTGTCCGACAGCGTGGCCGCCTTGAACAGCGTCGCGCCCGCCGACACCGCCGCGTTGGGGTCCAGACTTTGCAGCGACGAACAGGCGCTCAGCGCAACCGCGAGCCCGCACGCGAAGCCAATCTTGCCAAATGTCATTCTTGCCATCCTTTCACTGTTGTAAGGATCGACGAATCTAGCACTGCCCCTCTTTCCCATATTTGCGCGGTGCGGCGTTCAAGCGCTGCGCCTGGATCTTCGTCAATCCGGCGTCAGTCTGCGCGCCTGCTCGTCCGCTGACTGACGCAAACGGACACAGGCCGACGCAAACGGACGCAAACGGACACGCCTCATTCCTCGCTCATTCTTCAGGATTAAGCTAGACCGTTGAGCCCCTCGGGCTCGCCCTTCCCCGCTATCCGATTCGAGGCCAAAGGACCTGACCGCCATGCTCACGCCGATCCTCTCCGCCAGCTTTCTCGGTCAGCCCGCGTGGCTGTGGGTCGCCTTCATCGTGGTCGTGATCGTGCTGCTCGTGCTCGATCTCGGCGTGCTTCATCGCGACGATCACGAAATCGGCATCCGCGAAAGCCTGTGGCTCTCGCTCGGCTACATCACCGTCGGCGTGCTGTTCGGCGGCTTCGTCTGGTGGCAACTGGGCGCCGAGCCCGCGACCGAGTACCTGACCGGCTATCTGATCGAAAAATCGCTGTCGCTCGACAACGTCTTCGTGATCGCGTCGATCTTCGGCGCGCTCGCGGTGCCGCGCGTGTACCAGCATCGCGTGCTGTTCTGGGGCATCGTCGGCGTGCTGGTGCTGCGCGCACTGATGGTCGGCCTCGGTGCCGCGCTGGTCGCGCGCTTCGAGTGGATGCTGCTCGTGTTCGGTCTCTTTCTCGCGATCACGGGCGTGAAGATGCTGTTCGGCTCGAAGGAAGAAGCGCACGTGGAAGACAGCCGCATCCTGCGCGTGATTCGCCGCGTGCTGCCGGTCGCGCCGCAACTCGAAGGCGGCGCGTTCGTGGTGCGGCGCGCGCATCCCGTCAGCGGCAAGCTCAAGCGCTACGCGACGCCGCTGCTCGTCGCGCTGCTGATGATCGAATTCGCCGATCTGATCTTCGCGGTCGACTCGATTCCCGCGATCTTCTCGATCACGACCGATCCGTTCATCGTCTATACGAGCAATATCTTCGCCGTGCTCGGTCTGCGCGCGCTGTTCTTCGCGCTCGCGGCGATGGCGCACCGTTTCTACTACCTCAAGCACGCGCTCGCGCTCGTGCTGGTGTTCATCGGCGCGAAGATCTTTCTGGTGCATTTCATCGGCAAGATGCCGGCGCTGGTGAGCCTCGGCGTGACGGCGGCGCTGCTCGCGGGCGGCGTGCTGCTGTCGCTGGTGAAGACGCGCGGCGGCGATGTGAACGCCGCCCGATAGCGCTCTGAACGCGCCACAAACGGCGCCTCAAACACGCTCCTCATTTTTCGCTCATTTTCGTCTGCGAGGATGAATTCCATCGGGGCCGCGCAGCGTGCTACGGCAAGGCTCAGGCGGCGCCCGATGGCCTGTCCATTCATCACGGAGCGCATCATGAAATGCCCGAACTGCCCTGACGTGACGCTTGCGATCTCGGAGCGTCAAGGCGTCGAACTCGACTATTGCCCGGAATGCCGCGGCGTCTGGCTCGACCGCGGGGAACTCGACAAGCTGCTCGACCGCACAGCCGCCGCGCAAACCACGCAGTCGCGCCCACTCGACGACGGCTACAGCGCGCAGCAAGGTTCGCATCATCGCGCGCATCGCGACGAGTACGCGCCGCGCCGCCGCAAATCGTGGCTCGGCGATCTGTTCGACTGAAAGCGCGACCGACGGCGCGCCCCGTTCAACCTCAAGGACATCTGACCATGCGAACCTACACCAGCAACAGCCCGCAGGCCGCGGGCCGGATCGTCGCCATCGCCCTGCTCGCCGATGGCCACCTCAGCAGCAGCGAACTGAGCGCCGTGCATCATGCGCGCATCGCGGAACGCCTCGGCCTCGAACCGGGCGAATTCGGCGCCATCCTGCAGGGGCTCTGCGAGGATCTGCTCGTGAGCGCGCACCTGAACTGGAGCGACGCGTGCAAGCTCGACTCCGACGTCATGCAGCACGTCCTGCGCGAGTTGCAGGACCCGGTCATGCGCGCCGAGGTGCTCAATCTGTGCCACGTCGCGGTCTATGCCGACCGTCACGTGGCCGATAGCGAAGCCGCCTTGCTCGCAGCGCTCTCGCGGGCCTGGCAGGCGCATCCGTGGCAGCGTCTGCTGGCGTCGTAAGCGCGCCCGTCCGCCTCCATCGTTTCGCGCGGGCGACGCGGCTTTCCCCCCGCGTCGCGCGCCTCGCGGCGAGTCGTCCGCTCGCCGCGTTTTTCTTCGCGTTTGCGTCAGACGCACACCGCCCAGCCGAGCCCGCGCACGTTGCGGATGACCGCATGACCGAATTTGCGCCGCACGCTGTAGATCACCGCGTCGACCGCGTTGCTCTCCACTTCCTCGCCCCAGCCGTAAAGCCGCTCCTCGATCTGCTGACGCGAGAGAATCGCGCCGGGGCGTTCGAGCAGCGCGAGCATGAGCGCATATTCGCGCGCGGAGAGATCGTCGCTCTGGCCGTCGAACGTGAGGCGGCGCGCATTCATGTCGAGCGTCACGCGCCCGCTGCCCATCGTCGATGAAGCGAAACCCGACTTGCGCCGCACCACCGCGCGGATGCGCGCGAGCAGCTCCTTGCTCTCGAACGGCTTCACGAGATAGTCGTCGGCGCCGAGATCGAGCCCTTCCACGCGCGTATCCACATCGTCGCGCGCGGTGATGACGATGACCGGCGTCGTGTCGTTCGACTCGCGCAGCCCGCGCAGCACGTCCAGACCGCTCATGTCGCCGAGCCCGAGATCAAGCAGGATCGCCGTGTACGACCCGTCGCGAATGGCCGCGCGGCCGCTTTCGCCCGTGCGCACCCAGTCGACGCTATAGGTCGCGTCCTTGAGCGCGCGCAGCAGCGCGGGCCCGATCAGCAGATCGTCTTCGATCAGCAGAATCCGCATCGCCCCATTTCCTCAGTATGCCTGTCGATATGTGCTCGACCCGCGCCCTCACGCGAGCGGCAGCACGATGCGCGCGACGATGCCGGTCTGGCCGTCCGCGCGGTTCTCCAGCGTGACGCGCCCGCGATAACCGTGCGCGAGCGCCTGCGCGATCGCAAGCCCGAGGCCGCTGCCTTCGGCGTCGTTCGCGCCCGCGCGGAAAAAGCGGTCGAAAATGCGCGGCAAATCGGTTTCGGCGATGCCAGGCCCGTCGTCGAGCACCTCGATCGTCACGCTGCGCGCCTCGCGCCGCACCGACACGTCCACGCGACCGCCCGCATGCACGTAGCGAATCGCGTTGTCGATCAGGTTACGCGTCAGCACGCGCAGATCGGCCTCGGTTGCATGCACGCTCGCCTCATCGAGACGCTCGACGCCGAGATCGACGCCGCGCGCGTCGGCGAGCGGCAACAGGTCGGCCAGCACCTCGGTCACGAGCGGCGCGAGCGCGATGTCCGCGAGCGCGCGCTGCGCCCCGCCGATCTCCGCGCGCGCGAGCCCGAGCAACTGCGAGACGAGCGCGCCCGTGCGCGCCACGCCGCGCCGCAGTTCGTCGAAGCGCTCGCGGTATTGATCGGGCGGCGCGTCGTGCAGATTGTCGATCTGCAACTGCATCGCGGAAATGGGCGAGCGCAATTCGTGCGCGGCATCGGCGATGAACTTGCGCTCCGTGTTCACGAGTAGCGCGAGGCGCTCGATCATGCGGTTGATCGACTCGATGAACGGCCGCAGCTCGACGGGCGCTTTCGCCACGTCGAGCGGCTTCAGTTCGCGCAGATCGTGCAGATCGACCTGCGCCGCGCGACGCCCGACGCGTTCGAGCGGACGCAGCGACAGGCGCACCGTCACCGCAATGGTGAGCGCGAGCAGCGGCAGCAGCGCGAGCACCGGCAACAGGCTCCAGAACGCCACGCGCAGCGCGTTGCGATTGCGCATGCTGCGCGATTCGGCCACCTGGATGTGTTCGTCGCCGGCGGCGAGCGCGAAGACGTCCCACGTCTCGCCGTCGTAATCGATCGATGAAAAACCGGCCTGCGCGCGCGGCAACGCGATATCGGCATCGCTCGTGCGGCTCGGCGCGGCGGCGTCGCTCGCCGACCAGATCTGCACCACGAAATCGTCCGAAGGACGGCGCTCGCCGTTCGCTGTGGCCGCGTGGTGGCGCTGCGGCGGTGCGCCCGCCTGCACGTGCGCGGCGGCGTCGCGCAGGCTCGTGCTGAACTCGCTCGCAAGGCTGCGCACCACGAGGAAGGTGCCGAGCGCGCCGAGCAGGCCCACGACGATCGCGAGCGTGCCGATGGCGATGCTCAGACGGCGGTGCAGGGAATTCGCGGCGAAGAACATGGAGCGGCTCGGCGATCTGGACGATGCGGGCGATCGTGGCAGAAAAGGGGGACGCGTCCATGATAAAGGATTCGCGGGGTGCGGCCGTGCGCGGATGAACGGCGGCAAGCGGATCGTCACGGCGCACGCGAGCGCCGCGCGACGGTGCTAGATTCGTCTCACGCAGTGCCCGCGCAGTGCGTCCGCATTACGTCATTCGAGACACGACAGGAGACGATCATGAGCGACACCTCGCAACGCCCGGCCTTCGGCAGCGCGATCTATTACCGCGACCCGCGCGCCGCGCTCGCCTGGCTGGAGAAAGCGTTCGGCTTCACGACGCAGTTCGTCGTCACCACGCCGGACGGCAAAGTCTGCCACTCGGAAATGCGCTTCGAGGATGGCTACATCATGGTCTGCGGCGAGTGGCCGGGCATGCCCTCGACGAGCCCCGCCGCCGTCGGCGGCAAGAACACGCAGTCGGTGCACGTGCAGCTCAGGCGCGGACTCGACGCGCATTGCGAACGCGCGCGCGCCGCCGGCGCGACGATCGTGCGCGAGCCCGAGGACCAGTTCTACGGCGACCGCGTCTACGCGGCCTGCGACCCGGAAGGCCACGTGTGGAGCTTCGGCGAAACAGTGCGCCAGGTCTCGCGCGAAGAAGCCGAACAGGCGAGCGGCCTGAAGATCGACGGCTGGATTTGAGGGCGGAACAGGGCGGATCTCGAAGTCGAGGCCCGAAAAAGAAAACGCCCCGCCGGAACAAACCCGGCGGAGCGTTTTTTGCTTGCCGCACGACGCGCCGCAAAGGCACGCCGTACGAACAGGCGATGATGCTTAGCGTTGCGAGATCGGCTTCGCTTCGCGCGGCGTGTTGCCGATGAACAGCTGACGCGGACGGCCGATCTTCTGTTCGGGGTCGGCGATCATTTCGTTCCACTGGGCGATCCAGCCCACCGTACGTGCCATCGCGAAGATACACGTGAACATCGACGTCGGGATGCCCAGCGCGCGCTGAACGATGCCCGAGTAGAAGTCGACGTTCGGGTAGAGCTTGCGCGACACGAAGTATTCGTCTTCGAGCGCGATCTTTTCGAGCGCCATCGCGAGCTTGAACAGCGGATCGTCGTGCAGGCCCAGTTCTTCGAGCACTTCGTGGCACGTTTCGCGCATCAGCTTCGCACGCGGATCGTAGTTCTTGTACACGCGGTGACCGAAGCCCATGAGCTTCACGCCCGAGTTCTTGTCCTTCACCTGCTTGATGAATTCGGGGATGTTTTCCACCGAACCGATTTCCTCAAGCATGTTCAGTGCGGCTTCGTTCGCACCGCCGTGCGCCGGGCCCCACAGACACGCGATACCGGCCGCGATACACGCGAACGGGTTCGCGCCCGACGAACCTGCCAGACGGACCGTCGAGGTCGAGGCGTTCTGTTCGTGGTCGGCGTGCAGGATCAGGATACGGTCGAGCGCGCGCACGAGCACGTCGTTGACCTTGTACTCTTCGCACGGGTTCGAGAACATCATGCGCATGAAGTTCGCGCTGTACGACAGATCGTTCTGCGGGTACACGAACGGCTGACCGATCGAGTACTTGTACGCCATGGCGACGAGCGTCGGCAGCTTCGCGATCATGCGGATTGCCGACACTTCGCGATGCTTCGCGTTATTGATGTCGAGCGAATCGTGATAGAACGCCGACAGTGCGCCGACAGCCGCGACCAGAATGGCCATCGGGTGCGCGTCGCGACGGAAGCCACGGAAGAAGAACTGCATCTGCTCGTGAACCATCGTGTGCTGCGTGACGGTCTTCACGAACTCGTCCTTCTGCGCCTGGTTCGGCAGTTCGCCCTTGAGCAGCAGATAGCAGGATTCGAGGAAGTCGGCGTTTTGCGCGAGGTTGTCGATCGGGTAGCCGCGATACAGCAGCTCGCCCTTGTCCCCGTCGATATACGTGATCGCCGAGTTGCACGATGCCGTCGACATGAAGCCCGGGTCATACGTGAACTTGCCGGTCTGACCGTACAGTTTGCGGATGTCGATCACATCCGGGCCCATGGTGCCCTTGTAGATCGGCAGTTCGACGCTCGGCGAATTGTCGCTGAACGATAGCGTGGCTTTTACATCAGACGGGGTCATAGCACATCCTCAATCGAAGATAAACACAGGATTCGATAGTTTGCACGTCCGGCGCGGCGCCTCCTGGCGTCACCGCGTCTCAGACGTTGCGAAGCAGCTCCAGCACCCGCTTCACGTCCGGGTCGGCAAGGTCGCCTTCTGGTTCCTTGCGCGCGAGCAGCAAGTCCATCAGGTCGTTATCGCTCAGCTCGAGCAGGCGCGTAAGAGCGCCCACGTCGGCGTCGCTGAGGTCATGCTCGTAGCGGTCGAAAAATCGCTCGAAAATAATGTCGTTTTCGAGCATACCGCGCCGCGCGCGCCAGCGAAGGCGCGCGCGGCGATGAGGGTCAGACTGGTGCGAGTCCATACGTTCTCGCCGTGGTCAAACCGCGCGGCGGACCATCAGTTCCTTGATCTTGCCGATCGCCTTCGTCGGGTTCAGGCCCTTCGGGCAGACGTCGACGCAGTTCATGATCGTATGGCAACGGAACAGACGGTACGGATCTTCGAGGTTATCGAGACGCTCGCCGGTGGCTTCGTCGCGGCTGTCCGCGATGAAGCGGTAAGCCTGCAGCAGGCCGGCCGGGCCGACGAACTTGTCCGGATTCCACCAGAAGCTCGGGCACGACGTCGAGCAGCTCGCGCACAGAATACACTCGTACACACCGTCGAGTTCGTCACGCTGCTCGGGCGACTGCAGACGCTCCTTCTCGGGCGGCGGCGTGTCGTTGATCAGGTACGGCTTGATCGAGTGGTACTGGTTGAAGAAGTGCGTCATGTCGACGATCAGGTCGCGCACGACGGGCAGGCCCGGCAGCGGGCGCAGCACGATCTTCGCCGGCAGGTCGTTCAGGTTCGTGAGGCACGCCAGACCGTTCTTGCCGTTGATGTTCATCGCGTCCGAACCGCACACGCCTTCGCGGCACGAACGGCGGAACGACAGCGTTTCGTCGACTTCCTTGAGCTTCACCAGCGCGTCGAGCAGCATGCGCTCGTGCGTGAGTTCCAGCTCGTACGTCTGCATGCGCGGCGCCGAATCCTTGTCCGGATCGTAGCGGTAGACTTCAAAAATACGTTTGGCCATTTCCCAATTCCTTTTGACTGGCGTGTGCCTTAGAACGTACGCGCCTTCGGCGGCACGGACTCGACGGTCAGCGGCTTCATGTGAACCGGCTTGTAGTCAAGACGGTTGCCTTCGCTGAACCACAGCGTATGGCGCAGCCAGTTTTCGTCGTCGCGGTGTTCGTAATCGCTGTGTGCGTGCGCGCCACGGCTTTCCTTGCGGGCTTCAGCCGAGACCATCGTTGCCTGCGCAACTTCCACGAGGTTCGCCACTTCGAGCGCTTCGACGCGCGCGGTGTTGAACACCTTCGACTTGTCCTTCAGGTGAATGTGCTTCGCCTGTTCCGTGACCTGCGCGATGTCCTTGACACCTTCGGCCAGCAGCGCCGAGGTACGGAACACGCCAGCGTGCTTCTGCATCGAGCCGCGGATTTCGTTCGCGACGCTCTGGGCGTATTCGCCCGAGGTCGAGTTGTCGAGCTTGGCGAGGCGAGCGAGCGAGAAGTCGGCGGCGTCGGCCGGCAGCGGCTTGTGCTCCTTGAGCTCCTTCACGTGCTTGACGATGTGGTTGCCGGCCGCACGGCCGAACACCACGAGGTCGAGCAGCGAGTTCGTGCCCAGGCGGTTCGCGCCGTGCACCGAGACGCACGAGCATTCGCCCACGGCGTAGAAGCCGTTGACGACTTCTTCGTGGCCCTTCGGCGTGCCGACGACCTGGCCGTTGATGTTCGTGGGGATACCGCCCATCTGGTAGTGAATCGTCGGAACGACCGGGATCGGTTCCTTGATGCAGTCGACGTTCGCGAACTTCAGCGCGATTTCGCGGATCGACGGCAGACGCTTCAGGATGGTCTCGGCGCCGATGTGCGACAGGTCGAGCAGCACGTGATCCTTGTGCGCGCCCACACCGCGGCCTTCCTTGATTTCCTGGTCCATCGAGCGCGAAACAAAGTCACGCGGCGCGAGATCCTTCAGCGTCGGCGCATAACGTTCCATGAAGCGCTCGCCATTCGAATTACGCAGAATGCCGCCTTCGCCGCGCACGCCTTCGGTAATCAGCACGCCCGCGCCGGCCACGCC
>NZ_JAWRWY010000032.1:0-41712 GCF_046535315.1 Paraburkholderia sp. SIMBA_027
AGCGGTAGTTCAGTTGGTTAGAATACCGGCCTGTCACGCCGGGGGTCGCGGGTTCGAGTCCCGTCCGCTCCGCCAGAATCAAAGCCCGCTGGAAGTTCCAGCGGGCTTTTTTCTTTTGCGCCGCCGGTTCCGGTCCGCGCGTTCCCTTTCTCTTCCGATCTTTGGTGCGGCGCAGGTGTGGCGCTGCTGCGGCTCATACCTGCGCGCGATTCGTGCGGGGCGTACGGACAAAACGCCATTGCCTGAGGCGACGCGTTATCGTAGCGTTGTCGAAACTTCGAATTTCCGCGATTGCCGCGTTGCCTGCCATGTTCGCACCGAACGACATTCCGTCGCGCTTCCAGCTGCGTCACGCCTCCATGGACGACTTCGAGTTCGCCGAGTCGCTCACGCGCCGGAACATGGGCGGCTATTACCAGCGGCATCATCTGATCTGGCGGGGCGATCTGTTCCTCGCGAGCTATCGCGAATCGGAGAATTTCATTCTCGAACTCGATGGCGAGGCGATCGGCGTGCTGCGCGTGACGCAGGAAGGCGATTCGCTGCACATCCGCGACGTGCAGATCGCCGAGGGTTGCCGCGGCAACGGCGCGGGCACGTTCCTGCTCGACATCTCGCATCAATGGGCGCGCGAGCGCGGGCTGCGCGAATTGCAGCTGCGCGTGTTCGTCGATAACCCGGCGGCGCGGCTTTATCTGCGCATGGGTTATCGCGTTGCCGGACCGCGGCTCGCGCGGCTCGGCTCGATCCGGCACATGACGCGCCTGGTGTGATCTTGCGTCAGTCGCCCGGCGCTTCGAGCGGTTCGTCGTTTGCGGAATGGGTTTCGTCGAGATCCTGCACGCGGTCGCCGGTACCGCGTGCGATAAAGGCGCGCGGGCTTTCGCCGAACGCGCGCCGGAACATCGCCGAAAACGCGCTCTGGCTTTGATAGCCGAGTTCCTGCGCGACGATCGACATCGGCTTGCCCTGATTCAGCAGCGGAATCGCGCGCGCGAGGATCGCCTGCTGACGCCACTGCGAAAAACTCACCCCCAGTTCCAGCCGGAAAAGCCGCGCGATCGTGCGCGTGCTGGCGCCCACGTGGGCGGCCCAGTATTCGAGCGAGCCCGGACCGGCCGGATCGGCGAGCAGCGCTTCGCAGAGCGCGCGCAGGCGCTTTTCCTCGGGCATTGGCACCGCGAGCGGCAGGGGCGCAGAGCGCGTGATTTCGTCGAGTGCGACCGCACCGAGCAGACGCTCGCGCGCCGGGGCGATGCCGTGTTCGTCGAAGGCGGCGATCGATTCGCGCAGCAAGCCCGAGACTTCGACCACGCGGCACGCGTCCAGCCCGGCGGGAATCACCGACTGATCGACATAGAGCGTGCGCAGGAACGCGTCCTCGACGATGGACACTTCGTGCGTGACGTACGGCGGCACCCAGATCGCGCGCGACGGCGGCACCATCCACGTCGTGCCGGGCGTGGCCATGCGCAGCACGCCGCGCGACGCATAGGCGAGCTGCGCCCACGCATGCGTGTGCTTCGAGATGCGCACGCCGGCGGCCATCGGCCGCGAGCGTACGCGGATCGGATGCTCGAGGTTCGGCGCGAACTCGGGCGGGATCTCGGCGAAGGCGGCGGGCAGGGCGTCGCTGACTGGGGTGGCGTCGAAGGTGGTGGCGTCGGCGGTCATGGCGGCATGCGGGTGCTGGTGTGCGCTGATCTGTGCGGGTTGGCGCTGACAGGGGCAACGGAGTGCCTCATTTTAGGCGCGTGTACGGATCGGCGCGTATCGACGCTTAATGGTGCCTTTGCACGCCCGTCACGCCGCGCGCAAACATGCTGGCTATCGCATAATGACGCGGATATCAGGAGCAAGGAGCGGAATCCATGAAATACGTGTTCGTCTACGGCACGCTGCGCGCGGGCGAGATCAACGACATCAACCTCGCCGCGGATCGCCATGCGATCGCGCGTCCGCGTCATCTGGGGCTCACGTCGCTGTCGGGTCGGCTGTTTGACTTCGGCACGTATCCGGGCATGGTGGCGGGCACGCACGACGACGCGGCGATCCAGGCGGATCAACCCGCGCGCGTAGTCGGCGACGTCTATGAAATCGACGATGCGCTGCTGGCCGTGCTCGACGAAATCGAGCAGGTCTATCCGGGCGTCGACGGGCTGTTCGTCTCGAAGGCGGTGAGCCTCGAAGTGCAGGGCGAGCGCGTCGACTGCCTGTACTATCCGGTCGCGCCGGGCGCGGTCGCGGGCCGTCCCGAAATCACGAGCGGCGACTGGGTGGAGCATCGGCGCGCGCGCTAGGTGCCCACCTCGCGCACCGCGAAAAACTCGCAGAAAACACGAAGGCCCGGCGGACTTACATCCGCCGGGCCTTTTTTATCGACGCATCGGCTCATCGCATCCAGCGATGAGCGAAGCCGATCAGATTTCCTCGTACAGCGGCAGCGTCAGGAATTCGACGAAATCCTCCGACGTCGACATCTGTTCGAAGATCTGCGCGGCGCGCTCGTACGGCTTCGTATCGCCGCCGACCACGCCCTTCACCTTGTCCAGTTCCTGCGGGATCAGTTCGCGCACGAGTTCGGCCGTGACCTTGCGGCCGTCGTCGAGCTTGCCCTTCGGCGAGCGGATCCACTGCCACACCTGCGAGCGCGAGATTTCGGCGGTCGCGGCGTCTTCCATTAGGTTGTGGATCGGCACGCAGCCATTGCCCGCGAGCCACGAACCGAGGTAGTGGATGCCGACGTTGATGTTGTTGCGCAGGCCCGTTTCGGTGATCGGCGCTTCCGGACGGAAGTCGAGCAGATCCTTGTTCGTCACGTTGACGTCGGGGCGCTGCTTGCCGATCTGATTCGGCTTGTCGCCGAGCACCTTCACGAACTCTTCCATCGCAATGGGCACGAGGCCCGGATGCGCAACCCAGCCGCCGTCGTAGCCGTCGCCCGCGTCGCGCGCCTTATCCGAGCGCACGCCGCCCATTGCCTTGTCGTTCGCTGCCGCATCGTTCTTGATCGGAATCAGCGCGCTCATGCCGCCAATCGCCGGCGCATTGCGCTTGTGGCAGGTCTTGAGCAGTTCGAGCGCATAGGCGCGCATGAATGGCACGTTCATCGTGATCTGCGAACGGTCCGCGAGGCAGAAGTCCGCGTCCTTCTTGAACTTCTTGATCGCCGAGAAGATGTAGTCCCAGCGGCCGGCGTTCAGGCCCGAGCTGTGTTCGCGCAGTTCGTAGAGGATTTCGTCCATCTCGAAGGCGGCGAGAATCGTTTCGACCAGCACAGTCGCGCGAATCGTGCCGCGCGGAACGCCCACGCCTTCCTGCGCCGCGACGAAGATGTCGTTCCACAGGCGCGCTTCGAGGTGGCTTTCCATCTTCGGCAGATAGAAGTACGGGCCGCTGCCGCGCGAGATCAGTTCCTTCGCGTTGTGGAACAGATAGAGCGCGAAGTCGAAGATGCCGCCGGACACGCGCTGGCCGTCGACCGTCACGTGCTTTTCGTCGAGATGCCAGCCGCGCGGACGCACGATCAGCGTGGCGGTCTTGTCGTTGAGCTGATACGACTTGCCGTTCTGTTCGAGCGAGATCGTGCGGCGCACCGCGTCCTTGAGGTTGATCTGGCCGGTGATCTGGTTGTCCCAGTTCGGCGCGTTCGAATCCTCGAAGTCGGTCATGTACGAATCCGCGCCCGAATTCAGCGCGTTGATGATCATCTTGCGCTCGACCGGGCCGGTGATTTCCACGCGGCGGCATTCGAGATCCTTCGGCAGCGCGGCGATTTTCCAGTCGCCTTCGCGGATCGACTTCGTTTCTGCGAGGAAGTCCGGACGCTCGCCGGCGTCGAGACGCTTCGTGCGCTCGACGCGCGCCTTCAGCAGTTCCTGGCGACGCGGTTCGAAGGCGCGGTGCAGCTTCGCGACGAGTTCGAGCGCCTCGGGCGTGAGGATCTGTTCGAAGCCGGGTTGGATCTCGGCCGTGATCTGCATGCCTTGCGGCAGTTGCAACGTGTTCGCCATTTGCTAACTCCTTGGTCGGTCAGATTGTGAATGCGTGTGTGCTGCTATCCGTGCTCGCTGCGCGATGTCGTCATGCGCCCGGGCTGGGGCGGGGGCGGCTTCGTTCGGCGGGCGCGGCGGTTTCGATGAAGGCGGCCAGTTCAGCCATGCCGCCGCCGGTGCCGTGCGGCGCGACGCCGAGTTCTTCGGCGGGCAGACGCTGGCGGTTGATCCAGAAGGTGGTGTAGCCGAACCAGCCGGCGCCCGCGGCGTCCCAGCCGTTCGACGACACGAAGACCAGCTCGCGCGGCGCCGCGTCGAACGCGGCGGTGCCGAGCGCGTACGCGGCGGCGGCGGGCTTGTAGGCGCGCACGGCGTCCACGGACAGCACGTGGTCGAACAGGCCGTTCATGCCCGCGCTCTTGACCGCGATGTCGAGCATCTGCGGATTGCCGTTCGAGAGGATCGCGAGACCCGTGCGGCTGCCGTCGGCGCGCGTTTCGCGCAGGCGGCGCAGCACGGGCAGAACGTCGGGGAAGGCGGACAGGCAGGCGTATTCGTCCATCAGACGCTTTTCGCCCGCGCCTGTCAGCGAGAGATTCAGGCGGCGCGCGGCGTAGCGCAGCGCGTCGAGCGTGACGTCCCAGAACGGCTTGTAGCGCGCGCCGGCGGGGTCCGAGAGCGTGCGCAGCTGCGTGTACTCGATCTGCTTGAGACGCCAGAGCTGCGAGAGCGCTTCGCCCTGGCCCGGGAACATCTGCTCGGCGGCGGCGACGACGGAATGCACGTCGAAGAGCGTGCCGTACGCGTCGAAGATCACCGCCTTGGGAAAAAGAGTTGTCGTTGTGGCCGACATAGCCTTGCACTCCGTCGTCAGAGGTCGAGGTGAATTGTATTCATGAGGTGGATTGCTGAAAAAGGCGCGATTGATCACTTGATCTTTTACTTTTACCCACCTAATCTGACGATCATTCGCTTCTTTGCAGCCATTTGCGCTGCGCAATCCGGCTCCCTTTTTCTCCAGATGGATCGATTCAAGCAGATCGAAACCTTCGCGATCGTCGCCGCGAAGGGCAGTCTTTCGGCGGCCGCGCAGGCCGAAGGCGTGGCGCCCGCGATCATCGGACGCCGTATCGACGCGCTCGAGGAACGCCTCGGCGTGAAGCTGTTCGTGCGCACCACGCGGCGTATCACGCTGACTTTCGAGGGCTCGGCGTTTCTCGAGGACTGCCAGCGCATCATTCACGACATGCAGAACGCCGAGGCGAGCGTGTCGGCGGGCGGCGTGAAGGCGAGCGGGCATTTGCGCGTGTCGGCGCCCGCGGGTTTCGGGCGGCGTCACGTCGCGCCGCTCGTGCCCGATTTCACGGTCGCGCATCCGGACGTGACGATCACGCTCGATCTCTCGGACCGGCTCGTCGATCTGGTCAACGAAGGCTTCGACTGCGCCGTGCGGCTGGGCGAATTGCCCGACTCGTCGCTGGTCTCGCTCAAGCTCGGTGAAAACCGCCGCGTCGTCGTTGCCGCGCCCTCGTATCTGTCGCGGCGCGGCGAACCCGAAACGCTCGCCGATCTCGCGCGTCACAACTGCCTCGCGTTCGGCGCGAGCGCGAATCAGCAGCGCGGCTGGACGTTCCAGCAGGACGGCAAGGTCGTGCAGATTCGCGTGGCGGGCACGATGGAGTGCTCGGATGGCGCGGTGCTGCACGAATGGTGTCTGGCGGGCCACGGTCTCGCGTGGCGCTCGTGGTGGGAAGTCGGCGAGGACATTGCGGCGGGCCGGCTCGCGCGCGTGCTCGACGCCTACGCCGCGCCGCCCATCGGCATTCATGCCGTGTTTCCGCAGCGCCGGCACCTGCCGTTGCGCGTGCGCCTCTTTCTCGACTTTCTCAAGCATACGTACGGTCAACCGGGTTACTGGGGACAGGACTGACGCGATCCGTCCCGCGACATTCGCTCGACGCGCGGCCTGACGTGGGTGTTTCCGATATGCGGAGATGCCCGCATGCCCGCCGCGGCGTGTTTTTTAGCGCACTACAATCGGCAGAAGACTGGGCAGCAGACTGGGTAGAAGCGTTGGCAGAAGCGTTGGCAGAAGCGTTGGCAGAAGCGTTGCCGGAAGCGCCGGCAGCGCAGACGAACACGGAGGGCGTCATGTTCAAGCACATCCTCGTTCCGACCGACGGCACGGATCTGTCGAAAAAGGCGATCGACGGCGCGATTGCACTCGCACGGACGCTGGGCGCGCACGTCACGGCCTACGCCTGCATGCCGCAGTATCCGTACTCGCCGTATCCTGGCAACATCGCCGGCGACATCGCCATCGAACTTCCCGGCGACTTCCAGACGCGCAGTGAGCGAGAGGCGCGCACGCATCTGCAGGCAGTCGAGGAGGCGGCGCACAGCGTGGGCGTGGCGTGCGACAGCTGCACCAGCGTGCATCCTTCGCCTTATCTGGGCATTATCGAAGCCGCCGAAAACCGGGGCTGCGACGTGATTTTCATGGCCTCGCATGGACGTCGCGGTCTGGGCAGCCTGTTGATCGGCAGCGAAACCCAGCGTGTGCTCAGTCATACGAAGATTCCGGTGATCGTCTATCGGTGAAAAGCGTCCGGCGCGCGTCCGGCGGTGGCGGCGGCCGGCATGCCCCGCCAAGGTTCACATGCCGGCCGCCGCGCCGTGCGGACGGCGCCTGAACGGGCGAGGGTTCCCCAACCCGCGCCAGCGGTGGTCTTACGCCACCTTTTTATCGAAAAACTGCTCGTCTTCCGTCGAACCGTGCAACGCCGTGGTCGACGCGTTGCGCTCGACCGTCTGCGTCACGGCGTCGAAGTAGCCCGTGCCCACTTCGCGTTGATGCTTCACGGCGGTGAAGCCCTTCTCGGCCGCGGCGAACTCGGCCTGCTGGAGTTCCACGAACGCGCTCATGTTCTGACGCGCATAGCCGTGCGCGAGGTTGAACATCGAGTAGTTCAGCGAGTGGAAGCCTGCGAGCGTGATGAACTGGAACTTGTAGCCCATCGCGCCCAGCTCGCGCTGGAACTTGGCGATCGTCGCGTCGTCGAGATTCTTCTTCCAGTTGAACGACGGCGAGCAGTTGTACGAAAGCAGCTTGCCCGGAAATTCCTTGTGGATCGCTTCGGCGAACTGCTTGGCGAACGCGAGATCCGGCTTGCCCGTTTCGCACCAGATCATGTCGGCATACGGCGCGTAGGCGAGGCCGCGCGAGATCGACTGTTCGAGGCCGTTGCGGGTGCGGAAGAAGCCTTCCACCGTGCGTTCGCCCGTGAGGAACGGCTTGTCGTTGTCGTCGATATCCGAGGTGACGAGGTCGGCGGCTTCGGCGTCGGTGCGGGCGAGCAGCACGGTCGGCACGCCGCAGACGTCGGCGGCCAGACGCGCGGCCGTCAGCTTGGCGACGTTTTCGCGCGTCGGCACGAGCACCTTGCCGCCCATATGGCCGCACTTCTTGACCGAGGCGAGCTGATCTTCGAAGTGCACGCCCGCGGCGCCGGCTTCGATCATCGCCTTCATCAGTTCGAACGCGTTCAGCACGCCGCCGAAGCCCGCTTCGGCGTCCGCCACGATCGGCTGGAAGAAGTCGGTATAGCCTTCGTCGCCGGGATTCTTGCCTTCCGACCACTGGATCTGGTCGGCGCGCGTGAGCGTGTTGTTGATGCGCTTGACCACCTGCGGCACCGAGTTGGCCGGGTAGAGCGACTGGTCCGGATACATCTCGCCCGCGAGGTTCGCGTCGCCCGCGACCTGCCAGCCCGACAGATAGATCGCCTTGAGGCCGGCCTTGACCTGTTGCATCGCCTGGTTGCCGGTGAGCGCGCCCAGCGCGTTGATGAACGGCTCGGTGTTCACGCCTTTCCAGAGCTTTTCCGCGCCTTGCTTCGCGAGCGTGTGCTCGGGCTGGATCGATCCGTGCAGGCGCACCACGTCGTCGGCCGTGTAGTTGCGCTTGATGCCTTTCCAGCGCGGATCCGTGTCCCATTGCTGCTGGAGTTGCTCGGCTTGCTGTTGACGCGTCGACATGGTGGGCTCCTTCTGTTGACCTGATAGATGAACCGCTGATCGGAACGACTAAACCGGTGAACTTCGCGAAGCTTGTGTCTCGTTGTGGGGACGGAGGCGTTTCGTTTCGCGAACTCTTATATAAGAGTCTAGGCAAATCGATGGCCCCGCAACAGGGCGGCAATGGGGAATTTTATGGATTTTTAATTCAATTAAATCAACGATGTATTGGGTTTATTTCGCGATGAGGAATGCGATTTTCCATCTCGCAATGGCCCGGTTTGTGCCACGCAGCACGCGATTTTACGGAGCAAAAATTTTTTTCATATCGTGAAATCCAGCGTGCGGGCAAAAAAAGACCGGTGACGAAGCACCGGTCTTTTTTGGGGCTGCGGACGCCGGGCGGTTGTGAATCGCCGCCCGGTGCCGTTTTCAGCGTGGTTTAGCTGTCGCGACGCGCGCCACGCGGGCCGCCGTCACGACGGCCGCCGCCGAAGCCTTCGCGCGAACGGCCGTAGCCGTCGCCGCGCGGCTGGCTGTAGCCGCCACGATCGCCGCCTTCGCGACGCGAGGCGCCGTAGCCGCCTTCACGCTGGCCGTAGCCGCCGCGCGAATCCGACTTGTTGCCCCAGCTGTTGCCGTTGCGGTCGCCTTGCGGACGATCGCCGAAGCTGCGCTCGCCATTGCCACCGCCGTTGCCGCCGGCATTGCCGCCGTAGCCGCCACGGTTGTTGCCGTAGCCGCCACCCGGCTTGCCGCCGAAGCGACGGCCGCCGCCGTTGCCGCCGCCCGGACGGCCGCGACCGCCGAAGCCGCCACGGTTAGCCGGCGGTGCCTTGCGCGGCTCGAAGCCTTCGACGACGTTGACCGGCAGCGTGCCGCGCACGAAGCGTTCGATGCGCTTGAGCGCGCCTTGCTCGGCGTGGTGCACGAGGCTCACCGCGGTGCCCGAACGGCCCGCGCGGCCCGTACGGCCGATACGGTGAACGTAGTCTTCCGCGAACTTCGGCAGGTCGTAGTTGAAGACGTGCGTGATGCCCGGGATGTCGATACCGCGTGCCGCGACGTCGGTCGCGACCAGCACGCGCACGCGACGCTCGCGCAGTGCGCGGATCGTGCGGTTACGTGCGCCTTGCGGCAGGTCGCCATGCAGCGCGGCGGTTTCGAAGCCGGCGTCGGCCAGCTTGCCGGCGAGCTGGTCGGCGTCCATCTTGGTGGCCGTGAACACGACGGCCTGGTCGAGCTTTTCGTCGCGCAGCAGGTGGTCGAGCAGACGATCCTTGTGATCGCGGTCGTCGACGTAATGCACGGTCTGGGCGATGTTCGAGCTCGCTTCGATCTTGCGGACGATCTCGATACGCTCCGGATCCTTCAAGAGGCGGCCGGTGATCGAGGCGATCTTGCCGTCGAGCGTGGCCGAGAACAGCATCGTTTGACGCGTTTCGGGCGTCGCGGCCACGATCGTGTCGATGTCGTCGATGAAGCCCATGTCCAGCATGCGGTCAGCTTCGTCGAGCACGAGCATCTTCAGCTCGGACAGGTCGATACGGCCGCGCTCGAGGTGGTCGAGCAGACGGCCCGGCGTTGCCACGAGAATTTCGGGGTTCTTGGCGAGCAGCATCAGCTGCTGGCCGTAGGCCACGCCGCCGAGAATGCTGACGGTGCGCAGGCGGCGCAGGTGCTTGCCGTACGTCGAAGCGGCCGTCGTCACCTGCATGGCGAGTTCGCGCGTCGGCGTGAGGACGAGCAGGCCGGGGCGTGCCACCGGCTGCGGACGGCGTTGCGGGCGGCGATCGGCTTGCTGGCCGTTCGCGCCTTGCGGACGCGGCTCGCGCGGTTGCGCGGCTTGTGCTTTCTGGATCTGAGCGAAGCGCTCGATGGCAGGCAGCATGAACGCTGCGGTCTTGCCCGAACCGGTCGGGCTGGAGACCAGCAGGTCGCGGCCCGCGATGGCTGCAGGAATGGCGCGTTCCTGAACCGGCGTCGGGGCCTTGTAGCCCGCTGCGGTCAGCGCGGAGACAATCTCCGGCGACAGACCGAGCGACTCGAACGTCGGACCTGCCGGCGTGTCGGCAGCAGGCGCGACGCCTTCAGCGGCGGCGGCGACAGGCTGCTCGAGGCCGAGGGCGTCGTTGGCGATCGCGTCGAGGGGGCTTTGGGTATTGCTCGAAGTCATGAAAATCCTTGGTACACAGGAAATAGAACGTCGGCGCCAATCGGCATACCCAAGTCGTCGGATTGTGCAAACAAATCGAAAAACGGGGGCAATCCGCACACGGGGGCGGATTTTCGTTAGAAGCTGTTTTGGGTGCGGCTCAGCCCGGATTGGCCAACCGCCAGCCTGATACTTGACGGCCCGAAAGCAGGGCCACGGCAGGGAGGGACAGGTTCTAAACTGGATTGGAGCTTAACGCTACGTGGCGTTGGGCTGATCGCAATGGCGACCGGAGCGCAACGCAGCGTGGATTATATCTCGTTTTGTTGCAGCGCGCCAGCGCGAGCGCAAACGATTTGCGGTGCGCGGATAGTTGCACGCGGATCGGCGCAAAAGAGGGTGGGAACGGCGGGGGATCGCGGCGAGATCGCGGCGAGTTCGCGGAGGGGAAATTCGGGCGAGGCGCGGCTGGGCGTGCCTCGCCGACCGGTGCGAAGCCGGGCTTAGCTCGCCGCGCCGCTCTTGAGCGACTCGACCAGTTCTACATACTGCGTCTTCGCCGTGTCCTGCGCCGTGCCTTGCAGCGCGGCCCACGCGTCGTACTTGTATTTGCCGACGATGTCGGTGAAGCCCGGCTTGTCGCCATGCACGTCGCCTTCGCTCGCCTGCTTGTACAGCGCGTACAGACGCAGCAACGTCAGGTTGCCCGGACGCTCCGACAGCTTCTGCACGTCTTCCTGCGCCTGCGCGAACTGGGCGTTGATATCGCTCATTGCTGTTTCCTCCACTTGAATTCGATCGAGTCCGACGATGGTAGCAGCGTCGTCTGGCATGGGGCTGGAACGATTCCTCCACTCTAGAAGGACTCTCGCCGACGGTGAGCGCGGCGCGCAGCGCGCATGCCTGGGCGGCGACTGGGCGAGGGCGCCGCATTACAATAGCGGTCATGACTGAAACCGTGCTGCTTGCCATCGATACGTCGACCGAATTCTGTTCGGTCGCGCTGCTTCGCGCCGCCGCATCCGCGGGCGGTGCATCTGCCCCGGGCTCCGCTCAGGATGCCGTGCAGAAACCGACCTCTTCGCGCGTCTGGGTGCGACATGAAGCCACGGGCGCTGTCTCCAGCACGCGCCTGCTGCCTGCCATCGGCGAAGTGCTCGCCGAAGCCGGCCTTACGCTCGCCGATTGCGACGCGATCGCGTTCGGCGCGGGCCCCGGCTCCTTCACGGGCTTGCGCACCGCCACGGGCGTGGCGCAAGGCCTCGCGTTCGGCCTCGATATTCCGGTCGTGCCGGTCAGCACGCTGCTCGTCTGCGCGGAAAGCGCGCGGCTGCGCGACGCGTCGGCGACGCGCGTGCTGGCGGCGCTCGACGCGCGCATGGACGAAGCCTATTGGGCCGACTACGCGTGGGACGCGGCGACGGGCGACTGGACGACCGTGCACGCCGCCTCGCTCGATGCACCCGAAGCCGTCGTCGCGCCCGACACGCCGTTCACGCTCGCGGGTAACGCGGCGGCGGCCTTCGGTACGCGCCTGAGCGCCGCGGCGGTCGCACGCGTGATCGACGCCGAGGCGCTGCCGCACGCCGTGCCGCTTGCGCATGCCGCGCTGCGTGCGTTCCGCGCCGGCCGCACGGTGCCCGCCGACCAGGCCGCGCCCGAGTACATCCGCAACAAGGTCGCTCAGACCACGGCCGAGCGCCTCGCCGCCAAATCGGCCGCGTCCGGGGAGGGACGATGAGCGGTGTGCTGATGACCGACCGCTATCTGTCCCAGATGACCGAAAGCGATCTCGACGAGGTCGTGGTGATCGAAAAGAACGCCTACGAATTTCCGTGGTCGCGTGGCAATTTCGAGGACTCGCTGCGCAACGGCTACTACGGTATCTGCATGCGTCATGTGACCGGCACGCTGATCGGCTATTGCGTGCTGATGCCGGTGGTCGACGAGATGCATCTGCTCAATCTGTGCGTCGCGCCGGCGGCGCAGGGCGCGGGCGCCGGGCTCGCGCTGTTGCGCGAAGGCGTGCGGATGTCGCGCGCGCAGGGGCTCGAAGGCCTGCTGCTCGAAGTGCGGCCGTCGAATCATCGGGCGATCCGGCTGTACGAGCAGTTTGGTTTCGTGACCGTCGGGCGGCGCAAGAACTACTATCCGGCTCGTCACCACACGCGCGAGGACGCGATGGTGATGCGTCTGACTTTTGCAGAGGAGGGCGCGGATGGCGCTCGATGAATACGCGCTCGAGGAGTTGGGACTCGCGCCGCGCTGGGTGCGCAAGGGTGCGGCGGCGGCCGTGGGAAGCGTGGCGGTCGAGGCCGTTAGCGTCGGTACTGCGGTTGCCAGCCATGTGACGGAGGTTGCGCCGTCGGTCGAGGCTGTCGTGGCGCGCGCCAGCGCGCCGTCGCAAGCCGAAGCACCGACGCCGGCGCGCACGCCGCAGCGCGAGCCGGGCGCTGCCTCGCCGCCTGCCGAGTCACGTCGAGCGGCGCCGTCCGAAGCGAAGCGCGCCCAACCGGACGCCGACGAACCGCCGCCTTTCACCGAAGACGATTTCGCGTGGTTCGATTCGGTCGCCGAGCCGGTGCTGCCGCAAGACATCGACGCGCCCGCGCGCGCGCCGCGCGACGACATCGCGACGCTCGACTGGGACGCGCTCGCCGAGCGCGTCAAGTCGTGCGAGCGCTGCCGCCTGTGCGAAAAGCGCACCAACACCGTCTTTGGCGTGGGCGACCGCGAAGCCGACTGGATGCTGATCGGCGAAGCGCCCGGCGAAAACGAAGACCGCCAGGGCGAGCCGTTCGTCGGCCAGGCGGGCAAGCTGCTCGACAACATGCTCCATGCGCTGACGCTCGCGCGCGGCGAAAACGTCTATATCGCCAACGTCATCAAGTGCCGCCCGCCCGGCAACCGCAATCCCGAACCGGACGAAGTCGCGCGCTGCGAGCCGTATCTGCAGCGCCAGGTCGCGCTTGTGAAGCCGAAGATCATCGTCGCGCTCGGACGTTTCGCGGCGCAGAGCCTGCTCAAGACCGACGGCAGCATCGCGTCGCTGCGCGGTCGCGTGCACGAGTACGAAGGCGTGCCGGTGATCGTCACGTATCACCCGGCGTATCTGCTGCGCAGCCTGCACGACAAATCGAAGGCGTGGGCCGATCTGTGCCTCGCGCGCGACACGTGGCGCAAGGCGGCGGGCGGCGAGTCATGAACGTCGAAGGGCGCGGCGGGGTGGGGCTCGTCGCGTCCGATGCGGTGACCGAAGTCGCGTCCGACCTTGCCTCGAACGCCGCGCGCGATCCACTGGCCTGCTACGCCGATCCGGCCGTGCGCGATCTCGCGTGGCTCCTGCTGAGTGCGGACTTGTTGCGTCCGCAACCGCAAGCGCCGCTCGCGCAGCCTTGCGCCGATTCGACGTCGGCCCATGCCGTCGCCGGTTGGCTCGCTCAACTCGATCGCGATCCGGCGCCGCTGCACGCAATGCTCGAAGCGGCGAATCTCACCCGCCTCGGCCGTTATGCGGAAGCGCTGCTTGGCGCGTGGCTGACGCTCGGTCCCGCGCCGCGACTCGTCGCCGCCGGTCTGCCGCTGCGTCACGCAGGACGCACGCTGGGCGAATGCGATTTTCTCGTCGAGACCGCCGATGGCCAAAAGCTGCATTGGGAACTGGCGGTGAAGTGCTATCTCCATGCGGGCGCCGATGAGCCTCACGAGGGCCGTCTCGCGGATTTCGTCGGGCCGAATTTGCGCGATCGCTTCGACTGGAAATTCGCGCATTTGCTCGACCATCAATTGCGGCTGACGCAGCGCGAGGAATTCGCGGCGCTCGGCCTGGTTGGGCCCTGGCTCGCGCAGATGTTCGTGAAGGGCTGGCTGTTCTATCGCGCCGATCCGCACGCGGATCATGCCGCGACGAATGCGCCGGAAGTGGCGGCGGCGCATGGGCGCGGCTGGTGGGTCACGCACGCCGATTGGGCCGATTTCGCGGCGCGTCACGGCGCGGATGGCTGGAGCGTTCTGCCGCGTCTCGCGTGGCTTGCGCCGCGCCGTCTCGACGCGCGTGAACTCGCGCAAGGCGATCGTCCAGAGATTGCAACTAACTGCCAATCCGGCGATGCGGCAGCAAGTGGTGGTGGGGCAGGCGTCCACGAAAGGCTGGCAGCCGGATCGGCGGACGAAATGTCTATCAAGCGCGCCACGCAGGCTGACGGATTTTTAAACCGTCTCGCCGTCGCGCGCCCGACCGATTCCGCGACGCTGTTCGCGAATCTGCTGCGCAAGCACGATCCGGTGATGGTCGCTGCGTTCGTCGCCGATGGCGTCGGCGGCTATATCGAGCACTCGCGCGGTTTCATCGTCCCCGACGACTGGCCCGAGCGGGCGAGCGCCTTCGCGCGGCAATAACCCGCGCCTACCACCAACGCCAGAAGTGATGCACCGGGCCCACGCCGTGCCCGACATGGAGCCGGTCGCTCGCTTCCAGCGCGCCGGTGAGATAAGTCTTCGCCTGCGCGACGGCGTCCGCGAGCGTCGCGTTCTGCGGCCACAGCGCGGCAATCGCGGAAGACAGCGTGCAGCCCGTGCCGTGCGTGTTCGTCACCGGCACGCGCGGGCCGCCCAGACGCAGCGTGCCGCCGGCTTCGATCAGCCAGTCGGGGCTGTCGTCGCCGCCGAGGTGGCCGCCTTTCATCAGCACGGCCTGCGCGCCGAGCGCACGCAGACGCTCGCCTTGTTCGACCATCGCGGCTTCATCGGTGGCCGCTTCGATGCCGAGCAGCGCCCCCGCCTCCGGCAGATTCGGCGTGACGATGTCCGCGAGCGGCAGCAACTCCTCGCGCAGCGCCGCGACGGCCTCGGGCGCGAGCAGCGCGTGATTGCTCTTCGAGATCATGACCGTGTCGAGCACGATGCGCGGCGGCTTGTGACGGCGCAGCGCGTCGGCCACCGCACGCACGATCGACGCGTTGGCGAGCATGCCGATCTTCACGGCGTCGATGCGGATGTCGTCGAACACGGCGTCGAGTTGCGCTGTCACGAAGGCGGCGTCGGGTGCGTGGATCGCCGTCACGCCGCGCGTGTTCTGCGCGGTCAGCGCGGTGATCACGCTCGCGCCGTACGCGCCGAGCGCCGAGAACGCCTTGAGGTCGGCCTGGATGCCCGCGCCGCCGCCCGAATCGGAGCCGGCGATCGTGAGGACGTGGGAAATCGGTGAGGTCATGGCAGCGTCGCGAAGGCGCCGCGCGCGCATCGCTCCGAAAGCTCGAAGACCGCCGCGCGGACGCTGAAAAATTCGATGAAGGGGGCGACGGCGGCGCGTTGGCGCAGCCGGTCAGTGTCCGTGATTTTCGCCGATCAGCGCGACCGAGTCGAACGCGCGCTGATTGGCCTGGTGGCGCCGCATCACGAGCCACATCATCAGACAGACGAAGGTGCCGAACAGCACGATCACGATGGTCACCGGCACGTCGAGCCAGACGAGCACGGCGTAGAGGCACAGCATCACGAGCACCGAGAGATTCTCGTTGAAATTCTGCACGGCGATCGAGTGACCGGCGGACAGCAGCACGTGGCCGCGATGCTGGAGCAGCGCGTTCATCGGCACGACGAAGAAGCCCGACAGCGCGCCCACGACCATCAGGAACATATAGGCGAACAGCAGATAGCCCGGAATGCGCAGATGGCCGATATGCAGGCCCCAATGCGGCGGAAAGAGGTTGCGCGTGTAGAACGCCATCAGCATGACGGCGATGCCCATCAGAATGCCGACCGGCAGTACCGAAAGCGACTTCTTGAGCGGGATGCGCGCGGCCGCGATCATCGCGCCGGCGGCCACGCCCACGGCTACCACGGCCTGCAGCACCGCGCCTTCCGAGAGCGACATGCCGAGCGAGACTTCGGCCCATTTCAGCACGATGAATTGCAGTGTGGCGCCCGCGCCCCAGAACAGCGTCGTGACCGCGAGCGAAATCTGGCCGAGCTTGTCGTGCCAGAGCGTGTTGAAGCAGTCGGCGAAATCGGTGATGAGACGGATCGGACCGTGCTGCTGGCGCGGATAGCGCGCGCCGGTGTCGGGAATGCGCAGATTGAAGAGGGCGGCGATCACGTAGATGGCCATGATCACGAGCATCGCGGCTTCGGCCGGCGTGTTGATCGAGGCGGGCGTGTGGCGGATCACGTGGGCGGCGATGTGCGGGCTGATCAGCGCGCCGCCGAGCACGGTGCCGAGAATGATGGAGCCGACCGTGGTGCCCTCGATCCAGCCATTGGCGGCGACGAGCCGTTCGGGCGGCAGCAGCTCGGTCAGAATGCCGTATTTGGCCGGCGAATACGCCGCCGCGCCGAAACCGACCACGCCGTACGCGAGCAAGGGATGCGTGCCGGCCAGCATCATGGCGCAGCCCACGACCTTGATCGAGTTCGTGATAAACATCACTTTGCCCTTAGGGCGGGAATCAGCAAAGGCGCCGACGAATGCGGCAAGAACGACGTAGGAAAGGACGAAGAACAGCTTGAGCAGCGGCGTCATCCAGTTCGGGGCGTGAAGGTCTTTCAGCAGTGCAATCGCAGCGATCAGGAGCGCATTGTCGGCCAACGACGAAAAAAACTGCGCGGCCATGATGGTGTAAAAGCCTTTTTTCATCTGATGCGATGCTGTCCTCGCTGCGGTCCGTCCGCCCCGGACGGGTGGGAGGCATCCGGGCTTATTACGTTCGAAATGGGTTGTGCGCAGGGCTTTATATCACGAAAATAGCTGCATTCGGACTAGCACATTCCTTGACCGCCCAGCAGGCGGGCCTGCCGGGCGCTGAAAACACCCTGTAAGCTCCTGATTCGAAAGCGTCTTTACGAAAATCTCCCATGCCGCGCCCCCTCTCAGCCACGATTCACACCGCCGCACTCGCCAATAATCTCTCCGTCGTCCGGAAATACGCGCCGAAGTCGAAAATCTGGGCCGTGGTCAAGGCCAATGCCTACGGGCACGGGCTGGCGCGGGCGTTCCCCGGACTGCGCGCCACAGACGGTTTCGGCCTGCTCGACCTCGAAGAGGCCGTGAAGCTGCGCGAACTCGGCTGGGCGGGGCCGATCCTGCTGCTCGAAGGCTTTTTCCGGCCGACCGATATCGACGTAATCGACCGTTACAGCCTCTCGACCGTCGTCCACTGCGACGAGCAGATGCGCATGCTCGAAATGGCGCGTCTCTCGAAGCCCGTGAACGTGCAGCTCAAGATGAATAGCGGTATGAACCGGCTCGGCTACACGCCCGAGAAATACCGCGCCGCATGGGAGCGCGCGCGGGCGGCGGCCGGCATCGGTCAGATCACGCTGATGACGCATTTCGCGGACGCCGACACGCCGCGCGGCATCGGCGAGGCGATGGCGGCGTTCGAGCGTGGCGCGCAGGGGATCGCGGGCGCGCGCAGTCTCGCGAATTCGGCGGCCACGCTCTGGCATCCGGAGTCGCATTTCGACTGGGTGCGGCCGGGCATCGTGCTCTACGGCGCGTCGCCTTCGGGCGAGGCGTCGGCGCTCGACGGCACCGGCCTGCAACCGGCGATGACGCTCGCATCCGAATTGATCGCCACCCAGAACGTTGCCGAAGGCCAGACCGTCGGCTACGGCTCGACCTTCACGGCGCGCAAGCCCATGCGCATCGGCGTGGTGGCGTGCGGTTACGCGGACGGCTATCCGCGCGTCGCGCCCGAGGGCACGCCGGTGATCGTCGACGGCGTGCGCACGCGGGTCGTCGGCCGCGTCTCCATGGACATGCTGACCGTCGATCTCACGCCGGTGCCGGGCGCGGGCATGGGCACGCGCGTCGAGCTGTGGGGCGCGAATCTGCCGATCGACGAGGTGGCCGCCGCGTGCGGCACGATCGGTTACGAGCTGATGTGCGCGGTCGCGCCGCGCGTGCCGGTGCGCGCGGAGTAAGCGGGGCGCCTGGGGAAGCGGGACAGGACAACGACACCAGAAACAAAGGCGGTATGGCGAAAAGCATGGCGAAGGTTAAGACGCTCTATATCTGCACCGAATGCGGCGGACAGGCGCCGAAATGGCAAGGACAGTGCCCCGCGTGCAGCGCGTGGAACACGCTGGTGGAAAGCGTCGCGGAGCCCGCGGGCAATCACCGTTATCAGGCGCTCGCGAAGAGCGCGCCGGTGCGCCGTCTTGCCGATATCGAGGCGTCCGACGTGCCGCGCTTCACGTCCGGCGTGGGCGAGTTCGACCGCGTGCTGGGCGGCGGTCTGGTCGCGGGCGGCGTGGTGCTGATCGGTGGCGATCCGGGTATCGGCAAGTCGACGCTGCTGCTGCAATCGCTCGCCGAAATCGCGGCCGACCGCCGCGCGCTCTATGTGAGCGGCGAGGAATCGGCGGCGCAGATTGCATTGCGCGCGCAACGTCTCGGTCTGCTCGAAAAGGGCTCGAAGATGAGCGAGCTGCAACTGCTCGCCGAAATCCAGCTCGAAAAGATCCAGGCGACCATCGAGGCAGAGAAGCCCGACGTTGCCGTCATCGACTCCATCCAGACGATCTATTCCGAAGCGCTGACGTCCGCGCCCGGCTCGGTCGCGCAGGTGCGCGAGTGCGCGGCGCAGCTCACGCGCATCGCCAAGCAGTCGGGCACGTCGATCATCATGGTCGGCCACGTGACGAAGGAGGGCAACCTCGCGGGCCCGCGCGTGCTGGAACACATCGTCGATACGGTGCTGTACTTCGAGGGCGACACGCACTCGTCGTTCCGTCTGGTGCGCGCGTTCAAGAACCGGTTCGGCGCGGTCAACGAACTGGGCGTGTTCGCGATGACCGAGCGCGGCCTGCGCGGCGTTGCCAATCCTTCCGCACTGTTTCTGTCGCAACACGAGCAGAGCGTGCCGGGTTCGTGCGTGATGGTGACGCAGGAAGGCTCGCGGCCGCTGCTCGTGGAAGTGCAGGCGCTCGTCGACACGGCGCAGGTGCCGAATCCGCGCCGACTCGCCGTCGGGCTCGAGCAGAACCGGCTCGCGCTGCTGCTGGCGGTGCTGCATCGTCACGCGGGCATCGGCTGTTTCGACCAGGACGTGTTCCTGAACGCGGTGGGCGGCGTGAAGATCACCGAACCGGCCGCCGACCTCGCCGTGCTGCTTTCGATTCATTCGTCGATGCGTAACAAGGCGTTGCCCAAGGGTCTGATCGTTTTCGGCGAAGTGGGCCTGGCGGGCGAGATCCGGCCCTCGCCACGCGGCCAGGATCGTCTGAAGGAAGCGGCGAAGCTCGGTTTCACCTGCGCGCTGATTCCGCGCGCCAATGCGCCGAAGCAGCCGATCGAGGGACTCAACGTGATCGCGGTCGAGCGTATTGAGGAGGCGATCGACCGGGTGCGCGAACTGGAGTGATATCGATGCGACAGGCATGGTCTGTCGCGTAATCATTGGTAACAACCCTGGTTCGCACTGTAACCAGAAAATTTTGCGATTTCCCTATCCTTGCCCGCATATGCAACCCCGCATCCAGCGGAAAGGATAGCGACTTGAAACAGACAGAATCGTCCTTCGTCGGAAACTCGATCGTCGTGCGCGGCTGCCGCGTCTCCGAGCCGCTTGTGCAGCCTTTCGGCGGCACTTGCCGCATCGTCGAGTGGATCGACGGCGACGGCCGCATTTCACGCCAGGTGGTGGCCGGCAATGTGACGGCTGCGCAGGTGCGCAGCACCATCGCCCATCACGTGGAAGGCCGCAAACACGTCATGTACGACGACGAGCGCATGCCGCGTCAAACGCTGCCGCGGCGCTAGGCGCGCGGCGAGGTCTCGGGTGGCGCCCGAGGGTGGCGGCGAGGTCATGGTCACGACACAGGCACTTGCCAGAAAAATGGGCGCATCGAGCGCCCATTTTTCATACAGCTTGCCTTTCCTTAACTTACATTGCGCCTGCTCCTGGTTGCTCCTTGGCAGCCCCTCCGCCGCGCCCTGGCCGCGTTCGCTCACGGGCCGTAGCTGAACGGTTTCTTGCCCGGCGGCTGGCCCGGTGCGTGGGTGCCGCCGCCTTGCGGAGCATTTTGCGCATAGCCCTGCATGCCGGGCGTATTGGTCGCGAAAGCGGTTTGCGGATTGGGCGGCGGAGGCGCTACGGGTGCGCTTTGCGTACCCGCCATGCCGTAGGCCGCAGCGGCGGCGCCCGCCTGGGCAAACGGCGCCGCGGCCGGCGGCAAGCCCGCGGCACGGCGCGCTTCCGCTTCACGCTGCGCGGCGATTTCGTCGAGCACCGCCTGGAGCGCTTCCGGATTGAAGAGCGGATGATTGGCCGCCTCGCCGGGCGTGAGCACCGGCGACACGCAGCAGTCGATCACTTCGAGCCGGTCGATCCACGTTTGCAGCGGCTCGGCCGCAATCATCGCGGCGAACTCGTGCGTGAGCGCTGCCGCGTCCGTGCCACCGATCGCCTGACCGAGGCTCCAGTGCCGCTGCGCCCAATCCTCGCGGCCAATGGCCGTGCAGAGCGCCTGCCAGAACTTCAGCTCCAGCGCACCGACGGCCAGCCAGCGATCGTCCTGGGTGCGATAGAGGTTGTAGCAGGGCACGCCGCCGTTGAGCAGGCCGCCGCCCGCCTCGAGCGCGGCCGCGTCGTCGTTGGCGAGTGCGACCTGGGCGACCACGTTGTGCGTGTGCGAGACGTGCGCCATCGAGATATCGACGAAACGGCCTTCGCCGCCACGCGCAACTTGCCAGAGCGCGGCGAGAATCTGCGTGACCGCCGCGAGCGCGCCGCCCAGCAGATCGGCGATCTGGAAATTGGGCAGCACGGGCGCGCCGTCCCGCGCGGCGATCTGGTGGAGCACGCCGGAATACGCGACGTAATTGATGTCGTGGCCGGCGCGCTCGGCGAACGGACTGGTCGTGCCGTAACCCGTGATCGCGCAGTAGACGAGCTTGGGGTTGATCGCGCGCAGGGTCTCGTAGCCGAGCCCGAGCCGGTCCATGACGCCGGGCCGGAAGCTCTCGACCAGCACGTCGGCGTCGCGGGCGAGCGCGAGCAGCACCGCGCGGCCGCCCTCGGACTTGAGGTCGAGCCGCGTTTCGCGCTTGCCGCGGTTCACGATCTGATAGAACGCGCCCGGACGGCCCGCGATTTCGTCGGCGCTGTTGCGCATCATGGCGCGCGAGGCGTCGCCAGCGCCCGGCGGCTCGATCTTGAGCACGTCGGCGCCCATTTCCGCGAGGCGCAGCGTGGCCACCGGCCCGGGCAAAAGACGGGTCAGATCGAGAACGCGGAGGCCTTGCAAGGCGGGTGTCGACACTCGGGTGACTCCTGGCGGTGAGAGCGGTGACGTCGTTAAGGTCAACAGGCGGATCAGGATCGATTGTGCCGCACGTGCGGTGCGGGCATCAGCCGATCTGCTCGAGTTCTTCGTGCGCTTCGAGCCATTCGGCTTCGAGCGTCTCGAGGCGCGACTGGACGTCGGCCTGACGGCGGATCGCGTCGGTCAGACGCGTCTTCTGCTCGGGCTCGTAGCTGGCCGGGTCGGCGACGAAACCGTCCAGCGTGCCTTTCTCGGCATTGAGCGCGTCCATTTCCTTTTCGATCTTGCCGATCTTCGCCTGCAGCGGCTTTTTCAGATGCGCAAGACGTTGGCGCGTTTCCGCTTCCTGACGGCGCTGTTCCTTGCGGTTGACGCCCGCGTCGGCGCCATCCAGTTCGCTGGCCGCATTCCCCGTGCCGCCGGCTGCCGCCGCCTTGAGCGCCGCGCGTTGCTCGGCCGCGTGCTGGAGCAGCCAGTCGCGGTAGTCGTCGAGATCGCCGTCGAACGGTTGCAGCCGGTGTTTGGCGACCAGCATGAACTGGTCGGTGGTTGCGCGCAGCAGATGGCGGTCGTGCGACACCAGAATGAGCGTGCCTTCGAACTGGGCGAGCGCCATGGTCAGGGCGTGACGCGTTTCGAGGTCGAGGTGGTTGGTCGGTTCGTCGAGCAGCAGCAGATTGGGCTTTTGCCAGATGATGAGTGCGAGCGCGAGGCGTGCCTTTTCGCCGCCCGAAAAGGGCGCGATGGGCGCCGTGGCCATTTCGCCGGGGAAATTGAAGCCGCCGAGGAAATCGCGCAATTCCTGCTCGCGCGTGTCGGGCGCGAGGCGCGCGAGATGCTGGAGCGGCGAGTCGTCGGGGCGCAGCGTCTCGAGCTGATGCTGCGCGAAATAGCCGATCTGCAGGCCTTTGCCCGTGCGCGTCTCGCCCGAAAGCGGCGCGAGCGTGCCCGCGAGCGTCTTGATCAGCGTCGATTTACCCTGGCCGTTCGCGCCCAGCAGCCCGATGCGCTGGCCGTTCTGTATGGACAGCGCCACACGCTCGACGATCGGCGTTTCGGTGCCGTCTTCGGCGCGATAGCCGCAGCGCACGTCTTCCATCACGAGCATGGGATTGGGCGCGGAATCGGGTGTGCGGAACTCGAAAGTGAACGGCGAGGCGGCATGCGCGGGCGCGATCAGCTCCATCTTTTCGAGCGCCTTCACACGGCTCTGCGCCTGGCGCGCCTTGGTGGCCTTGGCCTTGAAGCGGTCAATGAAGCTCTGCAGATGCGCGACGGTTTTCTGCTGCTTTTCGTAGGCGCTTTGCTGCAGCGCGAGCTGCTGCGCGCGCAGGATCTCGAACTGCGAATAGTTGCCGCCGTAGCGTTTGACCTGATGATTTTCCAGATGCAGTGTGACGTTGCAGATTGCGTCGAGGAATTCGCGGTCGTGCGAAATGACGACGAGCGTGCCCGGATAGCGATGCAGCCAGTCTTCGAGCCAGACGATGGCGTCGAGGTCCAGGTGGTTCGTGGGTTCGTCGAGCAGCAGCAGGTCGGAGCGGCACATCAGCGCCTGCGCGAGATTCAGGCGCATGCGCCAGCCGCCCGAGAAGCTCGCCACGGGCTGGCGCGTCTGGTCGAGCGTGAAGCCGAGGCCGAGCAGCAGCGCTTCGGCGCGCGCGGGCGCGGTGTAGCCGTCGGCGTCGGCGAACGCGGCGTGGGCTTCGGCTTCGGCCGCGCCGTCGTGGGCCGCCGAGGCCGCCGCAATGCGCGCTTCGATTTCGCGCAGGTCGGCGTCGCCGTCGAGCGTGTATTCGAGCGCGCTCCTGTCGACCGCGGGCGTTTCCTGCGCCACGTGCGCGATCTGCCACGAAGGCGGCAGCGAGAAGTCGCCGGCGTCCGCGTGCAGTTCGCCGCGCAGCACGGAGAACAGCGTGGATTTGCCCGCGCCGTTCGCGCCGACGAGACCGGCCTTCTCACCCGGATTCAGGGTGAACGAGGTCTGGTCGAAAAGCGGCTTGGTGCCGCGAGCAAGGCTGAATTGGTTGAAGCGGATCACGGGAGCGCTGGCGCGGACGGGGCCGCGAACAAAACGTAAAGCGCTATTTTAACTGGGTGGCGGGCCTCCAATGACTAGCCGAATGGCTAGCCATTCGGCCAGGGTGCGGGACGGCCACTTTCTCCATTAGACTGGCGCTTTCCTTTGGAGAGCCAGATGACGACGGTGTATGCGTTTTCGGCCGAGCCGCTGGGCGGCGGCGCGCCAGTGAGCCTCGAACAGTATGCGGGCAAGGTCCTGTTGATCGTGAACACTGCGAGCGAATGCGGTTTCACGCCGCAATATGCGGGTCTGCAAAAGCTCCACGATCAGTACGCCGCGCGCGGCCTCGCGGTGCTCGGCTTCCCGTGCAACCAGTTCGGCAAGCAGGAGCCGGGCGACGCATCGCAGATCGGCGCGTTTTGCGAGAAGAATTTCGGCGTTACGTTCCCGATGTTCGCGAAGATCGATGTGAACGGCGCCCACGCGCACCCGCTCTACCAGTGGCTGACCGAGGAAGCGCCGGGCGTGCTGGGCCTCGAACGCGTGAAGTGGAATTTCACGAAGTTTCTCGTCGACCGCAACGGCAACGTGGTCAAGCGCTACGCGCCGGTCACGAAGCCCGACGCCATTGCCGCCGACATCGAAAAGCTGCTGTAACGCCGGGCGCTAGAGAATCGGCGCAAACAGCCGCGCGAGGTGCATGGTGATCTTGCGCCACGCGGGCGCGTTGCGGTATTCGCCGCGGTCGATCTCGAAGGTGTGCGCGAAGTCGCGCTCCAGCATCGCTCCCACTTCGGCGGCGAAGCCGCGGTGCACGGTCAGCACCATGATCTCGAAGTTCAGGCGGAACGAGCGGTTGTCCAGGTTCGCGCTGCCGATCGCGGCGGCGACGTCGTCGATCAGCACGACCTTCTGGTGCAGGAAGCCCGGCTTGTAGCGGAAGATGCGGATACCCGCGCGCACGGCGTCGTAGGCGTAGAGCGTCGAGGCTTCGAACACCACGTAATGGTCGCGGCGGCTCGGGATCATGATGCGCACGTCCACGCCGCGCAGCGCCGCGAGGCGTAGTGCGGACAGCACAGCCGAGTCGGGCACGAGATAGGGCGTGGTGATCCAGATGCGCTTGCTGGCGGCGTTGATCGCCTCCACGAAGAAGAGCGAGCAGGTTTCCTGGCGGTCGGCGGGGCCGGTGGGCATGACGAGGCACTGCATGTCGTCGCCGTCGCGCGGCGTGACGGCGGGCGGCTCGGAGCCCGGCAATTCCTGGGTGACCCAGTACCAGTCCTCGGTAAACGCGAACTGGATGCTGGCCACCACCGGGCCGCGCACTTCGATATGCGTGTCGCGCCACGGCGAAAGCCGCGCGTTCGCGCCGAGATACTCGACGCCCACGTTGTGGCCGCCCACGTAGGCGCGCTCGCCGTCGACCACCACGATCTTGCGGTGATTGCGGAAGTTGAGCTGGAAGCGGTTGACGAAGCGGCGCTTCGCCGAAAACGGATGCACCTCGATGCCGCCCGCGCGCAGATCGCGCACGTAGCTGGCGGGCAGGTCGAAGCTGCCGATGCTGTCGTAGAGGAAGTACACGCGCACGCCGCGCTGCGCGGCGGCGAGCAGCACGTCCTTGAGCATGTCGCCGAGCGCGTCCGCGTGCACGATGAAGAACTGCACGATCACGTACCGCCGAGCCTGTTCGATTGCGTCGAAGATGGCCGAGAAGGTGGCCTCGCCGTTCACCAGCGTGCGCACCGCGTTGCCCGGCACGAGCGGCATGCCGCCCAGTTGCGCAAAGGTGCGGATCACGCGTTCGCTGAGCAGATCCGTCGGGCCGATGCTGGTGGTTGCCGGGCGGTCGCGTTCGGGGGCGTGTGCGCGTGTGCGCAAGGTTTCGTCGCGGATGCGCCGCGCGTCTGCGTAGCCTTCGAACTTGCTGCGGCCGAGGAACAGATACGGGATCAGCGTGAGGTAGGGCATCGTCGCGAGCGAGACGGCCCAGGCGATCGCACCTTGCGAGGTGCGCGTATTGAGAATGGCGTGGCAGGCCGCGATCAGTCCGAATACGTGGACGACCGCGAGCAGGGTGCCGAGCGTTGACCAGTCGAAGTGCATAAAGGCGCGAGACGTTGCCGACGCGTCAGGCAAGGTCCAAGCCGCGTGAGCCGGGAAACGGTCATCTTACCCAGGGCGGCGCAACGTGCGCCATCAGACCGGCGGCGGAAGACCAGGCCGCCGGTGTTCCGCCAATGCGAGAAGTGGCTGACTGACGTGCGCCCGCTGCCACGGGCGCACATTCAAACGTCAATTCAGACCGGCAGATCGCGGGCCTGGATCAGGAACACCTGGTCGTCGCCGGCGCTCGTCGACAGCCAGACGAGATCGAGACCGCCGAATGCCGCTTCCACGTTCTCGCGCTCGTTGCCGATCTCGACCACGAGCACGCCGTCGTCGGTCAACCAGTTGCGCGCGTCCTTGATGATGCGGCGCACGATGTCCATGCCATCCGTGCCGCCCGCGAGCGCCATTTCCGGCTCGTGACGGTATTCGGGCGGCAGCGCGGCCATCGAATCGGCGTTCACATACGGCGGATTCGTGATGATCACGTCGTAACGGCGCTCCGGCAGCGGCGCGTACAGATCGCCTTCGAACAGCGAGATCTGGTCGTCGAGATCGTGTTCGTGAACGTTGCGCTTCGCGACTTCGAGCGCGGGCGCGGAAAGGTCGACGGCGTCGATATCGGCGTTCGGGAACGCGTGCGCCGCGAGAATCGCGAGGCTGGCCGAGCCGGTGCACAGTTCGAGCACGGCGCCCACTTGCTCGGGATCTTCCACGTACGGCTGCAGGCCGTCCGCGAGCAGCTCGCCGATGAACGAGCGCGGCACGATCACGCGTTCGTCCACGTAGAAGCGCAGGCCGTGCATCCACGCTTCCTGCGTGATGTAGGCGGCCGGCACGCGGTCGTTGGCGCGGCGTTCGATCACGCCGAGCACCTTCTCGATTTCCTCGGGCGCGAGGCGCGCGTCGAGGAACGGATCGAGCAGATCGAGCGGCAGATGCAGCGTGTGCAGGACCAGATAGGCGGCTTCGTCGTAGGCGTTGGACGAGCCGTGGCCGAACGAGAGTTGCGCCGAGGAAAAACGCGTGACGCCGTAGCGCAACAGATCGCGCACGGTCGAAAACGTAGTGGAAAGCGGATGGGTCATATCAGGGGCTCCAGTGCGTGCAGGCCGATCGCGTCAGGCGATCAGCTGTTCGAGCACGCGGCGGTACACGTTCTTGAGCGGGTCGATGAATTTGACTTCGATGTGCTCATCGATCTTGTGGATGCTGCCGTTGGGCGGCCCGAACTCCACGACCTGCGGGCACATGCGCGCGATGAAGCGGCCGTCCGAAGTCCCGCCGGTGGTCGACAGCTCGGTGGTCACGCCGGTTTCGTCGTGAATCGCTTTTTCGAGCGCGTTCGAGAGCGCGCCGCGCGGCGTGAGGAAGGGCAGGCCGCTGATGCTCCAGTGCAGATCGTATTCGAGACCGTGCTTGTCGAGAATCGCATGCACGCGCTGTTGCAGACCTTCCACCGTGCTCGCGGTCGAGAAGCGGAAGTTGAACTGCACGTCGGCGTGGCCCGGAATCACGTTGCTCGCGCCCGTGCCGCTGTGCAGGTTCGAGACCTGCCACGTGGTGGGCGGGAAGTATTCGTTGCCGTCGTCCCATTTTTCGGCGACGAGTTCGGCGAGCGCCGGCGCCAGCAGATGCACCGGATTCTTCGCGAGATGCGGATAGGCAATGTGGCCCTGCACGCCCTTGACGACGAGCTTGCCCGACATCGAGCCGCGGCGGCCGTTCTTCACGCAGTCGCCGAGCGTATTCGTCGACGTCGGTTCGCCGACGATGCAGTAGTCCATCTTCACGCCGCGCGCCTGGAGCGCCTCGACCACCTTGACGGTGCCGTCGGTGGCGGGGCCTTCCTCGTCGCTCGTGATCAGGAAGGCGATCGCGCCGCGATGCTGCGGGTGCGCCGCCACGAATTCTTCGCTGGCGACCACGAAGGCGGCGAGCGAGGTCTTCATGTCGGCGGCGCCGCGGCCGTAGAGCACGCCGTCGCGGTGCGAGGGCTGGAACGGCGGCGAGCTCCATTGCTCGATGGGGCCGGTCGGCACCACGTCGGTGTGACCCGCGAAGGCGAGCAGCGGCGCGTCGGCGTCCGTGCCGCGCTTGACGGCCCACAGGTTGGTCACGCCGTTGGATTCGATCGTTTCGCACGCGAAGCCGAGCGCGCTGAGGCGTTCGGTCATGATGCGCTGGCAGTGCTGGTCGTCGGGCGTCACGGACGCGCGCGCGATCAGGGCTTCGGTAAGGGCGAGGGTGGCGGACATGAAGGGACCACTTTCAATAAAAATGCCGGCGCCGCTGCAATGCAGGGGCCGGCAACAGCTTGTGACGATGATGCGCTAGCGGATTCGCGAGGCCATCGAAGACTTCCGACGGCCGGGCGCTCCGCTCGCGCAGTGCCTCAAACACAGTTCAGGCAAACAGCTCCGCGTACTGCTCGGCCGAAAAACCGAGCGTCTTCACGCGGCCATTCACGGCCACGAGCGGGCGCTTGATGATCGACGGCTTGTGGATCATCAGCGCGATCGCGCCCGCGGTCGAATCGGCTTCGGCCTTGTGAACCTCGGACAGGCCGCGCCACGTCGTGCCGCGCTTGTTGATCAGCTGATCGAGCGAGACATCCTTGAGCCAGTCCTGTACCAGCGCGTTCGACACGCCGGCTTTCTTGAAGTCGTGGAATTCGAACTCGATGCCGTGCTCTTCCAGCCACACGCGGGCCTTCTTCACGGTGTCGCAGTTCGGAATGCCGTAGACGACCACGGTCTTTGCGGCCTTCGCCATCAGTCGCCTCGCAGCAGCTCGTTCAGGCCGACCTTGGCGCGCGTCTTCGCGTCGACCTTCTTGACGATCACGGCGCAGTACAGGCTGTGCGAGCCGTCCTTCGAGGGCAGGTTGCCGGCCACGACGACCGAGCCTGCCGGGATGCGGCCGTACGAGATTTCGCCGGTTTCGCGGTCATAGATCTTGGTCGACTGGCCGAGGTACACGCCCATCGAGATGACCGAGTTTTCTTCGACGATCACGCCTTCCACGACTTCGGAGCGCGCGCCGATGAAGCAGTTGTCTTCGATGATGACCGGGTTGGCCTGCAGCGGCTCCAGCACGCCGCCGATGCCCACGCCGCCCGAAAGGTGGACGTTCTTGCCGATCTGCGCGCACGAACCGACGGTTGCCCACGTGTCGACCATCGTGCCTTCGTCGACATACGCGCCGATGTTGGTGTACGACGGCATCAGCACGACGTTCTTGCCGATGAACGAGCCGCGGCGCGCGATGGCCGGCGGCACGACGCGGAAGCCGCCTGCGGCGAAGTCTTCAGCCGTGTAGTTGGCGAACTTCGAGGGCACCTTGTCGAAGAACTGCGTGAAGCCGCCGGCGGCCATCGGCGCGTTGTCTTCCAGGCGGAACGACAGCAGCACGGCCTTCTTCACCCACTGGTTGACGACCCAGTCGCCGTCCTTCTTCTCGGCGCAGCGCAGCGCGCCCTTGTCCAGTTCGGCGATGACGTGGGCGACGGCTTCACGCACGTCGTTCGGCGCGGACTTGGGCGAAAAGTCGGCGCGGTTTTCCCAGGCGGTGTCGATGATCTGCTGAAGTTGTTGCGACATGGTGATGATTTCGTGTGAGTTCAAAAGCCGTTGGACGGCGGGAATTCGGTGGCGATACGCGCGCGGCGGGGCGCGCGTTCGGCGGTGGCGTTACGGCTGACGGTGTTATGCCTCGAGCGAGCGGCAGAAGTCGACGATGCGCTGCGCGCCCTCGGTGCATTCGTCGACGTCGGCGACGAGCGCCAGACGGACAAAGCCTTCACCCGGGTTCGCGCCGTGCGCTTCGCGCGCGAGAAACGAGCCGGGCAGGACCGTCACATTATAGTCGGCGTAGAGGCGCTGGGCGAACGCGGTGTCCGAGAGGCCGGTGCGCGCGACGTTGGCCCAAAGGTAGAACGCGGCGTCCGGCAGCTTCACGTCGAGCACGTCGGCGAGCATGGGCGTGACGGTCGAGAACTTCTGCACGTACTTCGCACGGTTCTCGCGCACGTGCGCCTCGTCGCCCCACGCGGCGATGCTGGCGGACTGCCAGACCGGCGACATCGCCGAGCCGTGATAGGTGCGGTACAGCAGGAACTGCTTGAGGATCGCCGGGTCGCCGGCCACGAAGCCCGAGCGCATGCCCGGCGCGTTCGAGCGCTTCGAGAGGCTGGACAGCATGATCAGGCGCTCGAAGCCGCGGCCGAGCTGGTGCGCGGCTTCGAGACCGCCGAGCGGCGGCGTCGATTCGTCGAAATAGATCTCCGAATAGCATTCGTCGGATGCGATCACGAAGCCGTAGCGATCGGACAGCGCGAACAGTTCGCGCCAGTCGTCGAGCGTGAGGACGGCGCCCGTGGGGTTGCCCGGCGAGCAGACGTAGAGCAGCTGCGTGCGCGCCCAGATGGCTTCCGGCACCTGCGAATAGTCGCAGGCGAAGTTGCGGGTCGGATCGCTGTTGACAAAGTACGGCTCGCCGCCCGCGAGCAGCGCCGCGCCTTCGTAGATCTGGTAGAACGGGTTCGGGCAGAGGACGATCGCCCGTTTTGCGGGGTCTTTGGCGCCCGCCGTGGGGTCCACGACCGCCTGAGCGAGTGCGAACAGCGCCTCGCGCGAGCCCGAGACCGGCAGCACTTGCGTGCTGGCGTCGATGGCGGGCAGGCTGTAGCGTTCGCTCACCCATTTCGCGATCGCTTCGCGCAGCGCCGGGCTGCCGCCCGTGGCCGGATACACCGACAGACCGTCGAGCGAGGCGACGATGGCGTCGCGGATCAGCGCGGGCGTCGGGTGTTTCGGCTCGCCGATCCCGAAGCTGATGTGGCGCCGGCCAGCATTCGGCGCGACGTCCTTGAAGAGCGCGCGCAGCTTTTCGAAGGGATAGGACTGGAGGGTGTCGAGTAGCGGATTCACAGGGCTGGCGGGCGTAAGCGAAAAACGGATGGAGCGACGGGCGCGGGCACGCGGCGGGATCGCGGCGCAGGGTGTGCGTCGCACGGACCGGCTGATTGACGCGCTGGTTGGCACGCGGTTGACACACCGGTTGACGCACCGGTTGACCCGCATGGCCGGGTGGGGCCGTGCCGGGCGGTGCGACTGCCGTCGCTGGCAAAACCTGAATTATAGCGTGGCCGCCGTTTGCTGATTGGGTCGCGGTGGCGCGCGGGCCGGGGCGTGGATCGGGCTTGAGGCGGGCTTCGGTCGGGCTTGGGTCGCGCACGGCCTGGCTAAAGATCGCTCACGAATCGGGCGCGAACCCGGTCGGCGGCCCGAGCGGCCATCAAGCTGAAACTGAACAAGGATTGGAATGCAGTCTGAAAAACGCTGGATGGCCGCGATCAACGCGATGCGCGCAATGTCCGCGAGGTTCGCGCGATGAGCGCCGCCTGGTTGACCGCGCGCAATCTGAAATCGGGCTGGCCGACGCTCGCGATCATGATCGGCGCCTCGGTGTGGGGCGTGATCTGGTTTCCGCTGCGCACGCTGGCGAGCTTCGGTCTGACCGGCACGGCTGCCGGCGCGGCGACGAGCGCGGCGGCCTGCCTGTTCGTGCTGCTGCTGCGCCGCCGCTCGATTTCGACGGTGCGCTGGCACTGGGTGTTGCCGCTGCTCGGGTTGGCGGCGGGCGTCACCAACATCGGATTCGTATGGGGCGCGATTCACGGCGAAGTGATGCGCGTGCTGTTGCTGTTCTATCTGACGCCCGCGTGGACGGCGATCTTCGCGCACTTCATCCTGCACGAGCGGCTGACCTGGTCCGGCGCTGCGCTGGCCGGGCTGTCGCTGGCGGGCGCGGTGCTCATGCTCTGGTCGCCCAGGCTCGGCGTGCCACTGCCGGGCAGCGCCGCCGAGTGGGCGGGCCTCGCGGGCGGCATGGGTTTCGCGATGAGCAATGTGCTCGTCGTGAAGACAAGCCGGGTGCTGCCGCAAATGAAGCCCGAAATGCGTACCGCCGTGATTTTCGGCGGGGCGGCGATATTCGGCGTGATCGCATCGTTTTTCGAACCGATGCCGGCGCTCCATGCCGGCGAGCCGCTCGCCCGCGCGGTTTTGCTCGTGCTGGCGCTCGGTGTGCTGCTGGGCGTGAACAACATGCTCGTGCAATACGGGCTCGCGCGCGTGCCAGCCAACCGGGCCTCGATCATCATGTTGTTCGAAATCGTCGTGACCGCACTTTCTTCGTGGCTGCTCGCCGGCGAGACGCCGGGGCCGCGCGAATGGGCGGGCGGCGCATGTATCGTGCTTGCCTCGCTGCTGTCGAGCTGGGTGCATCGCGCGCAGGAGGCGCGCAAGCGTCCCCGGCAGGTGGCTCACGCGAGCGCCGAAGCCAGCGCGATCGCCCACGCCGACGCGAGCCTGCTCGACGATGAAACTCGCGGCGAGACCAGCGGGGAGATCAGCGCCGAAGGCCGCGACGATGCCGGTGCCTCGTCCGACCAGCACGACTACGATCGCCGCCACGACGAGTCCGATGCAAACGTTGACCCGACCGCCGACAAAAGTGCCGATAAAACCCGCAATCACCACGACGGCCGTGGCGCCCGGCCCGATGGCGGGCAGAATGGCACGCGTGCGATGGTATGATTGCCCCTGATCCTCGCCGGCCGGGCGCGCACTGAGGTGCATCAGGCGCTTCGCACGGCGAGCCGTGGCGGCTGTCCGTGCTGTGCGCGCCGTTCGTTCGGCCAGATGCGAATCCTGCGGCGCCTCGCGCCGCCGTGCGACTGAAGTGACGGTCGACGGTGCGCGGCGGCGGTCCGGGCGGTCCCGTTCACTCTTCCAATTCAAACAGCGATATCGCCGTGCGTCTGACCTCGATTAAACTCGCTGGCTTCAAATCATTCGTCGATCCCACGCATTTCCAGGTACCGGGCCAACTCGTCGGAGTGGTCGGACCGAACGGCTGTGGTAAATCGAACATCATCGACGCCGTGCGCTGGGTGCTCGGCGAATCCCGCGCGTCCGAATTGCGCGGCGAGTCGATGCAGGACGTCATCTTCAACGGTTCCACTGCGCGCAAGCCCGGCAGCCGCGCGAGCGTCGAACTCGTGTTCGACAACGCCGACGGGCGCGCCGCTGGCCAGTGGGGCCAGTATGCCGAGATCGCCGTCAAGCGCGTGCTTACGCGCGACGGCACCTCGAGCTACTACATCAACAATCTGCCGGCGCGCCGCCGCGACATTCAGGACATCTTCCTCGGCACCGGTCTCGGTCCGCGTGCTTACGCGATCATCGGGCAGGGTATGATCGCGCGCATCATCGAGGCGAAGCCCGAAGAACTGCGCGTGTTCCTCGAAGAAGCCGCGGGCGTGTCGAAGTACAAGGAACGCCGCCGCGAGACCGAAAACCGCCTGCACGACACGCGCGAGAATCTCACGCGCGTGGAAGACATCGTGCGCGAGCTGTCCACGAATCTGGAAAAGCTCGAAGGCCAGGCCGTGGTGGCGACGAAGTACCGCGAACTGCAGGCCGACGGCGAAGAGAAGCAGCGCATGCTGTGGCTGTTGCGCAAGAACGAGGCGGCGGGCGAGCAGCAGCGCCAGCAGCGTGCCATCGAACAGGCGCAGATCGATCTCGAACGGCATACCGCGCAACTGCGCGAAGTCGAAGCGCAGCTCGAAACGCTGCGCGTGGCGCACTATTCGGCCAGCGACGCGATGCAGGGCGCGCAAGGCTCGCTCTATGAAGCGAACGCCGAGGTGAGCCGGCTCGAAGCCGAGATCAAGTTCATCGTCGAATCGCGCAATCGTGTGCAGGCGCAGATCGCGGCGCTCACGGCGCAGCGCGAGCAATGGCAGGTCCAGGCGCAAAAAGCGCAGGACGATATCGAAGACGCGGAGGAGCAACTGGCGATGGGCGAGGAAAAAGCCGCCATCGCCGAGGAAGAGGCGGCCGCGAAGCAGGAAGCGCTGCCCGCGCTCGAAAACCGCTGGCGCGACGCCCAGTCTCAACTGAACGACGAGCGTGCGGGCATCGCGCGAACGGAGCAGGCGCTCAAGCTCGAAGCCGCGCATCAGCGCAACGCCGATCAAATGCTCCAGCAGCTTCAGCAGCGCCACGAGCGCCTGAAGTCGGAGGAAGGCGGCCTCGACGCGCCGGACGAAGTGCAGCTCGAAGAGCTGCGCGTGCAACTGGCCGAACAGGAAGAAATTCTTCGCGACGCCCAGGACCGCCTCTCTGATGCGCAGGAAACCGTGCCGCGTCTGGACGCCGAGCGCCGTGCCGCGCACGATCGCGTACAGGCCGAAAACGCCCAGATTCACCAGTTCGAAGCGCGTCTGGCGGCGCTCAAGCAACTGCAGGACAACGTCCAGACCGAAGGCAAGATCCAGCCGTGGCTCGAGCGTCACGAACTGGGCGCGTTGCCGCGTCTGTGGAAGAAGCTGCATGTCGAGGCCGGTTGGGAAACCGCGCTCGAAGCTGTGCTGCGCGAGCGTCTCGCGGCGCTCGAAGTGTCGAATCTCGATTGGGTCAAGGCGTTCGCCACCGACGCACCGCCCGCCAAGCTCGCGTTCTACGCGCCGCCGCTGGCTGGCCAGACGGCTAGTGTACCGGCAGGTCTCACGCCGCTGCTCTCGCTCGTGCGTATCGACGATGCAGGCCTGCGCGCAGTGCTCAACGAATGGCTCGGGACGACCTTCGTCGCGGACGATCTGGCGCAAGCGCTCGCGCAACGCGCGCAATTGCCCGAAGGCGGCGCGTTCGTGGTGAAGGCCGGTCACTCGGTGTCGCGCGTGGGCGTGCAGCTTTACGCCGCCGATTCCGAGCAGGCGGGCATGTTGGCGCGCCAGCAGGAAATCGAAAATCTCGCGCGCCAGGTGCGTGCCCAGGCGCTGCTCGCCGACGAAGCCCGCTCGGCCGTGGTGCGTGCGGAAGCCGCGCATACGCAGGCCGCGCAGGTGGTCGGCGAGGCGCGCCAGCAAGCCGACCGCGCCACGCAGCGCGTGCATGCGCTGCAGATGGACGTGCTCAAGCTCACGCAGGCGCACGAGCGCTACACGGCGCGCAGCACGCAGATCCGTGAAGAACTGGACGAAATTCGCGCGCAGATCGAAGAGCAGCGCGCGCTGCGTGCCGAATCGGAAGCGAATTTCGAGCGCCACGACGGCGAGCTCGCCGAACTCCAGGCGCGCTTCGAAGACAACCAGCTCGCGTTCGAGGCGCTCGACGAAGAACTGGGTGCGGCGCGCAACGCCGCGCGCGATCTCGAACGCGCCGCGGGCGACGCGCGCTTCGCGGCCCGTAATCTGGCCGCGCGCATCGAAGAACTGCGCCGCAACATCCAGATCTCGCACGATCAGAGCGAACGCGTGGCGGGCTCGCTCGAAGACGCGCGCGCCGAACTCGAAACGATCAACGAGCAGACCGCGCACACCGGCCTGCAAGACGCGCTGGAAATTCGCGCGGAGAAGGAAGAACTGCTGCGCAACGCGCGCGCCGAACTCGACGATCTGAGCGCGAAACTGCGCGCCGCCGACGAAACGCGCCTTGCTGCCGAACGCGCGCTGCAACCGCTGCGCGACCGCATCACCGAATTGCAGCTCAAGGAGCAGGCCGCGCGCCTGAATGGCGAGCAGTTCGTCGAGCAGTTGCAGGCGGCCGGTGTGGACGAGGCGGCGCTGCAGGAAAAGCTCACGCCGGACCTCAAGCCCTCGTATCTGCAAGGCGAAGTCACGCGCATCAACAACGCGATCACGGCGCTCGGACCGGTCAACATGGCCGCGCTCGATGAACTGGCCGCGGCGAAGGAGCGCAAGACCTTCCTCGACGCGCAGTCGGCCGACCTGACGAGCGCGATTGAAACGCTCGAAGACGCGATCCGCAAGATCGACCAGGAAACTCGCACGTTGCTGCAAGGCACGTTCGACGAAGTGAACAAGCATTTCGGCGATCTGTTCCCGCGTCTTTTCGGTGGCGGTCAGGCGAAGCTCATCATGACCGGCGACGAGATTCTCGATGCGGGCGTGCAGGTCATGGCGCAGCCGCCGGGCAAGAAGAACTCGACGATTCACCTGCTGTCGGGCGGCGAGAAAGCGCTGACCGCGACGGCGCTCGTGTTCGCGATGTTCCAGCTCAATCCTGCGCCGTTCTGTCTGCTCGACGAAGTGGACGCGCCGCTCGACGACGCCAACACGGAGCGTTTCGCCAACCTCGTGCGTGCGATGTCGAACAAGACGCAGTTCCTGTTCATCTCCCACAACAAGATTGCGATGGAGATGGCGCAGCAGCTGATCGGCGTGACGATGCAGGAGCAGGGCGTGTCCCGGATCGTGGCCGTCGACATGGAAACGGCTGCGGGTTTCGCACAGAATACGATCTGATTGGCGATGGAACGCGCGATCTGACTCGCGTGTTACTTCGCGGTTTGAATTGCTGTCTATATCGATAGACGAGGACGGCGCGCCGGGCGCGCCGCCGGAAAAAGAATTGCTGATGGAGCATGCATGGATCAGTTGACTCTCGGGTTGATCGGCGCGGGTGCCGTGGTCGTCGGGGGCGTGGTGGTGTACAACGCATGGCAAGGCGCCAAGGTGCGCCGGCGCATGCCGCGTCCGATGCCCGAAGAGGCGGTCGAGACGCCGCTCGGCGGCGAACTCGAGGAACAGAGCCCGTTCATCGAGCCGGCTCGTGCACCGTCGCGCCGCGAGCCCTCGCTCGCGGGCGGCGAACTGGCTGAAGAACGCGTGGAGCCGGGCTTCGGCTCCGTAGCGCCCGCCGATACGCCCGTGGACATTCAGGCGGAGAACACCTCGCCGAACGGTTTCGCCGAAGCTGAACCGGCGCAGGTCGCGAATGAGGACGGCGAGCCGGCCACGGTTGCCGCCACGTCTGATGCAGCCGACGCGCAGCCAGGCGAAGCGGTTGCAGGCAAGGACGCTACAGCCGAGGTAAAAGCGGAAGCCAAGCCGGCCAAAGACGCCAAAGAGGCGAAAGGCGCTGAAGGCGAGCGCGTCGAACCCGTGCTGCCCGCTGCTACGACCATTTCGTCGGCGCCTCCAGCGGTCGTGGATCGCCGCATCGACTGTATCGTGCCGATTCGTCTGGGCGCGGTGCTGCCTGGCGAACGGGTGATTCCGCTCGCGCAGCGTTTGCGCCGCGCCGGCAGCAAGCCTGTGCACATTGAAGGCAAGCCCGAGGGCGGCGACGGCTGGGAGCTGCTGCAGAACGGCGTGCGCTACGAGGAACTGCGCGCGGCGGCGCAGCTTGCGAACCGCAATGGCCCGCTCAACGAGCTGGAGTTCTCGGAGTTCGTGACGGGCGTGCAGCAGTTCGCCGACGGTGTGGACGGCTTGCCCGAATTCCCCGACATGATGGAAACGGTCGCGATGGCGCGCGAGCTCGACGGATTTGCCGCGCAGTGCGACGCGCAGCTGTCGATCAACGTGCTGTCGGACGGCGCACCGTGGTCGGCGAACTATGTGCAGGCGGTGGCGGCGCAGGACGGTCTGCTGCTGTCGCGCGACGGCACGCGTTTCGTGAAGCTCGACGCGAAGCAGAGCCCGGTGTTCATGCTTCAGTTCGGCGACACGAATTTCCTGCGCGACGACCTCACGTACAAGGGCGGCCAGATGATCACGCTGATCCTCGACGTGCCGGTGGCCGACGAGGACATCCTGCCGTTCCGCCTGATGTGCGACTACGCGCGTTCGCTCGCCGAGCGCATCGGCGGTCGGGTGGTGGACGACCAGCGCCGTCCGCTGCCGGAGTCGGTGTTGCAGAACATCGACAAGCAGCTCATGACGCTCTACGCGAAGCTTGAGCAAGCCGGCATTCCGGCGGGCTCGCCGGCCACGCGCCGCCTGTTCAGCCAGTAAGAGCTGAAATAAGTCGAGCGCGAAAGGCGCGGTGCTGTCGTGGCGCCGCGCCTTTTTTGCGTCTGGGTTTGCGTCCGGGTTTGCGCCCGGGAAGCAACGGGGCGCCAGAGCAGAGTGCGCGCGGGTGCGAAGAGGCGGAACGGCACACGCGGCAGGCACGGAGCGTGGATTCGGCATGTTCATGAGCGGTTGGCAAGTGCGGCTTCCGGGCCGGTTACGATGCTTTTAAGTTCGCATCGGCGCGGGGGCTTCGTCAATGGATTCGGGCCAGCGTTAGCCGTTCGGCCAGGAGAATCGAGCGTCGCGTACGGGAGCGCACGCAGCCACCCCGAAGTTCTCCCGACGTTAGCCATTCGGCCGATGCGACACGGGCGGCTTCCTGAGATAATCTGACTCCGAAAACACTCGTCAGAAACCGTTCCCAGCATGGTCCGTCATCCCGCCCGTCCCTCTGAAGCATCCACCGCGACCGAGCGCGCGGCGTGGCTGCGCGCCGAACTCGAGCGCGCCAATCACGCTTACTACGTGCTCGACCAGCCGGAGCTGCCCGACGCGGAATACGACACGCTGTTCCGCGAGTTGCAGGCGATCGAGGCCGAGCATCCCGACCTCATCACGCCCGATTCCCCCACGCAGCGCGTCGGCGGCGAGGCGTCAGAGGGTTTCGAGCCGGTCGTCCACGACGTCCCGATGCTGTCGCTCAACAACGGTTTCGCCGACGAAGACATCGCTGCGTTCGACAAGCGCGTGCACGACACGCTCGGCAAGCCCGAAGGCGAACTGGTCGAATACGCCTGCGAGCTCAAGTTCGACGGGTTGGCCATTTCGCTGCGTTATGTCGACGGCGTGTTCGTGCAAGCGTCCACGCGCGGCGACGGCGCGACGGGCGAGAACGTCACCGAGAACGTGCGCACGATCCGCTCGCTGCCGCTGCGGCTGAAGGGTAAGCGCGTACCGAAGGTGCTCGACGTGCGCGGCGAAGTGCTGATGTTCCGCCGCGACTTCGCGCGCATGAACGATCGTCAGCGCGAGGCCGGGCACAAGGAATTTGCGAACCCGCGCAACGCGGCGGCGGGCAGCCTGCGTCAGCTCGATTCGAAGATCACGGCGCAGCGTCCGCTGTCGTTTTTCGCTTATGGGATCGGCGTGCTCGAAGGCGAGCCGATGCCGGCCACGCATAGCGAACTGCTCGACTGGTACGCGGAAATGGGCCTGCCGGTGAACGGCGAGCGTGCGGTCGTGAAGGGCGCGCAAGGCTTGCTCGACTTCTTCCGTGCGGTCGGCGAGAAGCGCGAGAGCCTGCCGTACGACATCGACGGCGTGGTCTACAAGGTCAACCGCCGCGACGAGCAGGACGCGCTTGGTTTCGTCTCGCGCGCGCCGCGCTTTGCGCTCGCGCACAAGTTTCCGGCGCAGGAAGCGCTCACGAAGCTGCTGGCCATCGACGTGCAGGTGGGCCGTACCGGCGCCATCACGCCGGTCGCTCGGCTGGAGCCGGTGTTCGTGGGCGGCGCGACCGTTACGAACGCCACGTTGCACAATGAAGACGAAGTGCGCCGCAAGGACATTCGCATCGGCGACACGGTGATCGTGCGGCGCGCCGGCGACGTGATTCCGGAGGTGGTGAGCGCGCTGCTCGATCGTCGTCCGGCCGACGCGGCCGAGTTCGTCATGCCGACCGAATGTCCGGTGTGCGGTTCGCGCATCGAACGTCTGCCCGACGAGGCCATCGCGCGCTGCTCGGGCGGATTGTTCTGTCCGGCGCAGCGCAAGCAGGCGCTCTGGCATTTCGCACAGCGGCGCGCGCTCGACATCGACGGTCTGGGCGAGAAGATTATCGACCAGCTCGTCGAGCAGAATCTCGTGCGCACGCCCGCGGACCTGTTCAATCTCGGTTTCGCGACACTCGCGGAACTGGATCGCATGGCCGAGAAATCGGCGCAAAACCTGCTAGATTCGCTCGAAAAAGCCAAGTCGACCACGCTGGCGCGCTTCATTTATGCACTGGGCATCCGTCAGGTGGGCGAGTCCACCGCGAAGGATCTGGCCAAATACTTCGGCTCGCTCGATCCGATCATGGACGCGAGCATCGAGCAACTGCTCGAAGTGAAGGACGTGGGGCCGATCGTGGCGGAGTCGATCCACCAGTTCTTTGCGGAAGAACATAACCGCACCGTGATCGAGCAACTGCGCGCGCCGGGCAAGGTCACATGGGCTGAAGGTCCGCCTGCGCCAAAAGCGCCGGTTGGCGTGCTCGCGGGCAAGACGGTGGTGCTCACGGGCACGTTGCCCACGCTCACGCGCGACGAGGCGAAAGAGATGCTGGAAGCGGCTGGCGCGAAGGTGGCCGGCTCGGTGTCGAAGAAGACCGACTACGTGGTGGCGGGTGCCGAAGCGGGCAGCAAGCTCGCGAAAGCCGAGGAACTCGGCGTGCCGGTGCTCGACGAGGATGGGTTGCACAAGCTCCTGGAGGGGCACACAACATGATTCGCGAAATTCTCAGGATGGGCGATCCGCGCCTGCTCGGTATCGCCAGACCGGTCGATCATTTCGATACGCCCGAACTGCACGAACTGATCGCCGACATGTTCGACACCATGCACGCCGCGAACGGCGCGGGTCTCGCCGCGCCGCAGATCGGCGTCGACTTGCAGGTGGTGATCTTCGGTTTCGAGCAGAACGAGCGTTATCCGGAAGCGCCGGCGGTGCCGCAAACCGTGCTGATCAACCCCGTTATCCATCCCTTGTCGCACGACATGGAAGAGGGTTGGGAGGGCTGCCTTTCGGTGCCCGGTCTGCGCGGCGCGGTGAGCCGTTATTCGATGATCCGCTACAACGGCTTCGACCAGTACGGCACGCCGATCGAGCGCGTCGCGGAGGGCTTTCATGCGCGCGTGGTGCAGCACGAATGCGATCACCTGATCGGCAAGCTGTACCCGATGCGCATCACCGACTTCTCGAAGTTCGGTTTCACGGACATTCTGTTCCCGCATCTCGATCCGAATAGCGACGACTGACGCGCGAGGCGCGCAATCCACGCGCTCTGCGCCATTGGTGCCATTCGCGCCTCGACGTACCAATAAAAACGGGAGCCACTGGCTCCCGTTCTTCATGGCTTGCGGTTCAGGCAGAACCGCGTCGCGCATTAAAACCCTTCGTCGGCGGACAGATAACGCCACTGGCCTTGCGGCAGCGCGCCCAGCATCACGCGGCCCATACGCACGCGCTTGAGGCCCACGACGTGGAGACCGACCAGTTCGCACATGCGGCGGATCTGGCGTTTCTTGCCTTCACGCAGCACGAAACGCAACTGCTCGCCGTTCTGCCAGCTGACTTCGGCGGGCTTGAGCGGCACGTCGTCGAGCGACAGGCCGTGACACAGCTTCGCGAGCAGTTCGGCCGGGAAGTGCTGGTCGACTTCGGTCTCGACGTCGCCGTAGGTGACGCGCACGAGGTATTCCTTGTCGATGTCCGAGCTTTCGCCGATCAGCTGCTTCGCGACGCGGCCGTCCTGCGTCAGGACGAGCAGGCCGGTCGAGTCGATATCGAGACGGCCCGCCGGCGCGAGTGTGCGCAGATGCTGCGCCGAGAAACGGATGCCCGAGCGGTCGCCGTCCCAGTGGTTGTCGCCGGTAACGAGCGTCACGGCGGGTTCGTAGCCGTCTTCGGCCTGACCGGAGACAAAGCCGACAGGCTTGTGCAGCAGGATCGTCACCTGGCGCGCCTGGGCGGCGAGGGCGGCGGGATCGACTTCGATGCGCTGTTCGGGCGTGACCTTGGCGCCGAGCGTGTCGACAACTTCACCGTCGACGAAGACCCAGCCTTTTTCGATCCATTCGTCGGCTTCGCGGCGCGAGCACAGGCCCAGTTCCGACATGCGCTTGGACAGACGCATGACGTTGTCGCCATCGATCTCCACGCGCGCGGCGCGTTGCGGTGCGGTGTTCTCGGCGTCGCGGCGCGGTGCCTTGTCGAAGGATTTGGCTGCGGGCTTGCGCGTGGGCACACCGTCGCGCTCACCCCACGACGCCTTTACCGGGCGCGCGGAACCGCGGTCCTCGCGCGGGCGGAATTCGCGGCGGTCACTGCCTTCGTCGCGGCGCTGGAAGGGACGGCGTTCGCCACCTTCTTCGCGCGGACGGAACTCGCGACGCTCGCCGCCTTCGTCACGGCGCTGGAAGGGACGGCGTTCACCGCCTTCATCGCGGCGCTGGAACGGACGACGTTCGCCACCTTCATCGCGGCGTTGGAACGGACGACGTTCGCCACCTTCCTCACGCGGACGGAATTCGCGACGCTCGCCACCTTC
>NZ_JAWRWY010000033.1:0-37388 GCF_046535315.1 Paraburkholderia sp. SIMBA_027
CAGCAGAGAAACGAGATTATGAAGTCTCTTTTTCGTTTCGTCAACATCTTTTTTTACGTCGCCGCTTAAAAAGCTTGTTGATCCTGCGAACCCGCTCGTTTCGTCGCGGGCTTCGCGCTGCAGTGTCAGTGACATCGAATTGCGAAGGAGGCGAATTCTAGTCACACGCATGACTTATTGCAAGCGGATTTTTGGTATGTCATGCGTGGCGCGCCATCACGCGTTCGACGATACGTAGATAGTGATCGAGATCGGGCGTCGGCTTTCCCGCCACCTTGGCGAGATCGTCCCAGCGGCGCAGGCGCACCGCATCGTCGGCGTAAGGGCGCGCGGCGAACTCGCGTGCCGCCGCCACATCGAAAATGCCGCCTTGCAGCTGCAGGCTGCGCACCGAGTCCGGCGAGAGGCAACGGAAATACGCGTCGTCCGTCGCGCACAGATAGCGCTTCGCATCGACGTGCAGCTTGATCGGCTCCAGCACCGCATCCGGCAGCACCGGGCGCAGGAAGGGCAGCGCATAGTATTGATGCAGGTCGTCGATGCCGCGTTCGGTCGGCGTTTCGCCCTGATGATTCAGCAGATGCCCGAGGTCGTGCAGAAAGGCCGCCGCCACAAGTTCCTCGTTCGCGCCCGCCTCCTCGGCCAGCGCACCGCTCTGCAGCGCGTGCTCGAGCTGCGTCACCGGCTCGCCGCTATACGTCTGCTCGCCGTGCGATTCGAACAGGCTGCGGATATCGTCCAGACTCAGTGCCATGCTTCTCCACCTCTTTTCACGCCAACCTCGATCTCGACGATGACGACACCGGCGCCGCCATCGCCTTCCATACACACATAACAACTAGTCCTGCGCGCGCATCAACGCGGCTGCTTCCTCGGCGTCGCGCGACGCAAGCGCATTGAGGATCGCCCGATGCCGCGCATACGAGCGCTCGCGCGCCGCGTCCGTCAACGCATCGCGTGGCGACAGCCGCCATTCGCGCACCGCGCGCCGATACGCCTCGTGCAATTTCGCGTTGCCCGCCGCGGCCACCAGTGCATCGCGAAACGCCTCGCGCGCTTGCGCATAGAGTGCGTCGTCGGTGCGGGCCAGCGTGTCGCGCATGCGATCGAGCCGCGCGCGCAGATCGGCGACCTGAGCCGCGTCGATACGCGCCGCCAGCGCGCGGCACGCCGCTTCCTCGAGCACCGTACACAGCGCCGCGAGTTCGCCCGCCTCCGCGCCCGAGACGCGGCGCACGAACACGCCGCGATGTTTCTCATTGCGCACGAGGCCGGCCTGTTCAAGCGCGCGAAACGCCTCGCGCACCGGTCCGCGCGACACCTGCAGGCGCGCCGCCCAATCGGCCTCGACGAGCTTCGCGCCCGGTTCGAGCTGCCCCGCCGCAATACAGCGCTCGATCTCGTCGCGCACGAGATCGGTCAGCGAGTGCTGGCGCAGCAGCGCGAGCGGCGTCGTCACCGCGGATCGGGACGACGATCGCGTCTGAGCGCCGCCGCCCCACTCCGCCTGCGCCTCATCGCGTCTGTCTTTCGACACGCTCGCCTCGTCCTCGTCACCCACTTCGCGTCGTTCCCTTGCATCGCGTCCGCTGTGCCTGTCGGGCGCGTCGAGCCACAGCGCATCCATCGCATCCCTCGCGTCAAGCCGCGCGGCGGCGCGGCACGCGCGCCGCGATCAGCAGCAGCGCCGCCAGCGACACGATCAGCAAGATCAGCGACAACGCCGACGCCGGCAGGTAATACCCGCGCTCGACCGCACCAACCACGACGATCGGCACCGTCTGGAATCCCGGCGGATACACCGTGAGCGTCGCGCCCAGTTCGCCGAGCGAGAGCGCAAAACCCAGCGCGAGACTCGCGCGGATCGCCGGCACGAGCTGCGGCAGCACCACGCGGCGCAGCACCATCGCCGGCGGCGCGCCTAGACTCGCGGCCGCTTCGCGCAGCACCGTCAGCTCGGGACGCAGCGCCGCCGACGCGCAGCGATAACAGAACGGCAACACCAGCGCGAGCTGCACGAACACCACGATGGCCGCCGAACTCGACAGATCCACGGGCGCCTTGTGATAAGCAATCAGCACCGCAAGACCGAGCACCACGCTCGGCACGCCGTTAGGCACCATCGCGAGCGTATCGACAACGGCCCCAAACCCCTTGCGATCGCGCCCTTCGAGCGCCAGTGCGAGCCACAAGCCGAGCGCCGTGCCGAGCACGGCCACGCCGAAGCCCACTTCGAGACTCGTGACGAGCGCATCGAAATCGGTCGAACCGAGCCGCTCGAACCAGCGCGTGCTGTAGCCGTCGGGCAGGATCGTGCCCGACCAGTGCGACGCCACGCTCGACAGCGCGACGACGATCACCGGCAACACGAACAGCCAGAAGCACAGCAGCGCGGCGAACGCGACCAGCAGGCCCCCCGCGAGGCGCGACACGAGACTGCGTTCGACAGGCCGCGCGCGTCGATGCTTCGGCGGCAGCGCGACACTCGCGCCTTCGCTAACCGGATTAGTTGACATTGCGCGCGCCTCCATGACTGCGTCGATTCACGCGCCGGTACAGCGCATACAGTGACAGCGACATCGCGAGCATCACGACCGCGCCCGCGGCGGCGGTCGGCAAGTCGAGATCGACGGTTGCCGAGCTATAGATCGCGACGGGCAGCGTGACGAGATGCGCGCTGCCGAGCACGAGCAGAATGCCGAACTCGTTGAACGTCAGCAGAAAACACAGGATCGTGCCGGCGGCGATGCCCGGCCACGCGAGCGGCAGGATCACGCGCGCGGCGACCATGCGGTTGTTCGCGCCGAGACTGCGCGCGGCTTCGATCAGCCGCATGTCGAGCAGCGAGAACGCGGCGAGCGTCGGACGCACCACGAAGGGCGCATAGAACACGACTTCCGCGAGCACCACGCCGCCAATGCCGAACAGAAAGTCGAGCGGCGGCGACTGCAGATGGAACAGGCGCTGCAAGCCGATGCTCACCGAGCCCTGCGAGCCGTACAGAAAGATCAGCGTGAACGCGACGAGAAACGACGGGAACGCCACGAACAGTTCGAGAAAACGCGTGACGAGCTGCGCGCCCGGAAACGGCTTGAAGAACAACATCGCCGCGATCGCCACGCCGAGCAGCGAGGCGAGGCCTGCGCTCAGGAACAGGATCCACAGCGTCGTGCCGATCACGCCGCGCGAATCGGGATTGCCGAAGAAGCTCGCGTAAGCGCCGAAGCCCAGACCGTGCGCGCCCGTGAGGCTCAGCAGCACGAGACGCACGAGCGGATAGACCACCAGCGGCCCGAGCACGAACACCAGCAGAAACGCGATGTGCCACTGCGCGCGGCGCTCGCGGCGGCGCACGGCGGCCGTGTGCGCCTGAGCACCCGGCAGGTCGAACGGCGCGGCGGCGGCCGCACTCGAATCAGGGGTTGATAAGGACGACATCGTCAGCCTCGTAACGCAGGGAGACGCGCATGCCTTTTTCCGGCGTGATGCCGTGGCCGCGCTGCAGGGTGACGAGCACCGGTTCGTTCGGCATCGCGTCGAGCAGCACCGGCACGGACAGCACCGAGCCATACCATTCGACCGATTCGATCGTGCCGTGCAACTGCCCTTCGCCGAGCGGCACGATGCGCAGGCTTTCGGGACGCAGGCAGGCGAGCTTGTCGCGCACGTCGTGACGCGCGTCGCCGACCGGGAACGCCACGCCCGGCGGCAGCAGGTTCGCCGCGCCCAGATAACGCGCGACGTAGGCGTCGTTCGGCGTGTCGTAGAGTTCCTGCGGCGTGCCGAGCTGCGCGATGCGGCCGTCGCGCATCAGCAGCGTGCGGTCGGAGAGCACCAGCGCGTCGTCCTGATCGTGCGTCACACAGACGATCGTCAGGTCGGGCAGACGCTCGTGCAGCGCCTTGAGTTCGCTGCGCACCGACGCGCGCAGATTGGCGTCGAGCGCCGAAAGCGGTTCGTCGAGCAGCAGCACGTCCGGCTCGATCACGAGCGCGCGCGCCAGCGCCACGCGCTGCTGCATGCCGCCCGAGAGTTGCGCGGGCATCACGTGGCCCTGATCGCCGAGTTGCACGAGCTTGAGCGCGTCGGCCACGCGGCGCGCGATCTCGCGCGACGGCACGCGGCGCGCCTTCAGCCCGAACGCGACGTTCTCGAACACCGACAGATGCGGGAACAGCGCATAGCTCTGGAACAGCAGCCCGAGATTGCGCTGATGCGGCGGCACATGCGTCAGATCGCGGCCGGCGACGGTCAGCGTGCCCGCCAGCCCGTCGGCTTCGATAAAACCCGCGATGAAGCGCAGCAAGGTGGTCTTGCCGCAGCCGCTGCGGCCCAGCACGGTCAGCAGTTCGCCGCGCCGGATCGTGAGCGAAAGGTCGTTCAGCACCGTGCGCGCGCCGAACCGCACGCTCAGACGATCGATCTGCACGCCGGCCGCGCCGTGCGCGCCCGCCGTATCGCTTAGACCGGACACATCCGGCATCGCGCGGGCCATCTCGGCCGACGCCAGGGTTGCGGTATTCACCGGTTCATCTCCACGTATGACTCGATGCAGGCGCGCGCGGCCACGCGAGGCGGCCGCGCGCAACGGGCCTGCTTACTTCGGCTTGACGACTTCGATCTGCTTGCCCGACGAGCCGATCACATCGTTCTTCCAGCGCGTGGTCCAGTCGGCCTTCTTCGCCATGACCTGGTTCCAGTCGACCGGAATCAGCTTGACGCCCTCGATCGCCTGCTTGACGGCCGCGCCGTTCTTGCCCGACAGCGCCACGTCCGTGCGGCCCGGAATGCCGAAGATGTCCGGCACCTTCGCTTGCACGTCCGTCGACATCAGATAGTCGATCAGCTTCTTGCCTTCCGCCTGGTTCGGACCGTTCTTGATCAGGCCGATCGCGTACGGCAGCTGGAACGTGGTCGGATGGCCGTTCGCGTCGGCGGCGAGGAAGATCGGCTTGAGCGAGAGACCGCCGTTGGCCGCGTCGTCGAGATCCATCTGCAGGTCGCCGTTGGCCACCGAGATTTCGTTGCGCGAGAGCAGCACGTCGAGGTAGCCGGTGCCCTTGGTGTGGAACTTGGCGCTCTGTTCGAGCTTCTTCAGATAGTCGAACGCCTTGTCTTCGCCCATCAGCGAGGTCGTGAGGATGATCACGGCCATGCCGTCGCCGGCCGTGGCCGGATTCGAGTACGCAACCTTGCCCGAGTAGTCCGGATGCAGCAGGTCGGCGAAGGTCTTCGGCTGGTTCTTGACGACGTCGGGGTTGATCGCGAACGAGAAGTAGTTGTTCACGAACGTCGCCCACGAACCGTCCGTCGCCTTGGCGATGGCCGGCACGTTCTTGTAGTTCACGCTCTGGTACGGCTGCAGCAGGCCGCTTTGCTGCGCCTGCTGGATGAACGGCGGCAGCGTGACGATCACGTCGGCCTTGGGCGAATCCTTTTCGACGTTGGCGCGGTTCACGACTTCGCCGCTGCCCGCCGTCACGATGTTGACCTTCACGCCTTCCTGCTTCTCGAAAGCGGGCAGCACGTCGCGGTAGAGATTTTCCAGGCCGTCGGCCGTGTACAGCACGACTGCGCCGGCAGCATGGGCGCTCATCGCGGCGCCCTGGAGCAACGTCGCGGCGACCAGCATCGGCAGCGCCTTGCGTGCAAAACCGGCGCGAGGGGAATTCCTGTGGTTCATGTCACTCTCCGAAGGCAAAAACCAGTGGCTCGGGGATACCCGATGCGTATGTGTCGTTGATCGTGTCGTCGACCGGATGATCGTTCGTGCAATCAATCCGCTCGAGCGTCGGCGGACTGCGCCGCCTGCCCTGCCCGACCGGTGCGCCGCGCGGATTGCAGATTGTCTGCAATCCGTCGTCGCCGCTCCAGTGCGTCGGGCCGAACAGCACGCCGGGAGGTCGTCCCTGTCGCGCGCCGGCCCCGTCTGAACGGGCCCGGCAAGAATCACAGGTTTTCGTGACAGGGCCATGACGATTGTGGCGTTTGTCAAAAAATTCCACAATTCGCCAAAAATCCCCATATCGGCGGATGTGCGGAATCCCCACGCGAGTGCGTGAATCTCACCATCGAAGGGCGGAAAAGGCGATGTGGCGCGCACCGCGCGGCGTCAGACGGGGCGCAGCGGCAAGGCGGAAAAACGGGCGGCGAGGAAAGCGCCGGGACAGGAAAACGCGGCGGCGTTCAGGCGATGACGAGTTCGGGTCCGCGCGCTTCGATCGCGCGCGCGACGGTCTTGTCCGGCGCGAGTTCGGTGATGACGTAGCGCGCGCGTTCGAAGCCGTTGATGCGCACGGGCGTCATGCGGCCGAACTTCGAGTGGTCCGCGACCACGATCGCACAGGCCGCCGCCAGCAGCATGCGGCTGCGCACCTCGGAGACCATGCGCGAGTAATCGGTGAGCCAGCCGTCGGCCGTGATGCCGCCCGCGCCGACGAAGGCGTAATCGGCGTGATATTGCGAGAGCTGCTGCACGGTATCGAGGCCGAAGGTGGCTTCTTCGTGATCGGACAGTTCGCCGCCGAGCAGCGTCACGCGGTTTTCGTTGCGGCGACCCAGCAGCAGCGCGATGCGCCAGTCGTTGGTGTAGACCGTGAGGCGATGGCGATCCGTGAGCGCGCGTGCGAGCGCATGCGTCGTACTGCCCGAATCGATGATGACGGACGCGCCGTCGGGCACGAACTCTGCTGCGCGCTCGCCGATCGCGCGTTTGGCGCTGGCATTGGCGGCCTCGCGCACATCGAGATCCGGCTCGCTGCGATCGCTCGACAACGCGCCGCCGTGTGTGGTGACGAGCAGTCCGCGGCCCGCGAGCGTGTTGAGATCGCGGCGGATGGTTTCACGCGACACGCGCAGCTCGCGCACGAGATCCGCCACCGAGAGCGCCCCGTTCCGGTTCACTTGCGTAAGGATGTATTGGTGACGTTGTTCTGCGAGCATCTGGGTGGGACGCGCGGCGCGCGTGGAAATCTGAAAAGGCCGCCGTATTGTATTACGGGGCCGTGCGGCGACGGGCCGGGCCGCACCGGCGCGATCCGTCACGCATGGCGCCTCGCTCGCCTCGCCCATGTCGTCGCACCTGGCAAAACCGGCACTGCCATCGCGCGGCCATCCCTGCTAATCTCGTGTGGCCGTCCGGACGCCGGACGGTCCCTGTTTCGTCGATAGCCGATTTCATGCTTGCACGACTTCGTCAACTGCGTCTCCTGTTTTGCGCGCTGCGCTACGGCATCAGACTGATCTGGCTCGCGGCGCCCGAGCATCACAAGTTGCACTGGATCCTCTCGCTTGCCGCGCGCATGCGCGAGGACGAGCGCCTCGCCGCGCGTCTGTCCGGCGTGCTGCCGAAGCTCGCGCCGATCGCGGGCGCCTTCGCGCAGACGCTCAGCGCGCGTCCCGAACTCGCCACCATCACGTTGCACGACGCGATCGACGCCATCGAGCATTTCGAGGATCCGCTGACCGGCGCCGAACTCGACGCGGCCCTGCAACGCGCCTTCGGCAAGCCGGTGCAGACGCAGCTCGCCTGGATCGATCCCACGCCATGCCACAACGGCTGGTGCGAGCAGACGCACGTCGCGCGTCTCGCGCAGCCGATCAACGGCCATCAGCTGGTGACGGTGCGCCTGCTGCGCACGCAGCAAACCGTGCAGGTCGACGACGACGCCGCGCTGCTGTGCGGCGTCGCGCGCTGGCTCGAACGGCTCTCGAGCGGCGCGCGACGGCTGCAACTGCGCGCACTCGCGCAAACGCTGCGCGAGGATCTGCAACGCCGCTTCGATCTGCGCGCCCAGGCCGCGAACCTGAGCCAGAGCGGCCACCATCTCGCCGACGACACCCGCGTGCTCGTCCCCGACGTGATCTGGGACCTGTGCACCGCGCAGACGCTCGTGGTCCAGCATATCGACACGGTGCGCGCAACCGATGTGATCGGTCTCGCCGAGCATCGCATCAACGCGGCGAGCGTGGCCGCGCATCTGATCGAAGTGGTCACGCAACAGGCGTTCGAGCACGGCTTCTTTCATGCGGCGCTCGATGCGCGCCGCGTCGCCGTGAGCGTCGAGCCCGAGACGCGCGGACGCCTGATCTTCGCCAGCGCCGCGCTGATGACGAGCCTGTCGTCGCCCGAACGCGAGTTCTTCGTGCATGGCGCGACAGCGCTGTTCGAACAGGACTACGCGCGGCTCGCGGAACTGCATCACCACGCGGGCCACGTGCCGGCGCACGCGCGCACCGAGCGTATCGAAGCCGAACTGCGCACACGCAGCGAAGCGCATTTCGCCGACGATTCGAGCGAGCGCAGCGCGGGCGCGCTGTTTCATCATCTGCTGCATGCGGTGCAGCCGTTTGGCGGCGAGGTGTCGCCGCGTCTTGCCGCCGCACAGCGCGCCTTCGGCGAGGCCGAGACGCTTGCGCGCACGATGCATCCGGATATCGATGCGTGGAGCATCGCCAAAACGACGCTCGGCGATATCGCGAGGCGCGATCTCGGCCATCACGGCTGGATCAAGCGGCTTTCGCAGGAACTGCCGCATCTCGCGCAGATCGCGCCGCGCGTGCCGCAGCTTGTTTATCACTTCATGAACCGGCACGCGAACGTCGCGCATGGACAGCCCGGTGCGCACGCAGGGACATCAGCGGGGATTCTGGAGTCGCTGCGCCGTGAACATCGGCGCACGCGCGCGCTGTTGATTGCGTGTGCCGTGAGCGGCGTGTTCATCGGCGTGGCTGCGACGCTGGTTTCTTTCTAGTTTCTTGCGGATTGCCGGAAGCGCGTCCGGACGCACACGCTGACGCGTTCCCACGCGCTGCTTCGTGTTCACTCTCGTTCACTCTGATCGCGCATTCAAACGTCGCTTGCCGCGGAATCAGCGCCCCGCGCTAACGGCTCTGCCCCGCCGCGCCGTGCAGACCCTTGGCTGTTAGTTGCGATTCAAACCCACTCGCCACGCGTCGCGCGAAAACCACCAATGCAGTCCTGAACAAGACCGCCGCTGCCGCACCGCGCGATACTCCGGGCCTTTCGAACCCCGACGCGCCGCCCGCGGCGCTCCCCGCTCCCTTCACCGATGCTCGCTTCGCTCGCTCCCGCCCTCTTCGTCGCCTTGTGGTCGACGGGTTTCGTCGTCGCCCGCGCCATTGCGCCCTACGCCGATCCCAACCTGTTCCTGCTCGCGCGCTTCGCGGGCACGGCCGCGCTGTTCGCCTGCATCGCGCTGGCGATGCGCGCGCCCTGGCCGCGCGGACGCGAAATCGGCAAGCATCTGTTCGCGGGCGCGCTGCTGCAGGGCGTGTATCTGGGCGCGGGTTACTGGGCCGTCGCGCAAGGGCTGAGCGCGGGCGTGATGGCGCTGCTCGGCGCGCTGCAGCCGCTGCTGACCGCCACGCTCGCCGCGCCGCTGTTCGGCGAGCGGATCTCGACGCGGCGCTGGCAAGGCATGTCGCTCGGTCTCGCGGGCGTCGTGCTCGTGCTGATGCCGAAGCTCAGCGCGGCCTTCCAGCACGCCAGCGTGAGCGCCAATGCCAACGCCGATCTGTCCGGCGCGCACGCGAATCCGCTGCTGGTGGTGGTCGTCGCCGTGCTCGCGGTCGGTGCGATCACGGCGGGCACGCTCTATCAGAAGACGTCGCTCGCCCAGGCCGATATCCGCAGCGCGAGCGCCGTGCAGAACGCGGGCGCGGCGATCGTCGCGGCGCTGCTGGCGCTCGCGCTCGGCGAGCATCGCTGGATCGGCTCGGCGACCTTGTGGATATCGCTCGCGTGGGGGATCGCGATGCTGTCCGGCGCGGGCGTGACGCTGCTGGTCTGGATGGTGCGGCACGGCGAGGCCGCGCGCGCCACGGCGCTGCTCTATCTCGCGCCGCCGCTCGCCGCGCTGGAAAGCTGGCTGCTGTTCCGCGAAACGCTCGCGCCGATCCAGATCGCGGGCTTCGGCGTGGCGCTCGCGGGCGTGCTGATCGCGCGACGCGGCTGACGTCGTCGTGTGACGTCAGCGCTGGCCGACAACACCACGCGCGGCCCGCAAGACGCAGCGCCGCGCGTGTCCCCAGGCGAACGCCTCAGCGCCTCAATCCGCCGTATCGCCGCCCTTCGGCACCTGCGCGTGCGCCTTGCTGCCCGGCGCGGGCGCCCAGGCAGGCCGCTTCTTGCGCGCCGAATCGATCACGACGATAAAGCGCCCCGCCCACGGCGTGATCTGACGGTCCGAGTGCAGCACCCAGAGCGACTTGCCCGACTCGACGAGCGCCTGATATTCGGCGTCGATGATGCCGTGATGGTCGATAAAGCGATTCAGCGTCGACGGAATCCGCACGCAGCCCTTCGAATGGCGGATGCCGAGCAGCGGCTCGAGGCGGTCGGGATCGGTCGCGTGCATCTGGAAGCGCATCGGCGACACGCCGCCCTTGCCCCAGCCGCGCTCGCCATCGACCCAGCCCAGATCGTAGATGCGCATGTCGCGCGCGCCGTAGCCGCGAATGCCGTTCTGGTTCATCGTGCCTTCCGCGCGGAAGTCCATGTTCGACGGCGTGTGATTGAACACACCAAGCGGCGTGAGGAAGTGATCGAACTCGCCCGGACGGCCGGTCGCGACCGGCGACGCGCCGATCATCTGCCAGGGATCGTCGGGCATGGCGCGGAAATAAACGAACAATGCCTGCACGTTCGCATTGCGATCAACGAGGATGACGTATTCGCCCGCCAGCGCGCCGAGGTCCTTTTCGTCGAGGGCGTCCTGCAGGCGCTGGCCATAAGCGCGCTGGTCGGCAAGCGGCACGCGCAGGCGGCGCTTCACCTCGCGCGCAAAGTCGTCGCGCAAGGCGAGCGCGCGGCGGGTTTCATCGGCGGCCTGCTCCGGCGTGAGCTTCGGATGCTCGGGCAAGACAAGCGGCGCGGGACCGGCGGCCTCGGGCGCGGACGCGTTCGCAGTCGCGCTGGCCGCCGCGTTCGCCGCCGAAGCCGCGCTGGCCGCACTTGCGGCGCTCGCTGCGGCGACATGCGCACCCGACGCCGCATGCACGGCGCTCGCAGCCATCAAGGCACTCGCGGCAGGCGCCATGGAAGCCGCCGCCGTGGGCGCAGTGGAATGCGGTGCGGAAGCGGGTGCGGCCTGAACCGCGCCCGACGTTACGCGCGGCCCCGAGGCCACGGCGGGACCGGCCGCCCAGGCGCTCGCCACCGTCCAACCCGCCCAACCCGCGCAAACGGCCAGGCGCCATGCACGACGCGCCGACACGCAGCGCGACAGTATGAATTTCATCGAGAACCCGGCTCTTTATGCGTTTTGACTGAAGTAGATGCAACTGGCATGGCACCGCAATTCCGGTGCCGCAGCCGCTTCGCCCGTCATTAAACCAGACAAAGGGCACGAGCCGCCGCAGGTGCGACATACTGTTCAGCGCTTGAGCCGCGACACAAACAAAAACGTCGCCATACGGCGACGTTTGTGCGGAAATACAGGAAGAAGACCGACTATAGCGCAGCGAAGAACGCCAACGCGCGAGATCGGTTCATTGCCACGTCAAGGCGCGGCCTGGCGGCGGTGCTCGTCGTCGGCTTCGCTCTCAAAGGGCGCAGCGCTCACGCGCAACGCAACACCAGCGAGCCGGCGGCTTTGCAACTCGCGCGCGACGGTTTCGCCGACATACGGCACTTCGGAGTCGAGTTCGAGATCGGCGTGCGCGTTGGGCGTACCCGCGTCGTACACCGTCACGCTCTTGGCGTAATGCCCGAGTTCGCGCTCGAAAAAATCGCGCACATCCTGTTCGCTACAGGTCTCGGGCACATTCCAGACGGTCAGGTGCATGATGGTTTACAAGGGGCGGCGCGGACGATCCGTGCGCACGCGCACGGGTTGCAGGCTCGGACGAGCCTTCGCGCGAGTCCAAACCGCCTGACCAAGCAGGGCCGCAACAGCAAGCAGCAACAGGCTGGACGCAAACATTTTGCTCTCTCCTTTTATTGATCACAGTCAGGATAGTCCCATTCGGCGACGTGTGCGCTGCGTCATATTGTCAATCGGCGCACCGTCGATCCGTCAGACCATATTCGCAATGGGCGTGCCCGTGTACGGCCTCGAGTCATCCGGCGCGGCCGCATGAGATGACCGCCGCACCGCGCCCCACCGCACCGCGCAAATCGCCGGGGATATCGGGAAAGCAGGGTCAAGGCGCGTCGTCGCGGCTCGCGGACGTCGTGTCGCCGTCCGCGCCGCATTGCATGCGCGTGAGTTGATCGTACTGATGGGACCAGTTGCCCGCGATGGCCGCCTGCGCCTCGGAGAGCGTGATGCGCCCCGCGCAGACGCAGCGCTTGAGGCGCACGGTCAGCAAGGACTTGCGGCGCTCGCCCGCGTGGCCGCCCCAGGGCAGCAAATCGAAATTGGCGGACGCGTCCGGCGAACCGCCCAGCAGGATCGGCACGCGCCGGTCGAGTGCGTACGTCACGCCGTCTTCGGCGTCGATGCCGCGCGCCGTGAGCAGGCGGGCCTTGAGCGCCATCGCCTGATCGAACGGGGGCGCGACGCTGTCGGCGTAACCCGTCCGGCAGATGGTGTCCGAGACGGAATCCTGCGTCACCCGGGCGTCGAGCAGACGCGGGTCTTGCGCGCGCGCGGGCGCGCTGCCGAGCAGGCCGCCTGCCGCAGCCGCCAGCACCATGCCGTGCACTGCACGCGTCCATTTGCGCGAGCGTCGCGCGTGCGCACAACGGGCGCCGCCTGTTGCCATGCGACGCACGGCTCGAGATATGTCTGCCAATTCTGCGTTCATGGTTCAGCGCATCTACGCTGCCGTAAGATGCGCATTGGATGGTCAATGCCGGGTAATTAAAACACATTCGAATTTTCAGGTGGTGAAACCCCACCACAACCCTTTTTTACGAAAGATAGAAAACCCGCGAGGCCCAATATTTCGCCGATTCACCACGACGGCGCGCGGCGAGGCGCCGTCGAGTGATCAGGCCAAACCGGCGAGACGCGCCAAGTCTGCGAATTCAATGACGTTTTTTAGTTCGCATAACCAATCAATTGCGACGAAGCCGGACGCATTTCCGCGCGCCGTTCAAGCGGCATCGAGACTGACTTTCATGCCTGCCGGGTCATCGCGCAAGCCTGGCCGTTCGGTCGATGGCGGCGTCATACCCGATAGCGCATAATGACTCGCCGTCTGGCTTCGGCCCGGCTCAGGCGGCATCGTCGAAGCAACGCAACCGAGCCACATCAAGCAACGCCATTACGCGAAGAAACGAGGAATCCCCATGTCCATCACCCTGTATCAAGCTTCGGTGCCCGTGCTCACGCGCGGCCTCGCCAACCTGCAGACGATCATCGGCAAGGCACAGGCGCACGCGGCGGAAAGCAGATCGACCCCACGGTGCTCACCGGCGCGCGACTGTTCCCCGACATGCTGCCGCTGCTGCGCCAGATTCATATCGCCACCGACACGGCCAAGGGCTGCGCCGCCCGTCTCGCGGGCGTGGAAGCGCCGAAGTTCGACGACGTGGAAGTGACGTTCGACGAATTGCACGCACGCATCCAGAAGACCATCGACTACCTGAACACGTTCAAGCCCGAACAGATCGACGGCAGCGAAGACAAGGCCATCACGCTCAAGATGCGTTCGGGCCCGATCGAGTTCACGGGCCTGAGCTATCTGCTCACGTTCGTGCTGCCCAACTTCTTCTTCCACGTGACGACCGCGTACGACATCCTGCGTCACAACGGCGTCGAAATCGGCAAACTCGACTATCTCGGCGGCCGCTAAGGCGAGCGTCCGCAGGCAAGCGTCCGCAGGCGCTTTTCGCTCGATCAGTCGAGCGAGAGGCGCAACGCGAAACCGATCAGGGCCGAAGAAAACGCCCACTTCTGCACGGTTTGCGCGAGCGGATGCTTGCGCAGCAACACGGCGATGCGCGCCGCGCCCAGCGCATAGATCACGTCGAAGATCGCGCACACGATCACCAGCACGACGCCCAGTTCGAGCACCTGCAGCCAGACGGAACCGGCTTCCGGACGAAGGAACTGCGGCAGCAGCACCGAGCAGAACAGCAGCGCCTTCGGATTGAGCAGATTGGTCAGCAGACCCTTGAGGAAATCGGCGCGCATCGGCCGCGCGGCCGTTCCGCCCGCCTCGTCCGGCAGCGCGAACACCGGCGCGCGGAAAATCTGCACCGCGATATACGTGAGGTACAGCGCCCCCGCGTAGCGCACCGCCTCATAAAGCCACGGCGCGTTGCGCAGCAGCGCCGCGAGGCCGCAGGCGGAGAGCGTCACGTGCGTGGCGCGCGCGAGACCCAGCCCGCAGGCCGCCGCGAAGCCGCGGCGCGCGCCCCGGCTCATGCTGGTCTGCATCACGAGCGCCATGTCCGCGCCAGGCAGCGCGCAGACCACGATCAGGGCAGCAATGAACATGAGCAGCAAATGGGCGGAAATCATGATGGCCTCGCTTGAAAGAGGCTCTATGATGCCGCCAACGATGGAGTGATTTCTGGCGCAATCGTCGAGAAAATTCATATAGATGGGTGGATTACCCTAAAATTCACCCATCCATCACTGGAAGGCACCACTCGCCATGAGCGACCTCGACAAACTGGACCGCGCGATCCTGCGCGCTCTGCAAACGGACGGCAGAATGCCGAACGCGCGGCTCGCCGAAACCGTCGGTCTGAGCGAGACGCCCTGCGCGCGACGTCTCAAGCGGCTCGAACAGGACGGTTACATCGAGCGTTATCGCGCGATGCTCTCGCGTCGCGCGCTCGGCTACGGCGTGGTCGCCTACGTGTCGGTGCGCTTCGCCGTGCACGACCGCGCGCTCGCGGACCGTTTCGAGCGCGAAGTCTGCGCGATCGAGCGGATACTGTCGTGTCACAACGTCGCCGGCACGGCGGACTATATTTTGATGATCGTCGCGCGCGACCTCGACGACTACGGCACCTTCATGCGCGACGAACTGCGTTCGTTGCCGGGCGTCACCTCGGTCGAATCGGCGCTGTCGATGCGCGAAGTGAAGTCCGAGGGCAGCTTGCCCCTGCCCTGAATGCCTGACGCCCCTCTTTTACTTTTCGAACCGGAGCTATCGATGACCCCAGAACAGGCGCGAGCCGAAGAATCCGCCGCGATGGACCGCGTGCTGACCGCCACCCAGCGCGTGAAAACGGCCTTCAACGCCTTGCAAACGCAGTTTCCGCCCGAGGGCGAAGGCCGTCCGTCGCAATTCGCGTTGACGGCGTTCGACGCCGCGCTGCAAGAACTCGAAGACGCCCAGGCGGCCTTCGACGAACTGCTGAACGACCTGCTCGACGGCAATCGCTAATAGCACACAGGCATGAACGCATGACGCAAGACGCCAAGCCGGCGATGCCGGTCGTCACGGTGCTGGGCGCCGGTGTCGTCGTCCAGCGCGACGGCGCATGGCTGCTCGGACTTCGGCAAAGCCGCTGGGGCTTCGATACCTGGGGATTCCCTGGCGGCAAGGTCGAAACCGGCGAAGATCCGCTCGACGCCGCGGCGCGCGAACTGCTCGAAGAGACCGGCCTTGAACTGCGGGCGGCACGCGGCACGCAGTGGGCGAGCGGCTGGCTCGAAACGGGCCGCGTGCGCCACGTCACGCTGTTCGTCGAAGGCGAGGCCGACGGCACGCCGGTCGTCGCCGAACCGGAGAAGTGCGCGCGCTGGGCCTGGTTCACGCGCGACACGCTGCCGCCCAACCTCTTCGAACCGACGCGGCTGTACTTCGAAACGCGCTAACGTCGCGCTGCCAGGTTCAAACGCTCAAGCGCTGACGTAATCAAGCGCCCAACTGCCGCACGAAGGCCGCGATCCGCTCGCAGCCTTCGACGAGCCGCGCATCGTCGACCACGAAACCGAGCCGCACATAGCCGCTCGCGGTGTCGCCGAACGCGCTCGCATCGAGCAGCGACACCTTCTGCGCCTCGAACAACTGCCACGTGAATGCGTGCGGATCGAGGCCGGTGCCGCGCACGTCGATCATCATGAACATGCCCGCCTCCGGCAACAGACAGCGCAGGCCGGGCACGCCGCTCAAATGCGCGTACACGAGATCGCGCCTGCGCCGATAAATCGCGCGCATCTCCGCCACCACGTGCGCGCGCTCCTCCAGCGCCGTGAGCGCCGCCTGCTGGATGAAGCCCGGCAGCCCATAGAACATGCAGAGCGCGAGACGGCCGAGATGGCCGATCAGCGTTTCGGGCGCGATCACCCAACCCAGCCGCCAGCCCGGCATTGCATGCGATTTCGACAGACTGCCGAGCGTGACGGTCCGCTCCGCCATGCCGTCGAGCGTGGCGATGCTCACATGCTCGCGCTCGAACGTGAGATCGGCGTACACCTCGTCGGAAACCACCCAGAGATCGTGGCGCTGCGCGAGTTGCGCGATGCGTTCGAGATGGTCGCGCGGCATCACCGCGCCGGTCGGATTGCACGGCGTGGCGAAGAAAATCGCCCGCGTGCGCGGCGTGACGGCGGCTTCCAGCGCATCGCAATCGAGATGAAAACCGCGTTCGGGATCGACGGGAACCGGCACGAGCGTCGCGCCCGACGCGCGGATCGCCGCCTCGTAGGTCAGATACATCGGCTCGGGCACGAGCACTTCGTCAGCCGCCTCGCATAAACAGAGCGACGACGCGAACAACCCGTTCTGCGCGCCCGCGCAAAGCATCACGTTTTGCGGGCCAACCTCGCGCGCGCCCGACTCGCGCTGCATGCGCGCGATGGCTTCGCGCAAGGGCTCGCGGCCCATGATCGACGTGTAGTGCGTATCGCCCTCGCGCAGCGCCGTGACGGCGCGCTCGACGATAGGAGCCGGCGTCGCGAAGTCAGGGTCGCCGACGCTCAGAATGATCACGTCCTCGCCGCGCCCGACCGCCTGCTGCGCGGCATGATGGATTTCCCAAGCCGACGTGCGCCGGCCCTGCAACCGCTCGACCAGATTCGAAAACTTCATCGTCCGCGACTCCCTGCGACGAAGCGGCCGCGCGCCCCTGCGCGCCGCCGCCGTCTCGTATGCGTTGTGTGTTCTGCGCGCCGCTTGCCGGCGCGAGCACAACGATACCAAGGAATCGCCACGCGGAAAAAATGCGCGCGGCGTTTTCCGCTATGCCGACGACAAAATCAGTTCGCGGGCGCAATGCCGCGCGCCGCGAGATTCGCGTACAGCGCGCGCACGCCGAACGTCCACGGCGCGATTTCATCGCTGAGCTTCACCGTGTTGACGAGCGCGCCGAGTGGCGGCGTCGAAATCGTCACGATATCGCCGAGATGATGCGTGAAGCCCGAGCCCGGCGCATCGCGATCCTGGATCGGCGAGAACATCGTGCCGAGGAACAGCATGAAGCCGTCGGGATATTGATGATGCCTGCCGCAAGTCTGCTCGACGAGTTGCTGCGGATCGCGGCTGATTTCCTTCATGTGGCTCACGCCGTCGAGCACGAAACCGTCGTCGTCGCCCTCGACGCGCAGCGCCACGCTCGCCGCGCGCACCGAATCGAGCGTGAAATGCTCGTCGAACAGGCGCACGAACGGACCGATCGCACACGACGCGTTATTGTCCTTGCACTTGCCGAGCAGCAGCGCCGAACGGCCTTCGATATCGCGCAGATTCACGTCGTTGCCGAGCGTCGCGCCCACGATCTCGCCGCGCGCATTCACCGCCAGCACGATTTCCGGCTCGGGATTGTTCCAGACCGACGCGCGCAGCAAGCCAACCTCCGCGCCGAAACCCACCGCCGACATCGGCTGCGATTTGGAAAATACTTCGGCATCCGTACCAATTCCGACTTCGAGATATTGCGACCACGCGCCGCGCCGCTGCAACTCCGCCTTCAGCCGCATGGCCGCGTCCGAGCCCGGCTCGATCTGCGAAAGATCGCTGCCGATCAGGTCGGCGATGGTCGCGCGCACGTCGGCGGCTTTGGCGCGGTCGCCGCCCGCCTGTTCCTCGATCACGCGCTCGATCAGGCTCACCGCGAAGGTCACGCCGCACGCCTTGATCGCCTGCACGTCGCACGGCGCGAGCAGCCGCGCGTCGGCATTCGGCGCACCCGGCAGACTGGCCGCGAGCAGATCCGTCACCTCGCCCAGCAGTGCGCCCGGCGCGGTGCGCGCGAGTTGGACCGCATCGGCGCGATCGAACAGATCCGCCGTCGTGGCCACCGTGCGCGTGATGTCGAACACCTGGCCGTCGCGCACGACCACCACGCTCGGCCCTTCATGATCGCCGTCGCGCCGCCAGACGCGCCCGACCAGCAGCGCCTGTTCGAGATCGGCGGGCAGGAAATCCGAAACTGACAAATTGGCCATGACGAGCAACCTGTATCGAGAATGTCGTTGAGGAGCATCGATCGTAGGATCGCGCGTGATCGATGTCTAACCTGGTGTTAGTATTTCCAACCTGTTGGATGACCTTTGCCACCGCATCATGACGTCAGCTTACGAAGTGCCCGCGTTCAAGCGCATTCACGACATCCTCGACGTGCTCGCGCACGCGCCGTCGCCCGTGCGCGCGGCCGCCATCGCGGAGCAAACCGGCCTGTCGCGCAGCACGCTGTATTTGATGCTCGACTCGCTCGAACGCCGCCGCTGGATCGAAAAACGCGCCGACGGTTACATCATCGGCGTGACGCTTTTCGAACTGGGCAGCGCCTACGTGCGCCACGATCAGTTGCAGGAAGTGTTCCGGCGCGAGGCCGCGACCTTCGTGGCGACGCACAACGAAGTGGTGCAACTCGCCGTGCTCGACGGCGCGGAGGTGGTTTATATCGCGCGCGAAGATGCAGCGCGTCCCGTGCGGCTCGTGTCGGATCTCGGTTCGCGGCTGCCCGCGCATTGCTGCGCGCTCGGCAAGGCGCTGCTCGCCAGTCTTCCGGACGACGAAGTCACCCGCCTGCTGCCGAAGCAGCTCGCCGCGGTGACGAGCCACACCGTCACGCGGCGTCAGGATCTGCTGCACGCGCTCGCGGCGGTGCGCCGTTCGGGACTCGCGCAGGAGCGCGAAGAAGTCACGGCGGGACTCGCCTGCTTCGCCGCGTTCGTCGGCGTGACGGTGCTCGGCAAGCGCGTCGCGGTCAGCACGAGTCTGCCGCTCGAACGCCTCGACGCACGCCGCGAAAAGCGCATGGCGATCGCCATCGTCGAGATGGCGCATCGCATCGGCAAATCGCTCTGAGCACTGCGGTCTCGCCGCCCGCGCTGCCGCGTCAGTGCGAATGCCGCGGCTCGCCACGCTCCGCAATCACACGCAGATACAAGGTGGCGGGTTCGAGGCATCCGCCTGTCGAAAGCTGGCCGACCGTCTGCCGATACAGCTCCTGCCAGGGCGTCTGCGAAGGCGGCGCGTGGAATTCGGCGTCGGCGCGGCGGCGTTCGAGTTCCTGCGCATCGATCAGCAGCTCCACACGCCGCGCGTTCAGATCGACCTTGATGCGATCGTCCGTGCGCAGCAGCGAGAGACCGCCGCCCACCGCCGCTTCCGGCGACATGTTCAGGATCGACGGACTCGCCGATGTACCGCTCTGCCGCCCGTCGCCCATGCAAGGCAACGACGTCACGCCGCGTTTGACGAGTTCGGCGGGCGGTGCCATGTTCACGACTTCGGCGCTGCCCGGATAACCCACCGTGCCGCAACCGCGAATCACCAGCATGCAACGCTCGTCGATCTTCAGCGATGGATCGTTGATGCGCGCCCGATAATCCTCGGGTCCGTCGAACACGATCGCGCGCGCCTCGAAGACGTTTTCCGCGCCCGGCTCGCTCAGATAGGTCTGCCGGAAGGCCTCGCCGACCACCGACATCTTCATGATCGCGCTGTCGAAGAAATTGCCGGAGAGCACGATAAAGCCCGCGCCGTGTTTGAGCGGCGCTTCGCTGGTGTGGATCACGTCGCGATCGGCGGCCTGGGCGCCGTCCGCGATCTCGCCGATCGTGCGTCCCGACACCGTCCGGCACTCGCCATGCAGCAGCCCCGCGCGATCGAGTTCGCGCAGCACGGTCGGCACGCCGCCCGCGCGATGGAAACTCTCGCCCAGATATTCGCCCGCCGGCATGGTGTTCGCGAGCAGCGGCACCTGCTCGCCGAAACGCTGCCAGTCTTCGAGCGTGAGATCGATGCCCATGTGACGCGCAATCGCGATCAGATGCGGCGGGCAATTCGTCGATGCACCGAGCGCCGACGCCACGACGATCGCGTTTTCGAACGCTGCGCGCGTCATGACCGTCGACGGTCGCACGTCCTCGCGCACGAGATCGACGGCGCGCTTGCCCGTGGTGTACGCCATCTGCCCGCGCTCGCGATACGCGGCGGGAATGCTCGCGCAACCGGGCAGCGACATGCCGAGCGCTTCGGCCAGACAGTTCATCGAGAGCGCGGTGCCCATCGTGTTGCAGTGGCCGATCGACGGCGACGACGCCGTGGTGAGCGCCATGAAGCCTTCGTAGTCGATCTCGCCCGTCGCCAGCAGATTGCGCGCGTGCCAGATCACGGTGCCCGAACCCACGCGCTTGCCTTCGTACCAGCCGTCGAGCATCGGGCCGCCCGACAGCACGACGGCGGGCAGATCGACCGTGGCCGCCGCCATCAGGCACGCGGGCGTGGTCTTGTCGCAACCGGTCGTGAGCACCACGCCATCGAGCGGAAAACCATGCAGGATTTCAACGAGCCCGAGATACGCGAGATTGCGGTCGAGCGCCGCCGTCGGGCGGCGGCTCTGCTCCGCGAGCGGATGCACGGGAAACTCCATCGGAATGCCGCCCGCGTCGCGAATGCCCGCCTTCACGCGCTCGGCCAGCGCGATGTGATGGCGATTGCACGGCGCGAGATCGCTGCCCGTCTGCGCGATGCCGATGATCGGCCTGCCCGACTGCAACTCCTCGCGTGTGAGGCCGTAATTCATGAAGCGCTCGACGTAGAGCGCGGTCATGTCCGCGTGCGCAGGATCGTCGAACCACTCCTGACTGCGCAGGCGGCGCGAAGGCGACTGGGCCATGGTGTCTGTCTCCATTGAGTGCGGGCGGAGTGCGGGCGGCACGCAGCGCACGGTCGTTTTTCCGATGCCGTGTTACCGATAACATTTCAATGTTAGCACGATGCTTCGGCGCGATGCAGCCAGGGCAATTACGGCAAGCCAGGCAAGGTGCAGTCAGGCGCTTTCGCGCGGCACGACGGCGTAGTGGATGCGCGTCTTCACGGCGCGGCGCGCGCCCGCGTGCTCGCTCTCCTCGGCGGCGAGCGCGCCGAGCATCGCTTCGCCGGTGCGCTGCCCGATGCCATAAGCGTCGACGGAAACCGTGGTGATGGTCGGATGACAGCAGCTCGCGATTTCAAAGTTGCCGAAGCCGGCCACGGCGATGTCCTTCGGCACCCGCATGCCGCGCCGCTGACACTCCATGATCGCGCCGAACGCGGACATGTCGCTCACGCACATCACCGCCTGCGTGTCGGGCCAGCGTGCGAGCAGTTCGGCCATCGCCGGGCCGCCGTGACTCATCGTGATGGGCGAATCGCCGAGACGCACGGCGCGCGGCGCGCCGAGCCCGAGCGCCTTCAACTCCATCTGATAGCCCTTCAGGCGATCGAGGCCGCGCCGGTCCAGCTCGCTCGCGCCGCCCAGAAAGCCGATGCGCCGATACCCCTTGCCCGCGAGATGGCGCACCATCTCACGCGCGGCGGCGACGTTGGAAAATCCTACCGACATGTCGATCGGCTCGGCGGGCAAATCCCACATTTCGACCACCGGCACGCCCGAACGCTGTAACAGCGCGCGCGTGGCCTCGGTGTGCTGCGAACCGGTAAGCGCAATACAGCGCGGCTGATGCCGCAGCATCTGGCGCACGAGACGCTCTTCGCGATCGAATGAATAATCGGTGTCGCCGATCAGCAATTCGAGCCCGCGCGGTTCGAGCACGGCGGTCAGGCCGCTCACCGTGTCGGAGAAGTTCGAGCTCGACAGCGACGGCACCAGCACCGCCACGAACGACGAGCGTCCCGAAGACAGCGCGCCGGCCGCCGCATCGGCCACATAACCGAGTTCGTCGATGGCGCGCTGCACACGCGCGCGCGTGGATTCCGACGCGCTGCGCCCGGCCAGCACGCGGGAAACCGTCATCTTCGATACGCCCGCGAGTTGAGCGACATCGGACATGCGCGGCGGCGTGGTTTTCGAGGCGGGCGTTTTGGCCATCGTCGTGCTGAGCAAAGAGAAAACAGCGCATATGATAGCGGCAGCGGCGCGGGCGTCCTCGAGGATCGCTTCGAATGTCCGCTTTCGTCTTGCTGTTGCGTTTCCGTTTTTGCCGCTGATGCCCACGCGCCAGCGCGTCCAAACCTGGAGATACGTCATGCCCTCTTCGCCTCGCAGCATCGCGGACAAGCGCGCCGCCTTTCGCGCCCTGCACGAATCCGGCTGCTTTCTGCTGCCGAATCCGTGGAATCCGGGCAGCGCCCGCTATCTGGAAAGCGTCGGCTTCAAGGCGCTGGCCACGACGAGTTCGGGCTTCGCGTGGTCGCGCGCGCACGCCGACAATGGGCTGCCGCGCGACGCCGTGATCGCGCACCTGCGCGAGATGGTTGCGGCCACCGATCTGCCGATCAACGCGGACTTCGAAAACGGCTTCGGCAGCGACGCAGAGGAGGTCGCGCAAAGCGTCGGCCTTGCCGTCGACGCAGGCGTGGCCGGTCTCTCGATCGAAGATGCGACGGGCCACCCCGACGCGCCGCTGTTCGCGATCGACGTGGCCGTCGAACGCATTCGCGCCGCGCGCCGCGCCATCGACGAACGCGGCGGCGACACGCTGCTCGTCGGCCGGGCCGAAAACTTTCTCACGGGCGAGCGCGATCTGGCGGATACGATCGCGCGTCTCAAAGCCTATGCGCAGGCGGGCGCCGATTGCCTCTACGCGCCCGGCATCCGCACGCGCGAGGAAATCGTCGCAGTCGTGACGGCGGTCGCGCCGAAGCCCGTGAACGTGCTGATCGGCTCGGTGTCGGAATGGACGCTGCAGGATCTGGCGGAGATGGGCGTGCGCCGGGTGAGCGTGGGCGGCGCGCTGGCGCGCTCGGCGTGGGGCGGCTTCATGCGCGCCACGCAGACCTTGCTCGAAGGGCGCTTCGACGGCTTCATCGATAACGCGCCCGGCAATCAGCTCAACGATTTATTCAGCGATCCGAACTGATTTTCGACGGTATGGAAATTGCCGTGATTCGACCGAATCACGGCATCACGAAACGTTTGACGAGCGTAAGCTCGCCCGCCGCGCGCATCGGCACGCGGATCGTTTCGCTCTTTTCGTTCGGCGTATCTTCGTTGGTGATGATGGTGATCTGCGCGACCGTCATGTCGTTGCCGCTGTTGCCGCTGCCGTAGTAATTCACGTAGACGAGATACGTGCCGTGCAGCGGCGCGGCGCTCGAATAGATCTCCGGACCGTAGCCCGTCGTCACGTCGACGTCGAGCGCGCCGCCGTTCGGCGCAACGCGGTCGGCGTAAAACGTATGGACGCCGTCCGGCGACACCACGTGCAGGTCGAGGTCGGTGCCGTCGGTGTCCCACGCGAGCACGATGCGCAGACGCGCGTGCGTCTTGCCCGCATACGCGTCATAGAACTGCACGCGCTTTTTCGTGCCGTCCGCGCTGCGCAATTCCACGCTGTTACTGCCCGCGCCGAACGCGAACGGCCGCGAGAAACTGCCGTCCTCTTCGATGCGCTGCGGCATCGGCGTGCCGTTCACGACGAGCGTGCCGACCGAGGTGCCCGACTTCGCCTTGGGCGCGGCCTTGATATGCCCCGCGATCAACGCATTGACCGACTGCCCTTCCGGCGTGCTCACGCCCACCGCGGGATAGTGCACGTCCTGCGTATAACGCGCTTCGTCGCCGGCCGAATTGCGCCAGCCGTTCAGCGGCGCGCTGAAGTCGATGGTGTCGGCCTGCGCGGCGCACGCGGCGGCGCCCAGTGCGAGCGCGGCGAGCGCTTGCCAGCCGCGAGTCAAACGACGATGGAGCCGGTTCGAATTCATGGGAGTTCGCTGAGGGGTCGTGTCGATCATGGATGCCGTCGCTTCAGGTAGGTTCACAGCCGCTCGCTTTTCACGAGCACGAGGTCGCCGATCTTGCGCAGCGGCACGACGCGCGTTTCGCGGCGCTCGTTCGGCGTGTTCTCGTTGAAGACGAGCGTGAGCGTGGCAGTGATCACGTCGCGATCGTGCGCGCCGGGATCGAAGTTGTAGCCCGTCGAATCGAAATTACCCCAGTAGTTGAGGAAGAACAGCCAGGTGCCGTGCTCGGGCGCCGCCGACGAAAAGATCCCCGGCCCCGCGCCGTCGACGGAATCCACATCGAAACCGCTGCCGTCTTCCAGCGTGGGATTCGCGAAGAATGCGTGCAGTCCCTCCGGCGTAATCACATGCAGATCGACCTGCGCATGCGGATCGTCCCACGTCACGATCGCGCGCAGCTTCGCTTGCGGCTTGTTGCGATCCGCTTCGTAGAACTGCATGCGCTGGTGCTTCGTGCCATCGGCGGAAATGATTTCGATGCTGTTCGAGCCCGCGCCAAATGCCCAGGGACGCGCGAAAAAGCCTTGTTCATCGGTATAAAGCGGCGTGGGATTGCCGTTCACCACCAGCGTGGGCGGACGGCGCGCGTGCGGATCGACGTGCTTCAACTGCCCTTCGATCAGCGTGCGAAAGCGCTGCGCGCCGCGATCGACGGGCGGGCGCGGATACGCCGCCACATACTGCTCGCCTTCGTTCGTGAGGCCGCTGTGACGCCAGCCGTTGAACGCGCCGGTCAGACGCGCGAGCGTGCCGGTTTCGTCGGCGTGCGCGTGCGTGGCCGCGAGCGCCAGCGCGCCGCTCGCGACAGCGGCCATAAAGGTTCGCGCGAACGATGTCGTCGTCATTCAACTTCCCGTGAGTATCAGCTTGCGCGCGGTCTGCTCGATAAACGTCTCGTCCTGCCCGCGCGGATGATGCGCGAACGCGAGATGCAGATATTCGTGCGCAAGCGCGATGCGATCGTCGTCGGAACTCAGGCGGCGGATATAGACGCGATTGCGGCCCGCATCCGCATACGGTCGTCCCGAGACCACTTCGCAGACCGCCGGAATCTCCGGCTCCTCATAGCCGGCTTCGCTCGCGAGCCGACGGTCCCATTTCGGCGTTTCGCGGCGCAGCCAGTCGCGCGCGCCCATCACCGGTTCGCAGTCGCCCGCGAGCGGACTCGCGAACGACGTGAGCGTGGCTTCGGGCCAGGTGCGCGCGAGAATCGCGTCGAAACTCTGGCCGCGTTGCGCCGCCGCGCGCGCGTCGAGCCAGCTCATCTGACCCGGCGCGGCTTTGTCGTGATGGAACTGCACGGGCACGCCCGCGAGCACCAGGCCGTCGGTGAAATCGGCGGCGTTGCGCGACGCGACGCGCGGCGCACGCGGCAAGACGCGTTGCGTGCGGCTGCTGTCGTCGATGCGATAACAGCCGCGGTCGCGGCCCGCGTGCTGCACGAGATAGCTGCGCGCGGCCACGGCCAGCGCGCGCGCCGCTTGCGGCTCCGCCGTGTCGCCTTCGCGCTCCACCACGCGCGCCACGTAGTCGTTCATGCCGAAGCGCCCGACGATGCGCGGCTTGCCGGTGTCGTCGCGATCGAGCAGCAGTTCGCCGTGGCTTTCGATCGGCAGCGTGTTGCCGTTTTCGAAACTCACGTTGTATGCGCCGTCGAGCAGGCCCGGTTGCACGGGGCGTCCGCCCGCGCGCGTCGCGAACACGTTGCGGATCGGATACCTGGAAAACATGTCGACAACCACGCACGCGCGATCGTCCGGCACCGCGCTTTGCGCGATCAGCGGCGCGATGCGCGGCGCGGCGGCCGCCAGAACGCGCACGCTGCCACCGCGTCCGCCGAGCCAGACCGGCGTGCCGTCCGCGAGCCAACCCGCCGCGCCGCCCTCGTAGCCGCCCGGATTCGCCGGATCGGGCATCGTCCAGGTTTTTGCGCGCAGAAGACTGCCGTAGAGCGAGACCGTGCCTTCGCCGCGTCCGCTCGTCACGACCGAGACGAGCGTGCTCGCCGTGTCGTCGCGCGCCCGCGCGGGCACGGCCTGGAGCGCGGCGAGCAGTTCGCTCACGCGCACGCGGCGTTCGGGCCGCAGCGCGTAGAGATCGAGCAGCCATGCGGGCGCCTTGCGCGCGCGCCAATATTGGCGCCAGCCCGCCGGATCGAGTTCGAGACGACGCGGCTCGAAGAACAGGCCGCACGATTGCACGAGCGCGCGATCGCGGTCGATGTGGCCGCCGGTCATGCAGCAGTAGACTTCTTCGCGGTCGTGGCCGTCGCACTGGTAATCGGGCGCGGCGATCCGGCGGTCGACGAGATAGGCGTAGACGAACAGTTTCCAGACGCTGCCGAGCGGCGTTTCGAGCGTGGCCGGCAGCGGCTCGCCAGAGCCTTGCGCGACGGTGTCGCTGGCGGGATCGAGCGTCCACAGGCGCGCGCCTGCGCCGTCGCGCTGCCATGCGAAACGCAGCGCCGATCCGCTCGTGCTCGCCGTCGTGCTCGACTTCGCATCGCTTGCCTTGCTATCGGCGTTCGATGCGTTCGATGCGTTCGCAACGTTCTCTGCCAGCGCCGCTTGCGGCGCACAGGCCGCAAGCGTGAGCGCGAGTGCCGCGCTCCAGCCGACGAAACGCGCTTTCACCTGACGCCTCACTCGACGCGCAGCGTGACCATACGGTCGCTGCGGCCGCCTTCGTACGCCTTCTGCTCGGGCTGATACATGCGGAAGTAGCGCGCGGGCGGCAGCGTGAACGTGCCCGGCAACGCGAAGCGCACGAGCTGACGCAGCGCAACCGGCTTGTCGAGCAACGGCACCGGCTGGTGATAACTGAGATCGCCCATTTCGTAGGTCGCCGCGCGCGCGAACGGCTGCGGACCGCTGCCGCCCTCGCCCGGACCCGGCAGACCATCGATGCTCACGCCCCAGCTCGTCGCTTCCACCGAGCCGCCCGGCGGCAGCGGCACGTCGAGCAGACCGTAATGCAGCGCGCCGTTGCCTTGCGGCGTGAGCGTGACTTCGTCGACGTAAAGCGCGTTGCTGTCGATCGCGTCGCCCGATTTCACGCGATGCGCGGCGAACGTGAAGTGACCCGCTTCTTTCTCAGCGTCGCTCGTCGGCTTGATCGGATCGAGTCGATACAGCGTGCGTTCGAGCTTCACCGGCAAGCGGCTCGCCTGCGCCGCGCGGCTGCGATACGACACCAGCGCCGTCGCGTCCGGCCGCGCGCCGCCGACATCGAGCGAAACCGGCAGCGCCGCGCCCGTCCAGTTCCAGACGCTCGCGCCCGTGGGCGTGGTCGTGCGGCTCCAGCCGCTGCCTTGCAGCGTCGGCAACGGCTGCTGCGTGTCGCCGACGCGCGAACCGGCCATCGCCTTGCGCAGCCACAGCAGCGTGAGCGCGCGATCGACGGTCGGATAGGTCGCGCTGCTACGCTGAAGTACGGCGTTCGCATCGACCGGCGTGCCCGCGTCGCCGGCCATCGCCAGCAGACTCTGAATCAGCGGCGTCGGGTTGTCCATCAACGAGGCGCGGGCGCGCGCGGCGAGCGTGTCGAAACCTTCGGGCAAGCTCGCGTTGGTGACGCGCGCCGTGTAGGCCGTCAACACCACAGCCGCCTGCAGACCGCGCGCCGAATCGGGCGCGGCGAACACGAGGCTGTCTTCGGGCGCATAGGCCGCGTTCGCCGATCGTTTGGCATCCTGATCGAACATCGACGAGGCCTGTTGCGCAAGCTGTCCCGCCACGCCCGCGACCGGCGTCGCGACCGGCTGCCCCATCTGCTGCAACAGCCAGAGCGCGAGCGCGCGATGCAGCAGCGGCTCCTTCGCGCCGTTGTCGCGATAGACGTCGAGCGCGTGCTGCCAGTTGCTGTCCGGCAGCGTGATGCCGACGCTGCGGCTCGCGAGCCAATCCGCGTAATACGCGTACGCCGTGATGAACGCGCTGCCGCCCGTGGTGTCGCCCCACCAGCCGAACGCGCCGTTGATGCCCGCGAGTTGCGCGAGGCGCTGACGTTGATTGCGCAGACGCGCTTCGATACCCTGCGTGGCGCTCTGCGGACTCGCGCCATCGGCGTCGCGACCAAGCGCATCGTGTGCGAGCGCGAGCGGAATCAGGCGGCTCGACGTTTGTTCGGCGCAACCGTACGGATACTCGATGAGGTCGTCGGCAACGCGTGCGAACTGGCTCGTGCCGTTCGAGACGAGGCGCACGCGCACGTCCTGCGCGTCGGGTGCGAGCGCGAGCGGTTTCGGATTCGTGTCGAGCGTGACCGGCACCTCGCGCAGATCGAGCCAACCCGGCGCGCCGAGCTTCACCGAGGTCTGCAGGCGATCGACCGGCTTGCCGTTCACGCTCAGGCTCGCATCGACGAGACCCGGAGTAAGCGTTGTGCGCGGCAGCGCCAGATAGTTCGCGCCAGGCTTGAGCGTGACCTTGCGATCGAGCGCGAGCCCCGCGCCGTTCACGGTCCATTGCGCGTCGACGTCGGCGTTGCCCTGATTGAACGCGAGCATGTCGATCACCGGCTGATCGCCGCTGCGGAAACTCGCGGGGCCGCTCCACTTCAGATAGAGCGCCTTGTCCGAGCGCACGTACGCGGTGCGCTGGCCCACGGTGCCATCGGCGGCAATCGCGCGCACGGTGATGCGCCAGCGCGCGAGCGCGTCGGGCATCTTGAACGTCATGCGCGCGTGACCGTTCGCGTCGGTTTGCAGATCGCCTTGCCACGCGGCCGTGTCGATATCGTCGCGACGCGGGCGTTCGAGCACCTTCACGCCGCGCTCGTTGTATTGACCGCGCTGCGGACCGCCAGGCGCGCCGCGCATCGCCGACACCGCGAGGTCGTAGGTGATGAACGAAAGACTCGAGGTCGTGCGCACGTTATTACGGCGCGGATGATAGAAGAAGTCGACGATATCTGGTGCGATTTCCGGCTGCAGTACGTAGACCATTTCGTCGACCACGCTCACGGTCAGATGCGCGGGCAGCGGCTTGCCGCCCAGCGTGCTGCCGAGATCGAGCGTGACGGTTTCGCCCGGCGCATAGACCGGTTTGTCGCTCTTCACCGCGAGGTCGATCGACGGCTTGGCGACCACGATGCCCGCGTTCTGGAACACGTATTCGCCGTCGTGCACGTAGAGCACCGAGAACGTCATGTTCGGCGCGAACTCGGGACCGACCTTGATGCGCGCCTTCCATTGCGTCGGCGCGACGCGCGTGAGGCTCAGCCAGTCGGCGCCGGCCGAAAGCAGCGCGCGCGCTTCGACGCTGTCACGTTCGAGCGTGAGCAATGCGTCGTCGACGGCGTAGGGGAACGTGATGAGCGCCTCGGCCGTATCGCCGATGCGATAGCGGTCGCGATCGAACACGATCTCGACGCTGCCCGGAATCGCCTTGAGGCCGTCGCCCGCGACCCAATGGCTCGACGCCGCGAGCAGATTGCCCGCGTCGTCCTTCACGGAAAGCATGTACGAACCGGGCTCGGCGAATTCGAGCGGGAAGCTCACGCGGCCCTCGGCGCCGGCGGCGGGCAGCGTGCCCTCCGCCTTGGTCTGCGATTCGAGGCGCAGCCATTCCCACTTCGCGGGCTTGTGCGCGGTGGCGGTGGCGTTGGCGTTTGTGCTCGTGTTGGCGCTGGATTTCGCGAGCGCCGCAAGCGTGAACGTCACCCGCTCGTGCGGCTGCGAAAACGACTTCGCCGTGGTCAGGCGATAAGGCGTCGCGCCGCGCGCGATCAGCACTTCGCGCGTCACACGCACGCGATACGCGGCGCCGTCCTGCGCGAACAGCGTCAAAGCGTAGCGGCTCGGATCCTTCGCGGCGGGCAGCGTGAGCGTGACGTCGCCGTTGCTGTCGGTTTCCAGTTCCTGCTGTTCGAGCTTCACCGGAAAGAGACCGGCGTAACGCAATTCGCCGTCGACGATCGCCACTTTCTGCGCGCGCAGCGTCACCGACACCTTGCCGTTCTTCACCGGCTTGCCATCCGGATAGCGCAGCGAAATCTTGCCCTTGGGCGTGTCGCCGGTCGCGTAGTCCGGCTTGTCCATCGTGAGGTTGACGTCGAAGTGCGGCTTCACGTATTCAGCCACGCGGAACGCGCCGCCGTAGCTGTCGCCGTTGTAGTCGAAGCGCAGCGTGTAGCCGCCGCCTTGCGCCGTGGACGGCAGCGTGAACGTAGCCTCGCCGCCCGTTTCCGAGGCGAAATCCACGTTGCGCGTGGCGATCGGCGCGCCGTTCGGATCGAGCACGTCGAGCTTGAGCTGCGCGGGCGCGGCGGGCGTCGACTGATTCGCGCTCTGGAACGTGCGGCCGATGAACTTCACATGCACGGCGTCGCCGGGGCGATAAAGCGGACGGTCGGTGACCGCGTAGATCTTGGTGTTGTAGATCTCGCTGTCGTAATAGAAGTTTTCCGATACGAACACGCCGCCTTGCGGATCGCTGCCGATCACATAGCTGCGTTCCGGCGAAACGTGCTGGAGCACGAGCGCGCCGTCCGCGCCCGTCGCGCCGCTTTGCAGCACGCCCACACCGTCGGTCCAGCTCACATCGGTATTGGCCACGGGCTTGCCGTTGTCGCGGCGCGCGGTCCACACCAGCATGCCGCTCGACGCGGCCTTCACCACCGCGACCGTATCGGACACGAACAGCAGCGTATGCGCGCGGTAATTGCCGATGATCGCCTCGACGAGATAAAGGCCCGGCGGCAGCTTGCCGACCGGAATCATCACGTTGCCCGACGACGCCTCGATGAAATTGCTGCTGCTCCCCGCGAGATTCACGCCCTTCGGCGGCTGAATGGTCTTCGCATTCCAGATCGGATAGCGGAAGCGCGCGACGAGATCGTAGCCGCGCAGCGGCGCGAAATGCGACTGCGGCTCGAAATGCGTCGGCGCACCGGTCTGATCGCCGAGCTTGAATTCGGGCTTCGCTTCGGTCACCTTCGTGCGCGTCGCGAACGACAACACGCGTTGCCATGCACGGCGCGCGTCGCTGACCCAGCGATCCCACAGATACGCGAGCGTATTCGCGAGGCCTTCGCCCTGATAATTCGGCTTGATATTCAGGCGATGCAGATTCTTCTGCGCCTTCAGGAATTCGAGCGGCTTCGGCACCTTGTAGACGACCACATCCGCGCCGCCATACGCTTCGAGTTCCGACTGGAATTCGCGGCCCGGCGCTTCCAGACGCACCTGCGCCACCTGATTGCTGCCGTAGCTCGCATCGGACAGCAGGAAGAACGGCTGGCCGCGCACGACCTGACTGTCGTAGCCGCTGGAAGTGGGTGCGCCGAGCGTGGGATTCGCGTCGATATTCTGTTGCGCGGCGTTCGCAGCGTCGCTGTCGTCGGCCCAGGCGGGCATCGCGCTCATGCCGACACACACGGCGAGCAACGCGATCAGCGACGCGCATCGCGCGTTAGATTTCACACCCGATTTCGCAGCGCGAACGCGCGCGAAAAGACCGGAAAACACAGAGCGTGCGAACACGCGGGCGAGCAGACGTTGCATGGCGGCACTCATGGCGTCAGAAACGCGAAACGAAACACACCGACGAAATTCGGATTGCCGTCGAACGGCTGCCAGCGGGAATCTTTCCATTGCATCAGGTCGGAAACGGCCACGGCGCGCAGACCGTTGTCGGTCGGCGTGACGGTGCCCGTGTGATAAGCGATGTAGCGGTCGAGCCAGATCATCAGATGCTGGTCGTCGCCTTGATCGAAGAACAGCAGATCGCCCGGCAGCGCCTGATTGACGTCGCGCGAGACGAAGCGGCTGTTGCGTTGCACGAGCGCGATGGCCGATGCGTACGCGCCGACGCTGCCGTCGATGCGCGTCCAGCGGTTCGCGAGCGCGCGTTGCTGCTCGTTCAGTTGCAGTTCGGGCGGCAGGCGGCTCGCGTCGGCGACGCTGTTCATGCCGTTCGCCTTGAGCCAGCGCGCGTCGTGCTCGCGCAGCGCTTCCATGGCGGCGAAGCGCACGAGTCCCGCGCAATCGCGTTGCGTCCAGCGCGGCGTGGGCCCGCTGCGCATCTGCTGATCGACGATGCGCACGAACCACGCGCGGAACACGGCCGATTGCTCGGGCGTGAGCGCGTCGGGATCGGGCGCGGCCTGAGTCGGCATGAGTGCGTGCGCGGGCTGCGCGAGCGCGGCGGCCAGCAGCGTCGCACTCGCCGTCGAGCAGCGCACGAGGAACTCGCGGCGGCTCGTCATTCGCCGCTCGTGCCGGGTTGCGCCGGTTGATCGGCGGCGTTGTCGGAGCCTTCGTCTGCGCTACTTCCGGCATCGTTTTGCGCGGCGCCGAGCGGACGCCCCGCCGCCGCGTCGCCGCGCGGTGCGGTGCTTGCTCGCGGCTCGAAGTGCCATTCGACCGGCACCCAGCCCAGCGACGACGGCAGCGAATCGGGCAGACTCAGCGCGAGCGGCGGATAGCTCGCGACCGCGTGCAGCTTCGGCAGCAGATGCGTGCGCGCGGCGTTGCGGAAGATCGCTTCCTGATCGGCCGGCAGCGCGCGGCCCGCCTCGCGCTCGACCAGCGCGGCGGCGGCGGACGGCGTCACCGACATCATCGTGCTCGACAGACGCTGCGGCGCAATCGTGTCGGCGATCGCGGGATAACGCTTGTCGAGCACGGCCAGCGTGTCGTCGACGAGACGCGCATCGGGCGAAAACACCACATAGCCGTGGGCGAGCGCGAGCGTCACCGGGAAGTAGCGCGGCGCGGAAAGCTGCGCCGCGTAGGGCGAGCCCGCGCTTTGCGCCGTGCCCGAGCGCGCGCTCACGGCGCGCGTCCAGAGCGTGACGCCCGCGGACACGTCGCGCGATTGCACCGGCAAGCGGCGATAACCCGCTTCGTTGCCGGCCTTCGCTTCGTAAGCGCCGATCGCGTCGCCGAACACGCTCGCGAGCGCGCCCTTGAGTGCGGCGAGTTGCGTGGCGTCCTGCGTGGCCTCCGGTTTGAGGCGCGCGACGAACACGGGCGCCACGAGCGTCGACTTCGCGTACCAGCACACGCCCGCCGGACCGGCGAACTGCTCGCGCAGGATTTTCGCTGCGCCCTGTTCGGCGTCGCCCAGTTTGCCGAGCAGATCGGCGGCGTCGTTCCAGTCGACCGGCAGGCTCGCGCACGCCGCGGCGTTCGCGGGCAAGGCGCGCCAGATGTCGGCGCTGTTCCAGTGCTGCGGCAGATGCGCGGGATCGATCAGCGCGGCCGTGCTCCATGCGCCGCTGGTATCAGCATCGGCGTTGGCATCGCTCGCGGGCGCGCTTTTGGCGGCCGCGTGCGAGGCGGCGAAGTCGAAGCGCAGCGCGTTGATGCCCGAGAAAAAGGCCTGATAGCCAAACGAGAGATAGTTGACCGAGACGATCACGCGATGGCCGCTCACGTCGGCCGAGGCGTCGTCGAGGCGATAGGTGCGCAGCGCGTCCGCGCCGCCGTCGTCGAGCATCTGCGCGAGCGCTTTCGACCGTTCGCCGATGGCCTTGCCATCCGCATCGAACAGCATGCCCGGCTCCGACATGACGATAAGCCGGTCGCCCTTCGCCGCGAACAGCAGCGTGTGGCCGACCGCGAGCTTGAGCGCGTAAACGGGCACGTCGCCGGACAGCGTGCCGGCCTGGCTCAATTGCGTATCGCTCGCGGCGACATTGGCCATGGCCTGCATCAGCTTCGCGAGGCCGTTACGGCGCATGGTCATCACCCAATAGCCGAGCCGGCCATCGGGCGAACGCCACAGCAATACGCGCGACGGTTCGTCGAATACGCGCTTGATGAGTTCATCGCGCCAATCGAGATCGTGTTCGAACGCGAGACGACGCACCGCGCCTTCGGCGGAAAGCCGCGTGGAATTCGATTCGTAGTAATCGACGAAATCGCGTGTGAGCAGGCTATGCAGCAAAGGCACGCGAATCATGTCGCGCGGCAGGCGGGAAAGCGCCACGCTGTCGACGATGGCGTCGGGATAACGAATATCGAATGCGACTTCGTGTGAACGAAACGCCCCTTTACCGCCGAATGGCCGCCAGATCGCCTGAATGGCGACCAGCGCAACGATTAAAACCGCGGCCGTTATGGCGATCTTTTTGCGCGTTAACTTCATGGGATCAATCGCCCTGAAATTGAATAATGATCTTGTCCTGCGCCGTTGCGCCAGCCTCGGCGGCGAGAATTAATCGCCGCGCGTCTCCCTATTCCCACAAACGGCTTTATGCAGCAGGTCGAATATTAACTGAAAGCTGTTTTAAAAGCATGTTGAATTTGTGATTTTTGACAATTCGGATTATGCGTATCGCTTATCAGATTTAATAAGCAGAAGAAATCAGCGATTAATCGATTTCGATTTCACTGTGATGTACGTCATTAGCGATTCGAAATTTCCCATACGGACAGATGCGCATCGGCCGCCGTATTGCCCGGATGCGCCACGGCGCGGTCGCCCGACGTTCATCGGGGCTACGCGTGAGGTCGTCAATCAACATCGCATAAAAAGCCGATCAGGGTCATTCCCTGGAGATAGTTGCTTGACACTTTACATCTTGTCTAACAACAATTCCTGCTCGATTCCGCGATGGCAACCTCGTCGGAATCGAGGCTCAAGCACAACGAGAAGACACCCAAGTCCATTAGCGAGACAAAACAGGAGGCGTGACCCATGCCAACGCAGAACAACGAAAACGGCCTCGCCCCGGCGCGCCCATCCGGCGCACCGGCCTCTCCCGCCCGCCGCAGTTTCATGGCTTTCGCGGGCGCCACGGCGGGCGCAAGCCTGCTGGGCACGCTGCCCGGCTGCGGCGGCTCGACGACCGCAGCGAGCACCGCAGACACCGGCACGGCTGCATCGGTCGATCCGATCTGGGGCACCGGCGGCGCGGCGCAGCAGATCATCGACGCAGTCCAGCACGTGGCGCTCTCCTTGTTCCCGTCGACCGATTATCTGGTCACGAGCTATGGCGCGCAGCCGCTCACCACGCAGGTCGTGGCCGCGACAGCCTGGAGCCCGGCCATTCCCTGGCTCGGCCAGACGGCCTCGCCGACGAGCCCCGGCGCCGACCAGATGGTGTCGTCGTCGATCACGGGTACGGCGTACGATTCGCGCACGGCATTCAACCAGGCGATCGTGGCGGCTAATGCAGCGGGCGGCGGCCGCGTGGTCGTGCCCGCGGGCAACTGGTATTGCGGCGGACCGATCGTACTGCTTAGCAACGTGAATTTTCATCTGAGCGCCAATTGCACGATCTATTTCAGCCCGAATCCCGCTGATTACGCCGTCGATGGCCCGCACGCCACGGCGAACGGGAATCTCTACTGGACGCGCTGGCAGGCCAACGATTGCCTCAATTTCGGCTCGCCCATTTACGCGTATCAGCAGCAGAATATCGGCCTCACCGGCGAAGGCGACAGCTCGATTCTCAACGGCCAATCGATGACGCCCGCGCAGGCGAATGGCGTGACGCCGTCGTTTTGCTGGTGGACCTTCAAGGGCACGAATGGCGCGTATGGCTGCGCGAGTTCGTCGACGCCTTCGCAGGCTTATGTGAATCCGAACAATGCCGCGCTCACAACCTTGAGCAGTTCGGCGATGACGAATCCCGAGGCCGCCACCCTGCTGCCGCTGCTCGATACGGGCACTTCGTGGGCGCAGGATCAGAACTATCTGCCCGCGCTCGCCGAACTGGGCGTGACGGTCGCGCAGCGCGTGTTTGGCAACGGGCACTATCTGCGCCCATGCATGGTGGAATTCATCGGCTGCACCAACGTGCTGATGCAGAACTACCATACGCAGAACACGCCGTTCTGGCAGCATCATCCGACCGATTGCAAGAACGTGGTGATTCAGGGCGTATTCGCGGACAGCATCGGCCCGAACAACGACGGCTTCGATCCGGATGCGTGCAGTTACGTGCTCGCCGATGGCGTGACGTTCAATACCGGCGACGACTGCATTGCCATCAAATCGGGCAAGGCGCTGGATATCGAATATGGTCCCGCGCAATATCACGTGATCCAGAATTGCACGATGAATAGCGGGCATGGCGGCCTCACGCTCGGCAGCGAAATGAGCGCAGGAGTCCAGAACATCTATGCGCGCAATCTGAATATGCTCAATGAGAATTGGGCGACCAATCCGTTGAATATCGCGATTCGCATCAAGACCAATATGAATCGTGGCGGCGCGGTGCAGGATGTGTGGATCGACGGCGTGACGCTGCCCAACGGCGTCACGCTGGTCGGCAAGGGTTATGGCGCGAGCAATATGATTGCGGGCAGTCCGATTACCGCGTCGGTGCCGGTGGGGACCACGAGTTCGGCGGGATCGAATCCGGCGGCCTCGCAGGGCGGTTTGATCACCTTCGATTGCGATTACAGTCCAGCCGGCGATGCCGTGCGTATCAGCCCGCCGGTGGTGAAGAACATCAACATCTCCAATGTGACGGCGGGCAACGTGACTTCGAGCGGCACGACGGCTTCGTGCTTTCAGGCCATCGTCGCGCAAGGGCCGGTCGCCGCCGACTACAACGGGCCGGCGCCCGCGCCGACCGTACTGCCGATCAGCGGCGTGACGATCACGAACTGCAATCTCGGCACGCCGGTTTGCAGTGGCACGACATCGGCGACGAATCCGGGGGTGATCTACGTGAACAACGTGAATGCGATTACGTTGAATAACGTCGCAATCGGCGGAACGACGTATAACACGTCGCTGGTGGGATAGCGTCGATTGATTGCAGCCAGTATTGCGCCCGGCATTGCGTCGGGCGCATGCGAATTAGCTGGGATTCGGAGCTGAGATTCGGCAGTGATTCAGTGGGATTCAATCGACTTCGCGCGTGGGAATGATTTGCGCGGTGATGGTGCGATTATTCCAGAAGATGTGATGCACGCGAGGCTGCAATGTCCGCAGTATTTCCTCGCTGGCACTCGCGTAGTGCAACAGCGCGGCGGGATGCGCGCCGGTGCCCGTCACGCGCTGAATATGATCGAAGGACGGGAAACCGTACTTCTGCAAAAACGCGTTGATCTCTTCGTCGGCGATGTTTTCTTCTACATTGCCAAGCAGCAGGTCGGCCATGATGCCCTCTCTTCGCTGTCGACATCGACAGCACGTTCATCGTTCGTATGACGATGATAATGTGCAGTGCAACATCGTGCCAGCAAACTGGCTAAGCCGCGAGGTTTACGAACGAGACGGATTTTGGCGACGCGTATTTCCCACGCCCAAACGCCAGAACCCCGGCTCTCTTCTGGAGAAACCGGGGTTCTGGACGTACTGCATAAGAAGCCTGACGATTACCTACTTTCACACGGGCAATCCGCACTATCATCGGCG
>NZ_JAWRWY010000034.1:0-36004 GCF_046535315.1 Paraburkholderia sp. SIMBA_027
TTGCTGCCCCATCGATGGCAGCCGAAACAGGCCAACGAATAACCTCGCGCTTCAAGACGGGATCGCTGGCCGCTTACTCTGGTCGTAGGTAAACCATTGAGAATTTTCGCCCCCTGAATAGAAATGCGTGCCACAAAATCCACCGGTCTCATTTGGGTGATCGCTGTCGTGCGATTGGCCTATTTTTCTCCAGAATGGGTTATATAAAAACCTCGAATCGCGGCGCGCTAGCGACCGGTCTCGCGTAGCCAGCAAATGATTGGCCAAGGAAGGGGAAAATGGGTCATCGTTGTAGTCGCCGGCCAAGATGACAAACGGCTCCGCGTGCTCCTCGTGCATTCGTTCAACAAACCGACGAAGCGCTGTGCCTAACTCGGTCCGGACAGAAGAGGCATCTGCTGACGTTAATCGACTCGGCCAATGCGATGTAACCAAAATGAATGTATCATCGGTCGCGGCAAGGCGGAATTCAAGAGCCTCGCCGGTTTTGAGCGTCTTACGACCGAACTTGTCAGTCAGTGGGTAGCCTTGCTCAAGGATCAGCTTATTGCGATCGTAGATAACCGCGGTGTCGAACATCAAACGACTCGTGCGGTCGGTTGCATCATAAATGCTCAGATTTGGGTCTCCGAGGCCTTCGACTATCGCATGAAGGTCCGAACTGCAGACTTCACCGAGCGCCAGAACGTCGAAGCCTACCTCACTACGCATTTCGCGCAGTTGAGCTACAACGAATTCCAAATCTGCATCGGTAGCCTTTCTTCGCGGAATGGGAGGAGACAGACTCGTGTTCCACCAGACAAATACGAGTGGGCCCCTAGCTGTCCACGGCATTCTTTCCCCATTGTCGTTCGTTGTCGCAACCGTTCCCTTGGCACGGCCTACGCGAACATTGTAACCGTGGTTGTTGCCAGCAGATTTGAGAGTCGTTGCTGAGGTTGCACGGTTTGCATGAAGCGTCAGCGACGCCACTACGCGACCACAGGATTGGCCCAAGAAGCCGCTGGGCCCCCGGGCAAACATGTCTATTGAGTTCCCATAGGCGACCGGCGCGGCGGCTGACTCGCGATCGGGCACCTGGCCGACAAGAACCCGATCGAATGAACAGTTCGTGCCCCGATGTACTGCCCCTCACCACGGTCGGTAATAAACCCTCCGGTTGTTTACCGGTCGGCGGCCCGGGCCGGGGTTGGTAAAAAAGTCCTTGTAAACCAGTTGATTGCCTGGCATCCTGGCTACCACCATTAATTACCGGGGTTGCCAATGTCTCGCACGTTCCTGTACGCCCGCGTCTCCACGGCGGAGCAGACGACCGAAAATCAAGTGCTGGAAGCCCGTACGGCCGGGTTTGCCGTTCTTCCGCGCCATACCGTCGAAGAAACCATTTCCGGGAGCGTCCCGACTGCGGAGCGGCCCGGTTTCGCCAAGCTGCTGGACCGGCTGGACGAAGGGGACAAACTCATCGTGACCAAATTGGACCGGCTGGGCCGGAACACGACGGACGTGCTCGGGACCGTCGAGCAGTTGGGAGCGATGGGCGTCCACGTGCACTGTCTCGCGCTCAAGGGCGTCGATTTGACCAGCGCATCGGGCCGACTCCACATGACGGTGCTCGCCGCCGTGTCGCAGTTCGAGCGGGACCTGCTTATCGAGCGGACCCATGCGGGGCTGGCGCGAGCGAAAGCCGAAGGCAAGAAGTTCGGGCGGCGCGCCGCTCTGAGCGACAAGCAAAAGGACGAGATTCGCCAGAAACTGGCAGCGGGCGCAACGGCTCGCGGGCTGGCGAAGGATTACGGTGTTTCGCACCCTACGATCCTGAAGGTCGCGTCCTGAACGGATAACGCTGTAGCCGGACGATCCGGCTCGGGCGGGGGCGCCTCGCCGCGCAGCAAAATTCAACTGTTGCCGCCAGTGCGCTCACGATCATTTCGCGGCCGTTCAGTGACAGCGCGAATCTCCGTTACTGCTGATCAGGCACGGCCAACGACAGCCGGCGGAGTGCGGCCAACAGCGGTCAGTCGACGTAGTCGCCCGAATCGTTGACAATGAAGTCTGCTGCTTCGATCTACGCCACGTTTCTTATTGACCACGTCAATGCTACTTTCAAGCGATTCCATCAACAGGTTACGTGATCTGGGGCTGCAATTACCCGACGAACCGTTCTTCTCGCCGGATCACCGTGCGCATCCTTCGGGTTATCTGATTATGAAACCCACTAGTGTCCAGGGCAATTCGCTTGCCAGTCTTCGTAACGCTTATAAAAATGGACATACGAGCGATGATACCGACGCTCCCGTTCCAACGGTCTGGCATGCATCTGATCGTTGGCACGTTTCGGTTTGGGATTGGACGCCTGGCCCAGGACCAGGCGACTTCGTGAGGCAGTTCGCGGACGAAGATGCAGCAATTGATTTCATCGTGCGATATTTCTTTGGCAAGACGCCAGAATTCTCCGCGCGACTCGCTCACGACGATCAGCGAACAACGATATAGAGCGGAATTCAACGTGCGCTTTGCCCGACAGAGCTGTGGGCGCGATGGCGATGCACTGGGCGACATCGGGGCGCTGTTCGGCCAATTTGAGCCATTCGGTGCCGCTATCTGATTGGTCGCTCCATCACGATGACGTTGCCGATGAATCTCGGATTGGTCGTGCTATAGGCGGTCTCAAAGCCCTCGCGTTGCCAGAATGCTAACGCGCGCGGATTCGTCGAAATAGCGGCGAGTTGCAGTCTCCGGTAGCCCCACTCACGCGCCATCTCGTTGATCAAAGCCAGCGCAGTTTGTCCGTACCCTCGACTCTGATGCGGTCCTGAGAAAAGCAGCAACCCGATCCATACGCAGTCATCGTTCGGATATGAGCGAATCACGTCAGCACAGCCGACCATGTCTGGCCCAACGTAAAATCCGAAGACTAATTTGTCCGTCGTATCCTTACTGGTTGGCTTGCCATTGAAGAAATCGTCAACATCTTCCTCGGAGGGCGGCCGACCTTCGACGAGTTCACTGTACGAAGGTGCCTCCAGAAAGATGCGCAACACGTTCGCGCAATCGCTGTGCGACTCACTGGTGAGTGGGCGGATTGTAAGCATCAGGAGCAGTTTCGAGGTGAGAGCAGCAATTCTAGAACCATTGGCCGGAGTGGACATAGACAGCGCAACGTCGTTGTGAGCGTCCGCATTGCGCATGCTTGACTGGCCGAATCAGGTCGCGTGATGCCCCTTGCATTAAGCGCACGCCCACTGCGCTCGCTGGGCACGATCGTTAGACGCAGTGCGGCCACTTTCAGTCATTCGACAGATGGCGTCGAATCGTCGACAATTCGGGGGCCACTTCGCGCGGCCGCATCGATCGTTACCTCAAGCGCTGGTGATAGCCGACGACGAGCCGCGAGAGCGACCGCTGCGACGGCGTAAAATTGTCGTAGTTTGAACGCGTGACGCTTGAATATTGCTGTATTCGACGGTTGCGCCAGCAAAACGTTTCCAACGTGCTACTTTGAAGCTGTGATATGCCAGCGACCTCAGAAGTGATGACCTCGAGTTGGGCAATTTGGCCGAAAAGTTCAGGGAGAGATGTCTCTCTGCCCAACTTGGTCGAGAATATGCTGGATGGATGGCGCTTCTATCCAGAGAGCGAATGGACTGCATATGGCTATCGCCCGCCCGAAGGGGCGATCGTGCACGGAGCATGGAGAACGGCAGCGGCCGATGCATTCGCGTTCTTCGTGCGATCGGAGTTACAGCAAGGGTCACAAGGCCCTCACGCGCTTCTTTATGTGACCGCCCCGGAGCATTTGCTGTCAACGCTCGATCAGAAGATCAAGCAGTTGAAGGCAAACGTACAAAGCGCTGAAGAAAAAAAGCAACGCGAAGCGCGTATTCAATCGCGCACCAAAGCATCTGGCAAAGCGAATCCGACCAGCAACCTCATAAAATTGATAAGTATATTTACGGTCATCGTGAATGGCCTTTCGCTCTATCTACGCAAATTACCGGTTCCAAACATCCCGGTCGCATCGTTGTCGATGTTTTACAGCGTGCTGCTGGCAATAGTGCATATTTCCGCATTATTGCTTCTATTATTTTTGATTGTTTTGTCGATCGCTTATGTGGTTCGGTATGGCGCGATTATCATTAAGAGCATAAAATGAAAAAGCCGATCTACAGTCGATTCGCAAAACGCACGTTCGACGTGTGTTTTTCTGTTTTGGCGCTAATTGCACTAGCACCGTGTCTGATTGGAATTGCGTTAGTGGTCAAGCTTAGCTCTCGTGGCCCGGTTCTCCTTGCGGTACGGCGCGTGGGCATCCACGGCAAGCCAATACGTTTGTTTCGATATCGGACGATGTACGTGGATCAGAGCGATTCGTATCTTACGACCCCCGTGCGCTCCGCAAAGGACGACCCGCGCGTAACCAGTGTTGGGGCCTTTCTAAGAAGAACGGGTTTATTCACGTTGCCTCAATTTTTGAACGTGCTTAGGGGCGATATCAGCGTAGTTGGTCCGATGCCGCTTTTAGAGTTTGATGCGTCACATCTCACCGAACAGCAGGCAAAAAGACTAATGGCAAAGCCTGGGATAGTTGGTTTGTGGCAAGTTTATAATCACTCTTCCTCTTTGGAAGATATGGTCGCTGTCGATTTGGACTATCTTGCAAGGCAGTCGTTTTTGCTGGACCTAAAGATTCTTTGGCGGGCGGTGGTGCTTAGCGCAGGGCAGCGCAACGCTTACTAGATTAATATTCGAAATAATCAGTGCATTTCGGAGCGCTATACAGCGTTGCTTCATTTGCGGGTTTTCAGAAACTGGGGCGTTGGGTGTGCCGGGAAGTCTGCCTCTACCATCACCAAACGACGTTTGCCGAATAATCCGGTAGAGTCGTTACCCGAGAAAGACAGTGGATGGAACATTTGAACGACCGCTACCGGGCGAGCTAGGCGTCTCGTGTGGGTCGACTTGTGACAAACGCATTGGGCAGGACTCGGCCAACCGGAGTCGCCTTGCACATGCTTTCGCCCAATATCGTCGTCCTGGTCGCTCGCCCGTCAGTCATCCTCTGCGGCGGAAGGAATGATCGTCGCCAGTTCGTCCTCAACGTCCAGACCGTGCTTGGTGGCAAGCAGCGCGATGTGGACGCCGAAAACCCCGCGTAGCTCGCCCACCGCGCCATTAAATATCCAACTGGCGTAGTGTCCGCGTTGCGCGCCATAGATGATAGGCGCGCGATCGTCGGCATCAACTGTCGTTAGGAACTTCCGGCACGCGGCGCGCATCGCCCGGAGACTAGCGGCAATGTCCGAGGCGGCGTCGAGCGTACCCAGTTCGGAAGTCAGAGACTCTCGAATACGCAGCACCGATTCCACACAGTGCGATGGCACTTCCATTTGCGATGGCGAGTACAACACGCGCCGATCTTCCAGGAATGTCAGGACGCGGCGAGCTACCGCTCGCTCGGCCTCGCTGGGATTCCACTGGATGCCAAACACCGGCACGCTGAACCCGGTGATGCGCGAAACGATTTCCATGAACCGCATGGCCGCCCCCGAAGACGTCGCCTACCGCGTTATTTGCAAATCGTACGTACTGCCGTTATCGGTTAGGCACGCGCCTGTGCCCTGTTGCGTCCACCCGCTGAAATTAAATACGCATCGCAGGTTGTGCTGGCCGTCAGCGGACTGTGCGAGGACGTTGCCGTTACCAACAACGCTCACGCCGATGGCACTACCGGTCGCCACCTGCCCGCTTCCAAAGGCCGTCCCGAGGGAGAAAGCGCCGCCCTGTACATAAACATAGTGGCCGAAGTATGTTTCGCCGTCCAAGGTGACTGAAACAGACTTGTCAATCTGCTTGGCCGTGCCATGTGCCATCGGCCCCGCTCCGCGCGGCATCAACGATAGGTCGTAGGTGGCACACCCCTGCAAGGCCAGCACTGCCGCGCAGCATACAACTAGCTTTGTCAATTTTGATCCCCGTGCTCGCCTTTGCTTGGTTGTGGACAACACTATAGAGCGTCGAGGAACGAATGGCGACAGTGGCTGAGTTGTTACCCGTGGGTAGCCGTGCCGAGCGACTGTTCAACTTGATACCAGCCGCTGCCCCCTAGCGATTCCAACAGGAGAAACGGGTCGGTTTATGCCTTTTGCATGAGGCGCACGCGCGAGACGATTGGCGCGCTCTTTCGTAGGACGCAGTGCGGCCAAAAGCGCTCGGCGGCACACACAGTCGTTGTGAAAATCATGCTTTTAGTGCCACGCTTCAAACAGACAACTTTGCCGACACCACGACCCGATACACTTACGCGAGTGGACTTCACCATGGGCGAATGAAATGGCCAACAACAATCAGATGACCGTCAGCCGATACACCGCAATACTGGCTGAATACGACCTGATTCTGGACGAAGCCTGTGGCTTCTCCAGACGTCTGACCGGGCAACAGGTCATCGACGAGCATCTGAAACTTGCCGAAGTCATCTTCACGAAGATGGTCTGCCACGCAATAAGCTTGCGACGCATCTCGCCGACGCTTCAAAACGGTTCAAATCCGGAGCTGTGGGACATCGGTGCCGCATGTGCTATTGCTCGCACACTCATCGAGTCGTTCGATGCGTTGGGGTATATCGCATTGCAACCGGTGACTGATCCCGAACGGGGAATGCGAATCCTGTTATGGGAGCTTCACGATAAGGAACATCGACTGACTATGTTAGATGGTATCGGAGCGGAAGGCCCGGATATTGAGCAACTCCGGGACGACGCGAAAAAGCTACGTGATGCTGCGATGGCCCATCCGTTCTACGGAAATCTTTCAAGAAAGGTCCAGCAGAAAATTACTGCCAATGAAGCGCCCGCGTACATCCGCATCCAAAGCGATCGTAATCAGGTGAGCGGGATCAATCACGATTATTACCTCAACGTGATAATGCAGTTATCTCAGTACGTGCATACGCTGCCATTCGCGTTGAGCCAATTGCGACTGACTCACGCTGGCGATCCTGGCGCGTTGCAGATAATGTCGCTGCCGCTCCAGTACTGCATGCCTTTCATCGCAAAGGCAATCGAGGGCATGGGGCAACTCTGGCCGGCCCTGCGCACAAAAATGTCGGAGGACACCCAGCGCAAAATTGACCTATGGATTTTATTAGCTGCCGAAGGGGTGAAAGGCGTAGGGAAGTAGGCGGGCCCATCGACTAATCGCACGGCGGCGGTGATTGATGCTGCCCTGGCTCCATGCGGAATGACCGAAGACGGTTCGGGAGCAGTCGTCAACGACGACTTACGCCGAAAGTCCGCAGCGGATCGATATCGGCCGGTAGTTGTGGTTACTCTCGACCGTATCGCAGTCCGAGCGGGGCATGCTCATCGAGCGCATACATGCAGGGTAGGTGAGTGCGAAAGCCAAGGGCGAGAAACTCGGGCTGCGGGCAAATGCTTTCGCTCGAATTTCACTTTTATTCCCCGCTGAGCGCAGTGACTTCGTGATCGTCCCGCGTTGTTTGCTTGCCACACCCGCCGCGGCGGCGGCAGGTGGGCGACACGTTTCAGCTGCTACCACTTCGGGCGGGCACACGGCGTACCGCGTTGCGCGCAGCTGAGATAGTAGTCCGTGATCGCCTTACCCCTGCCCGGGTCGGTTACATCGTCCTCGTACACGTCTTGAACCATGGAGGACAGGTAGGCTTGGGCCAGAACCGGAAAGCCACCCACGTAGGTCATTTCCTGCTCCTCGGCCATGCCCTTGTTGCGGCAGCGAATGAACTGTTCTGCGCGGTTGTACTTCGCGTTCGCCAGGTCGGGGCAAATTTCGATCATTTTCCGTGCAGCGTCGACCTGCTGCTGTGCTTCTTGCTGGTCGCGTTGCTGTGACGCCTTATATTTCGCGATATCGGCTGCGTCCTGCGCAGCGACCATCTTCTGCGCCTGTTGCCGCCCGGCAGCCGCTCTCTGCTCCATCTGCGCGCGATACGTCGCGTTGTCGCTCTGTTCCTGCTGTTGCGCCTGCTGCTGCATCGCAGCTTGCTGGGCTTGTGCCCGCGCCGCCAGATTCTGGTCGTCCTGCATCGAGTCCTGCCCGGATTGTTGCGGCAAAATCCTCGACGCCTGCGTGACGGCACTTTGAGCCGAATGGATCGCGCCGAGAAGCTGGTTCAGTTGAGCGTGTGCGGCGGCCGGGATAGTGATCGCCAGAACGGCTGCTGAAAGATGTGTGAATTTCATGATTGGTGTACCCCGTTCGGTTGTGGTTTATATAAAGGCCAATAATATTCTCTGTGGAGAATATTATGCACTACCACGCCCTTCTCTGAAGGTGCGCTGGGAACTGACACTTCCTCGTCGAAACGAGGAGGATTTCAGGCTTGAGCAACATAGATCAGCTTGCGCGGTCGATCGGCGCGGCCATCGCGGCCCGCCGCAAGGCGCTCGACATGACTCAGGAAAAATTGTCCGAGTTGATCCAGATAGAACAGTCGTCACTTTCCCGGATCGAGCGCGGTACGCTGACCCCCAGTCTGGAGCGTCTGGCTGGCATCGCCGACTGCCTTCAGTGCCGACTCGCTGATTTGCTTAGTACCGCAGGCGTTAGCTCACACGATCGAGCATCGCGAGTTCACGAGAAACTTTCGTCGCTGACTCCACCCCAGCAGGAAATTGTGGAGAGGCTGGTAGACGACGCTCTTGCACTTCTGGATACGTCACAAGGACTACGTAGCCAACGCTCTGTAGGCAAACAAGGAAAGAAGGGAACGTAGCGATCGTCGTCGGGGTTGCTCGACACGAGCCTGAATCGAGTTGCTACGGCGGCTTTTCAGGCTCGCCAACATCAACCGCCACAGCGCCGTTCAACACCACGGAGAATTTCTCTGCCGCAGTCTGGTACGTCGCGTACCGTGGCAAGGTTCCCGATTGCTTGCTGCCGTACTGAAGACGGGCATTGCATGGCGCAAACGCAGCCGGAGGCCCTTCTGCCGGATCAAGAATCAGCAGCGTGTGCGCTTCGAACCGGTCGGCGCGTTGAACACCTTCTGCACCAATAGCCAGTACCGCGTGATTTTGGCGATCGCCTACAGGTCGAACGCTGCATATCATCAACCGTCCCTGCGCGAATTCCCCTTCGATCCAAGGGATAGCCTGTCGATGCGAACTGTGGTCGAGCAGCGTTGTCCGCAGCCCGCAGTCCAGATCGGCGATGAAAACCGCCAACTCCGAGAACGTCATTCCTTTCGCGAAGACCTCGGTGGTCTTGCGCCACAGCATCGATTCGATCCGTCGCCGTCGCGTTGCGACCCGTGACGGATCGGTAATCCGGCCGGTGATTTTCAGCACCATCGCGAGGCAGTGCAGCGCGCAGGTCGAATCCCATCTGCTTTGCTGGCTGTGCACAGTTGTCGTCGAACCGGCCGCGCCGAGATGGGGCCCCGGCTGGATAAGCGGATGGAATCTCTGTTGGACCATGACGCTCATCTCTAGTATTCGACGGGCAGCAGGATTGTTGTCGAGCTTCGGTCCGCCTCGGAAATTACCCATACACGCTCGTTGTTCGGGCCAACGACATAGGCACTGAAGACGCGCGCTCCATTTGCGACGGCCCGTTCGTTTGCCGCCCGATCTTCCGAACTCAATTCGCCCCAGTCGCCGCATCGGTGTCGATCCAGTAATTGACGGGGATGGACCTCTGCACGCTGCAGAAGAGCGAGTGCGCCTTGCGTTGCTGTAGTGCGACCGAGTGGGAAAAGAGGTTTCTTGTCTTCCTTGTTATTCATAAGTCAACCTAAATATTTTGAACGAACGTTTCCCCCGGTTGGCTATCCGGTATCGAAGGCTCGTGGGGGATTGAAAAGCTGAAACGCGGAGGCGCTGCGGCTGCGTTTCAGTACAGCGGAGGTGCGACGCGGGTGTTTTGTCCGGCAATTACCGGATCAGTGCAGGCGAGCGCCTGAATGAGGGCGTTTTCACCGAAAAATCGACTAAATCACCAAAAATCGACCGATCCGGGACGGAATTTAGCACAAATCGCGGAAAAAGCGACAGGGACACAGAACGTCCTCGGTCAATCCGGTAATTTTGACCGAATCGATCGCCGCTGGGGAATTTCGCCGTGCCCGGCTCGATCCCGATCCTCTTCCGGCTCGCGTACAGCCCGGCCAGCCGGTCGCAGGAGTCTGGCCGAGGGGCAGACATGGGTCCGAAACGCCAGCGGCGACGGCGGCGACCGGCTCCAATATGAAAGAATTGTAATTTAAGTTGTTGGGGAAGGATCGCTGCGCGGGCGATTTTGCTGCCCGGCAGCTCCACATTTGCTCGTTTTTTAAGCAAATTGGTCCGTTTTAGGCCGTCCAAGGCATTCAGCAGCCCGAAACCCGAGCAAAATGCCTGTGTTGCACGGTCCGGCGCTCTGTGGCGCACGGGCCTCGGAATTCACAAGATAACTGACCGGTCTACCCCGGCATACCGAACGCACACGCCGGAAACTTGCGCGCCCACGCTGGAAACTGCGGGCGAAGATTTTCCCGGGACAGGATGCTGGCAACAGGCAACGCAGTCTCCATCGGCACGTCCGTCACGATATCAATCCCCGTCGCCTGCCGCACCTGGGATCGAATGTGGGCCAAGCTTGACGGCGGATAGATCGTGCGGAGTTCCCGGCCACCGGTCCACAGTTCGAGCGCATGCCTCAAAGGCCGGTCGTCGATCTGATTGATAACCGGTCTCAGCGTATTCAGCGACACGTGGGACTCGAACCGAAGCTTCGCCATCTCTTCCCAGTAGACAGCGTCAACGATGCTCTGTGTCCACGCAGACCCGCGCCTGAGGTAGTGGCGCGCCAGGTACTCTTTCGGCACTTTCAGTTCCGCACGGATGCTTGTGCTGCCGGTTATCGTCAGCCCCTTCCACACTTTGGCGGCATCAGTCTCGCCAACGACTGCCTGCAGATGACGGAAGGCACGGGTACGGCGACTGGTCAATTCCTGTGCCTTGTCGTACATCACCAGCGCAGGCCCATTCTGATGCTTCGCCAGACGGATGCCGGTTCCCTGCTGCAGACACGCGGGGCGAAACTCCCACGAGGTATTGCGCAGGATGTGCCGATAAAACTGCTTCTGCTCCATACCGTCAGGCAAGCCGAACCGCTCGGTGATATGAATTTCCGCAAGTTCGAATTCACCGGCAAACCACGCCGCACGCTGCGCCTCGGTATAGGGAACGCCGAGCGCATCGAGCACCGCGCCGATCAGCGTGCCGGCCAGCAGGCAGACATTGTTTGATCCGAATACGTTGTGCCCCTGCAGAGGCTTGAGGGGGCAGCCGCGAATGCCAATTGCCGTTCCGGCATCCAGCGACATTGCATCGACAGGAGCACCACCGGGCCGCAGGAAGACCTTCTTGCTGTACCGATCGAAGACGGGTGCAGCGTCGGAGTTCTCGTACCGCTTTCCCCGTTCGTTGCCGAACTGCTCGTGCGGGTGAAGGATGGTTATATCCAGCAAATCAATCATTCGTTTACCTAAATAAATGTGTGAATTCGCATCTGCTACGGATTTTCTATTTACAGGGTTGGGATTCTCAAATTGAGAGGGTATTAACTAGTATCCCTTGGGCGAGCGCCGCGCTGTCCAACCCGCGAGTGATGCGAAGGCGGTGCCGCACATGCATGGCTCGGACCGCAAGCCAGATGAACGCAACACTTCAGGCTTGCGGCGAGCAGAGACATATCGAGCGTTGCGCCGGTTGCATGAAGCGCATCCGGCGCGTGCAACGCTCAGGCGATGTCGTGCTCGTCCTGACCGGGCGTCATGGCGCTGTCATCGCGCATTTCCATCACGTCGATCGCCTCCAGATAACGCTCGATCAGCTCCTCAGAAATCGGCTTGCCGCGAGTGGGCGGCAGCTTTTGCAGCCAGCGCATGATGGTTGTTTTGTTGACGCTGAATCGTTGAGCGGCCTGCTCATAGCTTTCGCCGGAGCCCACCAGCAGCCAAGCGAAGCGGTGCTTGAGCGAAGCCGAAACGAACGGCTCGTACTGTCGCGTGTAGCCTTCGGCTCCCCAGTTGACGCTGACCAGCACCTTGCCGATCCCGTAACGGTAGAGATGGGCAAGACGCGTTGCCGCAATGGAGAAGCTGATGCGAGCGTTGGGATTCGTGTCGCAGATATCAGCTTCGAAGCACTCGTCCGCGAAGTGTTGCAGCGATGCATTCGCCGCGTTCTCCGACTGGTCGACGAACAGCATCACATAGGCTTGGGCGTTCCGCGCGGCCATGTCGATACGCAGGAGCCGTTCACCGAGGCGCGGGTCGTGCGAGCGGAGCGTAACTTTGGCGGTAATGGCACACTCCCGATTCTGTTCGATGAAAGTCCGCAGCGTATGCGAGCCTTCTTCGCTGCCGAAGTCGAAGGGAGCGCGCGAACCGAACGCGTGAAACGTGCTGGGCGCTGTGCCCTTGGGGAATGTCTCCATCGACGCGAGCGTTTTGGCCCGCTGCATGTCGCGCTGACCGGAGTACAGCGCATGCAGATGCTTAACCTTCGGCATCGGCACGCCGGTCTTGCGATCCGCTGTCATCAACTGCGCGTGCATGGCCGCGATGTAATCGTCTTCGATGAACTTGTCGTGGTAGCCCGCAAGCATCAGACCCGGCGACGGACCTTCGATTCGTTCGCGTGCCGTTTTGAATACGCTGGGGGCGGGCGGCGTCTTGGCGGAACCGGCCTCCTTGTCGGTTTGCGCCTCGGCCGAATCCGGCAATGGTTTTTGCTGCGGGATCATCATGCGACCTCCGCCATAGCAATGTCGTCCGTGCGCTTCTTTCTCGCGGTGGGAGCACCTTCCGCGGTTCCGGCATCGCGCTCCGCGATACGCTCAGCGATATACGCTTGCACTTCGCTCAGCGGCCATGCCACGGAACGCTCGCCAATACGAACGCCTTTCTTGAATTCGCCTGCGGCGATGCGCGCGTACAACGTGCTGTTCGACCATCCGGTCAATTTCAGCACCTCGCGCTTGCGAATCAGTGTTTCTCCAATCAGTTCAGCCATCATCCAGCTCCAGTTCAGTTCATGGGCTGGAATCCCGTCGGATTCCATTTGATCGATCTGGGGCTATTGAAGCGTGCTGCCGTTCGAGCGGAAAGCGAACTTGCCACGCAGGCCGCAAGTACCCAGAAAGTACCCGCAACTTCCCAGATCGCGACGAACCAACTTGCCAGCGCAGCCGCTATATACTTTTCGCAGACCAACAGAGGCCATCTGCAAATGCCGTCGAAGAACGCCGAGCCGACACGCCCGGAGCCGGACGAACATCCGCGCGAGAATATCAATCAACAGGCTCCGTCGTTGCCGGATTGGCGGCATTGGAGGGAGTCGGGCGGGCAGCGCATGTGGCAGGCCGTTCTGCTTTCTCTGAACGTTAATGCCACTGCGAAAGATCGAGACAGCTTGAAGGTCAACGATCCAGCGAAATACGCCGAGTACGAACGCAGATGCAAGGTCGCCATTGCCCGATACGGGGTACATGAGCAACTGCCCGCCATTGCTCACCCCATGTCTGGCAGGATGATTCGCGAGCGTTATGTGCTGTTCGACCGTTTTCTTGCGTTTGCCCGGGACGTAGGCTGGGATGGGCTGGAAGCGTTCGAACGCGGTCTTGGCTTTGCGCCCGTCGCGGCGCTTTCGGATTCGACCGTCGGCATGTCGACCGAAATTACGAAAGGCTGGCGATACGACCGGGTTCGAATGGGCGCGCTTTTAAAACTGCTGGAAGATGTCGCGCGAGGCACAGCAGACGGCAAGGCGTTGCTGCATGGCGGTCAGATAAGCCTGATTCGCGTGGGGCAGGAAATGGCAAACATCATCGACGAAGCAGCGAAAGCGGCAGCGCCCGGCAAGCGTCTCGCCGGATACGGGGCAGACGGGAATCGTAAGAGTCTCACCGCCGCACGCGATGCGCTGAAAGATGTCTGATCCCGTAAGTTAGCCAGTAACCGAATCGCGTGCCGGGATGTTGCATCTCAGCCGATTTACGCGGCGGCTGCACCAATCGGGATGATCGTGGCACCGGCCTTGATCTGATCCAGATAGTCCGCCCATTTCTGCATCATTTCGCGGCGTTGCTCCAAAAAGGAGGTGCGGTCGTAAGCGCGTCCGAGAGGGTCTTTTACGGCGTGGGCGAGTTGAGCCTCGACAATCTCGGCTGCTATGCGAAGACGTTCCACCATGATCGTGCGAGCAGTCGCCCGGAAGCCGTGTCCGGTCATTGTTTCTCCGTCGTAACCCAGCCGGCGGAGTGCGCTATTGATCGTGTTCTCAGACATCGGCCGGCTGCGGGACCTGATACTTGGGAACAAATAGTGGTCGCCGCCGGTTAGGGCATGCAATTCACGCAGGATGTCGACTGCCTGTTTGGGTAGTGGAACGATATGAGCACCGCCGGTTGCCTTGGCTTTCTTGCGCCGTTTCATTCGGGTTCCGGGGATTTCCCAGGTGCCGGCGTCTAGATCGAATTCTTCCCATGCCGCGTAGCGGAGTTCGCCGGGGCGCTGAAATAGCATCGGGGAGAGTTTCAGGGCGCAGGTAACGACAAATGATCCTCGGTAGCCGTCGATATCACGGAGTAAGTCTGCGACTCGGTGAGGATCGGTGATAGCTGCCATATGTTCTGTGTCGGTCGGCGGAAGGGCGCCTCGCAGGTCGACCGTCACGTCTCGTTCGGCTCGACCGGTTGCCACGGCGTAGCGGCAGACCTGGCCGACATTGCCGCGCAATCGATGGGCTGTTTCGAGTGCGCCGCGTTTTTCGACGCGCCGAAGAATGTCGAGAACATCCGGCGGCGTCAAATTCGCAATCGGCTTGCTGCCGATCCAAGGGAAGGCATCCACTTCGAGACGACGCAAAATGCGGTCGGCGTGGCTCTCCGACCAACTGGGGGCGTACTTTGAATGCCATTCGCGGGCGATGGCCTCGAAAGAGTTCTCGGCATTGAGCAACCGGGTACGCTTTTCGGCTTTCCGGGATTCGCCGGGGTCGATGCCTGCCGCCAATTTTTCGCGTGCGTCATCCCGTTTCTTGCGGGCGATGGCCAGAGTGACTTCAGGGTAGACACCCAGTGCCAGTAGTTTTTCCTTTCCTGCGAAACGATATTTGAGCCGCCAGTAACGCTGTCCGCTGGGTTTGATAAGTAGGAACAGCCCATTGCCGTCGAATAACTTTTGATCTTTTTCGGCTGGGCGTGCGTTGCGGAGCGCGATGTCGGTGAGTGCCATGTGGGGGTACTGGTCTGGTTTGGCGCGTCAGGTACCCCCTAGAATACCCCCAAAAAAGCTGGATTCCACTGAACGGTGCCGCACGTGCCGAGAAAAGAAAAACCCGTGAAGCTCAATGCTATCACGGGTTTCAGGGCTTTCTTAGACAGTCACGGATGGAATATTGGTGGAGCCGGCGGGAATCGAACCCGCGTCCAGAAGCAGTCCATAAACAGTTCTACATGCGTAGTTCTGTCTTTTGATTTAACCGGAGCGACGCGGACGAACACGCTGCGCTACGGCGATTCACTAAATTTTCGACTCTGGCGTCGTGACGCCGACAGAGCTTAACTGACGTATATGACCTCTGGCGGTATTGCTACCGGTCTTGCGACACTAGCCCGTCAGTGAGCCAGGCAGAGGACGGCGGCCCTTAGGCTGCCAGTGCGAACGTTTCGTCGTTTGCAGTTACGTTTTTCCCATTGATTAACGAGGTGACGGGTCCTCGGCATGCCCTGCCTACTTCATAACCCCTGTCGAAACCAGGTCGGCCCCAGAGGAGGGACAATTATCCCATAGTTCGCGAGATGAGGCGAACCGCGCCCATTTCAAGGGGCGCGGGTGCGGTTTCTTTCGACGCGCAGATGTTCCTGGGGATGGATCAGTCGCGGCGGCCGACCGGCCGCAGCAAGGCGAGCAGGGTCTCGGCGGTATCGGCCAGATAGTCGGCGTTCCACTGCGCGGGCGGCTCGACATTGCCGCAGTAGCCGTAGGCGGCGGCGATCGTGGCCATGCCGGCCGCGTGGCCCGCCTGGATGTCGCGCAGGTCGTCGCCGACATACACCACGCGGTGCGGCGCGATGCCGAGCGTCTCGGCCGCATGCAGCAGCGGGGCCGGATGCGGCTTCGAGTAGGGCGTGGTGTCGCCGCTCACGACGCTGGCCGCGCGCGTGTCGAGATGCATCAGCTTCACGAGCGGATCGGTCAGACGCGCGACCTTGTTGGTGACGATGCCCCAGAGCACGCCGCGCGCGTCGAGGTCGTCGAGCACCGCGTCGATGCCGGGGAACAGCGCCGTTTCCACGCGCAGATTGGCCGCATAGTTGGCGAGGAATTCCTCGCGCATGGCGGCGAACTCGTGGTCGTCGGGACCCACGCCGAAGGCGCCGCCGATCAGGCCCCGAGCGCCCGCCGAGGCGAGCGGACGCAGCTTCTCGTAGGGCGCGGGCGCAAGGCCGCGCGCGTGGCGCATCTGGTTGACGGCGGCGGCGAGGTCGGGCGCCGTGTCGGCGAGCGTGCCGTCGAAGTCGAACAGCACGGCGTCGCAGGCGGCGAGCGCGGCGACGTCGCGCGGCGCGGACGGGGTATCAAGCGGGGTCTGGGTCATGTCGGAATGTGACGGGCGCGCCGCTTCAGGCTTCGCGCCGGCAGGCGATCATGTAGTTGACGCTGGAGTCGTTCGAGAGCGCGAAGTGGCGCGTGATCGGGCTGTACGTGATGCCCTTGATCTCGACCGCGTTCAGCCCGGCCTGGCGCACGAAGCCCGCAAGCTCGGAGGGACGGATGAAGCGCGCGTAGTCGTGCGTGCCCTTGGGCAGCATCTGCGCGATGTATTCCGCGCCGACCACGGCGAGCAGGTAGGACTTCACATTGCGGTTGAGCGTGGAGAAGAACACCCAGCCGCCCGGTTTAACGAGCGTCGCGCACGCCTTGACCACGCTCAGCGGTTCCGGCACGTGTTCGAGCATTTCCATGCAGGTGACCACGTCGAACGAGGCGGCCTCGCGCGCCGCGATCGCTTCTGCTGCGATCTCCTCGTATTCCACCGTGATTCCGCTTTCAAGACTGTGCAAATCGGCGACGCCGAGCGCTTCGCTCGACAGGTCGATGCCTTTGACGTTCGCGCCAAGACCGGCCATCGATTCCGACAGAATGCCGCCGCCGCAACCGATGTCGAGCACGCGCTTGGACGGCAGGTGCGCGTGGCTGTCGATCCAGCCGAGACGAATGGGGTTCAGCTCGTGCAGCGGCTTGAACTCCGCGTTCGGGTCCCACCAGCGATGAGCGAGATCGCTGAATTTCTGTAGTTCGTGGGGATCGGCGTTGGTCATGTCGAAGCGGCCTGAGGCGCGGTAGAAGGTGGGTGAAAACAAACCCCGAGTATATAGGCGTGCAGGGAAGGGGGCAAAACCGGAGGGCAAAAGCGGGGGCAAAACGGGCGCTGCTGCACCGTGGGCTGTGCGGGACGTTGCGAGTGACTTCGCGGCGCGTTGCGCGCAGATCGCAGTGCGTAGCCAGAACGAAAGCGGCGCGGCAATAAAAAAGCCCCGCCGAAGCGGGGCTTTTGAGTCGTACAGCCGTAGCGCGCGATTACTGCTTTTGCGTGCCGACGACTTCGACTTCCACGCGGCGATCCGGTGCGAGGCACGAGATCAGCTGCTTGCGGTTCTTCTGGTTGCAGCCAGTCGTAACCGGGTTGCGCTTGCCCTTGCCTTCCGTGTAGATACGCTCTGCCGGGACGCCCTTGCTGACCAGGTACGACTTGACGGCTTGCGCACGGCGCAGCGACAGACGGTCGTTGTAGGCAGCCGAACCGATGCGGTCCGTGTAGCCCGTAGCAACGACGACTTCGAGGTTCAGAGCCTGGATCTTGCCTGCCAGATCGTCCAGCTTTTCCTTGCCAGCCGGCTTCAGGATAGCCTTGTCGAAGTCGAACAGAGCGTCGGCTTGATACGTGATCTTTTGGCTCGTGATTGCCGGCGGCGGCGGAGCGACCGGCGGCTGCGGTGCCTGGGCGACCAGTGCGCCATCGCACTTGGCGTTAGCCGTGGCCGGCGTCCAGAACGCGTCGCGCCAGCACAGTTCGTTCGTGCCGTTCATCCAGACGTATTCGCCCGTGCCGTTCACCCAGTTGTCATTGACGGCTTGTCGCGACGCCGGCACCGATTGTGCCTGTGCGCTTGCAGCGACTACTGCGGTAGCTGCAATGAACGCGAGCTTTGAAAAGTTATTCATATTTCTCCTCTCGAAATTGAGATTACCGCAGGTTTACTGCGAGCCATATGACGAAGACAAGTCATACATTGCTCGAAGTATAACATTGGCACGTTGTGGGGCACGTCTTGTGTAGACTTCGAGCGGTGTCTAACTTTGTGCGTTGGCATTTTGCCATATCGTTCCCTTCCAACGATAAAAAAAATCCGCCCCTTTCATTGCGGCTCGTCGAATGTGGTACACCCGCAACAAAAAGTTCCCGACGAATCTCCTGGTAGTGTGCCTGGTTGTTTGCCTGCCAGTGTGTCTCGAAATTGGCCGCCTGTCGCGCGGTCTCGTGTCGCCACTGAGGTCCTTTCGCAACGGCGCTGCGCATTGTCGGTCATATGAGGCAATCGTGCGTTCCGTGTGACGTGGTAGATAACAATTCTTTACAGATCGCGCGCGCATTCCCTGTTCGCGCAGTCGGTTTCATTGCCGCACGCCTGCGCGGTTTACGTCTGCTCCACACCCCGTCGCACGCTCAATCTCATTAGCGCCGTTTTGAGCCGTTCCAGGTCACCCCTCTAATAGGTATACGTGGAGCGCTTCGAGTCGGCGGGCGGGGGTGCCGCGCATGATAGAATCGGAAGATTGCGCTGCGTCCGCGGCGTCCATGCGACAGCAAGGGCGTGTTGCGATGCATCCAGGCTACCCGCCCGTCAGGCATTGGCAGGTGAGGCCCTAGCATCGCGCGTGCCCGATAACGACATCGATAATGGATCAATTCGCCAAAGAGACTCTGCCTATCTCCCTCGAGGAGGAAATGCGCCGCTCGTATCTCGATTACGCGATGAGCGTGATCGTCGGGCGGGCGCTGCCGGATGTGCGAGACGGCCTCAAGCCGGTGCACCGGCGCGTGCTGTACGCGATGCACGAGTTGAACAACGACTGGAACCGCGCGTACAAGAAGTCGGCGCGTATCGTCGGCGACGTCATCGGTAAATACCATCCTCACGGCGATACGGCGGTGTACGACACCATCGTGCGTATGGCGCAGAGCTTCTCGCTGCGCTACATGCTGGTCGACGGCCAGGGCAACTTCGGTTCGATCGACGGCGACAACGCCGCGGCCATGCGTTACACCGAAATCCGCATGGCGAAGATCGGCCACGAACTGCTCGCCGACATCGACAAGGAAACCGTCGACTTCGGGCCGAACTACGACGGCAGCGAAAGCGAGCCGCTGATCCTGCCCGCGCGCATTCCGAATCTGCTGATCAATGGCTCGTCGGGTATCGCGGTCGGTATGGCCACGAACATCCCGCCGCACAACCTCAACGAAGTGGTCGATGCTTGCCAGCATCTGCTGAAGAATCCGCAGGCCACGATCGACGAGCTGATCGAGATCATCCCCGCGCCGGATTTCCCGACCGCCGGCATCATCTACGGCGTCGCCGGCGTGCGCGACGGCTATCGCACCGGCCGCGGCCGCGTCGTGATGCGCGCTCTTACGCACTTCGAAGAGATTGATCGCGGTCAACGTATGGCGATCATCGTCGACGAACTGCCGTACCAGGTGAACAAGCGTTCGCTGCTGGAGCGCATCGCCGAGCTGGTCAACGAGAAGAAACTCGAAGGCATTTCCGACATTCGCGACGAGTCCGACAAGAGCGGTATGCGCGTCGTGATCGAGCTCAAGCGCGGTGAAGTGCCCGAGGTCATTCTCAACAACCTCTATAAGGCGACGCAGCTGCAGGACACGTTCGGCATGAACATGGTCGCGCTGGTGGACAACCAGCCGAAGCTGCTGAACCTCAAGGAAATGCTCGACCATTTCCTGTCGCACCGCCGCGAAGTGCTCACGCGTCGCACGGTCTACGAACTGCGCAAGGCCCGCGAGCGCGGCCACGTGCTCGAAGGCCTCGCGGTCGCGCTCGCGAACATCGACAGCTTCATCGAGATCATCAAGGCTGCGCCTACGCCGCCGATCGCGAAGCAGGAGTTGATGAACCGTTCGTGGGATTCGTCGCTCGTGCGCGAGATGCTCCAGCGTGCTGAGCAGGAAAACGCATCGGCCGGCGGCCGTGACGCGTATCGTCCGGAAGGGCTCAACCCGCTGTATGGCATGCAGGGCGACGGTCTCTATCGTCTGTCCGACACGCAGGCGCAGGAAATCCTGCAAATGCGTCTGCAACGCCTGACGGGTCTGGAGCAGGACAAGATCATTGGCGAGTACCGCGAAGTCATGGCGCAGATTGCCGACCTGCTCGACATCCTTGCGCGCCCCGAGCGCGTAACGACCATGATCTCCGACGAACTCACCTCGATCAAGAGCGAATTCGGCGATGCCCGCCGCTCGAAGATCGAGATGAACGCAACGGAACTGAACACTGAAGATCTGATCACGCCGCAGGACATGGTCGTGACCATGTCGCACGCCGGTTATGTGAAATCGCAGCCGTTGTCCGAATATCGCGCCCAGAAGCGCGGTGGTCGCGGCAAGCAGGCGACCTCCATGAAAGAGGACGACTGGATCGACACGCTGTTCATCGCCAATACGCACGACCACATCCTGTGCTTCTCGAACCGTGGCCGCGTGTACTGGGTGAAGGTGTATGAAGTGCCGCAGGGCTCGCGCAACTCGCGCGGTCGTCCGATCGTGAATATGTTCCCGCTGCAGGACGGCGAGAAGATCACGGTCGTGCTGCCGGTCAAGGAGTTCTCGGCGGACAAGTTCGTGTTCATGGCGACGGCGCTCGGCACCGTCAAGAAGACGCCGCTGGAAGCCTTCAGCCGCCCGCTGCGCAAGGGTATTATTGCGGTCGGCCTGGACGACGGCGACTACCTGATCGGCGCGGCCATCACCGACGGTCAGCACGACGTCATGCTGTTCTCCGACGCCGGCAAGGCCGTGCGCTTCGACGAGAACGACGTGCGCCCGATGGGCCGCGAGGCACGCGGCGTGCGCGGCATGCAGCTCGACGACAGCCAGCAGGTCATCGCGCTGCTGGTGGCCGGCGACGAGCAGCAGTCGGTCCTCACCGCGACCGAAAACGGCTACGGCAAGCGCACCCCGATCACGGAATACACGCGTCATGGCCGCGGCACGAAGGGCATGATCGCAATCCAGACGTCGGAGCGTAACGGCAAGGTGGTTGCGGCCACGCTGGTCGACCAGGAAGCCCAGATCATGCTGATCACGAACACGGGCGTGCTGATCCGCACGCGCGTCTCGGAGATCCGTGAAATGGGCCGTGCAACGCAAGGTGTTACACTCATCAGCCTTGACGAAGGCACGAAGCTCTCCGGCTTGCAGCAGGTCGCCGAGGCCGACGCCGACGGCGATCTGGCCGAAGGCGAGGGCGAAAGCGAAGAGTAAGGCTGAGCCCGTAGTACAGGACGGCCCGCGTGAGCGGGCCGCTTCGTGTCCAGCGTCCCAGCCGGTGCGCTCGCGTATAAAATCGCGCGGGCGCCGGACGGCGAAGATGGGCGGCCACGGTACTGAATGATGGTGCTGAATGACGCCGGGTGGATTGAGCGGCGGGCGCGAAAGGCGCGCCCCGCGATCCGCGCGGCTGGCAGTTCGATTAATTTCTCTGAGGGAGTAATGATGCAAAAACGATTCAAGCAGGTTTTGTTGCTGGCCGCTCTCGTGCCGACGTTTGCCATGGCTCAGGCGCTCCAGAACCAGGCGCCCGAACAGGCACCGGCCGCTGCCGCAGCACCGATCGATCCGGCGAAGCAAGCCGCGATCAAGGACCTGCTCGACGCAATCGACGCACAGAAGCTCGTCGGCGCGATCGGCAACAGCGCACAGATGCAAGCCAAGCAACTCGTCCCGGCAATCCTGTCGGACGCGCTGTCGGAAAACAAGACGATGACGGACAAGCAGAAGCAGGCTTCCGTCCCGTCGCTGCAAAAGAACGCCGTGCCGAAGCTGGTTGACTCGGCAGGTCAGGTCTTCGCGACCGACTCGTTCAAGCAGGACGCGATGCAAGCTCAGTACGAAGCTTACGCAAAGTACTACAGCACGTCGGAAATCAAGGACCTGACCTCGTTCTACCGCAGCCCGACCGGCCGCAAGTTCATCCAGGTTCAAGACCAGGTTGGCCGCGACGTCGTCAACGGTCTGATGCAGAAGTACATGCCGCAGTCGATCAAGGCAACGCGTGACCAGGCCGACAAGGAAGTCGCGTCGGTCAAGCCGGCTAAGTAAGTCAGCATCCCCGCCGCGCCTCTGTTTGGGGCGCGATCGGGCACGATGCGTCGCCGTCCCCGGCGAGCCCGCGTTGGCGGGTTCCCGGCGACAATGCGATAATGGCCGTTTGCGCGATAGCAGCGCAAACGGCCTTTTCTTTTTCTGGCGCATCCCGGCGTCCTCAGCCGCCGCGCCTGCCTCGGGATCTCCTTACGATGCGCGTCTTCAACTTCTCCGCCGGACCGGCAGCCTTGCCGGAAGAGGTGCTCCGCCAGGCCGCCGACGAAATGCTCGACTGGCATGGCAGCGGCATGGGCGTGATGGAAATGAGCCATCGCGGGCCGGAATTCATGCAGATCCACAGCGAAGCGCTGCTCGATCTGCGTGAACTGATGCAGGTTCCCGCGAGCCACCAGATCCTCTTTCTGCAAGGCGGCGGCATCGGCGAAAACGCCATCGTGCCGCTGAACCTGTTCGGCTCGAAGCCGCGCGCGGACTTCGTCATCACGGGGTCGTGGTCGCAGAAGTCGCAGAAGGAAGCGCTCAAGTACGGCGCGTCGCACATCGCCGCCACGGGCCGCACCGAGGCCGGTTTCACGCATGCGCCGCAAAAGAGCGAGTGGCAGCTTTCCGACGATCCCGCTTACGTGCATCTGTGCACGAACGAGACGATCGACGGCGTCGAGACCTTCGAGATTCCCGATCTGGGCGACATCCCGCTCGTGGCGGACGCGTCCTCGCACATCCTGTCGCGCCCGATGGACATCGCCAAATACGGCGTGCTCTACGGCGGCGCGCAGAAGAACATCGGCATGGCGGGCGTCACCGTCGTGATCGTGCGCGAGGATCTGCTCGACCGCGCGATGCCGATCTGCCCGTCGGCGTTCGAATGGAAGACCGTCGCCGCGAACAATTCGATGTTCAACACGCCGCCCACTTACGCGATCTACATCGCGGGGCTCGTGTTCAAGTGGTTGAAGCGCCAGGGTGGCCTCGAAGCCATCGAAGCGCGCAATATCGAGAAGGCCCAGCTGCTCTACGACACGATCGATTCGAGCAGCTTCTACATCAACAAGGTGGAGCGCCGCGCGCGCTCGCGGATGAACGTACCGTTCTTCCTCGCCGACGAAACACGTAACGATGATTTCCTGGCCGGCGCGAAGGCGCGCGGGCTGGTGCAGCTGAAGGGCCACAAGTCCGTCGGCGGCATGCGGGCGTCGATTTACAACGCGGTGCCGCTCGAAGCAGTGCAAGCACTGGTCGAGTACATGAAGGAATTCGAGGCAAAAGCCTGACCTCGCGTCGGGCGGCGCCTGCCGCGCGCGCAGCTCACGCCGCGCGCCTCCTTTCAGATTGCCGGTTTCACGCATGGACGACGAACTCAATTCCCAACTCAAGCCGCTGCGAGAGCGTATCGACGCTCTCGACGCGCAGCTCATCTCCCTCCTGAACCAGCGCGCTGCTGTCGCGCTCGAAGTCGGCGAGGTGAAGAAGCATTTCAACGCGCCCGTGTTCCGTCCGGAGCGCGAGCTGCAGGTGATCGAACGCCTACAGAACCTGAGCGCGGGTCCGCTCGGCAACGAGCACATCAGCGCCATCTGGCGCGAGATCATGGCCGCGAGCCGCTCGCTCGAAAAGACCATTTCGGTGGCCTATCTCGGGCCGGTCGGCACGTATAGCGAACAGGCGGTCTACGGTTACTTCGGTCAGTCGATCGAAGGTCTGCCGTGCCCGTCGATCGACGAGGTGTTCCGCGCGGTCGAGGCGGGCAGCGCCGAATTCGGCGTCGTGCCGGTCGAGAATTCGACCGAGGGCGCGGTGTCGCGCACGCTCGACCTGTTCCTGCAGACGCAGCTCTCGATCGGCGGCGAAATCGCGCTGCCGATCCAGCACAACCTGATGACGCAAAGCGGCAAGCTCGCGGGCGTGACGCGCGTGTGCGCGCATCCGCAGGCGCTCGCGCAGTGTCAGCACTGGCTGACGGCGAACGCGCCGCATCTGGAGCGTCAGGCCGTGTCGAGCAACGCGGAAGCCGCGCGTCTCGCGGCGGAAGATCCGACCGTCGCGGCGATCGCGGGCGAGCGTGCCGCCACGCATTACGGCCTGCTGATTGCCAACGCGCTGATTCAGGACGACCCGCACAACCGCACGCGTTTCGTGACGATCGGCAAGCAGCCGGCGGGCGTGTCGGGCCACGACCAGACGTCGATGATCGTCTCGGTGAAGAACGAGCCGGGCGCGGTCTACAAGCTGCTCGAACCGCTCGCGCGCCACGGCGTTTCGATGACGCGTTTCGAGTCGCGTCCGGCGCGTGTCGGCACGTGGGAGTACTACTTCTACATCGACTTCGAAGGCCATCGCGACGAACCCGCCGTGGCGGCCGCGCTCGACGAGCTCGGCAAGAAGGCGGCGTTCCTCAAGATTCTCGGTTCGTATCCGCGCTCGCGCTGAGTGCGCCGAGCGTTCGTGCGGCGCGCGCAGGCGCGCCTTCGCTGATTCAAGTCGATGTCACGTCGATGATGCCGCGCCGCCGCACGCGAGCGGCCCTGGAGAGACACGCATGACCCAGCCATTCGGCCCTTCCTATGTGCGCGCGATCGCGCCGTATGTCGCCGGCAAGCCGATTTCCGAAGTCGCCCGCGAGTTCGGACTCGACGAGGCGCGCATCGTCAAGCTGGCGTCGAACGAGAACCCGCTCGGCATGCCCGCGTCGGCGCAGCGCGCCATCGCGCAGGCGGCGGCCGAACTCGGCCGTTATCCGGACTCGAACGCGTTCGAGCTGAAGGCCGCGCTCGCGGCGCGTTACGACGTGCCGGCCGAATGGATCACGCTCGGCAACGGCAGCAACGATATTCTCGAAATCGCCGCGCACGCGTGCGTGGAACGCGGTCAGTCGATCGTCTATTCGCAGTATTCGTTCGCGGTCTACGCGCTCGCGACGCAAGGGCTCGGCGCGCGTCACGTGGTGACGCCGGCCGTGCAGTATGGCCACGATCTCGACGCGATGCTCGCGGCCATCGCCGACGACACGCGCCTGATCTTCGTCGCCAATCCGAACAATCCGACCGGCACGTACATCGACGGCGCTACGCTCGAAGCGTTCATCGCCAGGGTGCCACGCGAGGTCGTCGTGGTGCTCGACGAGGCCTACACGGAATATCTGGCGGCGGACAAGCGCTACGACTCGATCGCATGGGTGCGCCGCTATCCGAACCTCGTGGTGTCGCGCACGTTCTCGAAGGCTTACGGGCTCGCGGGCCTGCGCATCGGTTTCGCGATCGCGCAGCCGGCGCTGACCGATCTGCTGAACCGTCTGCGCCAGCCGTTCAACGTGAACACGCTCGCGCAGGCCGCGGCGGTCGCGGCGCTCGGCGACACGGCATTTCTCGAACAGAGTGCCGCGCTCAACGCCGAGGGCTATCGCACGCTCACGGCGGCCTTCGAGCGCATGGGCCTCGACTACGTGCCGTCGGACGGCAACTTCGTGCTCGTGCGCGTCGGTCAGGACGATCAGGCGGGCGAGCGCGTCAATCTCGGCTTGCTCAAGCAGGGTGTGATCGTGCGTCCGGTCGGCGGCTACGGTCTGCCGCAATGGCTGCGCGTGACGATCGGCCTCGCCGACGAAAACGCCGCGTTCCTCGCGGCGCTCGAACGCAGTCTGGCCCCGGCATGAGCACGCCACTTTTTCTCGATCCGGTGATGGCGTGAGCGCGTTTCCCTTTAGCAAACTGGTGATTTTCGGTGTCGGCCTGATCGGCGGCTCGCTGGCGCGCGGGCTGCGCGAACGCGGCGCCGCGCAAGGTCAACGCGGGCAGGTGATCGGCGTGGGCCGTCGTGCGCATTCGGTCGCGCGCGCGCTCGAACTGGGCGTGATCGACGCGGCCGCGACGCTCGACGACGAAGCGGCGCTCGCCGCCGCGCTCGACGGCGCTGACATCGTGTTGATCGCCGCACCGGTCGCGCAGACCCAGGCGCTGCTCGAACGCATCGCGCCGCATCTCCAGCCGCAGACGCTGATTACCGATGCGGGCAGCACCAAGAGCGACGTGATCGCTGCCGCGCGCGCCGCGCTCGGCGAACGCATCGGCCAGTTCGTGCCGGGCCATCCGATCGCGGGCCGCGAGTCGAGCGGTGTCGAGGCGGCGCTGCCCGACCTCTACGTGGGCCGCAACGTCGTGCTGTGTCCGCTGCCGGAAAATACGCCGGAAGCGGTGGAGCGCATCGCTGCGATGTGGCGCGCGACCGGCGCCGTGATCGGCCAGATGAGCGCTGCGCAGCACGATCGCGTGTTCGCGTCGGTGAGCCATCTGCCGCATGTGCTGTCGTTCGCGCTCGTCGACCAGATTCTCGATACGCCCGACGCCGAGCTGAAATTCTCGTTCGCGGCGGGCGGTTTCCGCGACTTCACGCGCATCGCCGCGTCGAGTCCCGAAATGTGGCGCGACGTCTGCCTCGCGAACCGCACGGCGCTGCTCGCCGAGCTGGACGCCTACACTGAAGTGCTGGCGAAGTTGCGCGTAGCCATCGACGCCGGCGACGGCGCGGCGCTCGAAACCGTGTTTGCGCGCTCGCGCGCGGCGCGCGAGGCGTGGCAGGAGCGCGGCGGCAAGAAGCTCGCGCAGGCGACGCCCGAAGCGGACGGCGCGAAGTAAAGCGACGAAGCAAGCGGCAAGCAAAGCGACAAAGCGGCAAAGCGGCAAAGCGACAAAGCGGCAAAGCAAGCGACAAAGATAGCGAACAGTAGTCAAGCATCAGCCATGCGGCGCGGCGCAGTCCCGCGTCACGCCGCACCATCAGGACACGTCATGGAACACCTCGATCTCGGACCGTTCACCCGTGCGTCCGGCACGATCCGTCTGCCCGGCTCGAAGAGCATCTCGAACCGCGTGCTGCTGCTCGCGGCGCTCGCCGAAGGCGAAACCACGATCACGAATCTGCTCGATTCCGACGACACGCGCGTGATGCTCGACGCGCTCGAAAAGCTCGGCGTGAAGCTCAAGCGCGAAGACGACACTTGCGTCGTGCAAGGCACGCGCGGCGCGTTTACGGCGGTGCGCGCGGACCTTTTCCTCGGCAACGCGGGCACGGCGGTGCGTCCGCTCACGGCGGCGCTCGCGGTCAACGGCGGCGACTACCGCATCCACGGCGTGCCGCGCATGCACGAGCGCCCGATCGGCGATCTGGTCGACGGCCTGCGCCAGATCGGCGCGAAGATCGACTACGAGGAGAACGAGGGTTATCCGCCGCTGCGCATCCGTCCGGCGCAGATCGACGTCACGGCGCCGATCAAGGTGCGCGGCGACGTGTCGAGCCAGTTCCTCACCGCGCTGCTGATGACGCTGCCGCTCGTGCGCGCCAAGGACGGCGTGACCATCGTCGAAGTGGATGGCGAGCTGATTTCCAAGCCCTATATCGAGATCACGATCAAGCTGATGGAGCGCTTCGGCGTGAAGGTCGTGCGCCACGGCTGGCATCGCTTCGAAGTGCCGGCGGGCGTGCGTTACCAGTCGCCGGGCAAGATCATGGTGGAAGGCGACGCCTCGTCGGCGTCGTATTTCCTCGCCGCGGGCGCCATTGGCGGCGGCCCGCTGCGCGTGGAAGGCGTGGGACGCGCGAGCATTCAGGGCGACGTCGAGTTCGCGGCGGCGCTCATGCGCATGGGCGCGAACGTCACGGTCGCCGACGACTGGATCGAGGTGCGCGGGATCGGCAACGATCACGGCAAGCTCGACCCCATCGACATGGACTTCAACCTGATTCCCGACGCGGCCATGACGATCGCCGTCGCCGCGCTGTTCGCCGACGGCGCGACCACGCTGCGCAACATCGCGAGCTGGCGCGTGAAGGAAACCGACCGCATCGCGGCGATGGCCACGGAGCTGCGCAAGGTCGGTGCGGACGTGGAAGAAGGGCCCGATTACCTGATTGTGCGTCCGCCCGCGAAACTTACGCCGAACGCGGCGATCGATACCTACGACGATCACCGCATGGCCATGTGCTTCTCGCTCGTGAGCCTCGGCGGCGTGCCGGTGCGCATCAACGACCCGAAGTGCGTCGCCAAGACGTTCCCCGATTATTTCGAGCGCTTCCTCGCGCTCGCCCAACCTTGATCTCTTTAAGTCGCCGAGTCTCGTTGCCGAATGAAATCGACCCGTCCCTTTTATCCGACGCCCGTCATCGCGATCGATGGCCCGACCGCTTCCGGCAAAGGCACGGTGGCCACGCTGGTCGCCGCGCACCTCGGCTTTCACCTGCTGGACAGCGGTGCGCTGTATCGCCTGGCGGCGCTCGCCAGCATGCGCTACACGATCGCCGCCGATGATGCCGACGGCCTCGCGAAGCTGATCGACGACCTCCACATCACGTTCCGCGAGGGCATGGCCCAGCTCGACGGCGTGGACGTGTCGAACGATATCCGCGCCGAGGAAGTGGGCAACCGCGCCTCGATGATCGCCGCGCATCCGTCCGTGCGCACCGCGCTGGTGGCCCGTCAGCGGGCCTTCCGCAAGCTGCCCGGGCTCGTGGCCGACGGCCGCGACATGGGCACCGTGATCTTCCCGGATGCCGGTTTGAAGGTGTTCCTGACGGCCAGTGCGGAGGCCCGCGCGGCTCGCCGGTATAAGCAATTGATCCAGAAGGGATTTTCTGCTAATATGGATGACTTGCTCCGGGATTTGCGTGAGCGCGACGCGCGCGACAGTAACCGCGCGGCCGCGCCGCTCAAGCCTGCGGCGGATGCGAAGCTGCTGGACACCTCGGCGCTGACCATCGACCAGGCGGTCGAACAGGTCGTGCAGTGGTATCAGCAAGCCAGCGAACTGCGGAGTGAGCTGCGCTCAGTGCGGCAGGACGCGCACGGCAAATCGCAGTAAGAACGCAGTACAGCAGTTGCAGTAAATGTAGTGGTGCCCTGCTGGGAAGCAGGGCGTGTCTTAACCCTTTAACCCCGTATGGCTTTTGCATCCGTGCCACGAGCGTAAGCGCTCCGGCCTCAACGCCCAACCGGCCTGGAACAGGCTGGAAGCGCAGCAGAAACCATGCAAATCCAGATTTTTATGTCCGACCTGCAAACCTCCACCCCGAATACCGAATCTTTTGCGGCTCTGTTCGAAGAGTCGCTGACCCGCCAGGACATGCGCGCCGGCGAAGTGATTTCCGCCGAAGTCGTGCGCGTCGACCACAACTTCGTGGTCGTCAATGCTGGTCTCAAGTCCGAAGCCTATATTCCGCTCGAAGAATTCCTGAACGACGCGGGTGAAGTGGAAGTGCAGGCGGGCGATTTCGTTTCCGTCGCGATCGACGCGCTGGAAAACGGCTACGGCGACACGATCCTGTCGCGCGACAAGGCGAAGCGTCTCGCTTCGTGGCTGTCGCTGGAAAAGGCTCTCGACAACAACGAACTCGTGACCGGCACGATCACGGGCAAGGTCAAGGGCGGCATGACCGTCATGGTCAACGGCATCCGCGCGTTCCTGCCGGGTTCGCTGGTTGACACGCGTCCGGTCAAGGACACGACGCCGTACGAAGGCAAGACGCTCGAATTCCGCGTCATCAAGCTCGACCGCAAGCGTAACAACGTCGTGCTGTCGCGCCGCGCAGTGATCGAAGCCACGCAAGGCGAAGAGCGCGCAAAGCTGCTCGAAACGCTGAAGGAAGGCGCGATCGTCAACGGCGTGGTCAAGAACATCACCGACTACGGCGCGTTCGTGGACCTCGGCGGCATCGACGGCCTGCTGCACATCACCGACATCGCATGGCGTCGCGTGCGTCACCCGTCGGAAGTCCTGTCGGTTGGCCAGGAAGTCACCGCCAAGATCCTCAAGTTCGACCAGGAAAAGAACCGCGTTTCGCTCGGTATCAAGCAACTGGGCGACGATCCGTGGGAAGGCATCTCGCGCCGTTACCCGTCGGGCACGCGCCTGTTCGGTAAGGTCACGAACATCACCGACTACGGCGCATTCGTCGAAGTCGAATCGGGCATCGAAGGCCTGGTTCACGTGTCGGAAATGGACTGGACCAACAAGAACGTTGCTCCGTCGAAGGTTGTCCAGCTGGGCGACGAAGTCGAAGTCATGGTCCTCGAGATCGACGAAGACCGCCGCCGCATCTCGCTCGGCATGAAGCAGTGCAAGCCGAACCCGTGGGATGACTTCAGCCGCAACTTCAAGAAGGGCGACAAGCTCCAGGGCGCGATCAAGTCGATCACCGACTTCGGCGTGTTCATCGGTCTGCCCGGCGGCATCGACGGTCTGGTTCACCTGTCGGACCTGTCGTGGTCGGAAGCTGGCGAAGAAGCCGTCCGCAAGTACAAGAAGGGCGACGAAGTCGAAGCCGTGGTTCTGGGCATCGACGTCGAGAAGGAACGCATCTCGCTCGGCATCAAGCAGCTCGAAGGCGACCCGTTCAGCAACTTCGTTGCTGTCAACGACAAGGGCTCGACGGTTGACGGCGTGGTCAAGTCGGTCGACGCAAAGGGTGCAGTTATCACCCTGAACGCTGACGTCGAAGGCTACCTGCGTGCTTCGGAAATCGCGCAAGACCGCGTGGAAGATGCTCGCAACGTGCTGAAGGAAGGCGACAAGGTCAACGCGATGATCATCAACATCGATCGCAAGTCGCGTGGCATCAACCTGTCGATCAAGGCCAAGGATTCGGCTGAGACGCAGGAAGCACTGCGCAGCATGTCGTCGGACACGGGTGCGGCTGCTACCGGCACGACCAACCTCGGCGCGCTGCTGAAGGCCAAGCTCGACGGCCAGAACCAGTAAGCCTCAAACGGGGGCAAGCTGAAGTATGACCAAATCTGAATTGGTCGCGCAGCTGGCTACGCGATTTCCGCAACTCGTCCTCAAGGATGCGGATTTCGCGGTCAAAACGATGCTCGATGCGATGTCCGAGGCGCTCGCCAAGGGCCATCGCATCGAAATTCGAGGCTTCGGCAGCTTTGGCCTGAACCGCCGGCCGTCGCGCGTCGGACGCAACCCGAAGTCGGGTGAGAAAGTGCTGGTGCCCGAGAAGTTCGTGCCGCACTTCAAGCCGGGCAAGGAGCTGCGCGAGCGTGTGGACCGTCGCTCGGGCGAGCCGCTGAAAGCGGACGAGCCGGACGACGATCTGTAAGCGCTGCAAGTTATTGCCGTGTTTGCGGTTGTCGGCAATCAATGCCAGATGGCCAGAACGCAAGGACCGGAAAGCGCCGGGGCTAATAGCCCGGCGCTTTTTTTTCGCCTGTTCGTTTCGTGTGGGCGTCGTCGTGGGGCGCTCGGCGTGTGTGGCGTGCGGATGTTCCCGCGCGGTTTTGGCGCCGCCGCGCGTTCGCGCGCCACCTGCGCGGGCGCGAGGCCTTCCATTACAATACGGGACACTTCGGCGGCGCCGCTGCTGCGGCGCAACACGCGTTGCGGCATGCATGGCGACATACGTGCGGCGCCGGGGTTTGTTCAACTGCCAAGAGAATCCTTCATGAGATTGATCGCCTGGGTGATCCGTGTGCTGGTGTTCGTGCTGCTGCTCGTGCTCGCACTCGCCAACACGCAAACCGCGACGCTGAACTTTCTTGCCGGATATTCGTGGCAGGCTCCGCTCATTCTGATCGGCCTCGCGTTTTTCGTCGTCGGTCTGCTGGCCGGCCTGCTGTCCGCGCTGCCCGCGATTTTCCGGCTGCGCATGGAGAACGGCCGCCTCAAGCGTGAACTGCGCACCGCGCGTGAAACGCCCGCCGTGGTGGCGGAGCCGCCGCTGCCGCCGCTCATCTGATCGACTTGCCGCTGCGCGTCCGTCCGGGCGCGCGGCTTGATTACCTCTCACCATCGCTCGCATGGATCTCGATTTCTGGTGGCTCCTCGTCATTCCCGTGGCTTTCGCACTCGGCTGGATGGCGTCGCGCTACGACCTCAAGGCGCTGCTGTCCGAAAGCGCCAACCTGCCGCGCTCGTATTTCCGCGGCCTGAATTTCCTGCTCAACGAGCAGCCCGACAAGGCAATCGACGCGTTCATCGAAGTCGCCAAGCTCGATCCGGAAACGGTCGAACTGCACTTCGCGCTTGGTAACCTGTTCCGCCGCCGCGGCGAAACCGACCGGGCGATCCGCGTGCATCAGAACCTGCTGTCGCGCGCCGACCTGCCCGTGAACGAGCGCGATCACGCGCTTTATGAGCTGGGTCAGGACTTCCTGAAGGCCGGCATGCTCGATCGCGCCGAGGAAACCTTCAGCACGCTCAAGTCGGGCGACTACGCGCAGGGCGCACAGCGCGCGCTGCTGACGATCTACGAGATCGAGAAGGACTGGAACCGCTCGATCGACACCGCGCGCCACCTCGAAACGATGGGCACGCCGTCGCTCGACGTTGAGATCGCGCAGTTCCATTGCGAACTCGCGCAGGAAGCGCTGCAGCAGAAGAAGCCCGACGAAGCACGCCGTCAGCTCGGCCTTGCGCTCAAGGCGAACGAGCACAACGTGCGCGCGACCATTCTCGCGGGCGATGTCGATGCGGCCAGCGGCAACTGGGAGTCGGCGCTCGTGCAGTGGCAGCGCGTCGAGGCGCAGAACCCCGCCTATCTGCCGCTCGTCGCCGAAAAGGTCATGAAGGGCTACGAGGCGCTCGGCCGCGCGCACGACGGCGCGCAGTTGCTCACGGAGTGGGTCGACCGCCATTCGTCGAACGATCTGCTCGATGTGGCCTATAAATATGTGTCGGAGCTGAGCGGTCCCGAAGCGGCGCACACGCTCGCGCGCACGCAGATGCAGAAGTCGCCGAATCTCGCCGGCATGACGCGTCTGCTCGAAGCGCAACAGGCGGCGGCCGAAGAGCCGCGCCGCAGCGAACTCGAACTCATGCGCAAGCTGATCCAGCAGCGCACCAAGAACCTGCCGCGCTACACCTGCCAGAACTGCGGCTTCCGGGCGCGCCTGTTCTACTGGCAGTGCCCTGGCTGCAGCGGGTGGGAAACCTACGCGCCGCGCCGCGTCGAGCCAATTCCGGCTTCCAGCTGACGCGCCGCCGCGCACGCATTACCTCAATCCGAATCTGTTACCGGAGCGCGTATGAAAATCACCATTATCGGTACCGGCTATGTTGGCCTCGTCACCGGGGCGTGCCTTGCCGAAATCGGTCACGACGTGTTCTGCCTCGACGTCGATCCGCGCAAGATCGACATCCTGAACAACGGCGGCGTGCCGATCCATGAGCCGGGTCTGCTCGAGCTCATCCAGCGTAACCGCAAGGCGCGCCGCATCACGTTTTCCACCGACGTCGCCGCGAGCGTCGAGCACGGCGAAGTGCAGTTCATCGCCGTCGGCACGCCGCCCGACGAAGACGGCTCGGCGGACCTGCAATACGTGCTCGAAGCGGCCCGCAGCATCGGCCGCCACATGACCGGCTTCAAGGTGATCGTCGACAAGTCGACGGTGCCCGTCGGCACGGCGCAGCGCGTGCAGGCCGTGATCGCCGAAGAGCTCGCCAAACGCGGCCTCGGCGCGAGCGACGCGCAGCGCTTCTCGGTGGTCTCGAACCCCGAATTCCTGAAAGAGGGCGCGGCCGTGGACGACTTCATGCGTCCGGACCGTATCATCATCGGCATCGACGAGGACGCCAACGGCGAAGTCGCGCGCGAGAAGATCAAGCGCCTCTACGCGCCGTTCAACCGCAATCACGAACGCACGATCTACATGGACGTGCGCTCGGCCGAATTCACCAAGTACGCGGCCAACGCGATGCTGGCCACGCGCATTTCGTTCATGAACGAAATGGCGAATCTGGCCGATCGCGTCGGCGCCGATATCGAGTCGGTGCGTCGCGGCATCGGTTCGGATCCGCGCATCGGCTATCACTTCCTGTACGCCGGCTGCGGCTACGGCGGCTCGTGCTTCCCGAAGGACGTGCAGGCGCTGATCCGCACGGCCGCGGAATCGGGCCAGAACCTGCGCATTCTCGAAGCGGTCGAGGACGTCAACGACGGCCAGAAGGACGTGCTCGTGAACAAGATCGTCCAGTCGCTGGGCGAAGACCTCAAGGACAAGCATTTCGCGGTCTGGGGTCTCGCGTTCAAGCCGAACACCGACGACATGCGCGAGGCGCCGAGCCGCCGTCTGATCGCCGAGCTGCTGCGCCGTGGCGCGACGGTTTCGGCGTACGATCCGGTCGCGACGGAAGAAGCGCGCCGCGTGTTCGCGCTGGATCTGGCGAGCGCGCCCGAACTGCAGGCGCGCCTGACCTTCGCGGCGAGCCAGGACGACACGCTGACGGGCGCCGACGCGCTCGTGGTCGTCACCGAATGGACGGCGTTCAAGGCGCCGGACTTCGAATTCCTGAAGGAACAGTTGAAGACTCCGCGCATCTTCGACGGACGTAATCTGTACGAGCCCGACGCGATGGCGGAGCTCGGTTTCGACTATCACTCGATTGGGCGGCCCCATGTCAAACACGCAAACCCGGCCGCAGTCTGACGCCATGACCGACAGCGCGGCGCTCGCGCCCGAAGTCCAGGCCGTGCCGCGCGCGCAGTTCGCGCGCTCGCGCGTGCTCGTGGTCGGCGACGTGATGCTCGACCGTTACTGGTTCGGCGACGTCAACCGCATTTCGCCGGAAGCGCCGGTGCCGGTCGTACACGTGCAGCGTCAGGAAGACCGTCTCGGCGGCGCGGCCAACGTCGCGCGCAACGCTGCGGCGCTGGGCGCGCAGGCGGGTCTGCTGTGCGTGGTCGGTCACGACGAGCCGGGCGAGCGCATCGTCACGCTGCTCGGCGAGAGCAACGTGAACGCGTATCTCGAACGCGATCCCGCGCTGCCCACCACCATCAAGCTGCGCGTGCTGTCGCGCCAGCAGCAGTTGCTGCGCGTGGATTTCGAAAACACGCCCGCGCACGAGGCGCTGCTCGCGGGCCTCGCGCGCTTCGACGCGCTGCTGCCGACGCACGACGTCATCCTGATGTCGGATTACGCGAAGGGCGGCCTCACGCACGTCACGCAGATGATCTCGACTGCGCGCGCGGCGGGCAAATCGGTGCTGGTCGATCCGAAGGGCGACGACTGGGAACGCTATCGCGGCGCGAGCGTGATCACGCCGAATCGCGCGGAGCTGCGCGAAGTGGTCGGCACCTGGAAGTCGGAAGACGACCTGCTCGCGCGCGTGACGAAGCTGCGCCACGAATTGCAGTTCGACGCGCTGCTGCTCACGCGCTCGGAAGAGGGTATGACGCTCTTTTCCGAAGAGGGCGTGCTGCACGCGCCGGCTGTTGCGCGCGAAGTGTATGATGTCTCGGGCGCTGGCGACACCGTCATCGCGACCGTCGCGGTCTCGCTGGGCGCGGGCCTGTCGCTCGTCGAAGGCGTCGCGCTCGCGAATCGCGCCGCCGGTATCGTGGTCGGCAAGCTCGGTACGGCCACCGTCGACTACGACGAACTCTTTCAATGACGTGCCGCGCGCGGCGGCCACCAGGCTGTCGCGTGACGGACGCATCCCCGGGCCGGCTTCGGAGAGTTTTGCCGGTCCCGCGTGAACTCCTCTGCGCAGAACTACCATGACCCTCATCGTCACCGGCGCGGCCGGCTTTATCGGCAGCAACATCGTCAAGGCGCTCAACGAACGCGGCGAAGA
>NZ_JAWRWY010000035.1:0-30817 GCF_046535315.1 Paraburkholderia sp. SIMBA_027
TTGCTGCCCCATCGATGGCAGCCGAAACAGGCCAACGAATAACCTCGCGCTTCAAGACGGGATCGCTGGCCGCTTACACTTTTCGCGAACGAACCACCAAAGTCTTGCTCTCTCAGCAGGCGGACGGCTGGTTCGAAGGGAAACGTCGATTGAAACTCCTGAAATAGCCGCTGATCATGAGAAACGTTCCGCTCTCCCTCTCTTGGTCGCAGTTGCGGATAGTGCTGGAACAATCTCGCTTCATCTTTCGTAAGATCCTGCCAGATGTCCGTCCAGAACAGTATGCTCACGGCAAACTTTCCAGCGGCTTCTCGTTCAGCGGAAAGGTCCCTGACGGCGCTTTGAATTTTCCGGTCGGTCTCGGCTGTGGTGGCAATGTAGAGGTGCGTCAAAGCGGGTTTGAATGCTTCCGCCTTCGCTACCTCTGCGGCGATGACCGATTCGGTGACACCGGATACGGTGAGCTTGCACTGTATCCCGACTAACTTTCCATCGGTGTCGTTTCCGTAGATATCAACCCCGTCCTGCTTCTGGCCTTGTCGTCCATGTCGAGTGAAATTCTGGTTGCTCCAGCGATTCTTCGCCGCCGAGCACGTGATTGCTTCAAATTCGTCCCATGATCGTGGCGGACCCGCTTTGACGTCGGCGTATGTAGGCATGGTTGAGCATTCGTTGATTTGGAGATAGTAGGGCTGCTGGTCACCCGCGTTCTCCGATCGTTTCCACCGAATCGAAGAATCGCCTCGGCCCATCAGTTGGCATTCTGATGAAGCGTTCGGCTTTCCGCGAGCGTCCATTGGCAAACCAGCGGGTGACAGTGTTATTGGGGCAACTGTCTATAACGCGACATTTTCCACTTCTGCCGCCTGCATCGCGAACACCCCGGGTGAATGCTTCATTTTGCGCACGGGAACCCCTTTGCTGTGGCAGATCTCAAGGATCTTTTGCTGATCCTCTGGCGTGATGTGTGACCCAAGGTAAACGCATTTCGGTGTCGGCATCCCGAACGACTGTGCCGACTTAAGGAGCCCGTTCGAGATAATTAGTCGCCACTCTTTCTCGTACGCCCAATCCGTCGACTTAATCAATCCAGCCTTGTTTAAGTACAAGTTATTATGGCTAGCTGTGCCCACTGTTTGGATGCTTTCCGTCGCATTAAACGGATGCTCCGCGTAAATGACTGGATACATAAACCGAGTCAACGGATCGCTCGGCGTAAAACCTTCCATCGAATACTCAACGCAAAAGCCTTTGTGATAATTCGCGTAATGAGCCCACATCAGCGTTGAATCCACACGCTCAGAGAACGAGCAAACCTTGAACGCCTCCTTGAATCGATCCGAGTTGCGAACGGCATACTGTCGATTGACTTGAGAGAATGCCTCTTTGAGGGCCGTGGCAATGCCTGGTCGTTGATCGGCGGGGAGCTCCGTAGCAACGGCGTTGACAAGTGCTTCAAAGGGGTTATCGGATCCGGTCACGGCCGCCTGGAAGGTATCTACTATTTCCGGAGGAAATCTGGTGCGCATCAGCTGGAGGAGCTCGTTCGGCGGACTTTTGAATGAAGCGTCCGCCATCGCATCGAGGTCGACAAATACCGAGCAATCGTAGGGGTCATTGAACGTTTTTGGATCAGCCAGCCACACCTGGTTATCACGTAGATTGGCAAGCGAGTATTCGTTCACGCCTCGATACTTGAAAACAGATCTTGGTAGGTTCTGCTGTTTCAGCATATACGCTGGTTCAATTTTTAAATTTTTTGCGTCGATCGGAAACAGAAGTTCAACGAATTCGTCAATCCATGACATGTTGTGCTTTCCTTATTTGTAAGAGTTCCCCGTGCACGTAACAGCTTACATGAAGTGTGAAACACAACCAATTGCCTATCTCGTCAGTGCGTATTAGATCTGACACTTCGCGTCCGTCCTGCGATCGCGAAAACTACTGAGGCCCGATCCGCGCCGGCGCAGTTTCGTCGACAAACGCACCTATACCGCTAATATCCGTTAGCGACTGGGCCGCACCTTTGCGGCGCTGCCGGATGCCGTGAGTGGCCGTTCTCGGACGCTACGTCAGGCGCTGGCCGGCGAGATAGGCGAAAAAGCGGCTGAAATCAGGCGTTATCGTCTTCCTTTTCCATAGAAGTCACCGTTACGTTTTCCGCATGGGAAACGACGGTGGGTTTGACAGCATCGTCGTTCAGCAGTGGAGCGATGATGGCCACGGAGCCCTCGCGGTCATCATTGGCACGGTGAAAGCTGATGATGCCGGCATCGACTGCGATGAATAGAGTTGCACCATTGGGCGTGTCCACGATGATTCGGTCCCCCGACTCTGCGGTGACAATCTGCAGGGTGAAGTCGTCGCCATCGGGCACGTTTTGGATTTTGGTTTTAGTTTTCGTGAATAAGGTCTAGAAAAGATCGATCAGCCTATCCGATAGCAGGTCGGCTAAGCGCTCGTGAGTCACCGCGGAGCTTATCCATCAATATGCCCAGATGGCGCAACGGCTGGCTAGCCGTCGTGCAGCGTTGGATCTTTATGCCCTTCGCATGCACGGCAGCGCCCTCGGCGATGGCCACGCGTGGTCGTCGGGCGCTAGCCGGCCATGAAGTGTCATTGGTTTGCGTCGACGGCGAGACGTTGAGGCGTCCCATTTGGCTCAGGGAACAGACATCCAAGTCAGGCTATGCGACTTTTTCGATCGACCGTGGCCGACTCCTGGTTGGATGGATCGGAAAATGCAGCGCCTTCGCACCCCAAGAAAGATCGGCATTGGGACAGGTCCAAACGCGAGCCGTCAGTTAGATGTCGTCGCTGTGTTTGCACGAGCCTACAGCCCAGGCTCGCCTATCGACGCTGGTAGACAACGCCCTGAATCAAGACCTGATCCGGCTCCGGCTCCTCGTCAAAGCGTTTATGCGCCTCGGCAATGGCGACTTGATTCTCGCTCGCCCAGTTGACCAGCGCCATGACAGGCTTCAACAGCGTTCTTCCCATGTCGGTGAGTTCGTAATCGACGCGCGGAGGGATCGTCGGATACATCGTTCGCGTTATCAGTCCGTCGCGTTCCAATCCGCGCAAGGTCAGCGTCAGCATTCGCTGGGAAATGCCGTCGATGCCGCGCTTCAATTCATTGAAGCGTCGCGGACCATTGGCCAACGTAGCGACAATGTAGAGGCTCCACTTGTCGCCGATGCGATCCAGGATTTCGCGGGTTGCCAGGCAGCCGCCAGCGTCAGGTGCAGGCATATCGACGGGTAGCACGATGTGACTAAGTGACATGCGTGTGCCTTCTTGTGGGGAAGCGGTAGGAACCATACCATCCTTCGTATGCATAGGTAAGGCAGAATCAATATCTGACTTAGTTCTTATTTTATACCTAGGAGCCGTCATGAGCCACACCTTGCTTGTTACCTCCAGCCCGCGCGGGACTGACAGCCTGTCCACCCGTTTCGCCACCGAAATCGCCGAAGGCATCCAGACCCGTTCGGGCGGCCCGCTGACCGTGCGCGACCTGACCGCGAATCCGCCACCGCACATCACGCCGGCCTACATCCAGGGCCGGATCACGTCGCCCGAAGATCGCACGCCGGAACAGGTCGAGGCAGTGAAGGTCGCGCAAGAGCTGGTCGACGAGTTGAAGCTCGCCGACGTGATCGTGCTCGGTTCGGGCATGATCAACTTCGGTCCGTCCTCGCAGCTCAAGGCGTGGTTCGATCACGTCACCTGGCCGCGCGTCACCTTCGGCTACGGCGAGACTGGGCCGAAGGGGCTGCTGACCGGCAAAAAGGTCTATCTCGTAACCGCTGCCGGCGGCGTGTTCTCGGAGGGTGCCTGGGCACCGTTCGACTTTCAGACCAACTATCTGCTGCACCTGCTCGGTTTCATCGGCCTGACCGACGTTGAAGTGGTGCGTGTCGAAGGCACGGGGTTGGGTCCCGATGCGGCGAAGGCCGCCGTCGCCAACACCGAAACGGCCATCAAAGCCTTGTTGGCGAAGGCTGCGTGACATCCATGGCCGGGATAAAAACCATTGCGCTGTTCGGTGCGACCGGGCCGACCGGAAGGCACATCATCGAGGAGGCCTTGAAGCATGGCTACAACCTGTCGGTCTATACGCGCGACGCCAGGAAACTCGCATCGTTCGCGGGAAGGGTCGACATTGTTGTTGGCGACCTGCAAGACCAGAGTGCCATTGCGAAGTGCGTCCAGGGTGCCGATGCGGTCATTAGCGCCCTTGGTCCCAACAGTCTCAAGGTGCAGGGCGATAAGCCTGTCATGCACGGCTTGACCCACATCATCGCCGCGATGAAGCACGCAGGCGTGCGCCGTCTTATCCAGATTTCTACGGCCGCCTATCGTGATCCCAAGGATGGCTTTGCCTTCAAACCCCATGCGTTCGCGCTGTTGTTCAAGGTGATCGCGCGCAAGGGATATGAGGACATCAAGGCGACTGGCGAATTGGTCGCCAATTCGGACCTGGACTGGACACTGATACGCATTCCTAATCTCAAGGATGGCCCCGCCGATGGCGGTGTGGATGTGGGTTGGTATGGAAAGACCAAACTCGGCATGAAGCTCTCCAGAGGCAATCTCGCGAAGTTTTTGGTCGACCAGGTGACCGACAAGCAGTTCGTGCGTGCCGCGCCAGGCATCGCTAACCTTTGACCCACGAACGTCTCGACAAAGTTCACGCCATGAGCGGATTCACCCATGCTGACGTACCCGATCAATCGGGAAAGACCTTTATCGTCACCGGCGCCAACACCGGCATAGGCTTTGAAATAGCGAGTACGTTGGCAACGCGGCGAGCCAGGGTGCTTCTCGCGTGCCGTGACGAGCCGAAAGCGGAAGCTACTATTAGCCGGATTCGTCTGAAGACCCCTGAAGCGAATCTCGCATTCTTGCCGCTTGACCTCGCAGACCTGGCGAGCGTGCGGAACGCAGCAAAACTAGCCGAAAAGGAACCGCGCATCGACGCGCTCATCAATAATGCGGGCGTGCAAGGGCCGAAGCTAAAGCACACGGTGCAAGGCTTCGAGCTGACATTCGGCGTCAATCACCGCGCTCATGTTGCCCAAGCTCACGGAAACATCCGGGTCGCGCATCGTGGTCACGAGCAGCGGTCTGCACAAGGACGCGAAGATCGAGTGGGACGATCTTAATGCGGAGAAGAGTTACAAGTGGATGCCTCGCTATGCGGCCAGCAAGCTTGCGAATCTGCTTTTTGTCTTTGAGCTGGATCGGCGACTGCGAGCGGCGGGTACACCTGTTACGGCAGTGGCCTGCCATCCGGGCCTTGCTGGAACCAACCTTGCGCGCGATAGCTGGTGGGGCAACATCGCAATGTCATTGATCGGCCTGTTTTTCAACACGCTGGCTCAGGGCGCGTGGGGTGCATTGCAAGCGGCGACCGGACAAACAAAGTCCGGCGGCTATTACGGGCCGACGAAAACTTTCGAATTGCGAGGCCCTTCTGGTGAATGCATTCCGTCGCAGGACGCGCGGAATCCAGAACTCGCAAGACGACTGTGGGACCTATCGGTTCAACTGACCGGAATCAATGCCGAACTACCTTCAAATTCATAGCGCGCAGATCAGATCACGAGAACATGGTCATGCAAATAGAACTCTATGGGTATCCCTTTGATATTCGCGCAATTTTCCGGTTAGCCTGCGCGAGACCTGGTGAGGCTTTGCGTTTCGCCCCGATATAAATTTTCTTTCTAATCAGATGCCTGCTGACCCCCATCTCGGACGGCGCTAGCTAGGCGGCGCCGAGTGTGCCGCAGCGCCTTGATAAAGGGGGGGCCCCTATGTGATTCGTCAAGCGGTAGGGCAGGATTTTGGTTGGTAGAGGGTACCGTCGCGCAGCATGGCGAACAGCAAGTCGCAGCGTCGTCGAGCGAGCGCGATGAGCGCCTGATTGTGGCGCTTAGCCAAAACTGCAACCGTTACCATCGAACGGTCCGGCCACGATAATCCAGATACTCAAGGCCAGGACGCCCCAGCTTGGCCAGAAGCCCATCCACGACGCCTGGAACGCTTTCCTCGATCGACAATCGCCCTTCGGGCCCGCCCAATTCGGTACGCACCCAGCCGGGTGCCATCAGCAGCATGGACCGCGACGCGTGCGCCTGACGCACTGCAAAGCTGCGCATGAATTGGTTCAGTGCCGCCTTGCTGCCACGGTAAAGCTCGCGCTGGCCGGATTCGTTGTCAGCGATACTGCCTTGCCCGGACGACATGATCCCGATCAGGCCGTTCAGCAGAACTAGGTCAGAAAGGCTTTCGACTACACGCATCGGGCTGAGTGCGTTGGTAATCATGAGATCCACGAAATCTTCCGTCGACACCTCGCCGATGGTCTGCGTCGGATCAGGATTGGTAGTGCCAGCATTGACGAACAGTACGTCGAATGTCCGGCCGGACAAACGCTCGCGTAATGCTTGGACCTGATCCGGTCGGGTGATGTCGAGCGTTTCGATGTCGACCCGACCCGGGTGCGCATCGGCCAGCTCGTGCAGGAGGGTTCGCCCGCCACCGGCGCGCACGGTACCGACAACGTGCCAGCCCTTCTTCAGGAACTCCGCAGCCATGGCGTGGCCGAGACCGCGCGAAGCGCCGATGAGCAGGACGGTGGATGTGTGGGCGGATGTGCGGTGCATGATGTTCTCCTTTCTCGGCAACGGATTCCATGAATTGTCGAGAGTGTCCCGGATTTGCACCAGACGCCCGGCCTGCAATCCTCGATTGCGCCAAACGCCATACGAGGTGGGTTTTCGATTATTCTAGGCAGATGACACGCGTCGACCTGAACCTCCTGACCGCACTGGATGCATTGCTGAGCGAACGTAGCGTTACGGGGGCCGCCCGGCGCCTGAACCTCAGCGTCTCTGCCATGAGCCGCACGCTGACACGCCTGCGCTCAGCGACCGGTGATCGCTTGCTGCTTCAGGCCGGACGCATGCTGGTGCTGACGCCTTACGCCGAGCAACTGAGCCAGCGTATTCCCGCGCTGGTCCGGGAAGTGGAAGGCGCGCTGAGTCGCGCCGAGCATCGGTTCGACATCTCCACCCTTGAACAACGTTTTACCCTGCGAGCTGGCGAAGGTTTCATCGACCTGCTTGGCGCGGCCTTGATGAACCGGGTCCACTTCGCGGCACCCGGTGTGCAGATTCGCTTTGCGCTCAAGCAGGACTGGAACGCGCAACCGCTGAGGGAAGGCACGATAGACTTGGAGATCGGTATCGTCAGGACATCCGCCCCCGAGGTACGAACGCGTTTGCTATTCCGCGATCGCTATGTCGGCGTATGCCGCGTCGGACATCCGCTGCTGAGCGATGGAGGGATCAGCGTAGAGCAATGGACCGAATACGACCATGTGATGGTATCGCGTACCGGCGAGGCGGAAAGTTCCATCGACGCGGCCTTGGAACTGCAAGGCATGCGACGAAAGCTATTGATGGTGGTGCCGTCCTATACCAGCGCCATGCAGTTAGCGCGTCGTTCGGACCTGCTCGTCGTCATTCCGCGTTCCTGTCTCGGCAATGCGTTTATTCCGGATTACGCGACCGCCAACGGTTTGCAGTGCTTCGAGCTTCCACTATCCACACCCGCTTTCAACATCTCAGCGATCTGGCATCCGCGCCTCGATCACGATCCGGCTCATCGCTGGCTTCGCGGCCAGGTGCTGGATCTGTGTTCGGCAGCCTATCCGCCGGACCTACTGACAGATTAATCACCGCTGCGTCGTTAGCCCGGTCCGCTGCGCAGACATACGGAGCGTTTGACTCCGCTTCACCAACACTCCGTGCGGTAGTTCTCGCGACCGGCTCCCGTCGCCCTGAAAACGGTCATTGCCAGAGCTTGGTTCAAATGGCAGTTCAGGGTCGCACGCGGACTCTCGCTCAGCTCGACGCACGCCCGCGCCATGCATTGCGCATTAGGCGGCACCCGGCCAAACTCGGACATTGGTGGCGGTAACGGGACCGGCCGCACCCCGACCAGAACCAGTCGCTCAGCCTCTGCACCCGATTCGAGCTGGGGGGTGTTCGATGTCAGGTTGATCCCGCTCGCAGTATTCGCTTTTAGGTCAAGATCTTCTCGGAATCAGCCAATGGCGCACAATGCGACTCGACGGCTCAGCGTACATTCGCGCGATGAATACGCTCAGACAGGTAGAAAGCAACAGATAGCCGACCAGAACCACCAGTTTCTCGTCACCCGCCACGCCGGAAGGCGGGAAAATCGTGCGCAGCAGGCCCAGCACGATAAGGTGAAACAGATAGAGTTCATAGCTAAGCCTGCCGAACCCTTCTAGCACTGTGGACACACGCGTGCCTCGTACTTTTGATTCGTCCAGCCGATCACTCGCGCCCAGTAGCAAAACCGCAGTGCCGAAGGCCATTGCCGTGACACCGAACACGTTGCTTTCGCGGATCGGCCAGTACAGATAGACAAACGTCATGGCCAGCGCCGTCGGCCACGCCAGCACGCTCCACGCGCGGCCACGCCACACGTCGCGTCTTGCTAGCCGCGCCGCGCAACATCCGGTGGCGATTGCGTCGAAGCATGCGAAATACGCGTAGAGATAGCCACCCTCGTCGCCTTGGTGCAGGAAACGGTAAGCCGGACCAACGAAAATGCATGCGAGCCAGAAAGCAACGAGCTGCGCCTCCCTGCGAAACGCGAGACAAAGCAGAGGAAACGAGAGGTAGAACACCTCCTCGACGGAAAGCGACCACAACACGCCGAGTGCATAGTTGGTCCATCCGTGCGTCCCTATGAGCATGTTCATCCAGAACGTCAACGAAGCCAGGTTCACAAGCCAGAATGAAACCGGCGTGCCGGCCGGCGAGTGGTTCTGGAAGATGGCAATGCCAGCCATTGCAAGCGCGTTCACCACAGCCAGCAGCAGCAACAGGCACGGAACGATGCGCGCGATGCGCAAGCCGTAGAACACCCTGACATCAACATGACCGAGTTCGGACCAGCGGCGAGTTGCGTTCGCCGTTATCAGATATCCCGAGATCACAAAAAACATCGTGACGCCATAGTTGCCGTTTCGTGCAACAGCCAGGACCGCTTCCCAGCCGAATACGCGCGACAGAAAAGTGTCGTCGAGCCGATAGGCGATATTGAAGTGGTGAAACAGTACGAGCAGGATGGAAACGCCACGGAGTAAATCGATCTTCCGGTTTCGCGTGGGGGCCTCGGTCATGCCGCGCTCGTGGCCCACTGCACGAACGCCGTGCCCGCTGCGCGCAAAACGGCCTCGCGCGCTTCCATGCTGACGCCAGGCGCATCGTAGTAGGCAGCAACGAGCAACGGCGCGCGCCCGGGCGGGCGCACGAGCGCGTAGTCGTTGGTCTCGCTTTCGACGCTGGTGCCGGGCCGGTCGGCGGCCTGCCAACCTGCGGGCAGCACGGCGCGAATCCGGTTGAGCCCCGGCTTGCAGTCGGCCATGCCGCGCTCCAGTTGTGCGCGAGAACTGGCGCTCAGGGCATCACCAAGCAGAAGGCGCTGCGCCGTGGTGGCGATGGCCTTCGGCGTCGTGGTGTCGAGCACGCCGCGATAGCGGTTCGACTCGGGCTCATAGCGGTCCGAGCGCGTGACTGTATCGCCGAGTCCGCGCACGAACCGGGTCAACGCCGCGGGACCACCGGCGCTGCGCATCAACAGGATAGCGGCCGTGTTGTCGCTCTCCACGAGGACTGCCCGGCAGAGCGCGTCGATCGACAACGCACCCCGCGCGACGTTGGCCTTGGTCACAGGCGACGTGAAAATAAGATCCTTCTCCGTGTAGTGAACGAGCCGATCGAGCCGCTCTGCGCCGCCATCGACGCGGGCCAGTATCTGCGCTGCGAGCAATCCCTTGAACGTGCTGCACATCAGGAAGCGTTCTTCGGCGCGGTGGCTCAGTGTGCGGCCCGAGCCGGTATCGATCGCAAACACACCGAGGCGGCCTCCATTGCGCCGCTCGATATCGGAGAACGGTGAATCGGCTGCACGCAATGCGGGAGCCACGCCCATGCCGGCGAGCAGCGGTAAACCAATCAACAGCTTTCGACGCGTGATCGAGTGAGTCAAGGTCAGGTCCACTTGGTCAGAGTGAGGAAACGCGGTGAGCGCGCCGAACGTCAAGCCAGCTTGTGGGCGAGCAGGAGGCGACGGATGTTGATCGCGTCGCGCGCAGGGAACGCAGCCGGCCCGGCGTCCAGAAACACCATCGTGACGCTGTCCCGAACCGAGCGCAGCCGCATGATCAGGCAACGTCCGGCCGCGTCGGTATAGCCGGTCTTCGACAAGGCAATGTCCCAGCCCTTTTGCCCGACGAGCGGATTCGTGTTCTGGTACTCGACGAGCTTGCCGCCGATCGGGACGACGCTGCGGGGGGTAGCCGTGGCGCGCGCGATCGCAGGATAGCGGGCCGCCGCGTTCACCATGACCGAGACGTCGCTTGCCGTCGACGTGTTGAGCGGCGAGAGGCCGGTTGGCTCTTCGATCGTCGTGTGCTTCAGGCCGAGCGCAGCAATCTTGGCTCGCATCGCGGCCTGGAACGCCGGGTAGCCGCCGGGATAGTCATGCGCCAGCGCATATGCCGCGCTGTTATTCGACGACATCAGAGCGAGTTGCAGCACTACATGAAGGGGCAGACTTGCGCCGACCGGCAATCCCGTGCGGCTGGGCCGCAATGCTTCGGCGTCGCTGGCGTCGATGCGAATGGTCCGGTTCATATCGGGCCGGGCATCGAGCACGACCATGGCGGTCATCAACTTCGTCAACGATGCGATCGGCACGATATCGTCCGGGCGCTTCTGGAACAGGACCTGACCGGATTTGTCGTCGATCACCACGACGTGGCTCGATGCGAGCAACCCGGCAGGCACGATGCCCGCCGCGGGTTGCGACACGGGCACCTGCCACAGTGTCTGCGCCGTCACGCACAACGCGACGAAGCAAACCGTGATGGCCGGGACGCACGCGACCCAGTGCGGCGAGGGCGGGACGGGGTGGCAGAGGCGTTTGATGCGGTCCAGCAAGTGGCCGCCCCGCGCCGATTGCGCGACTGGCGCGTATCCAGCACTCGTCGATTGAAGAGCGTCGAGCTGCTCAAGCGCGAGCGCCAAACGTCGCGGACTTTGTATTAGCGTGCCGGCGATCTGATCAGCAACGCATTCCCGCTCGATACGAATTTGCCTCGACAGCCACCACACTGCTGGATGAAAAAAGAGCAGCGCCTCGATCACGCTTTGCAGCAGGTTGACCAGATAGTCGGCGCGCTTGATATGCGCGATTTCGTGGGCAAGCACCGCTTCGAGCAGATCGGGTGGCATGCGCGTCAGCAACGCAGCCGGAACAAGCACGAGCGGTCGCCACCAGCCGATCGTCAGCGGGCTTGCGAGATGCGTTGCCACGCACAGCGTCACCGGACGCGACAGCCCGCAACGCGCGGCAAGCGCCGACACACAGTCCTGCCACCGGCTATTTAACCGATCGGGAAACGCGTGTCCGATCCGACGTACCCACAGCAAGCCGGCGGCCAGACGGCACGACATGGCGGCGACACCGACCAGCCATGCCGCAACCAGCCAGGGCAGGACGTTCTCAATCGTGAATGTATCGCGTGTGTGCTTCGTTGGCACGATGAGAGAATCGGTCGCGCGAAACCAGCCAGATGGCCGCGACGCCGCTTCGATACCGCGGTACGCATCGAGCACTGGTATCGCGAGACACAAAAGAAGCGAAAGGCAGAGGAGCGCATAGCGACGTTGCGGACTGGCGTTACGCATTAGCCGCAACGAGAGCGCCGTTGCCACGCCGATCAAGGCACCCTTCCATGCGAAGCAAATGAGCGCCCAGCCCAATGCCTGAACAAGCGTCCAGGCAAATGGGCTCATCGCTTATCTCCATGGAGAAATTTGCGAATTTCCTCTCGTTCCTCCTGACTAACGTGCTTGCGCAAAGCGGCCATGACAAGTGCCTTGCCCGAACCCGAGAACGCCTTGTGGATCAGTTCCTTCAGCAGGCTGGTTTGCAGCATGTTCTGGCTTTGCGCGGGCGCGTAGACGTGGGAACGCTCACTTTCGTCGCGCGTCAGCAGCCCCTTCGCATGCATGACCTGCATCTGGCGCAATACGCTGGCATAGGTAACGTCCGCACGTTCCTCACGCATGGCCTGATGGACCTGCTTGACGGTGGCGGAGCCGATTGGCCATAGAACCCGCAGGAGTTCGAGTTCAGCCGCAGTCGGCCTGGTCGCGGCAGTAGCTTTGGTCATGACGACACCTTCGAGCAGAGACGGGATGACGTAGAGTAACTTGTCTAGACCAAATTGTCTACGCAGACGTGGTCGTGTCCTCACGGAGATCTTTGCCCAATCGGCGATTCGTTGTACCCTCGCCATTCGTTCGGCGATTTCAATCCAAGCCTCACGTTTTCCGCAAAGTCGTCGTAAACCCGCTTACAGGACAAAGAGAGAGGAACGAATGAGCGCGCCAATTACGTTGGCAAATTCGAACCCGGTGGCATTGGGCCAAAGCCAACTCCCGCTGGGTTCTCCCGGGTTGATGCAGTCTTTGCCAGCCACGCAAGCGTCGCCGACGCAAGTTGCTGTGACTGTCGTTGACCCGTCTGTGACAGCGGCTCGCGTTGCAAAGTATCTGGATGCTTTGGGCGCCCCGTTGAAAATGGGAAACGACGCGCGGAACATCGCTAACGCCCTGACGTCCACAATGCAGTCAGTCCTGTCGCAGAGGCCGGACCTCGCCAATGCCCACTTTGATTTCCATTCGAGCAACGGCTCGATCGAGGTCACGTCCAAGGACCTTGGCGCAAACGATATAGCGTGGCTTCAAAGCATGCTTAACGGAAACGCTTCACTCGTCGCTTCGGTTAACGCTTTTCATAGTGACGCGGTGAGCGGCTATGCAAAGTGGTCTGAAGCGGATGGAACGCCGCTCACCGCATCCCAGTCCGACGCGGTTAGCGAGAAAGCGGACGCGCTCGGAGGGTTTATGTCGCTTTTCCAGTCGCTTGGGCAGGATGCGCAAAAATATCAGATGAAGGACGGCGATTACAAGCTGGCCGACGGGAGCAAGATGGATCTCGGCCAGGATCCGACCACCGCAGCGGGCTTTTTGCTGTTCGCGAAGAGTGCGCAGGCTGCTGAAAATGGTACGTCGACCTTCGTTTCGACATCGGGCAATACGCTTTTCGGCGGCCGGATGAGTGTCTTTCAGAATACTTCGGTGATCCCGAATTTCTTTCCGCCTTCTGGGACCAAGTCATTGGGATTTTCACAGACGGCCTGAGCATCGCGGCCCACGCATCGAGGTAGGCATCTCATCTATGATGTTGCACGGACAACCGAGGGGCGCTTTGACCTTTTGGTAACGGCCCTTGGTTACCCGCTCGATTGAAGCCTATCGGGCCCGCTCCTGGTTCCAGAAAAGATGGTTCTCGAAGCTGATTGTCGCTCGATAAGGAAATGAGACGACGTGAAGAGACGTTGCCTGCTAAAGGGTGCTGCCGCTCTGCCATTGCTTCCCACCGCCACTATCTTGCGGACGTGGCTCCGGTCGTGGCTGGAACACACCGCATCCGGCCTGTGATCCTGCGTGGCCAGAAGCAGAACAGTGGCAGGCGCTGATTCGCGCAGTTGGAGGAAGTTTGTTGCGTCCCACAACCATCTGGCAGATCTGTGCCGAAACGCCGGGCGCGCCCGATTGTCTTGCTCGCCTCAAAGAGGCGCGAAATCCGATCGCGCTCGGCGACGATCCTGGCGGCACCCAGATCTCAGGTTGGCTCGACGGATGGACGCCCCGTGCGAGCGCCTACGCAGTGGCCGCCCGTTCTACGGCGGACGTGGTTTCCGGCATCGATTTCGTCCGCCGACATAATCTGCGTCTGGTGGTGAAAGGCGGCGGGCATAGTTACCTGGGCGCCGAGCGAATAAAAAGCGGGTTAGCATTACTGCCAGAGCCGCACGGGCATGGAGTGGGCCATGCCCTGGGCGATTTCGACACTCTCTCTTTCCAAACACGAGAGCGATCGGCTTTGCGAGTCTCCTTGGTTCATCTACGCGCTGAGCTTAGACATTAGGTCTTGCTCCGTTGCGATGAACCATACTGACTTCCCACTGTTCGATTCGAGAACGAACTCGCGGAACGCATTGCTGCGTGCAAGCCATTCGTCAATGTTGCCAACCACAGCGATCCTGATACCGTAGTTCATCAGCTTTTGCAGGAAAGCGCCGGCAAAACCACTGTCGAGCCGGTAGAATTCGTGATGCAAGGATTGCGCGCGGACAACGAGATAGTCCGCCCGATGCCGTCGCGCCAACATGATAAGGTCCAACGCGTCGTGCTCCTGCTTGACGGGACTCGCGCATTCGCTCTGGATGAGTACGCGGTGGCTGCCGATCAGCGTCAGACGATAGTCCACGTTTGATTACCCCGTCGGATGAAGAAACCTAAGCAGGCTTTCGCGCTGCCCGCGGATGAAATGGTATTGATCGGCAAGATATCGAACCTCTACCTTCGGTGCGACTTGCCTGAGACGTCGGACCGTGTCGCTCGAGTCGAGCATCACGTCGCGCCCGCCGACAATGACGAGCATAGGGACACACAGCGTTTGAAGCACATCGTCGCCAAACACGGGGATAACTTCGAGGCGCGGACGGAAACCGTGGTCGATTGCCTCCATGAGCGAGGCGGCGTCGCGTTCTGCTGGCGTGGATACAGGCGGAAGACGGCCGAGTACACGTTCTCGGACATACGCGCGCCCGATGCCGCCAAGAAGCAAAAGTGGCAACGCCCACCACAGGAAGCGCTTTTGCCTGCCAATGCCTGGCGGACAAAGCAACGCGAGGCGCGACACGCGGGCCGGCTGGCGGGACGCGAAATCGAGCGCAAACCAGGCGCCAAGAGAAATACCGACGAATGCGGCTTGTTCGACTCCCAGACCGTCGAGCACGTCGCTCAGCCATTGCGCATGCAAACCGCCTGCAAGCGGGAGACGCGAAGGCGCGCTTGGCCCCGCTTCGCCGATCACGTCTATCGCGTAGAGACGCAAATGTCTGGACCAATCGACCGCACAGTGTTGCCAACTTGCCGCAGTCGTCTGAGACCCGTGGATTAGGACAACGGGCGGAGCCGATTCGGGGCCGCAGACGACGACATGCGTAACGCCATGGCGCGTCGGGACGTTGATACGCGAATGTGAGTCCGGCCAGTGCGAAAGCGCTGCTTCATACGCGGTCTGGATCAATTGCGCTTGACGCGCAGACCGATAGATCGCATTCATGTTTCAGCTTGGGCCACGATAGTTTCGAGCGCGGACATCAACGACGCCGTGTCGCCAGGTGTGGCCGCGATGATGATCTTGATCTGGCTCGATACGGGGTCAAAGGCGACATCGACCTGTAGAGGATCGTGATATGACCCTCGACTCAATGTCATCGCGTGCAGTGATTTCGACAGGTATTGTTGCATCGATGGAGACCCTTCAGGGATGTCGACGATGCTCGTAACGCGCACTATACGCGGCGCGTCCGATACGGGTCGTATTCGCACGAATTCGAGCAAATCAGCATTGAGGATGCGATAAGCGCGACCCACCCGGGTCGCGCGCAACTTGCCTTCGCGAATGAATCGCAGGACGGTCTTCGGGTGTATTCGAAGGGACGCAGCGACGTCTTCAACGGTATGGAACATGGCGGCCCAAAGAAGCGTTCATATTCCCTATTATTCCATGATTAACGTCACACCAGGGAATAATGTGGGCGGGAAGCCCGAACGAAAGGCCGTGTCACGTGTGAGCTAAAGTCAGTTCGCGGAGCGCGCCGTGCGCATCGGAACCTTGAGCGACTGTTCTTTAGGTGCCTCGAGACATACGAGCAGCGACCTTGACCGACGGCTTCGGGTCGTTTATGCCCTTTGCATGAAAGGCCGTGCCCGCGGCGATCACCGCGCTCGGCCGTGGGGCGCTAGCCGGCCAGGAGCGGACCTTCGACGGTGCGGTACTAATCGACGACATACATGACCTTAGTCGGCTATCGGTACTCATATGCCAATGATTACCTGCCGATTTTGTTCGCAGATGCGCCGCACAGCCTCGATATCGTGCGGCGTCGGCAGCTCAGCCATCGCGCGAAAGAATGCGTCATGACCTGCCGGCGCGGATATCAGCAGCATGCGCGCGTCGGTGTCCGCCCGATTGGCGAAGCCGTGCACGTCGCCGCGCGCGACCGTAGCGACTGCTCCCGCGGATATTGTCTGGACGGTCTCGCCGATCTGGAACTCGAGCGAGCCCTCCAGGACCACAAAGGTCTTCACCTCGTCGAGTGAGCGATGCGCAGGTGCGCCGCCGCATGTTCCGATTCGCATTTCCATCACAGTGTATGGAGCGCCGATATCGCCCGTCTCTGTGTCGACCCTCCCGGCGATAACTCGGGTCTGCATGTTGGCGAAGGACAGTACTACGGCGGGCGTGAAGATGGCGGATTTCATGGAAGTCGTGACGAGTGGTGAGAAGCGCCAGTCTGCGCCCTCGCGGAGCCTTCGATAAGACCGCTAGAATGGCGGCTTCCGCCAACGGGATGGACAATGGATATCAATGGCTCGCTGGCTTTCGTAGCCGTAGTAGATTGCGGCTCTTTCGCCGCCGCCGCGCGCGAGCTAGGTGTGCCGCGCTCGACCGTCAGTGCCCGCGTTGCCGCATTGGAAGCGCGACTCGGAGTGCGTCTGCTGCGACGCTCGACCCGCCGGATTGCACTTACAGACGAAGGCGAGGCATGGCACGCCAGCGTTGCGAGTGCCATTGCGACATTGCGCGCCGCCGAGCAACGCGGCCTCACCCGAGGCGAGAAGCTGTCTGGCACGATCCGCCTGAGCGTGCCGCTCGACTTCCCCGACACCGTGCTAGCCGATGCCATCTCCGCCTTCCTCGACAGCCACCCGCGAGTGCGCGTCGAGGTACACGCCACCAACGAGGTAGTGGATTTCGTCGGTGACAAGTTTGATCTCGCGATACGCGGAGGCAAGCCGGGGAGCAGCGATGCAGTCGCCCGGCGCATCGCCAGTTTCCGCATGGCCGCGTTTGCCAGCCCGGCATGGCTCGCAAGACGCGGCGTTGGTGATCGCGCTGACCACGCGATGTCAGTGCCCGATTCATTCGCGCAACTCGACTTGCTCGCTTTTTCCCCCAGCGACGATCGTACCGCAGGCGCGCAGGCGAGGGTCGTGGCGAACAGCTTTGGTTTGCTGAAGCAAATGGCGATACGCGGCAGGGGTGTGGCGACCTTGCCCGCGCATCTGTGCGCGGACGCGATTGCCGCCGGCACTCTCGTCGAGATTGACCCACCCTTGCAGGACGCCACGCAACAGGGTCTCTACCTCGTTTACCCATCGCGGGGTGACATGAGCGCCCGAGCGCGCGCTTTCGCGCAACACCTTGGCGATACGCTGGAACGAAACGCGGTGGCAGGGCGAGGCAACCGCTAGGGGCGGTTGGGACGACAACGCGGAACTTGCACCCCGAATCAATAAGGCAGAGCGCAATTTTGGGTGAGTTGAATGACTGCTTTCGGCAAGCTCGAAGGTCAACTTCGGGTCGAGTTATGCCGTTTGCATGAAGTGCGCACCCGATACGATCGTCGCACTCGGCCGTCGGGCGCTAGCCGGCCAACTAGCGACCTTCGGAGGCAACGAAGGTTGGTCACTAGGGTGGCTGGTGTGCCACTGGAAGCGGCCGTTTGCAGCAGGCGGATGGAGGCCACCTCATCGGCCTTTGCACATAGGCATCCTATTGCACGCAGTCTTGTGGCTAGTCGAGGTGATGTCACACGCAGTAGTGATACGATTTCTTCCCGGCCCTGCGGAAGCATTGCCGAGTCTTCTCCAAAACGACATAGACTCGCACGACATGACAAAAGTGAAAACGCCAACAGTACCAGCACCGCTGATCGGCCAGTGGATTGGTAATTTTCGCGCGACTCAGTGGGCTGGCGATATAGTCATCGACCTTGAGATGCGTTCCGGTCAAACGGTGGGCAGCGCGATGTTATTTCCTAGCGAAGGGTCGAATGGACCGGTCATCGTCGGGCGCATCGACGAAATCTATCTCGCGGCTGATGGTGCATTCACAACCATTCTGCTCCAACCGACGCATCCGAAGAACCCAACGTATCTCGTACCACCCCATCAGGTTCAGAACGTTTTCCCACCGGAAATCCGAATCGCGACGAAGGCTCAGGTTCGGATACGGTGGGACGGTACAAATATGGAGGCCGAGTGGAACTCTGATATAGGTATGGAGGGTTCAGCGCGGCTATCACGCAACGATCCAAACCGCCCGTCCGATATCCCGTCGAAGCAAATGAGTTGGGACGCATTTAAGCGTCACGTGTCGTACCTGGAAACACGTAAGTTCATTTTCAGAGGGCAGCAAAAGCCCTGGCGGCTCCGATCGCATTTCCATCGCACGAACCGCTCCGATCTGTTCAGATACACGTTTGACGATGTCGCCACGCTCCATCGACATCTTAGTGCGCGTACAAGGCATATTTTCAACCGCGCCGACAGCGACCAGTTCGGCGCTCTTCTCCACCTCGCGCAGCACCACGGGTTTCCAACGCCTCTGATCGATTGGACGTACTCGCCGTACGTTGCTGCGTTCTTCGCTTTCAGGCACATAACGATCGCCGCTTCGAAGAAGCGAAATGCGGGTTACATCCGCATCTTCCAGTTCGATCAGGTGAAATGGCGAGAGGACACGCCCCAAATACCGATTACTGCACCGGTCCGTCCTCACTTCTCGCTAATGGAATTTTTGGCGATTGAAAATGAACGCCTCATTCCTCAGCAGGCGCTCTCAGCGCTGACGAATGTGGACGACATCGAGTCATACATAAAGGTCGTTGAGCAAACGCGACAGCACCAATACGTCTATGCGATCGACATCCCGGTCAAAGAGAGGGAAACAGTAATGAAAGAGCTTGCCTTGATGGGCATTACAGCAGGCTCGTTGTTCCCCGGTCTTGATGGCGCGTGCGAAGAATTGCGTGAGCGGCTGTTCGCGCAATGATTACATGATAGGGGCTGGCACCGGCGAAAGTGGAAGATGGACATCGGCAATACTCGTTCATTGGGATATTGCAACGGGTCAGCTTGAGAGCGACATCATCGACGACATGGCAATCTAAGGATTGAACTGATGGCCGCTTTGGCTCAAAAGCTGACGTCGCGGTTTCTGAGGGGCGACGGGCGGCTCAGGGTCGACACCGCGAAGTGCGCCTCTGCGCCCTCCGGTTCGCACAAGAGGGCTGTCCCGCGCGCGGTGACATTGATGTCGCAACGGTAACACTTTCAATGCGGTCTCCGGCAACGGTCTACACCGGAGTCTCGCAGATAGCGGCGGCATCCTTGCCGTGTCCCCACCAATCTTTCGGCACCGGCCAAGTGCCTGCCGCGTTGTGGCACGTTTATCGTCCGCGCAGAGATATTCCACCTGCGGACTGCGGCTAACGTAAGAATTTAGCGAGAAGGTGGAGCGTAATAAACTGCTCTTCGCGCCGCAACTGCGCTGTTCGCAGTTGCTTCTGCAGCGCTGCGAGGCCTTCACCTGAACGCTCCAGCGAGCGGCCGCCGCCGTTTTCGGAGGCGTCAAGCGAGCTTCGTAGGTGCCTGATTTCGGCGTCGATATTGAGCAGGACGACTAGGGCGTCCTCTGTGCGAGAAGTCATTTTCTCTCCTATGAATCACGTCATTCTGAGAGCCGCCAGGCCGCGCCCGGGAAGAAGCGCATACATGCGAATGCGTCTTTTCCTGCGAGCTACCAGACAAGTGCCGCCCAGCGGCATGGGCTTTGCGCTACATGCGCATCAACCATTCCTCACGGAGAACATCATGGCTGACCAACATCGCCCGGGTGAGATCGTGAAAACTTCCGGCATCTACAAGGTTGTTCGCGAGAGCGCGGAGGGCTCGTTCGAGGTTACCTGCGTGGAAGGCGAACATTTTCCGCCGACGCGCGGCGGAAAAGGCGCTCACTATGAGCTTCTTCATGCCGCGACTCATTCCCATAAGCACAGCGAGCTTGGTTCGGGAGACTGAAGGTGGGCGCGGGTCGGAAGCGGTCATCGTCCGCACCGGAGTTGATTGCGGCCGGCGCGCCGGAGAGGCTGGCGACGTACGGAGGAAAGCGCAATTTCGAGATCACGCCTGAACCGGCCAGCAAGCCTAGACGGACGCGCCCTAAATTAGGGCCGCCGTCATTCGTCATCCAGAAGCACTGGGCGAGCCGCCTGCATTACGATTTCCGGCTTGAAGCTGGTGGCGTCCTCCTGTCGTGGGCGGTGCCGAAGGGGCCTTGCTACGACCCGAAAGCGAAGCGCATGGCCGTGCATGTCGAGGACCACCCCCTCGACTACGCAAGCTTTGAGGGAACCATACCGGCGAAACAGTATGGTGCTGGTGATGTCATCGTCTGGGACAGAGGCACATGGGAGCCCATAGGCGATCCGGCCGAGGGTACGACTGCGGGCAAGCTCGTTTTTCGCCTCCATGGCGAGAAACTCGCGGGTCTCTGGGAACTCGTGCGGATCTCGAAGCCGGGAGAGAAACAGGACCGGTGGATGCTGTTCAAGAAGCGCGATGAATGGGCCAAACCACTATCCGAGTACGACGTGCTCAAGGCGCTGCCCGATAGCGTCGTCACGCATCCCCTGGGCCTGATAGAAGAGCGCGAGCCGAAGGTTGCACCACCCCGCGCGGAAACGTCGGTGGCACCTGATCTTTCTGCCGCGGTGCTCGCGCCGTTGCCCGCGAAGATGGAGCCCCAACTCGCAACGCTCGCCCCTTCGTTGCCGGTCGGCGGTGACTGGATCACCGAAACGAAGCTCGACGGTTACAGACTACTTGCTCGCATCGAAGGGGGCGAGGTTCGCCTTCTCACACGCAGCGGCCACAACTGGGCGGCGAAATTTCCCACGCTGGTCGGTGAACTGGAGGCGCTGGAGGTATCGACGGCGTGGCTCGACGGCGAGATCGTGATGCTGACGGATGGTCTACCGGACTTCTCCGCACTGCAAAACGCTATTGATGCGCGAACGAGCGGTGACATCGTCTATTTCCTTTTCGACCTCATGTACGTCGACGGCGAGGATCTGCGAAGGGTGCCGCTGTGGGCGCGGCGCGCGCGGCTTTCGCAACTGCTCGAAAGCGCGGGCGAGCATCTGCGTTTCAGCGAGGCGTTTGACGCGCCCGCCGCCGCGATGTTCGAGGCGGCGGCGGGTCTTGGCATCGAAGGCCTGATGCTCAAGAGGCGCGATGCGCACTACGAATCCGGGCGGACCAAAACCTGGCTGAAAGCTAAAGCGCGTCTGCGACAGGAGCTGGTGATCTGCGGGTTCACTACGCGCGGCGGGAAGGACGGGGAGATCGGCAGTCTGCTGCTCGGCTACTACGATGATGGTGCGAAGCTCGTCGGCGCCGGCAGCGTGGGTACGGGCTGGAACGCGAGGACCGCGCGCGATCTTTGGGAGCGCCTCGCTCCGCTTGAAACGCGCGAATCGCCCTATGACGTTGCCGTAACCGGATCGCGGCGCTGGTCGCGGCGAGCGGCCGGTGGCGAACGGTGGGTCCAGCCGCAGCTCGTCGCGGAGATAGAGTTTGCGGAGTGGACGGCAGACGGCGCTGTGCGGCAGGCCTCGTTCAAGGGTCTCCGACTCGATAAGGCAGCGAAGGCTGTTACGCGCGAGGGCGGAAAGACGAGCGCCCCAGAGCCGGCACTGGTGCTGAAGATAACGCATCCCGAGCGTGTCGTTGATTCGTCGGCCAATATAACGAAAGCGGACCTTGTGCGCTACTACGCGAGCGTGGCCGAACGCATGTTGCCGCACCTTGCCAATCGACCCGTAGCACTGGTTCGCGCCCCGGCGGGTATCGGCGGCCAGCTGTTTTTCCAGAAACACGCCGAGCGAACGGGCATGCCTGGGCTGACGATCCATGACCGCGCGTTGTGGCCGGACCATCCTCCGCTTCTGTCGGTCGACACGGAAGAAGCGTTGATTTCGGCCGCCCAGATGAATACGGTCGAGTTTCATACCTGGAACTCCACGATCCGCCGTATTGACCGACCCGACCGCGTGATCTTCGATCTCGATCCAGGGGAAGGCGTGACGTGGGCGCATGTTCAGGAGGCAGCGATGCTGGTTCGCACGTTACTCGAAGAACTCGATCTCAAGGCGTGGCTGAAGACCAGCGGAGGCAAGGGGCTGCACGTCGTTGTGCCGTTGGCGCCCAGAGTGGGGTATGACGCGGTCAAGGCGTTTTCGCAGACGTTCGTCCGGCATCTCGCGAAAACCATACCGGAGCGATTCTCGGCAACGTCGGGACCGTCTAACCGTATCAAAAAGGTCTACGTAGACTACCTGCGCAACGGTAAAGGCCAGACCACAGCCGCGGCGTTCTCCGCGCGCGCCCGCCCGGGCATGGGTGTCTCCATGCCGGTGTCGTGGGAGCAGTTGTTCGAGTTGAAATCTGGCTCGCAGTGGGGTGTCCAGACAGCACGCGAGTACCTCAGTTTCCAGTCAGCGGACCCGTGGTCCGACTACTGGTCTACGGCTCAAACGCTGACCGTGGCGACGAAGCTGCTGAAATGAGCGACTCGATTCTGTGGTCACGCGACCGCGAATGCCCTCCTCTGCTTTGCAGCAAGGTCGTCGTGCATGTTGCAGTCAGCGACCGTTCTCGGACGCTACCTCAGACACTAGCCGGCCATAAAGAGACAATAGCTTCCCGAACACGAACGTCGGCTGATTGTACTAAACCAGTCCGTCACTCTCATGTCAGTGGTGCCTCATCAAAGGTTGAGGATACGTGCATCATTTGGGTAGAGGGGATCTCTGCTGAATCATGCAAAATAGTCGGCATCCGGGATGCGGGGGCTAGTTGTGGGCGTGAACTTTGACTTGAATGACTTGCAGGCGTTTCGCGCGGTGGTGGAGCTGGGAAGCTTCCGAAAGGCCGCCGAGGCGGTGAGCATATCCCAGCCTGCCTTGAGTCGTCGGATCGACAAGCTCGAGGAAGCGCTCGGCGTGCGTCTCTTCGAGCGCACCACGCGCAGCGTCACCCTCACCACCGTCGGTCGCGTGTTCGCCCGAAGCGCGGAGCAACTGCTCGATGATCTCGACGTTGCGCTGCTCGGCATTCGCGATGTTTCATCAAGCCGCCTGGGCCATGTGACGATCGCGTGCGTGCCTTCGGTGGCGTATTACTTTCTGCCGAGCGTTATCGCGAGCTATCATCGCCGCTTTCCACGTATCCGGGTCAAGCTGCTCGATTCGAGCGCCAACGAGGTGCTTGGCGCCGTCATCAGCGGCGAGGCCGATTTCGGCGTGAGCTTCATGGGCAGTCAGGAATCCGAGATCGAGTTCAAACTGCTGCTGCAGGAGCGGTTTGTTGCTGCCTGCCGCCGTGACCACCCGCTCGCACGCAAGAAGCGCGTGACCTGGGACGAGCTCTACGAACACGACTACGTCTCGGTCGACAAGACGTCCGGTAACCGCCTGTTGCTCGACCAGGCGCTCACCGCCGTGGCGCCGCGAGCACCGAGCGTTTGCGAGACCCGGCACGTCACGACCATGGTCGGGTTAATTGAGGCGGGGCTCGGCGTCGCCGCCGTGCCGTCGATGGCCATGCCCGGACATGACCACCCAATCCTCACGAGCGTGCCGCTCGTCGAGCCGGTGGTGAAACGACGCGTGGGAATCGTAAGACGGCGAGGACGGCCGCTAACACCGGCCGCACAGGAGTTTCACCGCACGATCATCGAGACAAAGCGCGCCGGCGTCGCATGCAACGATGCCGTGGACAACAGCGCGACGACGACCGCGAAAGCCAGAAGGAAGACCGCATCGTGAAGTTGGCTGAGACAAGCCTTCCCATACCTCTGCCTCAATGCGCGGAGACGGAATCGAGCCCGGTCGCTCTCACTTCGGGTTGCACATCGGGCGATGCGAGATAGTCGAGTAGCGCCTTCGCTTCCTTCGGATGCTGCGCGCCCACGGGAATGCCGCCGGCGAAACGCGTGACGGATTGCAGAGACTCGGGAATCTTGCCGACGAACGTGGCGCCCTGGACGGGCAGCAATTCGCTCACCTGCTGGAAGCCGATTTCGTATTCGCCATTCGCCACCACCGACGCCACGGGAATGCGCGGGATCATCTTCGCCTTCGACCTGACCTGATCCTCAATGCCGAGCTTGCTGAACAACTCTCGCTCGATATAGACGCCGCTCGCGCTGTCCGAATAGGCAATCGACTTCGCATGCAGCAAGGTCTGCCTGAGGCCTTCGGCCGAGCTGATGTCGGGCTTCGCCGCACCTTCACGCACGACCATGCCGATGCGCGAATCGGCCAGCTCGACCCGGGATCCGGGCATGACCTTGCCTTGCTTGATCAGATCGTCAAGTGCGTAGCCGACCATGATGACAACGTCCGCAGGTTCGCCGCGATCAATCCTGTTGGGGATCGCTTCGGGCGATTTGCCCATCGAGGGGCCAAGCGCGGTGTCGAGCGTGTTGCCCGTTTGGGAAGCGAACCTTGGGCCGAGCACCCTGTACGCGGCGGTGAAGCCGCCCGAGCTCATGACGTGCAGGTCGGCAGCCTGTACGTTCGGCGCAGCGGCCGAGGTTGCGACGAGCGCTGCCGCGCAAAGTTTCAGAAGCAGGTTTCTCATGGTTGTGGTCGTACAGGGTTGCGATGGGTCCGGGGGAAGCACATCAGCGCGCTGGCGTCAGTGTCACTGCGCGGCGGCGATAGAGTGCGAACGTCGCCAAAAGGGCGCACGTCGCGGCGAGGCTCATCCAGTAGCCGGGTGCGGCCTTGTCGCCGGTCATATGAATGAGCGCCGTCGAGATCGCGGGCGTGAAACCTCCGAACACGGCCGTAGCGAGGCTGTAGGCGAGCGAGAAGCCGGCAACGCGTACCTGCGCCGGCATCACTTCCGTGAGCGCGACGACCATCGCCCCATTATAGATTCCGTACATGAACGAGAGCCAAAGGAGGACGAGCAGCATGTTCACGAAGCTTGGCGCGTGAGCGAGCAGCGACAGCGCGGGGTAGGCGGTCGCGATAGCGAGCACCGTCATGCCGACGAGGAGCGGCCGGCGGCCGATCCTGTCGGAGAGCGCGCCGCCGATCGGTAGCCACACAAAGTTCGAGACGCCGACACACAGCGTCACGAGCAGACTGTCGGCGGTGCTAAGGTGCAGGACTGTCTTGCCGAAGGTTGGCGCGTAGACCGTGATGAGATAGAAGCTCGTGGTTGTCATCGCCACCAGCATCATGCCGGCGACGACGACAGCCCAGTTCTGGACCAGCGTGTCGAATACTTCCTTCATGCCCGGACGATGCTGGCGCGCCTTGAACTCCTGTGTTTCCTCCAGATTGCGACGCAGCATGAAGACAAACGGCACAATCATGCAGCCGACGAAGAACGGTACGCGCCAGCCCCACGCGGCGATGGCCCGTGCGCTCAGCCATCGGTTGAGCGCGAAGCCGAGGCCCGCGGCGACGACAATCGCGACCTGCTGGCTCGCGGACTGCCAGCTCGTGAAGAAGCCTTTTTGGCCGGGCGTGGCCAACTCGGCGAGATACACAGATACGCCGCCCAGTTCGGCGCCCGCCGAGAAGCCCTGTAGCAGCCGCCCGAGCAGCACGAGCGCGGGCGCGAGAAGTCCGATCGTCGCATAGCCCGGTACGAACGCGACCAGGATAGTGCCGCTCGCCATGATGGAAAGCGTGACGATGAGGCCCTTGCGGCGGCCGACGTCGTCGATATAGGCTCCAAGCACGATCGCGCCCAGCGGCCGCATCAGGAAGCCGGCGCCGAAGACCGCGAACGTCATCATCAACGAGGCGAACTCGCTCCTGGCGGGAAAGAAAACGTTGGCGATCTGCGTGGCGTAGAAGCCGAACAGGAAGAAGTCGAACTGTTCCAGGAAATTTCCGGCGGTTACACGGAAAACCGCGGCGGCCTTTGAATGAATGGTCGAAGGGCTAGACGACGGGTGCATCGAGGTGTCTCCTGAATTCCGGAATATGCGCGGCGTTCCGGTCGATCGTGGTTTTGGCAATGTTCGTCCGGAGCCAGCGAAACGATAAGTGCAAATTTCGGAACGATTGATGTTCTGTCGTTATCAATCGAGTCTGACGAAACCACAAAGCCTCGCAGCGCGAGCACGCGGCGGCGACCGCCAGAGGCCTTTTTGTCACGCCACAAAGTGGCATGAGGAAGCGGCCGTGCGCGTGTCCATGCTGCGTCCGCGGCTCCGGTGGCAGTGCTCGTATCTTGACAAACGATCGAATGCTTTACCGGGAGTCGGCTTTGGAGCGCACATGAGACACTCGAGGGAAAGCGCTGAAGGTCGGTAACGGGCGGAACTCGGCCGATTCTGTTGAAAAACTCGCCCGCCGCTGGGATTATTCGCTATCCTGGAAGGCATCGATAGACGGGGGATTCGTCATGATGGGTCATCAAGGTGGCGCGCAGAACCAGCTCTTCTATTCGTTCAACCTTGATGATCACGTACCACGCACGCACCTCTTGCGTGGCATTGATCGGTATTTCGACCTCAGCGGACTTCGTGAACATCTCGCGCCGCACTACAGCCATACCGGACGGCCTTCGATTGACCCGGAGCTCATGATCCGCATGCTGATCGTGGGCTACTGCTTCGGCATTCGCTCCGAGCGCCGTCTGTGCGAAGAGGTTCATCTTAACCTTGCCTATCGTTGGTTCTGCCGTCTGGGTCTCGAAGATACTGTACCCAATCACTCGACGTTCTCAAAGAATCGACACGGCCGATTCCGTGTTAGCGCAGCCCTGCGGCATGTCTTCGAATCGGTCTTGCGTCGCTGTATGGGCGAAGGCCTTGTGCAGGGCGAAGGCTTTGCTGTTGACGCGAGTGTGGTCAAGGCGGATGCAAATCGCGCACGTGGGGTGCCGGGCACGGAGGTGATTGATTGGCGCCATGGCAATGGCCCGAGCAGGGCCGTACAGGAGTATTTAACGGAGCTGGAGCAGAACAACCCGACGATCTCGGACGACGATGAGCTCATCGCAACGGCCAAGCGAATCTCGCTGACTGATCCTGCCGCTCGTTACACGGCTGCGCCCGGTGGGCCGGCATTCTTTGCGTATTCGACGAATTATTTAATCGACTTGCACGCAGGAATAATTGTCGATGTAGAAGCTACACCGTCGCATCGAACGCAAGAAGTTGAATCTACGAGGACGATGGTGGATCGGGTCGAGCAGCGCTTTAAACTGAAGCCTAAGCGTCTGGTGGGCGATACGGCGTACGGCACAGGAGCAATGCTTGGCTGGATGGTTTAGGAGAAACACATTGCCCCGCATGTGCCCGTCTGGCAGCGCCCGCGCAACGATGGCGCACTTCCCAACAGTGACTTCCAGTGGGTTGAAAGCGATAACGAATATCGCTGCCCGACGGGGCATGCTTTGCGTAGTGAATGGCGGACCTTCACGAAGCCCAGAACACACGTAACCAAGGCCGATACGATTATTTATCGATCAAGTCTGGCCGATTGCACCGCGTGCGCGATGAAGAAGCAGTGTTGCCCCAGCACACCGATTCGCAAGATTACGCGCAGTGTTCATGAGGCATCGCGGGATGAAGCCCGAGCCATTGCAGAAACACCGGCTTATAAGCGCTCCCGACGCGAGCGCAAGAAGGTAGAAATGCTGTTCGCGCATTTGAAGCGAATCTTGAAGCTGGATCGTCTGCGATTGCGTGGCCTTAGAGCGTGTTAGGCACTTGCGGCCAGACCTGGTATCCTGGCCAGATGGCAAAACGCAGACCCTACCCGACGGATGTGTCCAATGAAGAATGGAGCTTTGCGGCTCCGTATCTGACTTTGATGCACAAAGATGCCCCGCAGCGTCGATATGAACTACGCGAGATGTTCAACGCGCTGCGCTGGATCGTGCGCGCGGGAGCGCCCTGGCGGATGTTGCCAAATGATTTTCCGCCGTGGGAACTGGTTTATCAGCAGACGCAACGCTGGATTCAGGCGGGTTGTTTCGAGGCCATGGTCAACGACCTGCGTTCGATAATCCGCGTCGCGCAGGGCCGTAAGGGCCAGCGCAGCGCAGTCATTCTCGATGGGCGCACGTTGCAATCGACGTGCGAGAGTGGTCCTCGCGCCGGTTACGACGGCTATAAGCGTAAGCGGGGCAGCAAGGTTCACATGGCGGTCGATACGTTGGGCCAGTTGCTTGCGGTGAACATTACTCCGGCCAACGAGCAGGAGCGAGCCCAGGTTGGCGAACTCGCTCGTCAGGTCCAGGAGGTCACAGGCCAGACGGTGAAGGTCGCGTTTGCCGATCAGGGCTATACCGGCGAGGAACCTGCTCAGGCAGCGCTGGATGAAGGAATCGAGCTTGAGGTCATCAAGCTGCCGGACGTGAAAAAAGGCTTTGTTCTGCTGCCACGCCGCTGGGTGGTCGAACGCAGCTTCGGTTGGCTGAACCGCTTCCGCCGGTTGGCCCGAGACTATGAGCGATTGCCCGAAACCCTGGCTGGTCTGCATTTCGTCGTATTCGCCGTGCTTATGCTTGTCCACTTCGCAGCCCTTAATTGTAATACAAGTGCCTAACACGCTCTAGCGGTGCGCAAGACGAGTTCCTGTTGGCGGCGACAGCGCAGAATCTGCGGAGAATGGCGAAGTGGTTGATGCCGATGAACGATCCGGCGGAGGCGACGCCCGCTTGATGGCATAGGGGCATGCCCCCGACGTCAGCTTCGGCACCGGCAGCTTCGACAAACCAGGCCGACCGGCCACAACACCGTCGCAGCGATGCTGCGAAACGAGTTTTTCAACGGAATCGGCCGTTCTGCGACACACCGGCTGCCACCCGCATGCCGCGCCGCACAATGACAAATTAACTGCGAAATACGGATACCCGAAATATGAGAGTCATATCTGCAAACCACCACACCGCATAGGTTGTGATATCTGGCACTTATAAAAATGGAACTCGACCTCGTTTTGCCGTATCTGGACGTGTCAGATAAAAGGCTCCGACAGATGTTTTGCGAGGTCTTATGAAGAAGATTGCTCTTGCCTTTTCCTACTCCTTACCTTAAAGTAAGGAGAATTGGGGGTGCCACTATGACAGCAGCAACTATCACATCAAAGGGCCAGGTCACGATCCCAGTGGACGTGCGCAATCACCTTGGCCTGGGGTCTGGCGACCGGATCGAATTCAGCTTCAACGAGACGACGGGCCGGTATGAGGTTTATCCCGCCACGCGCTCGCTCGCATTGCTCAAGGGAGTTGTGAAGAAACCCGCGAATCCGGTGTCAATTGAGGACATGAACCTGGCCATTGCCGAGCAGGGGGCGTCAGCGCGATGATCGGACTGGATACGAACGTGCTAGTCCGCTATTTCGCCCAAGACGATGCTGTTCAGTCTAAGAAGGCTACCGCGCTGATGGAGTCCCTGTCGGCGGAGCGTCCGGGATACGTTTCACAGGTTGCGCTGATCGAGGTTGTGTGGGTTCTTGGGCGTTGCTACAGCGTGGAGCGCGAGCAGATAAAAGACATTATCGACTCGATGATCGGCACGAAGGAACTGGTTGTTGAAGGGGCTGACACGGTGCGAAAAGCACTTCGCGTTTTCGCGGCCTCGGCAAAGGCGGATTTCGCGGACTGCCTGATTGAGCGTTCGGGGTATGCCGCCGAGTGCGAGTACACGGCGACTTTCGACGTAAACGCGTCGAAGGCCGCAGGGATGCAGATGATTAAATAACCGTGAAATTTCTCCGGCCCGACCGGCACTGGAAAACGGAAAGCAATGACTGCTCACGCGGAAATGAAGGATTTTGTCGATTTTTGGTCCGACCGAGAAAGCGTAAATGTCGATCCCTACGGCAACTGTGAATTTCATGGAGAGGTGTCGTACGCATCGAATCGCGGAACCGTCGTTGACACCGCAACGGTGCGTTTCATTCGCAACGGATACGAGGATGGAAAGATCCGTCTGGAAGAGACGAGTAGTCTGACGGCGGAGAGCTTCCATCTCGACTTCTCGCCTGATTTTCAGACGTACGAGTTCCGTGTGTCGGACGGCGCCCTCGTGGTTTGCGGGAAATCGATGAAGATGGGCGGAGCCTACTCTGTAACGGTGGTTCCTGTCGTCTGAAAGAGAAGCAGAATAGGAAAATCATGATCGCTCGCCTCCTCAATATCGTCTCTGCGATTGCCGCCTTCGTTGCCGCTGGACTGTGGTTCTGGTCAACGCGGGTCGAAGTTGAGCATGTCGATGCTCCTGTTGATGAAAATGACTTCATTCCCGGCAGCATCGCAGTGCAGTATGGCAATGGCAAATTGGTTAACCCGTTCGCTACGGCTCTTGAACAAGCACGCTGGAACCGGTGGGCAGCGTTGGCAGCAAGCGCCGCAGCGCTCTGCCAAGGCTTGGCCACGGTTCTGAGCTGACCTAGCGGAAAATACGATATGTCGCTCTGCAAAGCCCCCGATAACTGCAAGGCCCCTGATGTCGTAGCGAAGGTGAAATGCTGCCTCGCTGGCCCTGTCTGGAAGGAAACGGATCGCACGCAGTCCAACGATGTGGATCGAACGATCGACACGTGCCAGCGTTGCGGTCAGACGCGTCAGGATATCCGTCAATAACGACTAGAGCGTGTGTTAGGCACTTGTATTAAGGGCTGCGAAGTGGACAAGCATAAGCACGGCGAATACGACGAAATGCAGACCAGCCA
>NZ_JAWRWY010000036.1:0-30779 GCF_046535315.1 Paraburkholderia sp. SIMBA_027
ACCGCTTCCGCCGGTTGGCCCGAGACTATGAGCGATTGCCCGAAACCCTGGCTGGTCTGCATTTCGTCGTATTCGCCATGCTTATGCTTGTCCACTTCGCAGCCCTTAATACAAGTGCCTAACACGCTCTAAGATCTTACGGTCTTGGTCGCAACAGTTGGCCAAGCAGGTGAAACGAACCTTCCTTCCTGCATCATGCCGATACACTGCGGCTAAACTGCCCGGTCCCGGGAGCCATAACCGCCGGCGCCGCCATGTCGCAACCGGCTTCCGCAATCCGTACACCTTCGGCGAGAACCTCACCAAGCCAGTCGATAAAGAGACGAATCTTGCTTGGCAAATGGCGACTTGGATAAAACACGATGCTCACCGGCGCGTCGACGAGACCGCAATCAATCGGTATCTCAGCAAGCAGACCTTTCTCAATGTATGGCCAGAGAGCCAGCCGGTATGCCGAGACAATGCCGAGTCCTGAAACTGCACAGGAAATCATTGCCTCTGCATCGTCTACGATGATCCGGCTCTTCGTCGACACTGCTGCAATGACTCCGGCCGGCTCCCAGGGCTTCTGCGTGTTCCTGTCACCATGATTGAGTGCGACTGCATGGTGATCGTCCAGTTCGGCGACAGTGCGTGGCAATCCCTTGCGTCTCAGGTAAGACGGTGCCGCGCACAATGCATGAGACATTCGCGCAACCTCTTTCGCCACCACACGCGATTCGCGGATGGGTCCAATCCTGACGGTGCAGTCCATGGCCTCCTGGGCGAGACTGAACTGCTCATCCGATATGGCCAGTTCGATATCCAGCCCCGGGTACGCATCCAGCAGCGACGGCAATGCAGGTATGACCAACCCTCGCGCAAAGATTGCTGGCATGCCAACCTTGATCCGTCCCTCGGGACTCTGGGCCGCCGACATCGCCTCCTCATTCATGCTGTCCACCTGCTCCAGCACCCGGACACACGCCTCATAGTAAGTTTGCCCCTCGGGGTTGGACTGACACTCCTCGTAGTTCGGTTCAGCAACCTCACATTGGTCTGCTCCTCCAGGATCTGGACCATGCGGGAAACGGTTCCCGTGTTCAGATTCAGGGCCTCGGCAGCTTTCGTGAATCCGCGCGCGTCAACCACACGCACAAAGGCCCTCATGGCGTCAAAGCGATCCATATAAACTCCTCAGTTCAGCGAGAGAAAGAGAATATTTCTGTCTTCCCCATACTGCGTTACACCAGATCGCCAGGTAATACCGAACCCATTTCAGACTCAAACTGCCCCAGGCTAATCGGCGTCGCGTATGCGATAAAACAGGATGTCAGCCGCCTCATCCATCGTCGCCACGGCCCTGTGAGGGACGCCAAACGCTTTCGCAATCTCTCGCCCCCGCACCCGGGCCTTCTCGCGCAGGATCTCATCCGGCTCAACGACGACAAGAACCCGGCAAAGTCTCGCCACAACGGCCCTGTTCCTCACGAGCCACTGTCCTCTCTGCGCGTAGTCCTCCGCAGACTCATCCGAGATCGCTCCCCGGTAGACGATCGCAAAAGGATGGCCAAGCGCGATCAGTGCATCCATTTCAGATGTCCAACGCTTCCCGTAGCCAGTAACGATTGCCTCGTTATTCACTGTAACAACAGGAAACGCGCTGACGTCAAGCACGACAAAGTGGGAAGTGTCGAGACCGCTCATCGCTACTCCAGATCAGGGTGCCGCGCGGATTCGCCTGAAGCGCTCGCGCCACTGCTCACGAGTTCGCCACGCGTGGCAGCGCCGACCTTTGCAGCCTCTGGAGCAGGGGGAAAGCTCGTTTCCCACCCGCCCCCCAGAGCTTTGTAAAGGCCGACCAGTGCGAGTGATACGTCAGTAGTACTGGCAACCCTGGCTTGCTGCGTATCCAGCAGGTCGCGCTGGACGGTCAACACGTTGAGGAAATCCGTCGCACCCGCAACGTACTGACGACGTGCATTCTCAAGTGCCTCACTATCCTGCGCCTCCGTTGCATCAAGTTTCTCCTCCCGTGTCTGCCGTGTGTCATAGTCGCTCATGGCGTTATCGACCTCATGCCAGGCATTGAGCACGGTGCGCTGGTACTCGATCATTGCCTCGCGCTGTTGTGCCTTGCGCAGTTCGAGTTGCCCTTTGAGCCGGCCACCCTCGAAAAGCGGAACGCTCAGCGCCGGTCCTACCCCGAACATGCGCGAACTCCACTCGTCGAGGTCTCCGAAATGCATGGCCTGAAGACTCAGGTTCGCCGAGAGTGTGATCCGTGGGTAAAAGTCGCCAACGGCAACACCGATGTCCGCAGTTACCGCATGCAAATGTGCCTCTGCCTCGCGGATATCCGGCCGACGCTCTGCCAGTTGGGAGGGCAACCCCACTGGCACACGTGGCGGCACAGGGGGAATGGCGTGGACGGCGTCGAGTTCGCCCTCGAGCGTTCGCGGGGGTTCACCGAGCAGGAAACTCAGGGCATTGACGAGATGAACCCGCTGGTTTTCAAGCACCGGCAGGCGCGCTTCGATGCCGCTCACCTGCGCTGCTGCCTGCGCAGTCTCAAGGTGGGTTGCTACCCCGTCGGTAAAGCGGATCTGGGTGAGCTTCAGGCTTTGGCGTGCGATTTCGAGGTTTTGCTCAACGACCGCCTGTTGCGCCTGTACGCCCCTGAGCTGGATGTAATCGCTCGCCGTCTCGGCGATCGCCGAAAGCAGGACATCGCGCCTCAAATCGGCAGTTGCCTGTACCGACGCGTCGGCGGATTCGATCTCGCGACGCACGCGCCCCCAGAGGTCCAGTTCCCACGAGGCGTCGATCCCCGGCTGCCAGACGTTATAGTCATGCTGGCCATTCAGACCTGAAATGTCCACGAGCCCGTTCTGGCTCGAGCGCGAATGTTGATACGAAGCCGTTCCCTCGAGTGCGGGCATGGCGTCTGCCCCGGTCATGCGGCGGGCTGCTCGCGCCTGCATTAACCGTTGGGTGGCGACCTTGACATCGAGGTTTGCGCCCGCCACACGCTGAACAAGCGAAGAGAGTTCGGTGTCCGAGAATACGGTCCACCACTGCGCGTCGACATTGTCCGGGACAGCATGACTGTGCGCCGGCTCCGCCTCCTGTTTGACCTGCCGCGTCCACTGCGACGGCAACGCCGTCTGGGGCTCGTGATAGTCCGGACCAACCATGCAACCGGCTAACGTTGTCAGCAACACCGCGCCAGCCACTCGGGCAATATACGGGCTCATTGCTGAATGCCTCCCGTGTTACCCTGCCCACCCGAATCGCCCGTCTGGATGGTTACCTCGACTGACATGCCTACGCGAAGGCGTTCCAGTTCGGGTTGCCCGGGACGCAGCAGGATTTTCACCGGAACGCGCTGGACGATCTTGGTGAAGTTTCCCGTCGCGTTATCCGGTGCGATCGGGGCAAAGGTCACCCCCGTGGCAGGTGCCAGACTGTCGACCGTTCCGTGCAGCACAGCTCCGGGAAACGTATCGACATGGATATCGGCGGTCTGCCCACGCCGCACGGACGTCAGCTGCGTCTCCTGGAAATTGGCGACGACATAGGCCTTCTGCAATGGAACCACGGCAAGCATAGGGGTGCCTGCAGTCACGTATGCCCCAAGGCGCACCGAGCGCCGGCCAACCATGCCGTCAACTGGCGCAACGATACGCGTCCATGAAAGATTCAGGCGAGCCGTGTCGAGTGCCGCCGACGCCTGGCCCAGCGCCGCCTGGCCGCGATCCCTGACTGACTGCAGCACGGCGACCTGCTGCCGTGCGGCCTTGACAGTAGCCAGGTTGCGGGCAACATCTGCCTGCGCCGTATCGATGCGCGACTGCGCCTGTTGTGCGTTCTGTACGCTGCCGGCACCGCGGCTAGCCAGGTCCGTGTAGCGGCTGTAGTCCGCCCGGGCGAATGTGTAGTTCGCGTGGGCAGCCGCAAGCGCTGCATTCGCCTGATCAATGACAGACTGCTGCTGCACGATACTTGTTGACGCATTGTCGATAGCGGCTTTCGCCATGGCCACGTTCGCCTCTGCAGAAGCGACAGCGGCCCTGTAGTCCCTGTCGTCGATCTGCGCGAGGAGTTGTCCCTGATGGACAACCTGGTTGTCCTCCACCAGCAGCCCCGTGATCTGCCCGGCCACACGCGGTGCAACGACCGTGTAGTCGGCAGTCACATACGCGTCATTGGTGGCCTCTGATGACGAAGACCGACCAAAACCGGCAATTGCAGCCGATACGACAACCGCAGTCAGGATGGCGGCAGCGGCGATATACAGCTTTCGTTTTTTAATTGATTCGGACATGGCTAATAAAATCGTTCTCAGGTCGCACTACTTCGCGACGGCGCTGGGAGGATAGACACGGGGTGCGAGGAGCGGGATCAGCACGATGAGCGCAACCGCAATGAGTGCCATCAGCCGGAAGACATCCGCTGAAGCAAGAACCAGCGCCTGCTCACGTATCCGGTCGTCGAGAAGTGGCAGCAACGCCGGGTGCGAGAGTTCCGCCGCACGGGTCAATCCATCGTTCATCCCGGTCAGAGCCAGTGGCCGGTTGCCTAGCTGGTCAACGAGTACGTTGGAATGGAAATGCTCGCGCATGGTGAAGAACCCTTCGGTCACGCCAGTTCCCACTACCGATGCGAGCCCCTTGATCGTGTTAAACCAGGCGGAAGCAAACGGCCCCTCGGCGGGCGCCAGCCCGTTGGTCGCCAGTACGAGAATTGGAATCACCGACATCGGCTGGGCGAATATCTGGATGATCTGCAGGACGTAAAAGTTCTCGCGCGTCCAGTCCGATGTGAGATTGCTACCGATGCCGCACGTCAACACAATGAGGCCGATCCCCGTGGCAAGAATCCAGCGGCAGTCAATCGCACGTACGTTACACAAGGCCGCGACGATGGGAAGCGCCAGCAGTTGCGGCAGCGCTAAGCATAACGAAAGAGGCGCGCTTTGCAAGGGCCGATAACCCTTCACTTCCGCAAGGTAGGCCGCCGGGATACCGGCGACTGCAACAAAGATCAGCAGTACGCCACCAAGCGTAATCAACGCATGGGTCAGATTCATGCGCGCCAGCAACTGGATCTTGAAGAACGGCAACGGGTGAAACCATTCGTTCACCAGAAACAGCACGAGCAGGATCGCCGAAGCGACAAACAACAGGCAGATCAACGGAGAGTCCGTCCAACCCAGCCGCGTCCCCTGGCCCAGCGCCGCAATGAGCATTCCGACCGCAGGAAAGCCAAGGACCAGGCCGCGCCAATCGAACTGGCGGCATCGCTCGAGCCGCAGGGGATCCTGCGGAAGTCCCCATGCAATCATGAGTATCGACAGCAAGCCGAGGGGCGCGATCTCCCAGAACAGGAATCGCCAGCCAACGTATTCTGTCCACAATGCCGCGAGTGGTGTCCCAAGATTTGGCGCGAAGGTTGCCGTGAGCGCATAGGCACCAAGTCCGTAGATCTTGATTCCAGGAGGCAGAAATCGCAGCGCGACCGTCATCAGCATCGGTGGCAGACACCCTCCTGCGAATCCCTGCAATGCACGCAATGTGAAGAGTGCCGCAGTGGAAGGGGCAAATGGAAAAATGAGCCCCAGCACGGCAAAAACAGCGACCGCACCAATCGTAAAACGCCTGAGTGAAAACGTCGTCGCGCACCACGGCGCAAACATCATCGCCGTAACCTGGGTTACCTGATAGAGCGTGGACAGCCATGACGCATCGTCGTAACTGATCCCCATGGCGCCACGCACATCGGCCATCGCAATCTCGGTCACGTGATCGTTCAGTTGGGCGGTCACAACGGCCAGGAGAACCCCGCCCATGCCCACGAGAATTCGTGCACCAAATGCGGGTGGCGCGGCACCACCGGCTGGGGCGATCGGCGCGGACGCAGCCGGCGCGGGCGAAAGTGCGACGCTACTCACGTTCGCCTCCACGCCTGGCCCACGCATACGCAGCGTGTGGAGGCCACGACAGCGTCAACTGATATCGGAAAAGTCTTCACCGTTTCACCTTCCACAGACGACATCGAATGCGGTCAGTCTAGATACGGTGGAGCAATCCGAAAATTGAAATCTTTGCACTCCTGCCGTGCGTCTGGCGCACTTATCTAGAGAACATCATCGCGCCCGGTATAGCACCGGCCTCTCCGGAGCAGAGTTCGCGAACGATACGCCGGAGCCATTGATGCGCACTGTCGCTCTGAAATCGGGGATGCCATGCCTGAACCACCACCACCGTTTCCAGCGGAAGTGGCAGCTCAAAATGACGCGCCCGCACGCCCATCCGCCGTACGGCCCATGCAACGTGCTCGGGCACGGTCAGGATCAGGTCTGAACTCCCGAGCATGAAAACGCCAGAATGAAATGTGGGAGCCACCAGCGACACACGCCTGGAAAGACCAAGACGCTGCAGGGCGGCGTCAATCGGGCCGCTTGCACGTCCACGGCGGGAGACACTGATCTGGTCGTATCTCGCGAAACGTTCCGGGGTGATTTCGTGTTCGAATATGGGATGCTCATCGCGAGCCATCCCAACGAATTTCGTCGTGAAAAGCGACTGGACATGTACGTCCGTCCCCATCGGACGCATGGCGCTGATATACAGATCGACCTTGCCGTCCTCCAGCACCGTGTCTTCCGTTTCCCGCTCCGGCGAGAAACGCAACAGCACATGCGGCGCTTCGGCACATACCCGTTCCATCAACGCCTGACCGAATGCGCTAATGAAGACATCGTTCGCGTGCAGATTGAAATTCCGCTTGAGGGAGGACAGGTCAACCTCCCGCTCAGGCTCGAGCAGCCGGCGGGCGCCCTGCACCGCCTGACGGACCTGCTCGCGCAGTGCGAGTGCACGCGGCGTGGGCACCATCTTGCGCCCAACCTTCACAAAAATAGGGTCGTCAATGGTTTCACGAATGCGTGCCAGGGTGCGACTCATTGCGGGCGCGCTCAGATTCATACGGCGTGCCGCGGACACGACGGAACCCTCTTCGAGCAATACGTCGAGCGCGAACAGAAGATTAAGGTCAGGTGATTGCATGACGGCAAAGTATAGTTACTTCTATCAGCGCCTGCGTCGGACATATCGTGCGTCAGACGCACTGCACAAGTGCATCGCACGACATTTTCCGAAGTTCTCTCGACGGGCACAATCGAAGCTCCACTCCCCTTTCGCGTTCCGCCATGTTCTACGATCTGCTCATCCCGCTGGACGGAACTGCGCAGGCTGTCCGTGTTGTACAGCTTGCCGCACGGGCCGCCATTGCAGGCCAGTCCCGGTTGCACGTCATGTGTGTGGTCGATCCGGCCTATCTGACGTCTCCGGAGGATTCCCATGGCATTGAGCCCGACGGATTGACCTACCCTCGCGCGAATGAGCAATCGGAACGCGCCGGCCAGATTGTTGCGGGAGCCGTCGAGACGCTCAATCGCATGGGATTCGAAGTGGAAGGCCATCTCTTCGGCGGTGACCCGTTCGATGCGATCGTCAAAAACGCGACTCGCCTTCGCGCCGACCTGATCATCATGGGTCATCACCATCTATCGAGGCTGCAACGTCTGACTGCCCCGTCCACGGCAGACAAGGTCCTCGAGCGTGCACCCTGCCCGGTTCTTGTTGAAACATCCCCCGATTTGTAAGCCTGCGCAGCAGGCGCCGTGATCCTTCTCATCTGTGTGGAGTTATCTTTTCAGGAAGTAGACGTTATGACAGCGTTTGTCGTCGTGGAAATGGCGGATAAAGACAACAGGAAGCGAGAGCACTATAGCGCGGTCGCGGGGCCCTCCGTTGCCAGCCATGGCGGTCACGTACTCGCGCGCGGTCCCGCCGCATATCTACACATGGGGGACAATTTCACCCACGCGCTGATCATCCAGTTTCCGAGCGCGGAGGCGGCGCGCCAGTGGTACGACAGCCCGGAATACGCGGAGGCGCATGCAATCCGCAACGAAGCATTCGACAGCCGCTTTCTGCTAATCGGCTGAATTGGCGTCGGTATCATTTCAGCCATGGTGCGGACGGCGCTGACCTTGCAGGCCCGCTAGATGGTTCACCGCTGCCCTGCGGTATTGATGGCAGTCCAGATCAGTTCACGCAACCATTGATGCGACGGGTCGCGATGCAGGCGCTCGTGCCACAGCATGACCATCTCATATCCAGGAACGTCGACGGGCGCCTGTACCACCTTTAGTCCAGCATCAGCGCTGACCAGGCGCGAAGGCAGCATCGCCACCAGATCGGTGCGCGACAGCACGTCCCTGACGAAAGTGAAATGCGGCACCGAGAGCATGACGCGTCTGTGCAGGCCTGTTTGCGCCAACGCGGCATCGGTCACGCCCGCGAATCCGCCTCCGTCTGGCGACACGACGACATGATCGAGTTTGCAGAACTGCTCCACCGTGATACGTCGCTTGAGCCGCGGATGATCGGGCCGCCCGACAAGGACATAATGCTCCTTGAACAACGTCCTGCGGCGCAGCCCTTCAGGCGCCTCGTCGGCCGTGTGAAACGCAAGATCGAGCTCGCCAAATTCACATTGCCTTGCGATGAGCCGGGGCGCGACCTGCACAACGCTGAGTCGGGCGCTGGGTGCTGATTCGCGCAGCAGGGGAAGTGCGGGAAGCAGGACCGTCGCCTCGCTGTAATCTGTCGCCGCAATCTTCCAGGTAAGGATTGCGCTGGATGGGTCAAAAGGCTGCTGGGGTGACATGACCTCATTCAGTGCCTCAAGCGCCACGGCAAGCGGCTCCCGCAACGATTCCGCCCGCGCGGTGGGCCGCATACCGCGAGGCCCGGGCAACAGCAAAGGATCCTTGAACACGTCCCTGAGCTTTGCCAACTGAACGCTGACTGACGGCTGGGAAAGATGGAGCCGCTCTGCTGCGCGACTGACGTTGTGCTCCGCGAGCAACACGCTGAGCGTACGCAGGAGATTCAGGTCGAGATTTTTCAGATTGTCCACGGCTATAGCAGGTATCGCAGAAAGTCATTTCCAATATACCTGATCAATGATTAACCTGATTGCTCCACCATCAATGAGAAGAAAGATGAAAGTCCTTATCGTGTACGCCCATCCTGAGCCGACATCCCTCAACGGTGCACTGCGCGACGTCGCCGTCCAGGAGCTCGAAGCACAGGGACATGAGGTTCGCGTATCGGATCTGTATGCCATGAACTGGAGATCAGAGGTTAGCCGCTCCGATTTCCCGACGCTCGACCAGAATTCGCGCCTGCGCGTTGCCAATGCATCGACCCAGGGGTTCAATGCAAACGCCCTGACGGAAGATGTCCAGGCTGAACAGGAAAAGCTGCTCTGGGCGGACACGCTGATCCTGCAGTTTCCCCTCTGGTGGTTCACGATGCCTGCCATCCTCAAGGGATGGGTCGACCGTGTCTACGCATGTGGATTTGCGTATGGTACCGGCGAACATAGCGACAAGCGCTGGGGCGATCGCTACGGCGAGGGCAAACTCGAAGGGAAGCGTGCAATGCTCATCGTGACGGCCGGTGGCTGGGAGGAACATTATTCGCCCCGTGGCATCAACGGACCGATCGATGATCTGCTTTTCCCGATCAACCACGGCATCCTGTTTTATCCAGGCTACACCGTCCTCCCCCCCTTTGTGGCCTACCGGGTTGACCGTCTTGACGACGCAGGTTTCCTTGCTGTGTCCGACCGCCTGCGCGAGCGGATGCGAACGATTGCGACGACCGCACCGATCCCCTACCGTCGCCAGAACTTTGGCGACTATGTGATCCCAACGATGCAGCTGCGCCCCGAACTGGAAGCACCCGGCGCCACCGGCTTCTCCATCCATCAAGGAGAAGCCGCCTAGTGCCTGCAAAAAGTACCTGACGCCGCAACCAGGAACTTGTCCGGTTTAGCCACACGGGCAGGTTCTTTGGTCAAAGACAGCGGATAGGCGAGTTCACGTAGGTGGCAAGTGCCTTCGAATACCCATCAACACGTATGAACACTGTCTACGCAGGGTCCACTCCATTCGCCGTCGTGTCCAGCGCACTTTTCCGATTCGACTTACTCCCCCCTTGATATGAGTCCGTTCAGGATCGTTTTCGCAGCCGCCGTCGTACTTGGCTCCATGTTTCTCAGTTCCTGCTCCGCCACGAACAAATCAGCTTCTCCAACAAGCGACGATTCCACACATAACGCTGCGCTCTTACGCTATGTGCGCGGATATTGATCGGTGAATAACTTAGCTCGCATGCGTTCGTCCTGTACGACCCGAATGGGACATAGCGCTGGCACAAAGAGCAAAGTGCGCGCTGGTCAGATTTCCTCCAGCAAGCGACCTTGAGTAGCTCACGTTCATTGTCCTTCTCAACTGCATACAACCGCTGTCTGCCATAGAGGGTCACCTCGACGGGCGTCGCCGTTTCCTCGACCGCCACCACGCAACAGGTCATTTTCTGGCTTCTGGCCCGCAGTTACCACGGACTGGCGGTGTGATCCTTGCTAATGCTGCGAGCCGGAAGGAACTCTGCGACGTACTCATGGAAGATCCCTTCTATCAGGAGCACGTTGTGATCTATCGGGTTATCGAATTTGAGCCCACTAAATTTTGTACGACGCTAGAGCCGCTTCTTGCTACACCGCCCGTGGAATCAATGACGACGTAGAAGGAGCGGCGATCCACGCAGACCTCTGTGCACTGGGCTTCACCGGCTCCTATGACCGGGTCGCGGCATTTGCCCGACGCTGGCGACAGGAACAACACGAGCAGGCGAAGACGACCGGACGCGGAACGTTCGTTCCCCTCCGGTTTGCTGCAGGCGAAGCGTTCCAGTTCGACTGGAGCGAGGACTGGGCGGTCATCAACGGCGAGCGTACCAAGCTGCAGGTCGCGCAACTCAAGCTCAGCCACAGTCGGGCCTTCTTCCTGCGGGCCTACCTGCTGCAGACTCACGAGATGCTGTTCGACGCGCATCATCACGCGTTCGTCGCCTGGGGCGGCATTCCACGCCGCGGCATCTACGACAACATGAAGACCGCCGTCGACCGGGTGCGTCCTGGCAAGGTGCGCGAGGTCAACGCGCGGTTCAGCGCGATGGTAAGCTGCACGGTATGGCACAGGCGTTAGGCGAGCTCGCCGCGCAGGACTCGCCGGCCTACAAGTCAGCTTCGCTCGTGCTCGCCGGGTTGCTCAAGGCCGAAATCGCTGAGCGCGAGGTGCGGTCACTTGCGTATGGGACGGTGGCGCTTCGGCGTCTTGTTACCAGTCGGAAGAGCCAGTTCAGGTGGCGTAGCCCATCGGAAAATCCGTACATCATGCGCGACAAGACACGCAGCACCATCGAATCGCGCTATGCCGATGTCGCCTTTGCTATGAGCAACGCTTGAATGGAGAGCCGGATGCGCTGAGAGGTGCAAGTCCGGTTCGGGGAGGAGAGGCCGGGAGATAGCTCGACTACGCCCGGTCTCTTACTCCACTCAGGACCGGCGAAGGCTGGCTGTATCTTGCGGCGATTCTCGATCTGGGGAGTCGGGGCATAGTGGGCTGGTCAATGTCCGAACGCATCGACGCCGAGCTGGTTTGCCAGGCACTTCGCAGCGCGTGCTGGCAACGCAAACCGGCACCGGGACTGCTATTACACTCCGACAGAGGGGGCCCAATACGCAAGCCGGGCATACCGGAAACTGGCCGCCGGATTCAAGGCAACGATCTCCATGAGCCGTCGTGCCAATGCGTGGGACAACGCCCCGATGGAAAGCTTCTTCAAGACCCTGAAAGTCGAGAGAATCTATCAGGTTCACTACGAAACGCGAGCACAGGCTCGTCTTGATATCGTCGACTGGATCGAGGGCTATTACAATCGAGAGCGCCTGCACACCTCGATAGGGTTTCTTACTCCCGTCGACTTCGAGGCCGCGTTGATCGCTGCATGATCTGCTGTACGTGGAAATGAGGCAGGGTCATTGAACCGGTGGATGCAATAGTTTGCTGGAACCGTTCGGCGGGCGTTTCGTAGTTCAGGGTGTTTCTTGGACGCTCGTTCAATCGCCTGGCCACAGCGTTGAGTTTGACCTGCGAATACACGGACAGATCGGTGCCTTTAGGGAAGTACTGTCTTAACGGCCCGTTCGTGTTTTCATTTGATCCGCGTTGCCATGGATGCTGGGGATCGCAGAAGTAGACCTGTATGTCGGTAGCCACGGTAAAGCGTTTGTGTGCGGCCATCTCTGTTCCCCGATCCCATGTCAGCGACTTGGAGCTCCTGCGGCAGTTTTAAAGCGTGTTTGATGAGTGCATTGGCGACCGTTTCGCTATCCTTGCTCGCTATCCTGACCAGCATAACGTAACGCGTCTGGCGCTCGACGAGCGTCGCGATCTGGCTGCTGCCGCTACCGCACAGCGGATCACCTTCCCAGTGGCCCGGTACTGCACGATCTTCAACGCTCGCGGGGCGTTCACTGATCGATACGGTGTCCTTTATAGACCGACAGGTTGTAGCCCCGCTTCAAGGCCTCCTCGATGGTGTGCCTTCCGGTCGGCCCGGTCGCACCGAACAGCGCAATGGTTTTTATCCCGGCCATGGATGTCACGCAGCCTTCGCCAACAAGGCTTTGATGGCCGTTTCGGTGTTGGCGACGGCGGCCTTCGCCGCATCGGGACCCAACACCGTGCCTTCGACACGCACCACTTCAACGTCGGTCAGGCCGATGAAACCGAGCAGGTGCAGCAGATAGTTGGTCTGAAAGTCGAACGGTGCCCAGGCACCCTCCGAGAACACGCCGCCGGCAGCGGTTACGAGATAGACCTTTTTGCCGGTCAGCAGCCCCTTCGGCCCAGTCTCGCCGTAGCCGAAGGTGACGCGCGGCCAGGTGACGTGATCGAACCACGCCTTGAGCTGCGAGGACGGACCGAAGTTGATCATGCCCGAACCGAGCACGATCACGTCGGCGAGCTTCAACTCGTCGACCAGATCTTGCGCGACCTTAACTGCCTCGACCTGTTCCGGCGTGCGATCTTCGGGCGACGTGATCCGGCCCTGGATGTAGGCCGGCGTGATGTGCGGCGGCGGATTCGCGGTCAGGTCGCGCACGGTCAGCGGGCCGCCCGAACGGGTCTGGATGCCTTCGGCGATTTCGGTGGCGAAACGGGTGGACAGGCTGTCAGTCCCGCGCGGGCTGGAGGTAACAAGCAGGGTGTGGCTCATGACGACTCCTAGGTATAAAATAAGAACTAAGTCAGATATTGATTCTGCCTTACCTATGCATACGAAGGATGGTATGGTTCCTACCGCTTCCCCACAAGAAGGCACACGCATGTCACTTAGTCACATCGTGCTACCCGTCGATATGCCTGCACCTGACGCTGGCGGCTGCCTGGCAACCCGCGAAATCCTGGATCGCATCGGCGACAAGTGGAGCCTCTACATTGTCGCTACGTTGGCCAATGGTCCGCGACGCTTCAATGAATTGAAACGTGGCATCGACGGCATTTCCCAGCGGATGCTGACACTGACCTTGCGCAGACTGGAACGCGACGGACTGATAACGCGAACGATGTATCCAACGATTCCTCCGCGTGTCGATTACGAACTCACTGACATGGGAAGAACGCTGTTGAAGCCTGTCATGGCGTTGGTCAACTGGGCGAGCGAGAATCAAGTTGCCATTGCCGAGGCGCATAAACGTTTTGACGAGGAGCTGGAGCCGGATCAGGTCCTGATTCAAGGCGTCGTCTACCAGCGTCGATAAACGAGCCTGGGCTGTAGGCTTGTGCAAACACAGCGACGAATCCAACTGACGGCTTGCGCTGGGACCTGTCCCATTGCCGATCTCTCTTGGGTGCGCAGGCGCTGCATTTTCCGATCTATCCGACCAGGAGTCGGCCATGGCCGATCAAGAAAGTCGCATGGCATGACTTGGATGTCCGTTCCCTGAGCCAAACGGGACGCCTCGACGTCACGCCGTCGACGCAGACCGATGACGCTTCATGGCCGATTGGGTGAGGTCGCCAACGGCCGCTTAGTGGCACTCCAGTTTGCAAAATCTGGATTGGGCTGACTGACCGGTTTGGAGCAAGTTGTCTGACCGGAGTCGGTCGATATCGGAAGTTCGCCAAGGGCGGCGAGGCGCGGCCGTGTCGCCTCAGCGCCAGTCTTTTGGCACCGGGCCGGGTCAGCCGCGGTGAATGATATGAACGCCTCCCACCCATCGCGATGTGTCGCGTCGGCAGCACGTCAATGGCCGGCGGCCGCTACGGAATAGTTCGGTGTTCATATTGGTCAACTCTGCCGGAGGATCCATCATGACGCATACGATCGTGGGTGTGGACATCGCAAAGAACGTAATGCAGGTGCATTGGGTGGATCCGGAAACCGGCGAGATCGTGAACAGACCTATCAAGCGGGCTGCGTTTCTCGAATATTTCGCGAATCGCAAGCCTTGTCTCATCGGGATGGAATCCTGCTGCGGATCCCAACACTGGGCGCGGCGTTTGATCGAAATGGGCCACCAGGTGAAGTTGATGCCAGCGAAATTCGTCAAGGCGTTCAACATCCGAAACAAGAACGACGCGGCCGATGCACGCGCCATCTGGATGGCGGCGCAGATAGCGAGCAAGGAAGTTGCTGTAAAGACCGAGGCCCAGCAGGCAGTGCTCGCATTGCATCGTATGCGGCAGCAACTAGTGAAGTTCCGAACGATGCAGATCAACAGCCTCCGTGGATTGCTCACTGAATACGGCGAGGTGATGGGCGTCGGTCGGGCGGCGTTGGACAAATCGATCGTGGGAGTTCTGGAAAGGTTGTCGCGACGCTTGCCAGCGATCTTGATCGAGACGTTGCGTGAACAATGGAAGGGTCTGGATAACCTGGACCGGCAGATCTGTCAGATCGAGCGCCGTTTGCACGTGTGGATGAAGGATGACCAGTCTGCTAAAGCAATTTCGGCAATTCCGGGCGTAGGTGTGCTAACAGCAACCGCTGCGGTGGCTACGATGGGACATGCCAAAGCGTTCAGATCCGGCCGCGAGTTCGCTGCGTGGCTCGGTCTCGTACCGAAACAGACGGGTTCTGGAGGAAAAGTCGAGCTGCAGGGAATAAGTAAGCGAGGTGACACCTATCTCAGGACTTTGCTCGTCCACGGCGCTAGGAGCATTGTCTATCGCGTGAAGGAGCCAGGTCCATGGGTAGTGCAGATGAAAGAGCGGCGTCCGTTGAACGTAGTCATCGTGGCGATGGCTAACAAGCTTGCCCGAATAATCTGGGCAATGCTGGCGCATCAACGGCCTTACCGGATGGACTACGAAAGCGTTAAACCAGCCTGATTTCTCTGCTCTGGCGCAGGTTGTGCCGAAAGGGATGGAACGTCAAAAGTTGCGGCGGCATTCGAGTGTGATGACAAGACAGGTAGGACCTGGGACTCACAAAGCCTGAAAAAGTGTCTGAGCTTAACAAGCTCGCGCGGTGAATGAGGCGTGAGTCTGCGGATTTCATAGGGGCCCGCAGCGAATCAGGCTGCAACAAGGCCGAATGTAGAGCTGCAGCCCATCCTGTTCGTCAACACCTTGGAGACCTGGCGCAAAGGGGGGCGTTCATGTAGACACTTTTATCATCGCAAAGGTGTCACTTTTATTGCGGACCACGGGTCCGTCGCGTTCTCTTTCCGTCCAGCGCAACTCCTACCCGTGCAGTTGACCGAAAGGACGACACACGCCAGCGAATGGGGAGGCTATCCGCGGCGCGGCAGAACAATTCTTGCTCTTCACCGCTTCGGTCTTTCGCCATCCGGGGCCCTCCGATGCAAATAGGCGCCGGCGATCCATACCTCCGGCGTCATCGATGAACACTACCGACGTATTGACGGCAGGATCGAGCTTTCATGCCGACTTCTATGAATATGATGGGTCGCTGATCCGCCGCGTCGCGGATTCCGTGGAAGAAGGACTGAACGCCGCCGGCAGTCCGATCCTGATTGCAACGGAGCCGCATTTGCCGCTCTACGGGCGCACTCGGGCGTTCGTAGCGTGACATCTTTTTGCAATCCTTCCCGAAATTTTCTTCACGATGGACGTCGTCTCTTAAGCATCCCTTAAGCTGAGAGGCTATACCTCACGCAATAATTTGTACTATTCAGTTAACTGTTACGTCACCGAATCCCTTTCCCCGCCGTAGTTTCATCCCCGAAGATTCACGGCTTGTGCTGGCGCAAACCGGCACTTTTTAACGCGCTTTCGCGTCCTAATTTCGACGCGAACTACGTCTCTCAGGTTCTGTTTTGGCTCGCTCCACGCAGAACTTTTGGCCGCATATCAGCGGCCATTTTTTTCTTTGAAGAGATCGCGAGCGCGCCACGCCGACGAGGTCGACAAAGCCTCGCCGTTGAGCTTGGCTTGACTGACGCCGTCGGGACGCGAAGAGCATAAGATGGCACCACTCGGAGTTTCCGCACTACAGTGATGCGTGTGCGTGCCGATAACATGATGAGGTAATCACGGCTTCATCCGGCATGCGTCCTCTTCCACGGAAAATATACCGACACGTAGGGATTTTAATTGCGACGGTGCTCGCGACGGTCTTTGCATTATCCTGCGCCTGGGAATTCAAGCTCGAGGTTAGGATGATGCATGCGCTTGGCATCGACTACGAGCAATCTTTTGAGTCCGCCGAGCGGTGGCGCTTCATCCTGACGTCAACGGCATTCGCCGCCATCGCGCTGATCATCCCCTCAATCTGGCTGGGTAGGTCATTGCGCATCCAGAAAGACGGATATCTGGCTTTACGACGCGAGCAGGCGTTAAGCAATGAGCTCGCAAGACACGATCCACTTACGGGGCTGCTTAATCGGCGCGTATTCCATGAGCAACTAGCTGCCGCGCTAGAGAGGACGCCTTGCACTGCTGCCATTTTTCTTATCGACCTCGACAGGTTCAAAAGCATTAACGACAGCCATGGCCATGCGGTTGGCGACAAGGTGCTATGTGAGGTTGCGCAGCGCCTCAGCGATATCGGGCTTCAATCGAAGACTTGTGTGGCCCGAATTGGCGGGGACGAATTCGCGTTACTCGTCGACGACGATAACAAGCGGAGACTCTCTGCGTTAGCAAAGCGTATCCTGACCAGCCTTTTTACCCCACTAGAATCGCTGACAAACAAGATCGTGGTAGGTGCGACCATCGGGATAAGTATCGCGCCTATCGATGCCGTGCACCCCGACACGCTCATGCATTGTGCTGACCATGCGATGTACCGGGGAAAGAGAGCCGGACGCGCTATGTTTCACTTCTATGATCCGAGTTACGAGGACGCCGAGAAGCCTGATAGCGAGTTTGAAAGCGATCTCATACTTGCGCTGAAACTAGGCCGGATAGAACCGTTTTTTCAGCCAGTCGTCAACCTGCCTGGCCGAATAGTCGTTGGGTTCGAGATCCTGGCCCGTTGGCGTTGTCCTCATCGTGGCCTCCAGATGCCGACGGAATTTGTTCCCGTCCTCGATCGCCTCGGCCTCATCCCGGAAATGACGTTTCTGTTGTTAAAACGGTCAATCGTCTGCGCGGCGCAATGGCCTGATGAGCTGGTACTTGCAATCAACGTCACGGCGTCGATGCTCGAAGATGCGGGTTTCGCAGACCGGCTGTATGACGAAATTATCGAGTTTGGATTTGCGCCGGCCAGGCTGGAAATTGAAATTACGGAACACGCGCTTGTATCCAAGCTCTCGGTGGTCCGGGACAACCTTTTGAAGCTGCGGTCATGGGGCATAAGTGTTGCGCTCGACGATTTCGGGACCGGCTATTCCGGGATCTATCACCTGACTCACCTTGCGATCGACAAGATCAAGGTCGACCGCTCGTTCCTCGACTGGAAGATAGCCGGACACGAAAAAATTGTGTCTGCAGTCCTGGGACTTGCGAGTAGCCTGCAAATCAAGACAACCGCTGAAGGTGTCGAGGACGAAGACGTGTTTCGGTGGCTTTGCACCCAGCCCTGCGATTTCGCGCAGGGGTATCTGTTCGGTAAACCGATGCCGGCGAACGACGTCTCGGCTCTGTTCCAGAACTGCGGCGATGTCCCGGATCCGCAGCGCGAAAAAAGTGCGAATGTCAAGCTGCAGGCATAGCATCCCGGTCTTACGAACCGTGGCGAAACACGCGTAGCAATACCGGCAATGCTATCGTCCACACGTCCGAAACGCGACGCAAGTCATCTCTCTCAGGTTCTGCTCAGGCTTGCTCGATGCAGAACTTTTGGCCGCCATTCGCGGCGTTTTTTTTTGAGCGAGACGAGCAGTAACAAACTGCTGGTCGCGAAGAAGACCACCCGCATGCCGAAGTGAGCGCCGGCAAAGCTGCCGACGAATGGACCAACTACCTGCCCGGCGAACTGAAATGACAGCGAATACCGAGCAAGCGTCGTCCTTCATACAGCCGTATTGATACCGAGTATGAGAAACTTCATAGGACCTCGCTCCGCGTCGATGCCTTCGAGCCGTTTCCAATCCGGCCGCACTACATCGCTTCTTCGGGCAGGCATGCGCAATGCGACCAGCCTTGTCACGCCTCTGACTTACCTACGGAAGTCGCAGGAGACTCCATGCACACAGTGCCTGACATTCGCCGCTCCAGCGGCGCGAGCATGCAGCCCAAGCGCCGGCTTGGCAATTGGATGCCGCAACAGGAAGAAGCTGCCGTGGCATTCCGGCGCAGGCTCGCGCAAGCGGCGCGCGAGCGCGGCCGAAGCGAGCCGATGACGGGCGTCGTGCGCGAGCTTCAGGCGCTGGTTGAGGGCGATAGCGTGCTGCGCATGAATCTCTCGCGAGCAATCGACGAAGCGCTTGCCGCGGGCTTCGAAACCGCTTACGCCAATTTCGACGAATTGATTTGCATCGTCGATTATCTGATGGGCTACGCACCGCCGTTTAACGCCACCGTGCCAGTCGCCACGCCACTCAATCTGGTGCTCGACTGGCCAATGTGCATGCCGTCGGGCTACGCGGTGTTTCGCGACCCCGCCTTCAATGCACAACTGCGCAAGCTCCTCACACATTGGTGCGGCTTTTTGAGCGGTCCGCATTCGCGCACCCATCTCACGACCGCCGAACCCGACGGATGGTTCAGCGAGCGCGCGCAGCACAAAATGCAGCTCTCCGATTATCTCTGCGATCGCACGCAACTGCATTGGGGGTTTGCATCGTGGAACGACTTTTTCACGCGGCGTTTGCGCGATGACGCAAGGCCCGTCCATGAGCCGTCCAATCCCGCCGTGATCGTCAACGCCTGCGAAGCGTCGCCTTATGACGTGAGCGAGGACTGCCGGCTGCACGATCGCTTCTGGATCAAGGCGCAGCCGTATTCGCTACGCGAAATTCTCGCGGGGACGGATCGAAACGTGGTCGAGCGGTTCGTCGGCGGCAGCGTCTATCAGGGCTACCTTAGCGCCTTCAACTACCACCGTTGGCATGCCCCGGTCGCGGGGACAATTCGCGAAGCGTACAACGTAGATGGCACTTATTATTCGGAACTCGAACGCGAAGGAACCGATGCACGCGGACTGAACGATTCGCAGGGCTACACCACCGCCACCGCGGCACGCGCGATCATCGTGATCGAAACCGACGAGCCCGCGCTTGGCAACATCGCTTGCGCGTTCGTCGGTATGGCCGAAGTATCGTCGTGCCGCATCGCCGTCACACCAGGACAGCATGTGGTTAAGGGAAGCGAACTTGGCTTTTTTCAATATGGTGGTAGCACCTACTGCCTGATCTTTGAACCAGACGTGATCCGGTCGTTCGAGCCCGGTCCGCCCTTTCGGGATGACTCACCACCACTGAAAGTGAACTCCCTTCTCGCGCATGCGAGGCCGTAGGCAATTTTGCAGGGACGTGACCGCATAGTCAGCCAACGCCACAGGCTCCTCGGACGCACGAGATCATCGGTGACATTGAACACGCAGCGCGGGACACCAAAAAGCCCTGAGCGCTTGTAGTTGGTGAGGTCAACCTAACGCATCCCTCACGGCGCATCCTTCAAAGCCAGCGCTTCCCGCAGATAGCGCGCGGTCCGACTTCGCTGCTGACGTGCAACCATTTCTGGCACGCCCGCGGCCACAATCCGTCCTCCGTCCTCGCCCGCGCCCGGTCCCACGTCGATCAACCAGTCGCATCCGGCGGCCACGCGCATGTCGTGCTCGACAAGGATGACCGTGTTGCCCGCATCGACAAGGCCGTTCAACTGCTTCATCAGTCGATCGGTATCGGCCGGATGAAGACCCGTAGTCGGTTCATCGAGGATATAGAGCGTATCACCGCGCTGCGCGCGCTGTAGCTCGGTGGCGAGCTTGATGCGCTGTGCCTCGCCACCCGAAAGCTCCGTAGCGGGCTGCCCAAGTCGCAGATAGCCAAGGCCGATCGCACGCAGTACGTCGAGCGATCGCATGATCTGCGCCTCGCCCGCAAAAAATTCGCACGCACGAGCCACCGTCATCGCAAGCACATCAGCGATCGTGCGTTCGCGCCAGCGGATTTTGAGCGTCTGCGGATTGTAGCGACTGCCGTGACAGGTCGAACAGGCAGCGTAGACACTCGGCAGGAAGAGCAGTTCGACCATCACGAAGCCTTCACCCTCGCAGGTCGGGCAGCGGCCCTGAGCAACATTGAACGAAAATCGTCCGGCACTGTAACGACACTTGCGCGCCGCAGGCGTCTGCGCAAACAGCTTGCGGACATGGTCGAACATTCCGCTGTATGTGGCGAGATTCGATCGCGGCGTACGGCCGATCGGTCTCTGATCGACACGCACCAGCCGACGAATGCGCTCCATGCCGTCGACAATTCGCCCTTCAGTGGTGGCGTTCCCGGTGGCGAGCAACGGATCGGCCTCTTCTTCCTCATCGGGTGCATCGGCGTCGCGACCCAGATACCCGGCGACGAGGTCCGGCAGTGCCTGGCTCACGAGGCTCGATTTTCCGGAACCCGAAATGCCGGTCACGACGCTCAGGCAGCCGAGCGGAAAAGCTGCGTCCAATTGATGAAGATTGTTGCGCGTGACGCCCTGTAGCCGCAACCAGCAGCGCGGTTCGCGGCGCTGCAACGCGGTACCCGTTTGCCGGGCATCGTCGTCCGAAAACAGATACCGACGCGTATGTGAACTGGTCACCTGTGACAGTCCGTCCGGCGGTCCACTGTAGACCACTTCGCCCCCTGCTTCGCCCGCGTTCGGCCCGACATCGACAAGCCAGTCGGCTTGCCGCATCACGCCGAGATCGTGTTCGACGACGAACAGCGAATTACCTGCGGCCTTGAGGCGCTGCAGCGCTTCGAGCAACGCATCGCCATCGGCCGGATGCAGCCCTGCCGATGGCTCGTCGAGCACATAAACGACACCGAACAGTTGGGACGAGAGTCGTGTCGCTAGCCTCAGTCGCTGCAACTCGCCCGAAGAGAGTGTCGGCGTGGCTCGGTCGAGCGAGAGATATCCCAGACCCAGATCGATCAGCGTCTTGATTCGATCGAGCAATTCGATCGCGAGCCGTTGCGCGGCCACGCGCTTTTCTTCCGAAAGATTGGGCGTGCGCCGCATGTCCGGCGCGGATCCATGCCTGGCTCCTCCAGCAGCGACGCGGCGCTTCATTGCTGCGCGGCGCGCCTCGCGGTCGAGCGCTGCCCCGACCTTTTTCGCCTGTTCGAACGGCCAGTCGCCGCGCGACACGGGTTCGAGCAACGACGCGAGCCGCGCGAGCGGCAGTTGGGACAGTTCGCCAATGTCGAGACCCGCAAAAGTCACCGAAAGCGCCTCCGGCTTCAGGCGTTTTCCGTTACACGTGGGGCATACGCTGCTGATCATGTACTTGGACACGCGCTTCTTCATCAAGGCGCTCTGCGTACTCGCGAAAGTATGCAGCACGTAGCGACGCGCGCCGGAGAACGTCCCTTGATAGCTGGGCTCCGTCTTGCGCTTGAGCGCGGCGCGCGTCTCTTTCGGCGTGAATCCCGCATAGACCGGCACGGTCGGTTGTTCGTCGGTGAACAGGATCCAGTCGCGATCCTGCCTGGGCAGATCGCGCCACGGCGTGTCGACGTCATAACCCAGCGTAACGAGGATGTCGCGCAGATTCTGCCCGTGCCACGCGGGCGGCCACGCGGCAATCGCGCGCTCGCGGATCGTCAGCGAGTCATCGGGGACCATCGAGCGCTCGGTTGCGTCGTACACGCGGCCCAGTCCGTGACAGGTCGTGCACGCGCCTTGCACTGTATTGGGCGAAAAATCCTCGGCGTACAGCATCGGCTGTTTCGGCGGATAGCTGCCCACGCGCGAATACATCATGCGGACGACGCTCGACAGCGTCGTCACGCTGCCCACCGAAGAACGCGCGTTCGGCGCGCCGCGTTGCTGCTGCAATGCGACGGCGGGCGGCAGACCTTCGATGGCGTCCACATCGGGCGCGCCGACCTGCTCGATCAGGCGCCGCGCGTAGGGCGCGACGGATTCGAAATAGCGCCGTTGCGCTTCCGCGTACAACGTGCCGAACGCAAGCGACGACTTGCCGGAACCGGATACGCCGGTGAACACCACGAGCGCATTGCGCGGGACATCGAGATCGACGCTCTTGAGGTTATGTTCGCGCGCGCCGCGGACCCGGACGAAGCCATTCCACTCGGGGGGCGTCTCGGGCGCAGGGCGCGATTCAGTGACAGAGGAAGCCTGCGATTTCGTCATGGCAAGTATAGAGCGCGATGCCTGAAGCTTCGGTTGAGGGAAAATACGCTCCCTTTGGCAATTCGGTTCGGTCCGCCCCGTGCACATTCGCGCCGCAATCTGCTGCTGGCTCTCCGGCGCCGCACAACGTCGAGAGCGAGAACGCGCGGTTACCTGAACGGCGCGCAGCCAGAAACCAGCATCGGCATACCCTTTATAGCGCGATCGAAGGTTCGCTGTCGTCCTCGCTGTTATCTTGCCGATCGCTCAACTGGCTCGCCCACGCCGCTAGCGTCGTGCCGAAACCACCGTTGACCCGGGCGTCGAATCGTCCGCTCGTGGTCACGCGGGGCGCAGCGCTCCACGCGACATTCGCCCCCGTGGCGATCAACAGATCCACCAATGCGACATCTTCACCGCACGCCAGCGCGGGAAAACCACCCGCGCCGACATAGGCGTGCGCGCTGACCCCAAGATTCGCGCCATGTACATGCCGATGGCCATCAGCATCGCGGTAGTGCCGAGACCAGTGCGTGGCCAATGCGGGAGAATGCATACTCCAGTCGTCCACGTTGACGCACCCGCATACCGCATCGGCTCCCTCCGCGCACAGCGCGAGTTGTGCAACCAGCCATTCCGGCGCAACGCGACTGTCCGCGTCAGTAAACGCCAGCCAGCGCGCACCGCGCGCGATCATCGCCTGGGCGCCGGCAGAGCGCGCCGCGCCGACATTACGCGCCTCGACGATCAGCGCGTCGCAGCCGGATCGCATAACATGCCGCGCGGAACCGTCCGTGCAGGCATCGAGCACCACGACCGTCTCTACGGGTTCGCCACCCAGCAACGGATGCGCCATCGCGCAGCGTACCGCGTCGAGACACGCCGACAGATAGCGCTCTTCATTGTGCGCGGGAATGATCAGGCCAATCATTCGAACTCCATGATATCGGGCTTGGCTCGACATTCGGACGCCAGAGAGAGGAGCCGGAGCAAACTAAGCGAAACGAGCGGCACGCGCTCGTCGCCGAGCGATCACCGGATGCTGCATAGGCGCATTTTGGATGCCTGAAGACCACCACGTTCGCGCGCCACCGAGTGCCGCGATCAGTTCGTCTTCGCGCCTAATTTTTTCGCCAGCGTCTGCGACATCCGATAGTGCTCTTCGATCGTCGGCAGCGCCTTTTGCGCGGCGCCCTTGCGCTTGTCGTTCTGGCCTTCGGGCGTCCGCTCGGCGAAGCAGGCTATCGGGATCGGACTGTCGAAGGCGCGCCGCGCGGGCGTGGATCTCCCGCCATCGTTGAGAGTGTCGAAAAGCGGCGCCAGCGAGGGGACGCGCAAGCGGGCCACCCTAGACCGCGCCGCCAGTAGGGGCGAGCAAGCGCCCGTCAGCGCCGAGTCGAAAGCGAAGCGCTCGCGCACGACACGCTGAAGAAAGAGAGCAAGGCGCGAGCGTCGCCCGCTGCTGTGTTCAGGCAGACGAAAAGCGCGGCGGACCGTCCGGCCGTGAATCGCTCGGCAGCGGCGAAGAAGGCTGCGGAAACGAAGGGTGCGGCCGGGCGATCCGCTGGCGCGAAGAAGGCGGCAGTCTCGCGCTGCGCACGCTGTGTCGCACCGCTAGCCCTCCACCGTGCACGGGGCAAGTACGTTACGCGGCAAGGACGCGTTGAACCGTGCGAGAGTTTCGACGACGACCGGCCCGCGCCCGCGCTGCGGCCATTGACCACACCTTTCCGCTAGTCGCGAGCGTCTCCCCGTCGAGCGCAGCGGGTCACTTCTTGCCCGGCAGCACCGAAGCCATCACCTGCCGCGCCGTATTGGCGATGATGCCGCGCTCGCCGGGGTCGCCCTGCATCAGGGCCGTCGCGAAATGGCGCGCCTGATCGAGCGTCACATGCGGCGGCAGCGGGGGCACCTCGGGATCGGTCTTCACCTCGATCACAACCGGACGCGGCGCAGCCAGCGCCTGTTCCCAGGCGTCGCCGATCTGTTCGGCGTCGTCCACGTAAATGCCGGTCAGGCCGATCAATTCCGCGAATCGGTGATACGGCACGTTCGGAATATCCTGCGAGGCCTCGAATTTCGGATCGCCCATCATCACGCGCTGCTCCCAGGTGACCTGATTCAGATCCTCGTTGTTGAAGACCGCGCAGATCCAGCACGGGCTGGCCCAGTTGTGCCAGTACTTCGCGACCGTGATCAGTTCGGCCATATTGTTCATCTGCATCGCACCGTCGCCGACCAGCGCGATCACCGGCCGCCCCGGATGCGCGAATTTCGCGGCGATGGCATACGGCACCGCCGCGCCCATCGACGCCAGCCCGCCCGACAGCGAACACATCATGCCGCGGCGAATTTTCAGATCGCGCGCATACCAGTTCGCGCACGAGCCGGAGTCGCTCGTGACGATCGCACCATCGGGCAGCCGCGGCGACAGTTCCGTCACCACACGCTGCGGATTTACCTTGCCGCCCGTCGGCGCCTGCTCACGCTCGTCGAGCACGCGTTGCCAGCGCTCGTTCGCGTGCACGATGCGGTTGCGCCAGCTCTCCTGGCTCTTCTGTTCGAGCAGCGGCAGCAACGCGCGCAGCGTGGCCGCGCTGTCACCGACGAGGCTGACTTCCAACGGATAGCGCAGGCTCAACATGCCCGCGTCGATGTCGATCTGCACGGCGCGCGCATCGCCCTCCTTCGGCAAAAATTCGGCGTACGGAAAGCCCGATCCCACCATCAGCAAGGTATCGCACGACGACATCATCTCGTCGGTCGGTTTCGTGCCGAGCAGTCCGATCGAGCCGGTCACCCAAGGCAGGTCGTCAGGCACGACGGCCTTGCCCAGCAGCGCCTTGGCTACCCCCGCATGCAGACGTTCGGCCACGGCGATCACTTCGTCAGTGGCCTGCAGCGCGCCTGCGCCCACCAGCATCGCCACGCGATGCCCGGCGTTGAGCACATCTGCCGCGCGCTGCAGATCCTCCTGACGCGGCAGGACTTCGGGCGCGGCGTATCCGACCCCGGAGTGCGCCGTGCCATGCTTGCGCGGCGGCGCTTCGTATTCGAGTTCCTGGAGATCGTTCGGCAGCACGATGGCGGCCACCGTGCGGCGAGACAACGCGATGCGCACCGCGCGGTCAACCACATGGCGCACCTGCGCAGCCACGCTCGGCTGCTGCACATAGGCGCCGGCCACGTCCTTGAACATTGACACGAGATCGAGTTCCTGCTGGTAGTGCGAGCCCAACGCGGCGCGCGCCTGCTGTCCCGCGATCGCCAGCACCGGCATGTGATCGAGGCGCGCATCGTAGAGACCCGTGAGCAGATGCGCGGCGCCCGGCCCCGATGTCGCGATACAGACCCCAAGCCCGCCGCTGAATTTTGCATGGGCGCTCGCCATGAATGCGGCCATTTCCTCGTGACGCGCCTGCACGAAATCCATCTTGCCTTCGGCACGCTGTAAGGCGCCGAACATGCCGTTGATGCCGTCGCCAGGATAGCCGAACAGTCGCTGTACACCCCATTGGTGCAGACGTTCGACGATGAAATCGCTTACGGTTGCGCTGGCCATTGGACGCTCTCCTCTTGCGTTGCTCGCGGGATCGATGCGTCCATTGCGCAAGACGCAAACCTGCCTGACTGACCGTCGGGGGCATGAATCCTTCGACGTTGACGCGATCGCCTGCTGCGCCGTGGCGCGCATCTGAGAGAGGGCCGGGCGGGCAGCCTATGGTTTGTGAAGACGAAGGCGAGACCGCATGACGGAACGCGTGTTGCGCAGAGTAAGCGTCAATTCGCTTTCCGTCATTCCACGCCTTTCACCTGAAGGAGCCAACCATGCCATCGACCCTGAACCAGTACACGATGCAGGATCCGACGAAGCAGTATCCCGCGCCGGATTTCGAACGCCAGCCACAACCCGCTCCAGGGCTCACTCAAGAGATGACGCCACGGCCCGATCATGGCGAGGCTAGCTATCAGGGATTCGGACGCCTGAGGGGACGGCGCGCGCTGATTACCGGCGCGGACAGCGGCATCGGCCGCGCGGTAGCGATCGCTTTCGCGCGCGAAGGCGCCGACGTGGCCCTCAACTATCTGCCCAGCGAGGAACGCGATGCGCAGGAGGTGATAGCGCTCACTCAATCGGCCGGCGCGAAGACGATCGCCCTGCCTGGCGACATCGGCGACGAAGGCTTCTGCCAGCACCTCGTGCGAGACAGCATCGCGCAACTCGGCGGTGTGGACGTCCTCGTGAATGTGGCCGGTAAGCAGCACTATGTCGAACGGATCGCCGATCTCGAAACCGAGCAATTCGAGGCGACGTTCCGCATCAATGTCTTCGCAATGTTCTGGCTGTGCAAAGCAGCCCTCCCGCACATGCCGCCAGGCGCGACGATCATCAATACCTCGTCGATACAGAGTTACCAGCCGAGTCCGGGTCTGCTCGATTACGCGTCGACGAAGGCTGCAATCACCGCGTTCACACATGCGCTCGCGAAACAGGTCGCGTCGCGCGGCATTCGCGTGAACGCAGTCGCACCGGGGCCGGTCTGGACGCCGCTGCAACCGAGCGGCGGGCAGCCGCAGGAAAAGGTGGAGCAGTTCGGCGCGGAAACGCCCATGAAGCGGCCCGGCCAACCTGCGGAACTTGCGCCGGTCTATGTGTTGCTGGCTTCGCAGGAATCGAGCTTCGTCACGGGCGAAATCTATGGCGTGACGGGCGGACATCATCTTCCATAGACGACACAAGCGCCGTCCATGGCGGCCCCGCGTCGCCAGTGACGCTCGCACCGACGCCGCCGAATCGCCCGTTACGGACAAAGCCGAACTGGTTGCCACAGGCGGCATTACGACTCCAGTTCATCAAACAGTTCGTGGGCGAACCGTTACTGGTGGCGTACACGCGTGGAGCCGCCCCGTCGCTCCCAGACACACCTGCATCAGCTTGGGTTTCATGCCGACTCGACGCGCTCGAGCGGAGCGGCTACGCGTGCGCGCAATTGAAGTCCGTCACGGCGCAATCCAGGTCGGCTCCCACGCGCCTCCCACTCGAATGTACCGCGCCCGTTCATGACGCTCATTCGACAAATGCTTCAACCATTCAAGACTGTCCAGGCGCACTTTCACAACGCAGAAATTGGCAAACCCATCGGCCTCGTCACCGATGTGGTCGGCACCAAGCGCATCGTCGGGATCATAGATCCGCGTGCCGGGCGCAATCGTGGTTCGATACACTATCAGGCTGTGATCAGGACTCGATGTCCAGGCGAGCCGACGCGCCACATCGTCGAGCACAATTCCCGCCGTACCGGCTAAGCGGATCTGCAGACTGTGCCGGGCATCTACGCCGACGAGCGCGATGCGCGGCTCTTTGACCAGTTCGGCGAGCTTTGGCGACCGCCGATCCGTATGGAACGTGATCAGGCCCTCCGGTTCGCTCACATCGCGAAGTAACACCGTGCGCACGCTCGGCGCGCCGTCGATACCGACGGTCGCCGCCTGCATCGTCACGAAAGAGGGTGCTTCCTGCGGTGCATCAGCCGCCGCGCGGCGCAGACAATCCCATATTCGGGCATAGATCTCGTCAAGCGTCATGAAATTCTCCGCGCCGATGGGCTGCCTCAACCTGCGCTTCGTTGCGGCTACTTCTGGTCGTTGCCGACGGATGAGGCGCTGCGCCGCGCTTCGGCGGTATCTGCTTCGGCCCTGTGCCAGTATTCGTCGGTATGGCCTTCAGGCGCGCCCGCCTGCTCCCACAACTGGTACGCGCGATGACGAACTCGATTGTGGCGATCGTCGCGCTCCGCCGGATCTTCTTCGACACGAGTCGCGCCGCCGATAGCAGGCGGATCACTGGCGGGGAAAGTTGCCTCGACCGCGCTATCGATGCGGCTTTCGGACACGCGAGTCGCGTTTTGCTGCTTTGGACCGGCTGCCATTTTTTTCTCCATTGTCTCAAACACAGTGGGGACCAAACCACGTAACTGATCGTCGACCGACCAAGCCGCGCCGCCGGGCATCATCGAATCCCAGTCAATGTGATCGCGCATCGAACGTGCCTGGCGGAACAATCAGGAAGGCCGACACCGTTGAGGCTTCCCGCGGCCTTAGCGACAGGAGGCTTGCAGCCGCTGTTCTATCGGTTAACGAATTTTTCCGCCGGCCGCGTAGCATGGCCCATCGTTAGGTTGGGACCTGAATACACGTCGCGGCACGGCATGTGCTAATCAGGCCGGGCGACTATGTCAACAGCGGTTCTCGCCCCGCTATCCGCCGGAACACTCGTTCCGAGATCCGAACGCCCACCCGGGTGCGCTGCGGTCGGTCGACCCCAGCGCCGTTCGGTCAGATCCAGCCGATGTCCATCTCTTTCCAGCAGAGGTGTATGGATCGGCTTTGTCCGAAGGAGTTCACCATGTTCGCTCACAACAAGCGTCTTCAGTACACCGTGCGCGTCGCAACGCCTAATCCGGGCCTGGCAAACCTGCTACTCGAGCAATTTGGCGGTCCGCAGGGGGAACTTGCCGCCGCATGCCGCTATTTCACCCAGGCTGTCGCCGAAGACGATCCCGGCCGCAAGGACCTGCTGTTCGACATCGCCACGGAGGAACTCAGTCATCTTGAAGTCATCGGCTCTATCGTCGCGATGCTGAACAAGGGCGCCAAAGGGCAACTCGCAGAGGCGGTGGAAGAAGAGGCCGAGTTGTACCGGTCGCTGACTGGGGGCGGCAACGATTCCCACACTACGGCACTCTTATACGGTGGCGGACCGGCGCTGACCAATTCGGCCGGCATCCCATGGAGTGCGGCCTACATTGATACCATCGGCGAGCCAACCGCCGACCTGCGCTCAAACATAGCTGCCGAAGCGCGCGCAAAGATCGTTTACGAGCGCCTCATTAATGTGACCGACGATGCCGGTATCCGCGAAGCACTCGGTTTTCTGATGACCCGGGAGATTGCCCACCAGAAGTCGTTTGAGAAGGCGCTGCATGCGATCCAGCCGAATTTTCCCCAGGGCAAGCTACCCGGCGTGGGAAAATTTGCAAATGTGTACTACGACTTTTCAAAAGGCGACGACCAGCGGGGCCCGTGGAACGAAGGCCCTGAGTGGGAATTCGACGAGTCGCCACAACCTGCCGTGGATGGCGGTGACGGCACTGCGCAGGTCAAGGTTAGTGCAGAGGACGTCGAAACGCTGAAAGCCATGGCGGCCAGAACTGCCTCACGCACGGATCTCGATCCGGTTACGGGCGCCGATCTTGGTTCCGGTGAAACATCGGCAAAGTAAGCGGTTTTAGGCCACCCGCTTCGCCGTAGCGTTCTGCAAAACGCTTGAGGAAAGATGCCCCCGACCTACCGTTGCAACGAGTACATTTACGCCCGCCCCAGTGCGGGCTCTTTTCGTTGAATGTTGCGCAGTGATCTCGATCAGAAGACATTTTGCTACCCATTGTTCCTTTGAGCGCGCTTTGGTATCGGCGCAATCTCAACGCCGGAGGTGGGATCCGGCCAGTCTGGCAAATCGATGCGGCGCCAGCGACCGTCCTGTTGCGCAACAGGGGCTCGTGGGGAGTGGCACGTGCATTGCGCACCGTGTACGTGATTTCGTGGACGTTGGCGAGACCTTTTCGCGCCATGGAGCGTATTTTGAACCCATTCGATTTCGATCAGTGCATGGAGGAAATCCAGCTCTCGCTGGTACAGGTTTCGATTCGCAGAAGCGGGTGACCGTCAGTCTCATCAATGAAGGCGACGTCATCGTGCTGCGTCTGAGCCGGGCGACCGAATCCGGACGCAGCACGCTCGACGCGCGTTGCCCCGCCACGCAGCGACGCACGATACAGACGCGCATTGGCGCGCTGGTGCGCGGGCGCGTCGATCTGATGCGAGAGTCAACCGCGTTCAGCGCGGCTAGCTCGATCGAATTCGTGCTCGACGACGCCCTGTTCGATACGTTCGATAGCGTCGGCGATCTCGACTATCGCCCGGCACTTAGAGCGCACGCCGCGCCGTTCCATCATGAACACGATGCCGCTCACCGTGGCATTGTCAAGTTGGCGGCTGTGGGCAACTGTGCGTCACGCGCGTAGTTATCCTTAACAGATAACGGTCTCGCTTG
>NZ_JAWRWY010000037.1:0-28193 GCF_046535315.1 Paraburkholderia sp. SIMBA_027
GTCGTCTTTCGCGATGTAGATGAAGTCGGCCCGATCGAACCGTCCATCTGCCTTTGCACTGGAGGTTTGTGTTTTTGGCACCAGCGCTGCAATACCAGCGTCATCGCATGCTTTGATCTCCGTCGCGCTGTAGTACCCGCGATCGGCCAGCGCCTTGAGCTTCTTCTTGCCCATCGTTTCGCGCGCGGCTTTGGCCATCGGGCTTAGCTGAGCGCGGTCACTACCGACGTTCGTCACTTCGTGGGTCACGATGAGGTGGTGCTTCGTATCAACAGCCACCTGAACGTTGTAGCCCACCACGCCTGTGCCCTTGGCTTGCGACATCATCGAACGTGAGTCGGGGTCAGTCAGCGAAACCTGTTTTTCCGGTAAATCATTCAACAGTTCCGCGGCCCGATCCAGATCGCGCATCTGCTCACGCAGCGTCTCGATCTTTTCCCGCAGCCGTTCGGTTTTCGCTTCGACCTCTGCGGGTTGCGTGCGATCAGCAGTTTCCAGCGCATCGAGATAGCGCTGGATGCTTTGCTCGATCTGCTCCTGACGCTTTGCGATCTTGTTGGGCGTGAAGTTGTTATCGCGACTGTTGACCGCCTTGAACTTGCTGCCGTCGATGGCAACGACTGCTTGCGTGAACAGCTTCAGGTCGCGGCATATCACCACGAAGCGGCGGCATACATTGCGAATGCCGGCGCCATTGCTGCGTCTGAACTCGGCAATCGTCTTGAAGTCCGGCACGAGGCGACCGGTCAGCCACATCAGTTCGACATTACGCTGGCACTCGCGCTCCAGACGTCGGCTCGACTGCACGCGATTGAGATAGCCGTAGATGTAAAGTTTGAGCAGAACGGAGGGATGGTAAGACGGTCGGCCCGTGATCGCCGGCGTGGTGCCTTCGAAGCCCATGGAAGCCAGATCGAGTTCGTCTACGAATGCGTCGACGATCCGCACGGGATTGTCTTCAGCGATAAAGTCTTCGAGACACTCCGGCAGCAACGTGGCCTGATTGCGGCTTGTACCTTCGACGAATCGCCCCATCTCCGCCTCTCGCGCTAACAGGTTGATTCAGTCTAGGCGAACGCGCGGGTTTTGACACACCCTCGGTCGCACGCGGACTCTCGCCTCAACTCGATGCGCGCCACGTTATGCAATGCGCGTGAGTCGGCATCCGGCCAAATTGGGTCACTCGACAGTTGGCCCCCGTTCAAGTAAAAGGTACTGTCAAACGGATTCAAGCAACGCTCATTGATGGGCGTCACGGTCGATAAGATCAAGGTCGAAACCGAGAGATGAGTGATGAACGACGCGCAAGCCTTCAACGCCGAATTGGATCGGTCGCTTGAGCTCACGGGTAAGGTCGACCGCGATACATACGTCCGGTTTATCGAGGCATATCACTACGATGCAGCAACGACCATAAGCTGGTTGCGATCGAAACTTATAATTCTCCAACAGCGGCTCAGTCGCGGAGAACCGATCTATCTCTGGGATGCCACGATGGGCGGGGAGATCAAGTGCAACTCGTTACAAGAATTGTCTGATTGGGTGAGCGCACACTTTTCCTCTATCCGGCTGTAGAAGAAACGGGCCAATTGGTCGGACGACACAAGCGCAATCTTCGTTGTTTGGTGCCGGGATCGAATGGCAGCTTTCGGTGACATTGAGAGTCCGCTTCGGGTCGGCTACGGAAGTTCCGGCGCAGGGTCGCTCGTCCTGAAGGACGGCCCCATCCGTCGCAGTGCGCCCAGCTACAGTCATTGTAGGTGAATGCGATGCTGACGCTCAGGCGTCGGCTCCGTGCCAGTAATCGGACGCAGAGGTATAACGACCGCGGCGGGCAGATTCGCCAGCCGTGTCGCCGCGTTATGAATCCATTCGACAATGTAAGATATCTGATATCGTTTTTGGGGCCGATATCTGGCACCCCGGGGCTGACAGCGTGAACGAGGCAAATGTGCAAAAGGCTAATATCTCCAAAACAATCGCGTGGGCTGAGGCCAACGCACACGTAAGCGAGCGGGACCCGTGGGACGGTTGGCAATGATGCTTGACGAAATGAAGAAGTCACTCTGGGCGACCACCTACAAACTGCGCGCCAACATGGGCCCGGCTGAGTACAAGCGCATTGTGCCCGGTCTCATTTTCCTCAAGTACATCCCGAACACCTTCTCTGCTCGAAACACTGAGCCAAGTCACGCGTGCGCTGGCCTGGTTAATGGAAGCTACATCCTGGGCTCGAATAGCAGATAAATCGAACGTGATGTCAGACAACCACAACCGAGCCAGGGTGCATTGGGTGGTACGGATGAACCACCTCAATCGCACGACGTCGTGGTGGATCGGTTTCGCTATCTTTGCGCTGCACTTCCGGGTCACCGGGCAAGACACGATCACCTGGCTCTTGATGTCGCTGCAGTTTCTAGTCTATCCACACGTGGTGTACGCGGTGGCCAGATTTTCCCGCGATCCCTTGGGGGGCGAACTTAATAATCTTCGGCTGGACGACTTCTGCTTTGGCTTATGGGCAGCCTGGCTAGGTTTCCCTCTCTGGATTTCTTACCTGCTCGTTATATGCGGCTGCATCAACCTGGCGGCATTTCGCGGCTTTCGCGGCGCGCTGGAGGCAGTGGCCTTGTTGGCTTTGGGGGCCGCTGTGTCGGCGGGCGTCTTCGGCGTGCACTTCGAGCCGGATACGTCGATGCCTGTGACGGCCCTGAGCATGGCCTGTCTGACCATCTACCTGCTGCTGTTTGCGCGCGGCGCCTATAGGCGGGCAGTCACGCTGAGCGAGACGCGCTACAAGTTGCGACAGAGCGAACTGGCGCTACAGGGCCAGCTCGAGGCGGTCCAGGCGCTGCAGGCACAGCTTCAGGAGCAGGCCAACCGTGACGCCCTCACCGGGCTGTACAACCGCCGCTATCTCAACGACGCCCTGCAGCGCGAATTTGACCGCAGCACCCAGACCGGATGCCCGCTGTCGGTGCTGCTGCTCGATATCGACCATTTCAAGCAGATCAATGACCGTTTCGGCCACTCCACGGGTGACCGGGTGCTTCAGGACGTAGCCGCGCTGCTGGCGCAGGACATGGATCCCGGCGGCACGGCATTTCGCTATGGGGGCGAGGAATTCCTGATCCTGCTGCCCCGAATGGGCTCCAGTGAAGCATGGCGCCGGGCGGAGTGCTATCGGGCAAGGACGCCAGTGTCTGTCGTGGTCAATGAGGAGTGTGGGAATCCCGTGACGTTGTCGATCGGCATTGCGTCTACGGCAGACGGGGCCGAGAGCCCACAGCAATTGATTGACCGGGCAGATAACGCGCTCTACCAGGCGAAGCTCGGCGGCCGCGACCGGTGTTCGGTGTTCAAGAACGCTGAGGACTTGGCCCGGTAGTCGCCTTGCCGGACGCCCCGCCCGGTTGCCTTGCGACGGAGCGGTTGCCCTGCCACGCGTGAGCCGCCGCGCGCCCAGTCGGCGATCGCGTAGACTTCTGTCACGCTTCGTGGAAAGGGCTGGCGCTTCACGCGCTCACCCAGACGCTTGAAGCAGTACATCTTGGTCTCCACCAAGGCTGCGCCGGTGGTACGTGACCGGCATCGTTGGACATCCGCATCACCGTGTTCGATTGTCGGGCGCTAGCCGGCCAGAAGCAGCCCTCCATCCTAACCGTTGCGCAGACATGGGGACATCGGTTAGATCGCGTATAACGGCCCTTCACCGGACGTACCTAATGCCGGTGTCCAGACATGTTCACGGCGTAGACTGAAGAAGGAACAACCTGGTATTGCGAACCGGACATAGATTTCGCGCGAAGAGGGTTGGGACGCGTGCAAACGTGATTCCATGAACTCTTGAGGGAAAATGTAGTGGCAATGATTCAGGTTTCGCATCAACAGGCAGTCAACCCTTTTTAGCCGGTGCCAGCCATTGGTCGAGACTGACGCAGCCGATCCTCGCGTCGCCAAGCGGCACGAGCGACTGTTCCTCGACACGGCCACCGTAGTACCGGGCTTCGCGATCCATCACCACCGGGCGTGGGTCGCCTACTGATTGCAGATAGCGCGTGACGATCTCCGCGAAGGGCGCGCGGTCTGGGCCGGCGATCTCGACCGTGCCGTTCAACGGCGCGGCGAGTGCGACTTGTGCGAGGTTCGCCGCGACGTCGTCTGCGGCGATCGGTTGAAACAGTCCGTCGCCGATGCGCACCGTGCCGCCGTCCGTGCCAAAGTCCGCGATGCCGCCGATGAACTCCATGAACTGAGTCGCGCGCACGATCGTATACGGCACGCCCGCCGCTTCGATTGCCTCTTCCTGCGCGACCTTGGCAGTGAAATACGCGTTCTCCTCCGTGCGGTCGCAGCCGACGATTGATAGCGCGACGTGATGGCGCACCCCTGCGGCCACTTCGGCCTTGCCGATGTTGCGTGCCGAGGTGCGGAAGAAGTCGAGCACCGCCTGCGGCTCCCATGACGGCGCGTTCGTCACATCCACTACAACGTCCGCACCTGCCAGCGCACGGCTCAGGCCCTCGCCCGTCACCGCGTTTACACCGGTACGCGGCGACGCAGCAAGTGCCTCATGACCCGCCTTGCTGAGCAGCTTGACCACACGTGAGCCGATCAGGCCGGAACCACCAATCACGACGATCTTCATTGCAGATTCTCCAGATGAAAGTATTTGAACGTGCGGTGCGCCGGCGGGCCTCGTATTGCGTGAAAGTGTTCACCGCAGTCGCATCGCGAGAGACTATTGTGGAAGAATCATGTTCTAGCGAAAAGTGACAAGAATCGTCGAGCCGACTAGTCCAAGTCGGTTCTGTGCCGCTTGCCCGCGAGACCGCCATCACCGTGCCGACTCCCTCATTGACCATCGAAATCGACCGGCAGCAGCAATTGCCGATCTATCTGCAGATCTGCGAGCGCTTCAGGACCGCGATCGCAGCAGGGCATTTACGGCCCGGCGATCGCGTGCCCGCGCTGCGCAGCCTCGCCACGCAACTGAACACGGCACGGGGCACGGTGGAACTGGCCTACACGATCCTCGTCGACGAGGGCTACCTGCAAATGCGCGGTGCGGCAGGCACGTTCATATCGCCGTCGCTCCCGGCATCGGTGATGCACTCGTTGCGTGCGCAAGGTGTTCAGGACACACACGATAGCCAGAGCGCCGAAGGAACTGGCACGCCGGAGGCGCCTGGCGATTCGCGCGGCGGTCAACCGGCGCCGCCGCGTCGGTTGGCCATCGCCGTCGCCATGAGCGGCGAGCCGCGGCCGTTGCAACCAGGGCTGCCGGCGCTCGATGCGTTTCCGAGCAAGCTATGGAACCGGCTCGTTTCGCGTCGCGCGCGCAGCGGCGAACTTGCGATGTTCGCGTACCCCGACCCGGCCGGCTACCGGCCGCTGCGCGAACATATCGCCACCTACCTCGGGCTATCGCGCGGCGTGACCTGCCTGCCGGAACAGGTGTTCGTTACTGGTGGTTACCGTGCGACGCTTGAGCTCGTGTTGCGCAGTCTCGCCCGTCCGAACGATCGCGTGTGGTTCGAGGATCCCGGCTATTTGTTCGCGCGCGGTTTTCTAGCCGAGACCGGTGTCCAACTGGTGCCTGTGCCGGTGGACGACTCGGGGATCAACGTCGAGCGCGGTACGCTGCTGGATGCGCAGGCGCGCTTCGCACTGGTCACGCCGTCGCATCAGAGCCCACTCGGCCATACGTTGTCGCTCACAAGACGCATGGCGCTGCTGGACTGGGCAGAGAAAGTATCCAGCTGGATCGTCGAAGACGACTACGACAGCGAGTTTCGTTATCTGGGCCGGCCATTGCCGGCGTTGAAAAGCATCGACAAGCACGATCACGTGATCTATTGCGGCACATTCAGCAAGGTGCTGTTTCCCGGTTTGCGGCTCGCCTATACGGTGGTGCCGGAGCGGGCGGTCGAGCGCGTCGAACGGGTGGCGCACAGCATGAACGCCGGATCGCCGACGCTATTGCAGGCGACCGTGGCGGATTTCATTGAGCTGGGGCATTTTGCGCGGCATCTGAAGCGGATGCGTGCGTTGTATAGCGAGCGGCGCACGCTGGTCGTACACGCGCTGGAGCAGGTGTTTGGCGAACGACTGGTTGTCGACTTGCCGGCAGGTGGAATACAGTTCACGGCGCAGTTCGCCGAAGGCCCCGATGACCCCGTCGACGACATCGCCGTCGCCGCGCGCGCCCGCGAGGCGGGGCTCGCGGTGCTGCCGCTTTCGATCTGGTACGCGAATGGCCACGCGCGGCGCACGCCGCGCGGCCTCGTTATGGGCTTCGCGAATATCGCCAATGCGCGTGAAGCAGATCGTCTCGCACGAAAGTTGCGCACGTGTCTGGACAGCTGATGCGTGGAAAATGTGTCCCGATCGCCAATCAGCACCTCGCTTTCGTGCGACAGACGCCAGCTTCCGCATTCCGCGCAGGCTGGCGTCTGTCGTCACCAGCTTGAGCGTCCCCTTTGCCTCACGAAGTGCCATTGATGTTGCTGCAACCTGACAGTCGGCTCCGGGTCGGGTAGCGCTCCCTTCTTCCACCGCGAGAGGGCACACTGGATCTCCCTTCAACTGGAAGGAGATCATCATGGAAACGCAGAATGCACGCGCAGCCAATCGTGTGCCGTGGAACAAGGGCAAACTCACTGGCCAGAAGCCGCCGTTGAAGCCTCCGGAAATCTGGGCGATTCGCACTCGACTCCAGATGTCTTCGAACATTCGCGAGCTGGCTATGTTCGATCTCGCAATTGATAGCAAACTTCGGGCATGCGATCTGACGCGGCTGCTGGTGCAAGACGTCTGCCAAGGAGCCCACGTCGGATCGCGGGCCATGGTAATGCAGCAGAAGACTCGACGACCGGTTCAGTTCGAGATCACGGAGCAGACTCGTCAGAGCCTTGACGCATGGATTCGGGCGCGGGGTCTGAAGTCTTCCGACTATCTATTCCCAAGCCGATTGCATGGGTCGCCGCATCTGTCGACACGACAATATGCCCGAGTGGTTCATCGGTGGATCGCATCGATCGCACTGGACGATACGGCGTACGGCACCCACACCATGCGCCGTACCAAGGCTTCGCTGATCTACCGGCGAACGAAGAACCTTCGCGCGGTGCAACTGCTACTCGGACATACCAAGCTCGAAAGTACAGTGCGCTACCTCGGCATTGAAGTCGACGATGCTCTCGAGATGGCTGAGCAGACCGAGGTCTGACGACAACATGGCCGGAGAGCGGACGCTTGCCGGCCAAGATGCGACACTCAGCCGGCAGCGATAGGCGGCTGAAACTCAACAAGTTTCAGCCACCCAAGTCGGAGCGTTTGCCAGCCTGCCGCCGCAGCTTAACTCGTCAACTCATCGTCAGGATGATTTTCCCAACGTTCGCCGACGACTCCATGCGTCGATGGGCGTCCGCCGCACGCGCGAGAGGAAATGTACTATCAACCACGGGCTCGAGGCGCCGACCGCCAGAGAAGCAGTTGAGCCAACGTTCACCGAAACGCCGGACCATCGCGTGCTTTTCCGCCTGGGCGCGCGACTTCATGACCGTGCCGATAATCTGGATGTGGTGATACAGAATGGTCTCCAGGTCGACACTCACCTGCCCGCCGCCACCCAGAATCCCGACTTGCACGAGACGCCCCCCGTGCGCGAGGGAAGCAATATTGCGCGCAAAATACGGCTCCCCGACGAAATCAATCACGACATCGACGCCCCGCCCACCAGTCTTCTGAGCAACGACAGCTGCGAAGTCCTGCGTGCGGTAGTCGATGACATGGTCGGCACCCAGCTGAACAACACGTTCCAGCTTCGTCGCCTCGGCAGTCGCAAATACAGTCGCTCCGGCCGCGTAGGCTAGCTGGACGGCGGCGGAGCCGACGCCGCCCGCCGCCGCATGAATGAGTACGGAATCGCCCTGCGTGAGCCGCCCGAGATGCATCATCGCTTCATGTGCCGTGACGAATACTTCAGGGATGGCAGCCGCGTGCACATAGTCGAGCTGCTCCGGAATCGGCATCGCCATGCGCCAGTCGATGCGCGCGAGTTCGGCATACGCGCCGCCGCCGACCACACCCATTACGCGGTCGCCCACTTGATAGCCTTCGACCGACGCGCCCACCTCGAGCACTTCGCCCGCGATTTCCAGCCCCATGATGGTCGAGTCGCCGAAATTCGGCCGACCGTAACCGCCGCGTCGATGCGTGAGGTCAGCGCGGTTCACGCCTGCAGCATATACACGGACCAGCAGGTCGTCGGGGCGCACTTCCGGGTCTGGAACGTCGGCTAGTTTGAGAACGTCGGCATCGCCGAACTCGTTGAATGTGATGGCTTTCATGATTGCGTGTCCTGTTATGCCTGTACGTCGCCGAGCGTCGATTGCGCGGCGGCGGAAGCCGAGATAGCGGCCGGAAAACCCGCGTAGAACGCGAGGTGGGTAATGGTTGCCGCGAGCTCTTCGCGCGTGACGCCGTTGCTGACGGCACGCCGCAGATGCGCGGGAAGCTCATCGAGATGCCCGCCAACAATCAAAGCGGCAACAGTCACAAGACTTCTGTCACGCGGCGACAACGCCGTGTCTGCCCAGACCTGCGGAAACAGCACGTCGTCGACGAGTGCTGCGAGCTTCGGCGTGAACGCGCGCGCGGCTTCACGCGGGCTGTCGAAATTGGCTTTTGACATGATTGGGTGCTCCTCAGATCTGGCTGATGAATTTGTTGGTGAGATAGAACTCGATGCCTTCGGTGCCACCTTCCGAGCCGATGCCGCTTTCCTTGAGGCCGCCGAACGGAAGCTCGGTGGACACGATGCGGTATTGGTTGATGCCAATCATGCCGGCCTCCAACCCGTCGCCAACGTCGATGGCAGTGCGGGCGTTGTTAGTGAACGCGTAGGCCGAGAGACCGTACGGCAGGCGGTTCGCTTCGGCGAGGCCGTCTTCCAGCTGGTCGAAACGCATCAGCACCGCAATCGGACCGAACGGCTCCTCGTGCATCACGCGAGCGTCCATCGGTACGTCGGCGAGTACGGTCGGTTCGAAGAAGTAGCCCTCGCGCTCGATGCGCTTGCCGCCGGCGAGTAGTTTTGCGCCGCGCGCTACGGCATCGGCGATGAGTTCTTCCATCTTGGCGATCTGGCGCGGATTCGCGAGCGGGCCAACCTGTGTGCCAGGTTGCATGCCGTCGCCCACCTTGAGCGACTGGGTAGCAGCCACGAAGTGCTCGGCGAACTCGTCGTACACCTCACGCTGAATCAGGAAGCGTGTCGACGAGATGCAGACCTGGCCGGTGCCGCGGAAGCGGTTCGCAGCGCCCTCGACAGCAGCACGTTCGACGTCGGCGTCCTTGAACACGAGCACGGGGCCGTGGCCGCCAAGTTCAAGCGTAATAGGCTTCACGCCTTCGGCGGCCCGCGCGGCGAGCAGTCGACCGATGGGAACGGAGCCCGTGAACGTCACCTTGCGGATAATCGGCGACGCAATCAGCGTCTTCGACACCTCATCGGGAACGCCGAAGACCACCTGCAGCACGCCCTTGGGCAAGCCTGCGTCGTCGAGTGCGCGGGCAAGCGCGAGCGCCGTCGCTGGGCTCTCCTCGCCCGGCTTGATGATGACGCTGCAGCCGGCGGCCAGTGCCGCCGAGAGCTTGCGGGCGGGCGTGATGGCCGGGAAATTCCACGGCGTGAAAGCGGCGACCGGGCCGATGGCCTGCCTCTTCACCAGTTGTTGCACGCCAGGGCGATTAGACGGCACAACTCGACCGTCGATACGACGCGCTTCTTCTGCGAACCACTCGAAGTATTCCGCAGCACGCAGGACTTCATCGCGGCTCTCGGCGAGCGGCTTGCCCTCTTCCAGCGTCAGCAGTTCGGCGATGTGTGCGGCGCGCTCGCGAATCAGGTTCGCACCATCTTTGAGAATACGTGCCCGCTCCGCCGGCACCGTATTGCGCCATACGTCAAACGCGCGCTTCGCGGTTTGCAATGCCTGCTCAAGGTCAGCCGCCGTTGCAAGCGGCACGTGGCCCAGTTCCTGCAGCGTTGCGGGATTGACGACCGGAGCGGTATTGCGTTCGCTGGCAGCAATCCATTCGCCGTTGATGAAAAGATATAGGGCGTCGTAGTGAGCGTTCATTTTCTCAACCTCAATATAGTTAGCGATCCAAAGCAATCAACCTTCATGCCCAGCCAGATAACGGAGCTTCTCCGACGTGGTCAGGTCAAACCAATCTGGAGAAAGCGGCTTTGGCTTACGGCTGTCAGTGAGTGCCTGTCTGCGGGACCCAGTCTAGGCGGGATGACCCCGCGGTTTTAGCCAGGGCAGAAAGAATGATTCTTTCTGTGGGAGGGAAAATCCGAGCGACCTGCCAGGTTACGCTTACCGACACGCAATGCGGCTCTCGCCTATGATGGGCGGGTGCCCGCGCACCGTGGCACGTGGACCGCCCGGCGGGGTATCGAGACGAAGAATTCAGACGAACGGGACAGGTGGGATGGACAAGTTATATAACATGTCGGTTTTTGCAAAAGTTGTCGAAATGGGGAGCTTCACTGCGGTTGCTAACCACCTCGACACGACTGTAGGAAACATTTCTCGCGCTGTTTCGGTGCTCGAGGAGTCGCTGGACACCCGGCTCATGCAGCGCTCGACGCGCCGTCTTGTCATCACCGACGCAGGGCGGCGGTTCTACGACCGGTGTGTCGCCATTCTGACCGACGTGGAGCACGCGGAGGCGGAGGCGCGAGACGCTCTGCTGGAGCCGCGCGGCACCTTGCGCGTGCACTCGGTGCCCGGCCTAGGACGCAATCTGGTAACTCGCGCTGTTATGGCGTACCGCAACTCGTATCCGGAGGTCTCGGTCGACCTCCTGCTGTCACAGCGCATGCCGAATCTGCTCGAAGAACAACTTGACGTCGGTATTGTGATTACGCGAACGCTACCCGATTCCGCCTACGTCAGCCAGAACATAGGCACGAGTCATTGCATCCTCGCAGCATCACCCGAGTATCTGGCAGCGCATCCGGCGCCGACGTACCCGGAAGACCTGATCGACCATCACTGCGTTCTGCTCGGGACCGTCGATTACGCGCCCGACGAGTGGCATCTTCAGAGCGCCTCCGGCGACGCAACCTTTCGCCCAACCGGAGCGCACTTCAGCGTCAACGACATGGACTCGATGTCACAAGCCCTGCGAGACGGGGCCGGCATCGGCCTCCTCGCGGCGTTCTCCGCGATAGAGGACCTGCGCAGCGGCTCGCTCGTTCGCGTGCTGCCGCAGTACCACACACACGTCCGCAATGTCTACGCTGTCTATCCGTCGCGCCAGTTCGTTGACGCGAAAATTAAGCGATTCATCGAGACGTTAAAGGCCCACGTCGGGGAGCATCTGGACGCTTACGCGAGAGAACTCAACCTCGCTCCGGCCGCAATTCTGCCAGCCGGTCGCTAAATTTGGGTACGGCGAGACTGTGCGAAAGCGGCCGAATCGCTGCATCTGTCGAGCACTCACTCGACGGTGCGAACAGACTGCGCGATCTCTGCTCCGTTGAGTGGTGCAGTTTGACCTTTTCCGGAGACCTTCCTCAGCCGATCGCAAGTCCGATTTCGATAGATCGTCGTGGGGTAGCGCTCCGCACCGTATAAAACTGCGGGCGAATCGTTTCATCTGTCGGCTAGCAGTACCTCAGCCGACATTCGTGCCGGAGCGGCGGCCGACCGCTTCGGGTCGACACCAGAAGTTCGCGCGGCATGTGCTTGCCGCAGTCGCGCCTGTGCGCCCTCCGGTTGGCACCGGATCGGCTGTACCGCGCGCGGTGACACGATTAATGTCGCAACGGTGACACTTTCAATGCGGTCTACGCTTGCCAACGGAAAAAACGCCGGAGGAACTAATTTGCGCCGCTGATTCGTGACAGCGGCACCTTCGCGGCGATTGTCACCCCGTTGCCGGGTTTGCCCTCAACGAACAGGTTTCCGCCCAGCTGAGCGATTCGTTCCCGCATGCCGCGAAGGCCAAATGCGTCAGGCCGGAGCTTCCATTCTTTCGGGAGGCCGACGCCATCGTCCCGGATGCACAGATGACAGTCCTGGTCGTCCGCAGATAGCGTCACGGCCACTTGCATGGCCTTGGCATGCCGTGCGACATTCGTCAGCGCCTCCTGCGCCACGCGGAAAAGGGAGATTTCGGCCAGGTCGTTGAGGTGCAATTCGTCAACGCTTATCTGACACTGTGCCGGCACACCGTAGCGCAGCTCAAAGTTCTCTGTCATCCACTCGAGTGCTGCTTCGAGTCCCAGATCATCCAGAACTGGCGGACGCAGATCAGCCGCGATACGTCGCATCGCGGCGGCCATTCCGTCGAGCTGGGTGGCGAGTTCCCGGGTTCCTGTCAAACAATCCAGAACTGCCGCCGGAACATGCTGTGAGATCTCCGCCTCATAGAGTGCAAAGGTCATTTTCAGTGCGGAGATCCGCTGACCAAGATCGTCGTGAAGTTCGCGCGCAATGCGCTTCCTCTCGTTTTCCTGAGCGCGCTGCACGAGTGCCGAGTCGGCGGCCACCCGTTCCAGCTCGTTGAGTCGCCGGGTCTCGGTCAAATCGCGGGTGATCTTGGCGAAGCCCACCAGCTCGCCAGCCTCGTCGCGGACTGCGGAGATAACAACGTTTGCCCAGAACCGACTTCCGTCCTTTCGGACGCGCCACCCCTCGTCCTGTGCTCGGCCGTGATCTCTCGCAACAGCCAGGAATCGCGCGGGCTTCCCCGCGCGCGCGTCTTCTTCGGTATAGAAAACGGAGAAGTGCCGCCCTAAGATTTCGTCTGGTAAATACCCCTTGGCTCGTTGCGCACCGGGGTTCCAGCTGGCAACGTTTCCGGCGTGGTCGAGCATGAAGATCGCGTAGTCATGAACTGCATCAATCAGGAGCCGATAGCGGTGATCAATCTCAACCACGCTGAGATTGGCGAAACCTTGAGGCAAAAAGCTACCTTGAGCCACAAAAGTCTCCCTTGACATCGGATTGGCACGAGCGACCACGCGGCAACGGCGACGACAGCCGCGGAGAGAAACTAATTACCGTGGCGCCATGCCGGTCCGAACGAAGCGGTAGTAGCTACAGCAAGCCTACGTAAATCAGGGTAGAACGTGGACGAAAAAAATAAAAGCGCTCGCTAGCCCCCGACGAGCCAACCGGCGCATTTGCGCCAATGGCCGAAATGGGCCGGTTATGCCTGTTGCACGAGGCGCGGGGCTGGGCGCGAGCGGTGTGCCCGGTTGTGTGGCGCAGTGCGGCCATGACCGGTCATTCGCCAGCAACACCAGATAGCGATGCGAGTGTCCGCTCAAAGCAAAGAAACGGCCCCATTTTTTGCTTAAAATTTTTCTTCATCGTGCCCTGTGCGAGGCACCTCGGAAACTGCGGCTCGGCCCCGATTCCCCATGCGCCTGCCACATGGCCGCGACGTGGTGTGGCAGATAAAAGGGACGATGCCTGATTTGTGACGCCCTCATCGGCTACGGTGCCGACCCGTTGCCCGGTTGTATGGGACCCAGATATTGGGCTATGCCATACGCCGCTTCCCGCGCGCCACGCATTACACCGATGAGCGTCGCCGAGGCAGCCCCGCACCACTCGCCGTAGCCGACCAGCCACAACCGTTCCTCGTCTCTGGCGTGCGTCCCATCTGTCCTCGGTAAGCCATCGACGGCAGAGATCTGTAGCGGGTCGAGATGTTTGAGTGCGGGGCGGAACCCCGTGCACCAGATCACGACATCGATGCGGGAATGCCTGCCGTCGTTCCAGACGACGCCATCCCTATCGAATCGCCTGAACGGACGTACTGCATGCAGCACGTCTCGCGTCCGCGCGTCCCGCACCGGAGTCACCATGACGATATCGCCCAAACCACCTACCGATGCCGTGCTCGTGTGCCCGTCGCGTAGCGCCTGCCATTTGGCGGTCGCGCGTTCGAACAAGACCCGGCCATCCACGTCGTCTGGGAGGAAAACCGGTTCCTGCAACGTCACCCACGTAGCGGTGCAGATCGGTGATACCTCCGCCAGGATCTGCGCTCCCGAGTTGCCACCGCCTATCACCAACACATTCTGTCCGTGTAGATCGTCCGGATTGCGATACTGCGCCGAATGCATCTGACGCCCACGAAAGATCTCGCGTCCAGGATAGTCGGGAACATACGGTGCGCTCCAGGTACCGGTCGCACTCACGACCGCCCTGGCGAGCCATTCCCCGTGATCGGTACTGACCAGCAAGCCACCCTGAACGCGCGAAACGGATTCGACATGAACTGGGCGCCGGACAGGAATGTGATACCGCTCCTCATATTGCGCCAGATAGTCGATGACCTCGTTGCGGGAAGGGTACGTGTCGTGTGATACGGGCATCTGCCAGCCTGGCAGCGAACTCCATTGCGCCGGTGAAAACAGGTGTAGCGAGTCCCAGGTATGTCGCCAGGCGCCTCCTGGGGCGCTCTGGCTATCCAGCACGAGATAGTCGAGCCCCGCACGACGTAGGAAGTAGGCGGTGGCAAGTCCGGCCTGGCCACCGCCGATTACCACGACATCAATGTCTACGGGCATGCGCTTTCGTCCCGTCTCATGATCCGGATTCCGGCGGTCACACCGCCCATTGAGCTTAAAGGCGGTGGGCGGTGCACTGCACTACGTGGCCGTCCGCGACGTGATCACGTGTTCGAGGCCGGTTGGCCCCACCGGCGCCTCGGCGAGCCAGGGAATGAGTGCGGTGCGCTGCGCCAGATCGTCCGCCACGCGGCGCACGAATGGCACCTCGTAAGTTCCCCGCTGGCAGAGCATCGGGTCGGTTGTGCCGCTCGCCAGCAACGACTGGTTGATGACCCACGCGTACGGCGTAATTCCCGCGCGCGCCAGGTCTGCGTTCAGGCGTTCCGCTTCGTGAACGGGCGTCGCTTCCGGCAACGTGACGATCAGGATGCGGCTGTAATCCGGGTCGCGCAGCCGCGGCAGCAGTTGACGGACCGACTCCGGCATGTCGCCCTGGGTGCGCATCACTTCGCGGTGATAGGCCTCGGCTGCGTCCAGCAGCAGAATGGTGTGCCCGGTCGGCGCGGTGTCCAGTACCACGAAGCCGGACTTGCCTTGATCGACCGTGCGCGCGAAGGCCCTGAAGACGGCGATTTCCTCCGTGCAGGGCGACCGCAGATCTTCTTCGAGCATCGCCCGGCCGCCCGCGTCGAGGTGCGATGCCGCTTTGGCCAGCACCTCTTCGGTGTACTGCTGCACTTCGCGCGCCGGGTCGATGCGCGTGACGCTCAGGCGAGGCACGACGCCATCGACGGTAGCGGCCACGTGCGAGGCCGGGTCGGTGGTCGACAGGATCACATCGTGTCCGCGGCCGGCCAGCGCAACTGCGATCGCGGCCGCCACCGTGGTCTTGCCTACGCCGCCTTTACCCATCGTCATGATCACGCCGTGGCCCGCGGCCGACAGTTCGTCGACGAGGCGCCCCAGACCCGGAGGCAAGGCGGTGTCGGGCATCCGGTGTTCGGTCGGCATGCGCACGCGTTCGGGATGCGCCATGTCGCGCAGCGCATCCAGCCCGACCGTGCCGCGCGGCAGAAACGGAATGTGCGTCTGCGGCAAGCCCGCCAGTTCGCGCGGCATGTCGGCCAGCGCCTGTTGCGCGCGCTGGGCCATGGCGGCTGCAATCGCGTCGTCGTTGCGGTCTGTGGCAAAGAGGCCGTTGATCGCCAGCACCTGGTTGCGAATGCCGAGTTCGGCCAGTTCGTGCCGCGTGCGATTCGCTTCGCGCAGCGCGGCGACTTCGGGGCGGCTCACCAGCACGACGGTGGTCTGCGCTGCGCTCGACAGGCGTTCGACGGTCGCCGCGTACAGGGCCTTCTGCTTCTCCAGCCCGGCCAGTGGCCCAAGGCACGATGCGCCTCCCGTCGAAGACGAAATGAACTCGTTCCACGCCGAAGGCAGCGTCAACAGGCGCAGCGTGTGGCCGGTCGGGGCGGTGTCGAAAATCACGTGATCGAAATCGGCCGTTGCGGCGGGATCGCCGAGCAGTTTGGAGAATTCGTCGAAGGCCGCTATCTCGACCGTGCACGCCCCGGAAAACTGCTCTTCCATGTTGCGAATCGCCGCGGCTGGCAAGACGCCGCGATACGGTTCGACCATGCGGTCCCGGTAGGCCTGCGCGGCCTCTTCCGGATCGATGTTCAACGCGAACAGGCCCGGCGCGCCCGGCACAGCGGTCGGCAACTGACTCAGGCGGACGCCGAGTACCTCGTCGAGATTGGAGGCCGGGTCCGTGCTGACGATGAGCACCCGCTTGCCGGCATCGGCCGTGGCAAGGCCCGTGGCACAGGAAAGCGATGTCTTGCCGACGCCGCCTTTTCCGGTGAAGAAGAGATATCGGGTCTGCGTTTCAGGAAGGGACATGAGCGATCCTTAGCAGCAGCCCGAACCCGGCGTGCAGCAGCTGCCGGCCTTGATGTGCGGTTTTTCCGCCGTCGTGAGCGCAATGCCGAGTTTCTGCGCGAGTTGCTGGCGCGACGGATACATCCCCGTCGATACGATGTGGCCATCGATCACGAGGATCGGCAGTCGTTCCATGCCGACTTCCATTTCCTTGACCACCGCGGAGTTGGCGGCGAACGCCTGCGGTTGCTGGCCCAGGTTGTAGCGGGACACGGTGACGCCGTGTGCTTCGACCCATTTCAGATCCGCGGCGAATTGCGCCAGCACGGGGTCCACATCCACACCGCAAACACCCGTCGAGCAACACATCGCGGGATCGAACACTTCGAGTTTCTTCATGACAGCACCTCGGAACAATCGGGATTCAGCGGTTTCCACAAGCACGGATGCGTCTGCGGGCAAAGGTGCGTGAATTCGGGCAGACCGCGAATCAGCTCGGGAATCTGGGTTCGCTCGACCTGCGTGAAGCCGCGCCGCGCAAAGAAGGTGCGGGCGGCTTCATCATTCGGAATAAGGTAAAGCGCGCGCAGTGATCGCGTTTGCGCTAGCGCAACGGAAGCGTCGATAAGACAGGTACCCAGACCGGATGCGCGCAGTCGCGGGTGAACTGCGACCGAACGCAGCAGGGCCGCGTCGCCGGCTTGTTCCAGTCCCGCCACCCCAACGATCTCGGCGCCGCACTCGGCGACGTGGAAGCCGTCGAGGCTCCGTGCCGTGAGATCGCTCGCCGGCAGCCCGCAGGTATCCAGCAAGGTGCGGATATGGTCGAAGTCTGTGGCGGCTGCCCGGCGAATGTCCTCAACAGGCGTACTCATTTCAATCCTCCGCTGCGTTCATGGCGTCGAAGCGTCTGCCGGACCGTGATGCATTGCGCCAGGATCGTGCCCGGCCATCGCGTCGTGCCCGTGATCGGACAGTTGGGCATCGAACCCCAGTCGTGCAGCGCGGCGACAAGACGAGGCTGCTCGCTGCGATACCACTACACCGGACTACATCGCTCTTCGTAGAAGTGAGGTGACGGTCATCAGCAATGTGACCGTGCGGACGTCCCCTTATAGGCACAAAGCCGTCACCGGCCTCAGTGCTTGCAGAAGGACGGATATAGGGTCGGACGCGGACTCTCGCCTCAGCTCGACGCGCGCCCTCGCCATGCGTTGCGCATTAGGCGGCACCCGGCCAGTTCCGGTCGCTCGTCTCAGTTAGTCAGAGGGCATTCGACCGGCCGGTTCACTTCGTTAACCGCCATTACCTGCGTGCAGTTGCCACGGTAGAACCGGGTCGCGAAGCGCCTCACACCGTGGTACTTTTGCCGCGAGCAACACAGCCCCCTCCCCCGTCAATACAATCCTGCACATCCGGCCACGAACGAACCGAACAGCACACCGAGTTTATCAGTGTAAAAATTCTCTAATGGTCGCGTGCAACTGACTTTGGTTGCAGCAAGTAGCGGGGATTTATCTTGAGGATTAGCGGGAAGCAAGCCATTTAAGAACTGCCTCTGCGGCAGATTCAACTGAGGCACTTTCCGTATTAATAAATACATCGGGATTCTCCGGAGGCTCATAGGGCGAATCAATACCGGTGAAATTCTGAATGACACCGCGTCTCGCCAACCGATAAAGTCCCTTAGGATCACGCGCCTCAGCGATCTCTAGTGGCGCATACACGTGAATCTCTCCGAACTTATGAGGACCGGTGATCGTTCGCGCGATTTCCCTATCTGCGCGAAACGGCGATATGAAACACACCAGCACCACAACGCCAGCATCTGCCATCAGTCTCGCGACCTCGGCAACACGTCGAATATTCTCGTGACGGTCAGTGTCGGTAAAGCCGAGGTCCTTGCACAATCCCAGTCGAACAGAATCGCCATCCAGCACGTAGGTCAAGCGCCTAGTTGCATGGAGGCGCGTCTCCACCTCATTCGCAATCGTGGATTTTCCCGCACCAGAGATTCCCGTGAACCAAAGAACTGCGGGATCGTGGTCGAGCAATCGTGCCCTTGATGTACAGTCGACCCGAAAGTCATGTGCGTGCAGCGTGGACGTAGATACCTCTGCGGTCATTTGATCCCCCAGTCGTTAAACTCCACCAAGAATGCAAGACAATGAGAAATTCTGGATGTTGATCGAAAGCCAAGACGTCACGTCCGTCTTGCCAAACCATCTGTGATCCGGACAGCATGTTCGTCACGATCATTGCGCAAGGCACAGGTCAGTGCAAATTGCAGGCAAAGCAGCAAACAAATCGCACCATAGACAAGCCCAAGACTGCCGACCTGATACTTTACCCAACCACCGGCAAAGTTGCCGATCATTCCGCCTACACCGACCATCACATTCGCGATTCCAAACGCTTTGGTTAACGAAGCGGCAGGAAGCGTTTTGCTCATATATGCGGGTACCAAACCAAAAATCGGATAGAACGACAGGCCAAAAAGTAACGCCGCGATATAAAGGCCACTCTGCCCCGTTCGTAGCCAGACCAGCAACGTTGCAATGATTGAAAACGAAAACGTGATGATCATAGCGCGCTTAATTCCAATCCGATCCGCTAATACACCCAACGCGAAACCCGCTACCATACCAATTGCTCCGATCAGCGACCAGACATGGCCTGCGGTGATGATTGAATAGTGCAATTCATCACGGATCATGGGAACGAGGTATGTCTGAAAAGGAAGCAACGTTAGCCCATTCAGAAAGGTCACTCCAAAGATAATCGCAAGTTGGTTCCCGCGTCCGGCATTTTCCGCCATGGGACGTAATGGCGCAGATGTCGACGCATCGACGTCTCGGAGCAGCTTATAACGTGTGAAGACACATAACGCGAAAAGCGTGAGTCCCAGCGTAAGAGTTCCCGACACGATCCACACTGACCGCCATCCGAAGTGAGGAATGGCATATGGCACGAAGAGTCCATTCGCGAAGACACCATAACTTGTGCCGCTTGAAATTAGACCTAGCAATCTCGCACGATAGCCTTCCGATACCTGACGCGTGACAATTTCTGCGAGAGGTACGTAGACCGACGCAGAGCACCCGCCGAGCAATGTCAGTAATACGCCAGCCTGCAGCGCATTGTTGGAATATGCCAGACCCAGAAGGCAGATGCTGCATAGGCCGACCGACGAGAGCGCCAGGACACCTCCGCCGATCCGGCGGCTGAGCATACTGCCCGCGAATGCGAATACCAGGAAACCTATCTGCGCCGCAGCAGTAATCGTTCCGACTGTGGAATAGCCAAAGCCAAGGTCATTCTTCATCTCAATTACAACAGTGGCAAATAGATAAACGCCAAATCCGTATGTCACTGCGACAAATGCCGTCAAGGTTATTGCTAGCACCAAAGTCTTCGCAATGCCGCTATCCACAACACTGGTTTCTCGCATTACATACCTCGCTGTAAGTCAGCCCTGCTCAGATAGCCGGATTACGACATACGTGGAGAACAAATCCACAGTTGAGTGGATCGTATTGTTCTTTGAAATCGCCATAGGAACTCATGTATTCCAGACCTGCTTCCTCGATTGCATGACGTAATGCCGTCGCGCGAATTGGATGAACAGAGAGCCGGAATTGAGCGCCGTCGCCGAACGTGTACACAAAATCGACGTTCTCCTCGTGAGCGTTTTCAAAATGGACCTGGATTGCGTCGCCGCAATAGGCAACACTGGCGGCCGTACGATACTTTCCAGCAAGAATCGCATCGAAATTGCGTTGATCGATCAGGAGAATCCCACCCGGCTTGAGCACACGACGAAACTGCACGAGCGCGCTGCGCCTGTCGCTTTCGGACCGAAGATGGCAAAAAGAACTTCCAAGGCAGACAACGGCGTCAAACACCCCGTCTATATGACTCGTCAGTGAGCGCCAATCAGCCACTTTCGCCTGTACCAACTGCCCGCGATCAGCCGCATTTCTTAAGGTTCGTTCCACCATCGTCTCGCTGCCATCAGATGCGGTAACGTCGAAGCCCGCACGAGATAGATCAATCGCGTGATAGCCGGTTCCGCAGGCAACGTCCAGTACGCTTCGAACCCCCTGTTTTGTCAGATAGGACTGAAAGAAGCCGCTTTCGGCACTCGCGCGCCCGTCCCAGTTGATTAACTCGTCCCAGCGATCGACAAACGACTGGTGATATTGACCCACAAAATCTCGGGCACCAGGTTCCATCTCTTTGGTAAATACGTTTTCCATGCAAGTACCTTACCCTCGAGGATATTCGGATCGGTAGTCAGGCCGCCTGGGCTGCACGTCTTGCGTATTCGCGATATTTCGCCCCAAGCTCCTGAGCCCGGTCGAGGCAATCGTCTAGCTTCATGATTCGGCATTCATATCCAATCAGACGCTTCATGATGTCGACCGACCACTCAGCAAAGCGCACAGTTCCGTCGATTTCGATGCTTTCGATTCCGTCTGCCATTTGACAACGTTCATTAATCGCTACCGCATCGTTGAGTGCGACGTTGCCCGGCAGATCCAGCTGCACACTCATCTGGTGAACCTTCACGGGATAGCCGCCTGGCAGTCCATTTGGGCCGGGAGCATGAGTGCAAACCGGAATTTCAGAGCACAGACCACGTAGCACGCTCACCGCAGACGCGGCAGTCAGAATCTGGCCATCCACACCGCCGAGGCGACGGTGACGGCTGCCAACTGATTCGAGAATCGCTTTGATCGGTACGCCATGAGTAACGTCCACACCATCTTGCTCGACCTGAATGCAATACGGCGCATTGGGTGGTTCGCCGTAGCGGGGGACATAGTGGCTAAAGTAGTGTTGCGCAATCAAACGAACCCCGATGCGTTCAGGCGTCGTATCAAAATACTCGGCAATCGATGCACGAATCGCCGGCACCACGTTGCAGACATTGCCAATTCCAACTAGAGGAGCGAGCCCAACATGGCTGAGGATGGGATTAACTGCATCCGGGAATGCAGCGTTGACAACCACGGCTTTCACGTCTGATGCAATCACTGCAACCATTAGCCGGTGCATCAGCGCCAGATGCATTGGAAGCCAAGGTCCGAACTGTGCAGCGTCGAGTTCATCGAAATGTGCTTTCGGCAGACTTGTGATGATCCGCCATGACTGCAGGGAGGCACCATTGAAAATCACCGAAGGTCTGTGTTTCGCAATAACTGCAGCCGTGCGCCCCGTATCCAGCAGGTCGGCAGCATCGGCATCGACCCGTATCGTCTTTCCAAGTTGGAGGGCGGTCAACCGAACCAGATTCGCGAGTCTGGTAGCCGCTTCCAGGCTCCTCCCAACCACTACGAGGTCAGCGCAATCGTCACGTGCGAGCATATGCATAACATTCGCAGTCAGGTTGCCCGCGCCAACGAGCATCACTTTGCCTTGAAATTGAGGGTCTCGTTTCATTTTTTCTTTCCTCTTAGCGTGGATACGCACCGTTGTCGACGGGCACGACTTTACCTGTAAGGTGCTTACTTGCATCGGAGAGCAGGAACATCACGACATCTGCAACGCCATCTGGCAAAATTGGATCTTTCAAGGTTTCCTGACGCTGATATTCTTCGAGTCGGTATTTTGGAATCCGGTGATAAATCGCCGTCTCACGAATCAGTGCCGGAGATACGGCATTTACACGTACTTCCGGTGCAAAGTTCCACGCATTGCTCTTTGTGAGACCTATAACAGCAGCCTTTGTCGAGCCGTATAAAGCATCGGAACTCCCTACCTCCCCGGCGACCGATGTGACGTTTACGATGGCCGCACGACGGCCAGCATCCCGGACGTGAGTCGCGAAATCCTTCGATAGATGGATCAACGAAGTGAGGTTCACCGCGATGATGTACTCGATTTCGTCGTCGGTGTACTGATAGACGCTCTTGCCGTGGTAGAGCCCGGCGTTGTTGACAAGCCCATCGATAGAATCGAAGCGTTCGGTGCAATGAGCGAAGAACCGACGAAGTGCACTGAGATCGGCAACATCGACGACTTCGCTAAAAAACATCCCTTCGGGAAATTCCCGTTTTAGCCGTCCCATTGCTTCGCCGTCGATATCGCACCCGATTACCGTTGTACCTTGAGCTACGCATTTTCGTGCGATCGCTGCACCAATGCCATTCCCTACGCCAGTGACCATTACTTGTCGCATTGTGCTCTCTCCACGGAAAAAGGAAGCCTTTTCGCGTTTAACAGTTCATAGAATGGCAGGTGATGTTCGTAGTACGCTCGTAGCCTCGGATTCGATTCGAGATCGGTCGAATATCTCCGCGAACCATTACTGGTAATTGCGGTGCTCTCGGCGGCGTCCTTGTGCCACTCATGCCATGTCGCCCACTGTGATGGCATCACAGGTCGCCATTGCAGCGCCGCTGGTAGATGCTCGATATCCACCGCTTCACAGAACGCGCGGATGACAGCGTCAGGATGAGCAGCGAGATCATCCGCATGAATAATGACGGGACTCCGATTTGTAAGCTCGCTAACTCGTTCGAATACGCGATAAAGTGCCTCATAGCCGATCGCGTCAAGCGGCATATCCGGAAACAACTCCGCATGAGAAAGAATGGTCGGAATCGGATCGCGGATAATAAACGCGTTGACCTGAACTTCCAGAAACTCGGTATCAAGAAGCAACTGATCAAGGCAGTGATAGCACATGTCTTTGTGAAAGACATTTCCATGCTTTGAAGCCTGTATCAGTCGGTTCTTCACCTCAACGTACGAGGTCGGCTCACTCTGCGGAAGATGATTGAACGGAATGTGCTGACCGTCGCTCCCAGCGAAGCGGCAACTTGAGAAAGGCTCATGAAAAACCTGAAAATCGCCGCGTTCGATAAACACTCGCTCGAAAGCCGTCGATCTCGATCGGGGATGGGCCCAAAGGGCAATCATCAAACTCACGCTGCCTCCCCAAGTACACCGGTGTGGAGCGTATTGTCCAGTGGCGACGCATACGTTTTGGGTTGACTCCAATGGCGCGCCTGAAAAGCGCGTGCGATAAAATCGTGCATTCGTCGAATGCTTGCACACGCCTCGGCAGCGGTCGTGATGAAGGCGCCCTGATGATGGAATGCTTCAGCGCTCATGCCATCCGCCCTACTCGCGCTCATGAAGTAAGGAAGGGACAACAGCCTCTCGTAAAGATCTGTGGGCACATCTTCGATAGACGCCAGATCCATTGGTACGTGTTTAGGAGGTAAGCAGTATTTCGCGTCAAGCAGAGTTTTTAGGAGGGTGGGAGTAAGTGTGTAGACAACCGGAGTTCCAGCAGTTTTTTCAAGATGCCAGCACGTCGTTGCACCGTCGTTGTCGTTAACATCAGCCTTGATGCTCGACAACAAGAGCTTCGCAGGAACTCCAGAATCAGCAATTTCCTGGAGCATATTCCGGAAAACCAGCACCTCTGCCCACCTGACGTCAGCAAGCCCGAAGTCGAGGCCCCGGGCACTCGCCTGCTCTATTAAGTCACCCTGCGCGCCGAAGCGACCAATCATATAGGTGATGACACTTCGCCAGCGGGCAGGCTCCTTACGTCGTCTTCGAAGTCCCGCGTCGATTGCCCTCAAGCAGCATCGCACTTGCGGAACGGTGTACGAAAATGTGCTGTTAATCGAAATGCCATTTTCGACGAGTTTTTCTATCGCGTCATAGCCTGCTGCAGTACCGGGCACCTTGACCATAACGTTGGGGCCTAACGACGCTAACTCGAGCCCTTGGTGATACATGTGCTCGCTGTTAAGAACATCACGTGGATCGACTTGTGCCGACACCCATCCGTATTTACCGTCTGTGACCTCCCAGAGACCTCGGAGCGAGAGGGCTGCATCAGCCAGAACAGCCTTGTAGAGCCGCCAGAAAATCGTCTGTAGCGATGCATATGGCGACGAGTCATGAGCTTGTGCACTTCACCTTGCCAACGTGTTGCCTGTGCAAGCACGCAATCTGCAATCAGGCGAGGATTAGTCGTCGCCCCTCTGAACTGAGATTTTGCTGGCTCCGTTCCGTTGAGCAATGCCGACGTGTCGTCGCCATTAGGGCTCAACGTGCTTCGCCATTGCTGAAAAACGGATGGCGAAGAATCCCACCATACTTCGGAATCCTTACAATAAGAATTGATTTGATGTATGAAGCTCATTGCCTTCTCACCTCCTCACAATTCGAGTTGGAACCTGATTTTCCCGTTCGTTACCTTGACTGGTATTGCGAGATTAGGTCCGGCAGCAACGCCATAGTCGAAAAAGTGGTGCTTGCTCCGGCATCAAGGAGTTCGCCAGCACGATCATGGGATGCGTAACCGAGGACTGTCATTCCAGCCGCGACGCCCGCCATCACCCCGACAATACTGTCCTCGATCACGATTGTTCGGGCCGGAACTGAATCCATCATGCGTGCGGCGTGCCGGAATAATGTTGGGTCCGGCTTCCACGACTGGACTTCATACGCGCTGAATATTCTCCCGGCGAAGCGGGCCAAAAGCCCTGTCAGCGACAATGTGAAATGGATTTTGTCCAGTGGTGCGCTTGACGCGACGCAGGTACGCGCCTGGATGACGTTCAGCGCATCAACGACACCATCGACAGCCTGCAGATCCGAGGCAAAACTGTTTTGGGCTTCCGAGCGAAAACGTCGCTCAAAATCCGACGGGAGCGTTATGCCATGAGATCCCTCAATCTCAGCGAGACACTCAGCGATCCGACGGCCGCGAAAGCGGGAAATCGCAACCTCATCGCTGATATCGACGCCAAGTTTACGCAACATCTTTGCCAGGATTGAAAGGCCTAGCTGCTCGCTGTCTACAAGAACGCCATCGCAGTCAAAGATTACCAGGTTCTGCCTAGACGCCCCCTCAGATTCTTTCACTTTGCTTTCTCTCATTTTTCCCTCGGCTTGCATAGTGAATGTGTCTCAGCTGGCCCCGATTCTGGCTCTCAAAAATTAACCTGTCAACAGCAAATTACCGGTTAAAAATAACCCGTATTACCATTTTTGATGGTAAGAATTTCATCCGCATGGCATACTCAGCCAACCTTGTGGAGGCCTGATATGCCAGAGCATCGTGGAAGGATCGACACCATACGTCTGGTGGGCGGAAACGCGTGTCTAGATTTCGTGAACACCGCCAACGGCCGTCGGACGAACGGAACGCTTGGCTCACTTGAAGAGAACTTGTGCCAGCCCGACGACGTTGCCACCTGGGCTCTTCGAGCAACGCTGGTTGCGCCGAGCGAGTACGAAGCTCTCCTTGGTGCTATCAAAGCTGACACCACAAATGCCGCTAACCAGCTAGCGGCTCTAATTGCATTTCGGGATCGGCTATATCGCCTGCTAGAAGCGACAGTCAGCGGAATGGATTGTGCCGACGGAGTGGACGAACTGAATCGGATGCTCGCGCGCACGACACCATTCCGGCACATTGAACACGACAAGCAGGCGCCGCGATTTCAATGGGTCTGGACGCAGCCCGTTACGACACATTCAATTTTTGATCGTGTACTGGGGCGCGTGGCGCTTGGAGCTGCCGAAGTCCTAACTGGGGAGAATCTTCCTAGATTGCGGATTTGCGCCTCTTGCGACTGCGACTGGCTTTTTCTCGACGCGAGCAAGAGCGGCCGCCGTCGTTGGTGCCAGATGGATGTTTGCGGCAATCGCGCCAAGGCACGGCGACATGCCAAGCAAATAGACGTCTAATCTCACGGTCAAAGGAAACTGTGCGCCCTTGCGGCCCCTTTCCCTATGACCGGTCACTCCCACCTGCAGACGCACGCCCGTACCTACGCGTATTGGTCGGCAGTCAGCTAGTTCCAGTCGCTCGTCTCAGTCAGTTACAGATCATTTGACCGGCCGGTTCACTCCGCTAACAGCCATTGCTCGCCTGCAGCTACGAGCGGCTGCTTCGGGTCGGACGCAGACTCTCGCCTCAACTCGAGGTGCATCACTTTATGCAATACGCATGAGGCCGTATCAGGCCCGTGTCAGATACTCAACGTTACCCGCTAAATTGGCAACGATCCGCGCCTTCTTGCCCAATTGCAGTGGGGGGGAATCGCTGCAGAGTTCGCAATGTTAATTGTGGGCGGACTTTTGATGTTGCTTACGGAAACATGGCTCTTGCATTTTGCAAACTGATGCCGAGTGCCAGGAGAACACTAAAGAATCGATCGTGCGCTGCCGATATCATTCATCAAGCCGATGGCGACACTGCAGCTCTTGTGGCCTGGAAAGTTCTTATCCCCAGGGTGGCTGATGCCTTGGTTGCGGCGCTACCGGTCATCATGTTCCTAAACAAAAATCCGGATATACAAAATGCGCTTTATCCTTCTTTCAGCGATCTTCATCTCTCTCCTCGCCGGGTGTGCGGGGGCGCCGACCATGAATCCTCTACCCGCCGAACGGGGGCACGATGTAAGCGTGGCACTTGCCGGCGGTGTGAGTGAATTGCAGATCGATACGGGATCATTTGACATTTCCTCTGAAGCGAAGGCGGATCTTCTCGGGGCCTTCCATGCCGAAATGAAGAAGATTGGTATTCCGGTTACGGCGGCGGGCGCTCCGGTTGCGCTGCATGTAAGTGAATTCAAGACACGGCCCGTTGCGGCACGGATACTCTTGGGCGTGTTCGCCGGCAGCGACCACATCAAGGGTACGGTTACGATCGCAGGAACCGAGTTCGAGGTGGCCGACACAGGCGTCACGGTGGTGGGTGGCCTAGGTGTTGTCGCGAGGAATGTTGGCGTACAGACGGCTGACGGAATTGGGCAACTGGCCGGCGTTGCCGTCAAGTAACAAGCGCGGGGGCCGCACTTCAGACGGCGCGGTCCGTGCCGCAAGCGCTATCGGTTGCGGTGCGGGCAACGAAATGGTGTCGCAGAAGAGTGAGCATTCGCATCCGCTCGCCGCCTATCGCGTGATCAAGCATCCGCTTGGGGCTACAACGGAGGTTCAGAATCAAACCGAGTCCGGCTATGTCGAGACATGGATCGCCGACAATTGACACCGTGGTTTCTCATTCCTGTCTATCTGCGGAAGTCATGTCTCTACTGCCAACGGTCAAACAAAGTGAATAAAGGCGATATCGAGAACGCTGGACCGTCAATCATCCGTACTGTTGCAGGCAACGTAGCGACAATGCAGTTCCGGAGCACATGGACTGGAGCTGTCGGCGTTGAGACGATAACTTTCGATAAAGGTTTGCTCATGGCATGTCGTGCATGCCAATCAACGAACAGAATTGGTTCCCCGGCGATGCTGTATTGAAGCTGGGCAAGCCGCACCTTTCGTATCGCACATCGATTTGCGGCGCTGTTGAAAACCAATCAGGGAAGTAGAGTTCTGCGCTGCACCTCCCAGGTTGTTCCAGCTCGAGATATTCGACACCTCTGGTGAGACGATCAACAAATTTCCTTTCGCCGGAACGACTCCAACTCCCAAATGGCCGTAAGTACCTCCCGCCGTTACACGACCGAAGAAAGTCAAACGTAAGCAATGGGATGGACGCCCCCACCTATAACGGCATCGATGTGCCAGAGTGGAAGTGTCGTCAACCACTCGAACAGCGGGAGCGCCCACCATGGAGATTACAACGATCGGCATCGACCTGGCGAAGAACGTATTCCAGGTCCACGGGGTGAACAAGCACGGCAAGGTTCTGCTTCGTAAGCGACTGGGCAACCCATCTTGAAATGCCCTAAAGGTCTTGGGAGTATCGTGTCCACCTAACGAATAAGCG
>NZ_JAWRWY010000038.1:0-23690 GCF_046535315.1 Paraburkholderia sp. SIMBA_027
TCGTAAGTGCCTAACACGCTCTAGACAGCTTTCGGTCGGATCAAATACGGCGAAGATAGCCAGTTCTGAAGCACCCAACAATTTTTCAGCCCTGCGAGTGCAAGACCTTCGAAACTCTGCAGATATTCCTCCAACTGAAACAGGGTCGCGTAGCGGAGCAAGCTACACCCGGGCGCAGCAAACGTCACCGTGCGATAAGCTGCGCGGCCGTCCAGCGAGACTGCACCAAACGCGAAAGTTTCAGCGCGCGGTGTGCTCGCATGGGGTGAGCTCGGCATACGGTAATTTAGATTGTGGCTTGAACCAACCGCACAGTCGTCGTCATCGCCCCTATTAAACCCAGTAGTGCCACGTGAACTGTAGTAAGCGGGGTTGTTCGGATTCAACTGATTCGACCGGTTAGCCGGCAGGGAGACGCATTGTTCGAGTGTGGATTTTTAAATCGCGAATGATGAGGTTATGCGCATATTATTAATCGCGCATAAAACATAAGTGTTTAAAATAAAATTATGACTAGACCTGGAAATTTCCTTCGCACTATTTTTCTCTATTGCCGTCTCTTTGGTGAATATAATTTTCGGAAATTCTTTGCACGCTGAGCAAATTGAAAGTAATCTTGTTTTCAAGGACTGTGATTATTGTCCTGAAATTATTCCGCTTCCGGGTGGTAGTTTTGCAATGGGAGCCTCGAAAGAGGACTTCTCGTCGGAATATCAAAAATTTAAATATATGTATTTCAACGAAACTCCGAAAATTCTCGTCAATGTGAAACTATTTTATTTGGCAAAAATTAGTGTTACGAAATCATTTTTTAGAAAATCTGCAAATGAGACAGGATTTCAGGGTAAAAGATGTAAGATCCTATCCCGCGGTGAAACCATTTTCGATCCAAATGCCGACTGGGAAAATCCAGGGTTCGCGCAAACTGAACAGCACCAAGTGGTTTGCGTGTCATGGCTCGACGCTAAAAAATTCATTGCGTGGCTGAATGGTCGTTTGTCGCTTCGTGGTCGAGATGAATAAAGATTGCCGACGGAATCGGAATGGGAGTACGCCGCGCGAGCTGGCACGACGACTTCAACGTATTGGGGAGAAGACCGAAGCAAGGAGTGCCAGTTTGAGAATGCGTTAGAACATTCTTAGATCAAATTGCACCTCGATGTGATTGATCGCGACCGGCCCATGGCTGATTGCACAGACGGCTTCGCAGAAACCTCGCCCGTGGGAACTTTCAAGCCGAACCCATGGGGATTTTTCGACATGTTGGGCAATGCAAGCCAATGGATGGAGGATTGTCCGCTTTTAGGATACACAGTTCCGCCGGTTTTCCCTCCACGATCCAGTCCCGCCTGTAAAGGGGCAGCGTCGATCCGGGGAGGAGGTTGGATTGCTGTTCCAATAAAAGTTCGCTCCTCGTTTAGAAGTGCAGAGCAAATTGATTATCGAGATAGCTCCGTCGGATTTCGTCTTGCAACGTCACGTGTGCATAGAGGAGAAGGGAAATGAGCGGATTAACTGTCGCACAAACAACTACGAACGCTGCACTCTATGTCGCAGCGTGGATCGACTGTCTAAAAAAGCAGCATGATCTTTCGGAAACGCCGAACGCCGACAATCAATTGGCGCTGGTAAACAGTTCACGGTGTGGACGAGACCGGGAAAGCGATGCTAATCAAGCCGCGTGTGCCGCGCGATCAACTGGGGACCTTGATCTCGCAGTTGCCAGCGTGCCTCATCGGGATGGATGCATGCTCCGGCGCTCATCACTGGGACCGCATATTCCAGCAGCATGGCCATACGGTCAAGCTTATGGCGCTTAGAGTCGCTAACACAAGTCATCAACGAAGCGCGAGCAGATAACGGAAGCAGCCAAGGAAAGCAAAGCAGTATGAATGTCGAGACGTCGCTCGAAACGAATACGCAGTTTGCCGAATCCGGCAAACCAGGCATGCGTGCGCTCAACCACCCAGCGATGCCGCCCGAGTCGCTCCTTGCTTTCCACGCCACGACGGGCAATCCGAGCCGTGATCCGCGCTGCTTCAGATACTGCCGGCAGCGGCCAAAGTCGTAGCCCTTATCTGCATGCAACTTACCCGGGCGTTTGCGGGGCTGGCCGCTCAGGCCCGAGACTGCCGGAATGGCATCGAGCGTGGACTCGAACGCCATCGAGTCGTGTCGGTTGGCTCCCGTGACCGTGATGGCCAGTGGAACGCCACGCCTCTACGACGATGTGCCGTTTCGTCCCGAGCTTTCCCCGGTCTGTCGGGTTGGGGCCAGTTTCCTGGCCCCCCGGGGGCTGGGCACACTGGCGGCATCAAGGCTCGCCCGTTCCCAATCAATCTGGTCGTGTTCACGTAAGCGGCGAAGCATCGCCAGATGCAGGTGCTCCCACACGCCTGCGGTCTGCCAGTCTCGAAGCCGTCGCCAGCATGTCATGCCGCTGCCGAAACCCAGTTCCTGCGGCAGGTCTTCCCATGGAATGCCCGTTTGCAAGACATACAGGATGCCGTTCAATGCCGCGCGGTCGTCAACTGTGCGCCGAAGGCCGCCTTTGGGTGACGGCGTAAATACTGGAATCAACAGCTCCAGCGCCGACCACAATTCGTTGCTGATTTTTCTTCTGGACATGCGCCCAGGATACGAAACCTATGGCTTGATGTCCAGGTTGTGTTAGCGACTGTTGATCTTGTCGCGCCTTATCGCATGTCGGGCAAGCGCGGCAAGAACGATGCAGCCGATGCTGCTGCGATCTGCGGCGCGGTGACGCGCCCGAGCATGCGTTTCGTACCGCTGAAGGACGAACATCAGCAGGCAACACTTTTCCTGCATCGGACACGACAAGGTTTCGTCGAAGAGAGGACTGCGACCTACAACCGGTTGCGAGGCCTGCTCTCGGAATTCGGTGTGGTGCTGCCACAGAGCCCGGAGAAGTTGCGCAGGTACATTACGGAACATCTGGACACATTGCCTGGCTGGGCAAAGCGCAGTATCAGCGATCTGCTCGAGCATGCCGGTCATATTGAGGATCGCCTGCTCGAATACGACTGTGCAGGATACCAGGACGCTCTTACAAATTTCCTGCTGTACGCGAAATCGAGGCATGGTCACCTTCGCGCTGGTCGTCGACAGGATCAGGGATGAGCGGCCTGCGATGGCGGACAAGCTGCGGCGTGCTGCGGCACACGCAGGCTTCAGTCGCGCTCAGGACCGAATTGACTGAACCACGTGGATACCTAACTTCTACCCGTCTGCCCCTCGCAGAAAGGGCGTCTCCTATTGAGCTTAAAAAAGCCGGTACAGGACAATCATCGTCAATTACGGACTGCGGTTTCACAAAATAGATCGTACCAATGCGAGACTACGGTATGGAATATCACTACGTTAGATAGCGACGACGCGCTGGCTCGTCAGCGTGGCCATCCGCGCGACGACTCGACCCGCCGGTGCTGCTCCAGGCCGCGTGGCTGCTGATGATCGAGAACTGTCAGCATCCAGGAAATCGCCAATACCGCGGGCGTGGCCAAACAGACCTTGTATAGGCGCTGGTCGAGCAAGGCCGAACTCGTCCTCGATGCGTTTCTGGAAAGCGCCGCGCGCGTGCACGTCCAGACGGACGGCACGCTCGATACGGTGTTGCGGCAGTATCTGGTCGACCTCTTCGACAATCTCGCGACGGACGGTCCCGCGATTCGCAGCCTGATCGCGGCGGCCGAAGATGATCCCGAATTCCTCGCGATTTTCCGGAGTCGATTCGTCGAGCCGCGCGCTCGCGTGGTGGCCGGGATGCTCCAAGCGGCGCGGCACAAAGGTGAAATCCACCGCGACGCCGACGTGGAGACGGCGCTCGCGGCTTTTCACGGCGCGTTCTAGTATCGCTTGCTCCAGGGCGAACCGCTCGATGCCGCGTTCGCCGATCGTTTGAGTGGGTTTGTGGTGGCGGCACTCGCGTCCGGGAAAAAGGCGACGCGAACGCGCTCAGCGTCGAAAGCGTCGGGACGCTGACTTACCGATGAGGCGAGTCAGCACGACAGATGTTCTCGGCGATAGCGATTGAGCGCAAGAGGCGCACGAAGCCCATCAAGCCTCGATACGTGGCACCGCCGCCACGGCGATACGGAAATTGCCGCGTCCATCACCGCTCGTTTGATCGCGTGGCTGATAGCGCTCCTGCACGACGCCGTTCTTGCCGAAGCCCGGAATCAGCGAACGCGGCGAACTGCGTCGCAGCCACAGACGCAGCAAATGGCGGCGTCGCTGCGGCTCCGCGAAATCGGTGAAGCGTGTGCGCGAATGCAGCGCCGCGTAATTCGACAGCCATTGAATGTCTCCGGGGCGGAAGTCCATCGCGAGCGACATGCCCGGCTCGTAGGTGATCGCTTCGAACAGATTGAGCACTTCGATCTGCTGCGGCGTGAGGCGCGGCACCTCCGGATAATCCTGCGCTGTGAAAATATACAGCGAACCGGCGTACATGCTGAATGTGCCGTCCGCGAGGCTCACGATCGGCGATACATAGGTGTTGGCCGGCGCATTGTGATCCTGACGCCGCCAGTCCCAGTGAAACGGTTCGAGCAGCAGTGGCGCGAGATCGGGGCGACGCTTGAGAATCTCGTTGTAGATCTGCGCGCCCGAGACGAGGCACGACGCGCCGCCGTCGAGCGACGGGCGCAGACACATCAGCGCGACCACGTCGGAACTATCGGAATGGAAAGGCAGCACGTCGCGAATCTTCGAGGAGAGCGCATCGGGATCGTCGAGCGTTTTGTCCGAGGTGGCGTAGACGTGATCGAGCAAATCGCCAAGTTCGTTCTGGCGGATCGGGTCGCCCATGTGCAGGCCGAGAATGTAGTAGATCGCTGCCGAGAGCGCGTCCGAATACAGATGCGTGCGCAGGCCGCGCACTAGCACGAAGCCGCGGCCGTCGTCCACGTCCTGGCACCAAGCGTCGATGGCGTGCGCGCAGGCGTCGACAGGGTAATCGGCGGCCTTCACGAAACGCAGGTCGGGATCGTCTTCGACGAAGCGGTGGCCGAGCGTTTCCAGCTCCGCAATCTGCGCTTCGCTCAGGTGATAGATCCAGTTTTTCAGGGTTAGAAGCTCGTCGCCTCGCCAGGCGGCGGGGCCGGTCACGGGAGACAGCGTTGCGGAGGTCGTCATGGTGATGTCGATGGAAAGTGGCGTGGGGAGGTGATCGGCGATCACCACCGTATCATGGTCAAATTTCCCACCGCGATCTTGTCTGCGGGCGTATGGCGGCTTGATGTCTGCGCCGGTCGGGTCCGCTGGCGTGCCACCAGCGCAGCGCGCCGAGCGTGACGGCCCCCGCGTGCGCGAGCGCCATGACACGCGCTGTCGAGCGCGAAGTGCGACGCGGCTGCTCCCGCCAAGGCGAGCGTAAAGAGCGCCAGCGCACCGACGATCACCGGGCGTTGGCCGAATGCGTCCGAGAGCGTGCCGTAGAGCAGGGTCATCGCCGCATAGCCCATCAGATAGGCGCTCAGCGTCTTCTGCGCGGCTTCGTCGCTCACGCCGAACGCGCGCGCCACGTTGGGCAGCGCGGGCAGGTAGCTGTCGGTGGCGAACGGGCCGAGCATCGCGAGCGCGGCGAGCAGCGCCGTCAGCCGCACGCCACGCAGACGTCGGGCGCGCCGGCGCGTCATACCGGCTGATTCGTCGACGCCAGCATCAGCTCGCGAATGCACACGTGCTGCGGCATGTCGAGCGCGAAGCGGATCGACTCCGCGACTTCCTCGGGCTGCAGGATCACGCCGCCGATCGACGCTTTCCACGCTTCGAAACCTTGCTTGATGGCCTCGTTGGTCGTGATCGACTGCAATTCGGTGTGGCACGCGCCGGGCGCGATCAGCGTCACGCGCACGTTGTGCGGCGCGAGTTCTTCGCGCAGGTTTTCGGAGAGCGCGTGCACGGCGTGCTTCGTGCCGACATACGCGACGTGCGAGGGATAGGTCTTGCGACCCGACGTCGAACTCACGTTGACGATCGTGCCACGCCGCCGCTCGACCATGCCCTTGACGACCGCGTGGATGCCGTTGAGCACGCCTTTCACGTTCACGTCGATCATGCGGTCCCATTCTTCGGGGTCCTGCTCGGCGACGGTGCCGAGCAGCATCACGCCCGCGTTATTGACCAGCGATTCGACCGGACCGAAACGCGCTTCGGCTTCGGCGACCGCCGCGAGCAGCGCGGCGCGATCGGTCACGTCGGCTTCGCGGCAGAGCGTGTTGGGCAGGTCGAGCGCTTCGAGACGGTCGAGACGGCGCGCGAGCAGCAGCAGCGGATAGCCGCGGCTCGCGAGCAGGCGCGCCGTCGCGGCGCCGATGCCCGAGCTCGCGCCGGTGATGAGGGTGAGGCCTGGGGTTCGCTGGGACACGGTGTCGATCTCCTTCGTTGGGGGACAGGTTGCGCGCACAAGCTTAGACAGCCGGCCCGGCGCGGGCTTGTCCCCACGCGCGCCGCGACTTGACGCGGCGCGCCCGATTTTTGACGGCGGAACGGCGGGATTTTTGACGGAGTATTAAACAAATGGCCACGCGCATTGGGTCAAGAATCCCGGAAATTGCCTGGATAGCGTTGAGCGTGCTGACTCGGGCCGCACAGAGGCGAGCGGCGGCGGTTCGGTTTTCGACAAGTACGTTTCTCCACTACCCAGGATCACGCTATGAAGAAATATCTGCTGGGCGCGCTATTGCTGGCCGCCTTCGGGGGTGCGCATGCGCAAAGCTCGGTCACGCTCTACGGTCTCATCGACGCGGGCCTCACCTATATCAACAACCAGGGCGGTGGACGCCTCTTCGAGTTTCAGGACGGTGCGAATTTCGGCAGCCGCTTCGGCCTGAAAGGCTCGGAGGATCTGGGCGGCGGCCTGAAGGCGATCTTCACGCTGGAAAACGGCTTCACGCTCGGCACGGGCGCGTTGCGCAACAACGGCGCGCTGTTCGGGCGTCAGGCCTTCGTCGGTCTTTCCAGCCCTTACGGCACCTTGACGATGGGTAATCAATACGATTTCGTCGCCGACTACATCACGCCCTTCAACCTCAACGGCTATGCGAGCGTGTACGCGGGCCACATGGGCGACATCGACCGCATTTCGGCCGTGCAGTTGCCGAACTCCGTGAAGTACCAGAGCCCGACCATCGACGGCTTCAGCTTCGGCGGCATGTGGAGCTTCGGCAACGTGGCCGGCAACTTCAACGAAGACAGCGCGTGGAGCGTGGGCGCGGGCTACAAGAACGGCGGCTTCAACGCGGCGGCGATCTACGAGCGGCTCTACAACGTCGATATCTATCCGTTCGCGCAGTTCGGCGTGACGAGCTTCCTCGGCCAGACCGTGGCCACGCGCAACGCGGACGGCAGCATCGACGATCTCTACTACACCTCGCCCTTCGTGGTCGATCGCCAGTCGGAATTCGGCATCGGCGCGAGCTACACGATCAATCAGCTCACGCTCTCGGCCAATTTCACGTCGACGAATCTGCGCAAGGGTTCGGACAGCGCCACGATGAACGTCTACGAAGCCGGCGCGATGTACTTCCTGCGCCCGCAGATTGCGATTCTCGGCGGCTACCAGTACACCACCTGGGACCACACGCACTGGCACCAGCCGACGATCGGCGCGCAGTACTACCTGAGCAAGCGCACGAGCTTCTACGTGAACGTGTCGTATCTGCACGCGCAGCACGGCGTCTATGCGAACCAGGGCGCGGGCTTCTACTCGCTGCCGTCGAGCACCAACACGCAGATCACCTCGCGCATCGCCATGATTCACCAGTTCTGATGCACCCGGCGCGCGCGCGGTCGCCGCAGTCAGGTCCGCGTGCGCGCAGCGACAAGACGCGCCGTTTTTGCCCTTTTAACCTGTAGCCATGCCGTCAAGCCAACGACAGCGAACGACAGCCCACGAAGGCCGGCGCGGCGCCGCATAACAAGGACATCCCCATGACCACTCGCAGAAACTTCATCCAGATGCTCGGCGGCAGCGTGGCCGGGCTCGCCGCGCAAGGCGCGGGCTCGCTCGGCGGCCTGACCGGAATCGCCGGCGTGGGCGCGCTGACGGCCAGCGGCGCGGCGTCGGCGGCCGCGCCGCTCACCATCGCGTTTCCGACCGACGTGCCGTCATGGGATCCGCTCGTGCGCGTGGCGCCGAACCCCATCTCGATCTATCGTAGCGTGTTCGACGCGGCCATCGACATCGACGAAAAAGGCGTGCTGCGCCCCGGCGTGGTGACGGCCTGGCGCTGGAAGGACGCGTCGGGCAAGGCGCTCGAACTCGATTTCCGCCCCGACGTGCTGTTCCACAACGGCGACAAGCTCACGTCCGACGACTTCAAGTTCACGCTGTTCGACCGCCTGCAGGCCGACAAGTCGCTGCAGGTCGGCGGCATCTGGTGGGCGCTCGAAGGAATCGAAACGCCGTTGCCCACGCGCGCCGTCATGCACTTCAAGGCGCCGATGGTCACCGCGCCCGCGTTTCTCGGCTACATGGGCAGCTATCTGCTGCCGCGCAAGTACTTCGAGAAAGTGGGCGCGCAGGGCTTCGTCGCGAAGCCGGTCGGCTCCGGGCCGTACCGTCTGGTGAACTACGAGCGCGATTCGCGCATGACGCTCGCCGCGTTCGACAAGCACTGGCGCGGCGCGCCGAAGATCCGCGACGTGGTGTTCCAGGTCGTCAAGGACCCGACCGCGCGCGCGGCGGCGGTGCAGGCCTCGCAGGCCGACGTCTCCGGCATGCTGCCGCTGCGCGAGGCGTTGCGGCTCGCACAGGGCGGCACGCACGAGAGCCGGATCACGCCGACCATCGACTCGTACATCGTCCACATGGTCAACGGCGGCCCGACCGCCGACCGCAACGTGCGCCTCGCGATGCATCACGCCATCGACAAGCAGGCGCTCGTGCGCGCGTTCTTCAACAACGTGCCGGTGCCGATGTCGACGCCCGCCGCGCCGGGCACGCCCGCGTTCGATCCCGGCTTCACGTTCGCCTACGATCCGGCGCAATCGAAGCAGTTGCTCGCGCAGAGCGGCTATTCGGCGGCCAAACCCGTGCGCGTGAAGTTTCTCGCGACCAACGGCGTCTATCCGAGCGATTACGACGTGGCGCGCGCGATCCAGCAGATGTGGAAGAAGGTGGGCATCGAGGCCGAACTGAGCCCGATCGAGCCCGCGCAATTCTTCTCGCAGGCCGTGGCGGGCACGCTGCCCGGCCCGACGCTGTGGCTCTGGCAGAACGGCAGCGGCGACCCGGAACTCTCGGCGGGCTCGTACCTGAATCCCAAGACCGGTTTTTCCGTGTGGCGCAGCGCGGATGTTTCGCCGCGACTCGATCCGCTGCTCGTCGAGCTCGACGAAACGAAGCGCATCGAGGGCTACAAGGCCTTTCACCGCTGGGCGGTCGGCGAGGGCTACGCGCTGCCGCTGATGCAGGGCATCGCGACCGCGTCGTATCGCAAAGGCGTGCAGTACACACCGTTCCTGAGCGGCTGGATGCTGCCCGATTACTGGAGCGCCTGAGTCCGCCCGCGCGGCGTGCTCGCGCCGACAACGCAGTCAAACGCTTATCCGCAGAGAACCACCGATGAAGACCCGATCCCTGAATCCGAAGTACGACGCGGCGTTCTTTGCCGCGCTCGATCGCTCCGCCGCGCCCGTGAGCCAGGCGGAAACCTTGCCGCCCGATTGCTACACCGACGCCGAATTCTTCGAGTTCGAGAAAGAAGCGCTGTTCAATCACGAATGGCTGTGCGTGGGCCGCGAGGAATGGCTCAAGCAGCCCGGCGATTACTTCACGACGTCCATCGTCGGCGAGCCGCTCGTCATCACGCGCAATGCGCGGCGCGAGATCAAGGCGATGTCGTCGGTGTGCCAGCATCGCGCGATGGTCGTCGCCGAAGGATTCGGCAATGCGCGCGCGTTGCTGTGTCCGTATCACCACTGGGCGTATTCGCTCGACGGCGAATTGATCGCCGCGCCCGCGATGGACGAAACCGAGGGCTTCGAGAAGAAGGACTTCTGTCTGCCGACGCTGCAGGTCGAATGCTGGCAGGGCTTTATCTTCGTCAATTTCGATCACGACGCGCCGCCGCTCGCGCCGCGCCTCGCCGCGCTCGACGCAGTGCTCGCGCACTACGATCTCGCCAGCGCAGAAGGCCCGCGTCCCGAGAAGCCGTTCCACTTTCCGTGGAACTGGAAGGTGATGTTCGAGAACAACAACGACGGCTATCACGCGAACCGTCTGCATCACGGACCGCTGCACGATTTCGTGCCGAGCGCGCTCGCCACGTTCCCGAGCGATCTGCCGAAGGACACGGGCGGTTACTACCGTTTCAACGGCACGCTGCATCCCGACGCCGCCTTCAATCCCACGCAGAAGGCGCTGTTTCCGATCTTCCCGAAGCTCACCGACGAGGAACGTCATCGCATGGCGTTCGCGAATCTGCCGCCGACGCTCTCGCTGGTGCTTTCGTGCGACAGCGTGATCTACATGATCCTGCGCGCGGATTCGGCGGGCACGCATCATCTCGATCAGGGCGTGCTTTACGCGCCCGGCGCGATGAAAGATCCGCTGTTCGAGAAGCGCGTGGAGATGAGCATGAGCGCGGTGTCGGACATCATCGCGCAGGATCTGCATGTCGACGAGATGGTGCAGGTCGGTCTGCAATCGCGTTACGCCGTGCGCGGGCGTTATTCGTGGCAGGAGCGCGCGCAGCAGGAACTGAACGCGTGGCTCGTGCCGCGTTATCAGACGGCGTACGCGCGTCTGAGCGAGATGGCGACGGCGGCGGCAACGTCGGCGAGCGGGGCGCAGGGCAAGCTCGCCGAAATCGGCGTGACGGTCGGCTGAGCGGAGGGCGCACAGATGCAGACGCCGATGCAGTTTGGCACGCCGACGGCGAACCGCGCCGCCACACACGGCGCGGCGGCGCGGTTCGCGTGGCGGTTCCTGTCGCGATTGATCCGGCGCGCGGCGATCCTGGCCGCGGTCTCGGTGGTGATCTTCGCCACGCTGCGTCTGCTGCATGCCGATCCGGCGGCGATGCTGCTGCCGGCGAACGCGACGCTCGAACAGGTCGCGGCCATGCGCCATCAGCTCGGGCTCGATCAGCCGATTGCCGTGCAGTATCTGCACTGGCTCGGCGGCATGCTGCACGGCGACTTCGGCCGCTCGATGCAGAACGGCCAGCCCGTGGCCGCGCTGATCGCCGCCGCGCTGCCGACCACGTTGCAACTGCTCGCGCTCGGTCTGTTCGCCGGCGTGAGCGCGGGCGTGGGCAGCGCGCTCTACGCGTTCAGCCGACGCGGCACGTTCGCGGAGCGTCTGTGCGAACTCGTCAACGGCGTGGCGATGGCGGTGCCCGATTTCCTCTGGGGCATCCTGTTCGTGCTGCTGTTCGGCATCGCGCTGCGCTGGCTGCCGTTTCTCGGCCCGCTCGACAACGCCTATATCGTCGCGCGCCACACCGGCTTTCTGCTGATCGACACGCTGATCGACGGCCAATTCGCCGCTTTCGGCAACGCGCTGCTGCATCTCGTGCTGCCGTGCGTCGCGCTCGCGCTCGGCATCGCGCCGCCGCTCATGCGCATCCTGCGTTCGAGCCTGCTCGACACGTGGGCCGAGGAATACGTGCACGCGGCGCGTCTGCGCGGCCTGAGCGAAGCGCAGATCCTGCGTCGTCACGGCTGGCGCAACGCCGCGCTGCCCACGCTCAATCTGCTCGCGATGCAGGCGAGCCTGCTGATCGGCGGCACGCTGCTGATCGAAAAAGTCTTCGGTCTGCCCGGCATCGGCGCGCTGATGATCAACGCCATCGGCTCGCGCGATTTACCGGTGATCGAAGCGCTCGCGCTGATCTACGCCGTGGTCGTGCAAGCCGCGAACGCCGCCGACGACGCGCTCGAAGTCCTGCTCAACCCGCGCCTGAGGATTCAATGAGTACGCCGCTTCTTCCCCATGCCGCCGCCGATCTGTCGACCGCGCACCCGAACGCCGCGCCGTCCTGGCGCACGACGCTGCGCCGCGTGCTGCACGAACCGCGCGTGCTGTTCGGCGCGTTCGTGCTGTGCGCGATCGTGCTCGCCGCCGTGGCCGCGCCGCTGATCGCGCCGTTTCGCCCCGACGATCAGGATCTGCTCAATACCTTGCTGCCGCCCGCGTGGATGCCGGGCGGTCTGCACGAGCACGTGTTCGGCACCGACTCGCTCGGCCGCGACGTGCTGAGCCTCGCGCTCTACGGCACGCGCATCGCCGTGCTGGTGGGCGGCATCGCGCCGCTCGGCACCGCGCTGGTGGGCGGCGCGCTCGCGCTGCTCGCGGGCTGGTGCGGCGGCAAGGTCGACTGGTTCGTGCTGCGCGTCGTGGAAGTGTGGATGTCGTTTCCCGCGGTGGTGCTCGCGCTCGTGCTGGTCGTGGCGCTCTCGCCGAGCGAGACCAACGTCATCATCGCGCTGATCTTCGTCGACTGGACGCGCTTTTGCCGCGTGCTGCGCGCTGAGATCGTCGTGATCCGCCGCCGCGATTACGTGGCCGCCGCGCGCATCGCCGGGGCGAGCCCGCTCGGCATCGTGGTGCGCGACGTGCTGCCGGGCGTGCTGCCCGCGCTGATCACGCTGATGAGTCTCGAAGTGGGCATCGCCATCGTCGCGGAATGCAGTCTTTCGTTTATCGGCCTGACCGGCAATGCTGCGAACCCCGGTTGGGGCGGCATGATTTCGGACGGTCTCGCCAACGTGTTCGCCGCGCCCTGGGGCTTGATCCTGCCAATCGCCTGCATGGTGCTGACCGTGGTGGCCACGACCTTTCTCGGCGAAGGGCTGCGCCGCACCACCGATTCGCGGCTCATCGAGCGCTCGGAGAGCGCGTCATGATCGCGCTGTTTCGTTCCCTGCACGCGCAGACGCAAGGTGCGAGCGCGCCGGTTGCGGCGTCGGCGGCTTCGGCTTCGGGCGATGCGCCGCTGCTCGCGATCGACGCGCTCAACGTCGGGCGCAACGGCGTGGCCTTGCTGCGCGACATCACGCTGACGCTCGCGCGCGGCCGCACGCTCGGCCTCGTCGGCGAATCGGGCGCGGGCAAGAGCATGCTCGGACGCGTACTGGCGCGCAGCCTGCCGCACGGTTTCGCGCTCGGCGCGCGGCGGCTGAATTTCGCGGGCATCGATCTGCTCGCGGCGAGCGACGCGCAGCAGCGCGCGCTGCTGGGCAAGCGCATCGCCTTCATTCCGCAGGAGCCGATGAGCGCGCTCGACCCGACGCTCTCGATCGGCCGTCAGTTTGCGCTGCATCTCGCGCGGCTCGGCGTGTGCGCCAAGGAACGGCGTCAGCGCAGCATCGACGCGCTCGCCGAAGTGTTGCTGCCCGATCCTGAGGCGCTGCTCGGGCGCTATCCGTTCGAGCTGTCGGGCGGCATGTGCCAGCGCGTGTGCATCGCGATGGCGTTCGCGAGCAATCCCGATCTCGTGATCTCCGACGAAGCCACCACGGCGCTCGACGTCACCACGCAGCGCCACGTCGTCGAACTGATGCGCGAGATGCAGCGGCGGCGCGGCACGAGCGTGCTGTTCGTCACGCACGATATCGGTCTTGCGCTGCATGCCTGCGACGAGGTCGCGGTGCTCTACGCGGGCGATCTGGTCGAACGCGGCGATGTGCGCGACGTGGTGGGCGCGCCGCGTCATCCGTACACGCAGGCGCTGCTGCGCGCGAATCCGCCGCTCAAGGGCGAGCGCGTGCGCGTCGTGCCGCTCGACGGCCATATGCCGGGCTTCGAGGAAATGGCGGCGCTGGCGGGCTGCCGGTTCGCCGCGCGCTGCGCCCATGCGAGCGACGTTTGCACGAGCGCGCCGCCGCCCGAAGTGGCGACGCCGGGTTCATCGACACATTCCACGCCGCGCACGACCCGCTGCGTGCACGCGGACGCTTTACCCGTCGCACCCGCGCGCGCGCCGCTGCCGCCGCAAACCGCGATGAACGCCGCGCCGTTTCTCGCGCTGCGCGGCGTGACGAAACACTACGCCGCGCGCGGCGGCGCAAAAACGCCGGTGGCCGCGTTGCAGCCGCTCGACCTGGAGATCGCGGCGGGCGAGTTCGTCGGCGTGGTGGGCGAGAGCGGCAGCGGCAAGAGCACGCTCGGCCGCCTCGTGATGGGCCTCGAAACGCCGAGCGCGGGCGCGGTGGTGCTCGACGGCGTGCCGCTCGATGCGAGCCGCGCGATGTGGGCGAAGCGCATCGAAGCGATCCAGATGATCTTCCAGGACGCGCGCGCCGCGCTCAATCCGCGCCGACGTCTCGCGAGCATCGTCACGCAGCCGATGGAAAACCGCACGCATCTGCATGTGGACCGGGCGCGCCGCGCGCTCGATCTGCTCGACGAAGTCGGTCTCGCGCCCGAGCACGCGGCGCGCTTTCCGTCGCAACTGTCGGGCGGCCAGCGCCAGCGCGTGAACATCGCGCGCGCGTTGTGCGAAGTGCCGCGCCTGCTCGTCGCCGATGAAATCGTGTCGGGCCTCGATGTCTCCGTGCAGGCGCAGATCATGGAACTGCTGCTCGCGCTGCGCGAGTCGCACAAGATCGCGTTGCTGCTGATCTCGCACGATCTCGCCGTGGTGCGCTACCTCTGCTCGCGCGTGCTGGTGATGCAGCGCGGCGTGGTGGTCGAAGCGGGCCCGACCGAACGCGTGCTCGGCGATCCACAACATCCCTATACGTGCAGCCTCGTCGCTGCGGCGCCGCACGCCGACCTCGGCGCTCCGTGCTCGACTCTTACCGCCATCGACTCATGACTTCGACTCCGTCTTACCCGCGCACGCCCGTGATGTTTTTCGGTCACGGCAGCCCGATGAACGCTCTCGACGACAATCGCGCCACGCGCGCCTGGTCCGCGCTCGGCGCGTCGGTCGCGAAACCGCGCGCGATCCTGATGATCTCCGCGCACTGGCTACCGCGCGGCGTGGCCGTCACGGCGATGGACGCGCCGCGCACGATCCACGATTTCGGCGCTTTTCCCGCAGCGCTGTTCGCGCAGCGTTATCCCGCGCCGGGCGATCCCGCGCTGGCGCGGCGCGTGGCCGAACTGCTCGCGCCGGAACCCGTCAAGCTCGACGAAACCTGGGGCTTCGATCACGGCACCTGGTCGGTGCTGCTGAAGGCGTATCCGGACGCCGATATTCCCGTCGTGCAACTCGGCCTCGACCGCACCCGCGACGCGCGCGCGCACTACGAACTGGGCCGCGCGCTGCGCCCGCTGCGCGACGAAGGCGTGCTGATCGCGGCGAGCGGCAACGTCGTGCACAACCTCGGCGCGATGGACTGGCGCGCGCGCGACAGCGCCTACGACTGGGCGCAGTCGTTCAACGACTACATCGTCGACGCGATCGTCGAAAACCGGCCCGAAGACGCGATCCGCTTCATGGAGCAGGGCGCGATGGCCGAGCGCTCGGTGCCGTCGCCGGATCACTACTGGCCGCTGCTCTATGCGCTGGGCGCGCGTCACGCCGACGATCCCGTGCGGCTCGAAACGAACTTTCTCGAACATGGCTCGCTGAGCATGCTGAGTTTCATGCTCGGCCAGCCGGTGCGCGCGCTGGAGGCGGTATGAATCTGCACGACGCTTCGGCCGCTCACCTCGACATGCGCCTGAGCCTGCGCGTGGCGGCGCGAGAGGACATTGCGCAGGACATTGTCGCGTTCGATCTCGAAGCCGCCGATTATCTGCCGCTGCCGGGCTTCGAGGCGGGCGCGCATATCGAAATCGATTGCGGCGGCGTGGCGCGCCAGTATTCGCTGTGCGGCGATCCACGCGCGCCGGAACGCTGGCGGATCGCCGTGCAGCGCGAAGCGCAGGGACGCGGCGGCTCGCGCTTTCTCTGCGACCAGGTAACGGTCGGCGACACGCTCGACGCGCGCGGTCCGCGCAATCTGTTTCCACTCGCGCCCGGCACGGCGCGCGCATTGCTGATCGCGGGCGGCATCGGCCTCACGCCGATGCTCTCGATGGCGTGGACGCTGCACTCGGCGGGGCAGGATTTCGCGTTGCACGCCTATGCGTCCGCGCCCGAACGCCAGCCCTTCGCCGATGCGCTCGTTCGCATGCCGTGGGCCGCGAGCGTGACGCGGCACGTCGGACGCGGCGCGGGTTTCGCCGATGTCGTGGGCGCATTCGAGCCGGGCCGCCATCTCTATGTCTGCGGGCCGTTCGCGATGATCGACGCGGTGCTCGACACGGCGCGCGCGCTCGGCTGGCCCGTCGACCATCTGCATTGCGAGCGGTTCGCCGCGCCTGCGCCGGATAGCGGCGCGCCGCGCGATCGCGCGCCCGATACCGCCTTCGAGGTCGAAGTCGCCTCGACGGGCCGGCGCATCCACGTGGCCGTGGGGCAAAGCGTCTGCGACGCGCTCGGCGCGGCGGGCGTCCATGTGCCGGTCTCGTGCGGCGAGGGCGTGTGCGGCTCGTGCGCCACGCGCGTGCTCGCGGGCACGCCCGATCATCGCGACTGGTGTCTCAGCGCCGAACAGCAAGCCGCGAACACGCTGTTCACGCCGTGCTGCTCGCGCGCGACATCGCCGCTGCTCGTGCTCGATCTTTAAGTCTCTTCTTCCCGCTCACCGAAACGGAACTGCCATGGCCTTGATTTCCTCCGAAGCCGCCGCGCGCGAGCGCGTCGAACCGGGCGCGCTGCACACGTTGCGCGCCACGCCCGACAACGTCCACTGGGGCTATTTCGACGCCGCGCTCGCGCCCGCGCTGACCGTGCGCAGCGGCGACCTCGTCTACGCCGAAGCCGTCACGCACCACGCCGGCGACGCGCCCGAACTGATGATGGACGAGGCGCTGCACGCGCTGTGGCGCGCGATTCCCGAGCACGACCGCAATCCGGGCGTGCACATCATGACTGGCCCGATCTACGTCGCCGATGCGCAGCCGGGCGACATGCTCGAAGTGCGCTTCCTGAACCTCACGCCGCGCTGCCGCTACGGCTCGAATCTCGCGGCGAACTGGGGCTGGCTCTACAAGGAAATGGGCGAAAAGGAGCGTGTGACGATCTACGAACTGGACGAGGGCGCGAATCACGCCTCGGCGCTCTACGCCTACGATTTCAAGGGCAAATACATGACGCCCGGCACGATCACGAACTGCCCGGTGTGCGATCGCGAAACGGCGCTCGACGGCGTGCGCGTACCTGCGCGGCCGCACCTGGGCACGGCGGGCGTCGCGCCGGCCGTCGACGGGCGCGTGAGCACGATTCCGCCCGGCCGTCACGGCGGCAATATCGACAACTGGCGCATCGGCGCGGGCGCGACCATGTATTACCCGGTGCAGGTGCCGGGCGCGCTGTTCTCGATCGGCGATCCGCATGTTTCGCAGGGCGACGGCGAGATCAGCGGTACGGCCATCGAGTCGTCGCTGAACGTGACGATGCAGATCGTGCTGCGCAAGGACTTCACGTTCCCGACGCCGCTGCTCGAAACCGCCGATAGCTGGATCGTGCACGGCTTCGATCCGCAACTCGACCGCGCGCTGCGCAACGCGACGCTCGATACGATGCTGCTGCTCGAAGATCACATCGGGCTGTCGCGCAACGACGCTTATTCGCTGCTGAGCGTGGCGGGCGATGTCGGCATCACGCAGGTCGTCGACGCGACGCTCGGCGCGCATGTGCGCCTGCCGCGCGGCATCTTCCCGAAGCTCGGCAAGAAGTGAACCGGCCGTGAACCGGCTGCGCGAGATCGAAGCGTTCGTGAGCGTGGTGGACTCGGGCGGCTTTGCGGCCGCCGCCGAAACCGAGGGCATTTCGCGCGCGCTGGTCTCGCGCACCATTCAGGGCCTGGAGGCGCGGCTCGGCGCGCGGCTGCTGCACCGGACCACGCGCAAGATCGCGCTCACGGCGGCCGGCGAGGCGTATTACCGCTCGTGCCGCGAGATTCTCACGCAGCTCGATCACGCCGAACGCGCGGCACAGGGCGAGCGCGAGCACGCGTCGGGCGAGTTGCGCATCAGCGCGCCCGTGAGCTTCGGCATCAAGCATCTCGCGCCGCTCTGGCCGGGTCTGCTCGCGCGCGCGCCCGACGTGCGGCCCGCCATCGCGCTGTCCGATGCGTTCGTCGATATCGTCGCCGAGGGCATCGATCTCGCGATTCGCATCGCGCGGCCCGCGGAATCGTCGCTCGTGCACCGTCGCCTCGCGAGCACGCCGCTCGTGATCTGCGCGTCGCCGTCCTATCTCGCGCGGCAGGGCGTGCCGCACGCGCCCGCCGATCTCGCCGCGCATCGCTCGATTGCGTATGGGCACTTCGCGGAGCGTGGCGAATGGCGTCTGCTCGACCGCGCGAACGGTTGCGAACAGATGGGCCGCCCGCAGCTCGCGATGACCGCGAACAACGGCGAAACTTGCGTGGCCGCCGCCGAAGCGGGTCTCGGTCTCGTGCTCCAGCCTGCGTTTCTCGTCATGGAGAGCCTCGCGCGCGGCACGCTCGTGAGCGTGCTCGACGCGTTCGCGCCCGCGCCGATCGGCATCTACGCCGTGTATCCGAGCCGCCATCAGTTGCCCGCCAAAACGCGCGTGACCATCGACTATCTCGCCGAGCAATGGCAGGGCGCGTCCTGGTCCGTTTGAGCGGACGGCGTGCGTGGCGCGCGCGTTCAGCACGGTGCGAGCCATGCACCCATACGGATCGCATAGTCGCTCGTTTGGGGCAGTCGTCGGCGACGACTGGCGGCAATGCGCCGAAAACCGCCGTTCTTGCTGGCGCGACAATTGCATAGCTTGATCTGCATCAATGTTCACGCGGAGGCTATGCATGTCGCTGAAGACCTGGCACTTTTCCACGCAAGCGGGCACGGCCGATCAGCGCTCGCACGTGTGGCGCGAGGCGATGGATACGGTCTGTCTGCCATCGAGCCTGATGCCGGTCGACGAGCACTTCAGCGGCGACGTGGTGGGCATCGAATCGCCGGTCGGCATCGAGTTTTCGCGGGTGCGCGCAACGCCGCTGACGATCTCCGGCAGCGCGCGCAACGACCACGCGGCGCTCTGGCTCGCGCTGCTGCTCGACGGGCAATCGGTCTTTCTCGAATCGGGCGAGCGCGTGGAAGTCTCGCGCGGCGACATGCTCTACGGCCCGTGCGGCCGCGATTCCACGCTCGAACTGTGCGAAGATTTCCGCCTGCTTTACGTGCGCGTGCCGATGACGCTGCTGCCGCCGCGCCTCATCGATCCGCGTCTGCTCGCGTGCGGCGTCCTGCCCGGCAAGGTGGGACTCACGCGTGTGCTGGGCGGCATGCTGCAAGCGGTGGGCGAGGAACTGGAGTCGTTCGAGGCGAGCGATCTGCATCCCGTCGAAGTCGCGCTGGCCGAGTTTCTGACCGCGAGTCTCGCGCGTCTGCTCGCTACGCCCGGACTCGGCGATCACCGGCGCACCGCGCATTTCCTGCGTATTTGCGAGTCGATCGATCGGCAACTCGGCGACGCCGATTTATCGCTGAATCACATTACGGACCAGCATCGCGTGTCGTCGCGCTATGTGCAAAAGCTGTTCGCGGACGTGGGCCTCAGTTTTACGGGTTATCTGCGCGACAAGCGCCTCGAACGCTGCTTCCAGGATTTGAGGAGTCCGGCGCATCGCGCGTTGTCGGTGTCGGAAATCTGCTTTCGCTGGGGATTCAACGACGCCGCGCATTTCAGCCGCACGTTCCGCGCGCGTTTCGATATGACGCCGCGCGAGTGTCGGCGATTGGCGGGACTGTGAGCCGGGCCGCTGCGGATTCCGAAGTAAAAACGCCGCGTTTCTTTCGGGAAACGCGGCGTTTTTGTATGCGACGGCGTAGCGCCTGGGAGGACGTTAGCGCTTGATCCAGGTGGGCGCGATCTGCACGCCGAGTCCCGCGCCATAGCCGAGATAGATATTGAGGCCCGCGACGCTTTCGAGGTAGCGCGCATTCTTGAGACCGCCCGCGTCGATCGCGGCGAAGCCCATCGATTCGCCGAGCGCGACGACCTGCGCCTTGGCGTCGGCGTCGTCGCTCGCGACGAACACGCTCGCGGCCTGCGACGGGAACGCCGCGCCGCCGTCGAGCACCTGCGCGAACACCGTGTTGAACGCCTTGACGACGCGCGCCTTCGTCAGCCCGGCGATTTCCTCGCCCGCCGACGTGGTGTGGCCGATCGTGAGACCCATGTAGTCGCTGGTGAGCGGATTCGTGACATCGACGAGCACCTTGCCGTCGAGCGCGCCGAGTTCCGCAAGCGCGGCGCCGGCGCTGTCGTAGGGCACGGCGAGCACGACGATGTCGGCCTGAGAGGCCGCGGAAGAAAGCGGCGCGGCGCTCGCGCCGTGCGTTTGCGCCACGTCGCGCGCGCCGCTCAGCTGGCGGCCAGTGACGGTGACGGCATGGCCCGCTGCCACGAGCTGCTTGACCATCGCTTTCCCCACGTTGCCATAGCCCACCACGGTAATGTTCATTCGTTCGCTCCTCGCTGAAAAAGTGTGTGAGCGAACAATTTACGTTGTAGGCGAAACGCGATAAATGGCGCTGCGGTTGACGCTGTGTCAACTGTCTTCCGGCGGCGATTCAGGGTGATCAGCTCAACTTATTGGACTACTCCTTGACAAGCGGACGTTGTGCCTGTTCGTCAGAGGTGGCGGCGCAAATCCGGACAGTCGGATAAGTGAAACGCTCGGGGCCTGAGCCGGCGATAATGCCGACAAAGGAACCTTGAAGATGACGAAGAGAACCCGACGGACGCACTCAGCCGTGTTCAAGGCGAAAGTGGCGATGGCGGCGATCAAGGGTGAGTGGACGCTAGCCGAACTGGCGCAGCAGTTCGATGTGCACCCGAACCAGATCACCGAATGGAAGCGGCAGTTGCAGGAACGTGCCGCCGACGTGTTTGGCGCAGGCGGCACGGCGTCGAGCGAGCCGCAAGTCGATTTGAAGGAGCTACATGCGAAGATCGGCCAGCTCACGCTGGATAACGCTTTTTTAAGCGGCGCGCTCAACAAAGCGGGATTGCTGAGCGCAAAGCGATGATCGATCGTACGCACGCATTGCCGGTCTCGCAGCAGGTGCGGCTCGTTGGTATTGCAAGATCGATGAAATCGCCCTCTCGGAGCGCGATGGGCTCTCCATCGCGCTCCATGACGAGCCAGCACGTCCCGGACACCAGCGAGAAGCAACGAAATAATCCATCTGCATTGAAAGAGAATGCCCAGTTTCCACCAGCATCCAGCCCTCCTGACATCAGACCCTGCGTGTTAAGCAGTGACAGAACATCAGACAACGGGCCGGAACCAGATTTGAACGATCTAGTGTACCGTCCCAGAAATAACTTTGCGCAAATTCAGATTGTTCTATGATCGAGTAACGGTGAGTGGGAGGTGATCATGGGGCATAAAGGAATGGAGGTTGTCGTGTCGGAACTGGAGCGAGAACAATTGCTGTCAATGAGCCGCTCGCGTTCGCTGCCTCATTCTCTGGTCCGCCGTGCAAAAATTGTCTTGATGGCCGCTGATGGTCATACGAGTCAAGAAATTGCAACGCAGTGCGAAGTGACTCCACCCGCAATTACGCACTGGAAGATGCGGTTTGTTGCCCATGGACTTGCCGGTCTGCATGATGAGGCCCGTCCAGGCCGGCCTCGCACGCATGATGATGAAGCGGTAGCGGAATTGCTGGCGAGGATACTGCATGAGAAGCCGCACGAAGCAACGCGCTGGAGCGTGCGCTCCGCCGCTGCGCAGACAGGGATTTCGAAGAGTTCGGTGGCCCGATATCTGTCGTTGTTCGGTGTACAGCCCCATCGTTCAAAAAGCTTCAAGCTGTCTAACGATCCCTACTTCGTAGAGAAGGTGCGCGATATCGTCGGGTTGTACCTGAGCCCGCCGACCAATGCGCTGGTGCTGTGCGTCGACGAGAAGAGCCAGTGCCAGGCGCTGGAGCGTACGCAGCCGATGTTGCCGATGGGGCTGGGCTATCTCGAGGGAGTAACGCATGATTACGTCCGGCATGGCACTACCACGCTGTTCGCCGCGCTCAATACGGCAACGGGTGAAGTCATTGCGCAATGTAAGCCGCGTCACCGACATCAGGAATTCCTGGCGTTTCTCAGGCATGTGGATCAGGCGGTGCCCGCCGATCTCGATGTGCATCTGATCGTCGATAACTATGCGATACACAAGCATCCGAGGGTCAAGGCGTGGCTGGCCAAACATACACGCTACCACATGCACTTCACGCCGACCTACTCAAGCTGGCTGAATCAGGTTGAATGCTGGTTTGGCCTGATTACACAGCAGGCGATCCGTCGAGGGTCGTTCAAGAACGTGCGCCAACTCATTACCAGCATCGAGCAATATATCAAGCAGTACAACCAACACGGCCGGCCGTTCGTATGGACCGCGACCGCCGATTCAATTCTCCAGAAAGTGGCTCGGCTATGCAGAGTTATTTCTGGGGCGGAACACTAGATATTAAAACGGATTTCATCGCATAGATTGTACTGACTCGATCCCGTAGCATCAATTCCATCAATCAGGAGGAAGGTGCGATGCGGATTTTTGTGACGGGAGCGAGTGGTGCTATCGGTTTTGCGGTCGTGAAGGAGCTTCTGGCGTCCGGGCATGAGGTCGTGGGGCTTACGCGATCGGACGAGTCCGGCGAGAAACTCCGCCGTGCGGGGGCGCAGGTGACGGTGGGAACCATCGAAAATATCGATCTCCTCCGGCAGGCGGCATCCGGGTCGGATGGCGTCATTCATACGGCCTTCTATCACCGCATTGCTCACATACCATTTTCTACGCGCCTTGGTGTTTTACTCCGCGGGACGCCAGGCCAGATTGCTCAGCGATTTATGAAAGCCGCCGTCAAAGTGGACCGCCGCGCGATCGAGGTGTTCGGCAACACGCTGATGGGCTCGAGTCGGCCATTGGTTGTGCCCTTTGCGTCTCTCGCGTTGCATCAAGGTCAACTGGCTACGGAAGATCAGTCCTATGATCCGCAGTTTTACGCCGCTGCGCGCGCAAGAACGGAAGACACGTTGAAGGCGTTTGCTTCGCGCGGCGTGAGAACATCGGCGATTCGTTTGCCGCCTACCGTTCACAGTCCGGAGCGGGCAGGTCTCGCTACGACGCTGATGGAAATTGCGCGTAAGAAGAAGGAATCAGCCTATCAGGGCGAAGGAGAAAATCATTGGCCGTCGGTCCATCGTGATGACGCTGCTCATTTGTTTCGCCTCGCCCTCGAAAAGGGCGAAGCCGGCGGAACGTATCACTCTGTGGCGGAGGAGGGGATTCCATTTCGTGACATCGCTCAGTTGATTGGCGAGCGTTTGAACGTACCCGTCGTCGGCAAGTCGCCAATACTGGCAACGAAACACTTTGGTTTTCTGGCACCGTTTATAGATATCGACAATCCTGTCACCAGCGCCCGAACCCGCGCAATACTCGGGTGGGAACCCGGTCGCGCTTCGCTGTTTGCTGACTTGAAACAGCGAACGCTGGTCGAATGAACGGTGCTCTCCAAGCCACCCCGGATCGTCAACGAACTATAGGTCTCTGGCGAGCGGCCGGATGTGTCCACCTACCGTCTGGTGCGGTTTGCAGGAATCACGGCGCATCGAAGTGGGCGATCAGTTGAGGGCAACTCCTACAGCCGGCACTCTTTAGAGCGTGTTAGGCACTTGCGG
>NZ_JAWRWY010000039.1:0-20502 GCF_046535315.1 Paraburkholderia sp. SIMBA_027
TCTGTCAGTGCATCGTTCATCGCTGAGAGCTTCCATAGACTCAGTGATGCCATCGAAAGCAGCATGACAACAAGTGCTCCGAACCCGAGTGCTAACCGTGATCCAACCCTCAAGGTTTCCATATTTTTCATCAGTCTTTCGCCTAAATTTATTTAAATTCTCTTGTGCAGATTTACATCATCACTAGGGAAACACTGATCAATGAGCCGATCGCCTTTGGTTTGGCGTATACGGCTCGCGATTTTTAAAACGGGAAGTCCGTCGAGGCATGTTCTGGGCACCCGCGCGGCCGACTTCCTGCATTCTTACACTCCAGACGGACTGCTCCCATGGCATGACCACAGCCGCTGATGCGCCACCACCAGGTTCGCCAGCGCGAACAGGCTGAACAGCTGCGCCGTGTTCCTGGCCAGCCCCCTGTAGCGCACTTTACGATGCCGGAACAGTTCTTGACGACATGGAACGGGTGCTCGACCCGCGCGCGAATCTGCGCTTTGGTCCGCTCGGCCGCCATCACCAGATCTTTCAGCGCGCCCTCGGGCATCGCCTTGATCTTGCCGTGCTTGAGCGCCACCTGCCAGTTCACCGTCTTGCCCTTTATTTCATCGCGCTTGTCCACACCGGTATACCCCGCATCGCCGAACGCTTCGAGCTCGTGCCCGTGCAGCAGGGCGTGGGCCTGCGATACATCCGACTCGTTGGCCACCGTCGTGACCACGCTGTGCACCAGACCCGAGTGCCTCCCTAGATGTCAAACAACTTTTTAAGTAAACGGCAAAATCCCAGTTTTCTTTAGCCTAACGGTGGCCATTAATTCTGCGAACGCGCACCCGGACGGAACGAGATCTCGGAGGGCGAGCAATGGCAGGCCGTTGGCCTGTTGTCTCCGCAGAGTGCGCAAAATCTAGCTGCATACTGGCCGACAGACAGATAGGGATGCGTGATCTTCAACGTCAATAACCGCGTTCAGCCCTGAAAACAGGCGACAAAGTTTAGAGGTGGCCTCGCTCGTTCGGACAGGTTTCTGAGATTTTTAAGTGGAGCGTCCGAGGCAGTCATGCTGCCGATTTAATCGCTGGCAGCGTCGCGAAGTATGCCTCATCCGGCGTGCGATCCGCCAGGCTCGAATGAGGTCGCTTCCGGTTGTACAACTCGATGTATTGGCCGATGCAGCGTCGGGCATCGCTGACCGACTCGTACGCTTTCAGGTAGACGTCTTCATATTTGACGCTGCGCCACACCCGTTCGACGAATACGTTGTCGCGCCATGCCCCTTTGCCGTCCATCGACAACCGCACGCCACGGCCGAGCACGGCCTCGGTGAACACGCCCGCAGTGAACTGGCTGCCCTGATCAGTGTTCACAATGTCCGGCAGTCCGTAACGAGCGAACGCCTCTTCCAGAGCCTCGACGGCGTGCACCGCTTCCAGCGTGATGGCAACCCGGTGCGCGAGAACCTTGCGGCTCGCCCAGTCCACCACTGCCGTCAGATACACGAAGCCGCGCGCCATGGGAACGTAGGTCGTGTCGAGTGCCCAAGCCTGGTTGGCCCGCTCGATCTTCATGCCACGCAGCAGATACGGCCAGACCTTGTGCTGCGCGTTGCGCCGGCTCGTGCTCGGCTTGCAGTACAGCGCCTCCACGCCCATGCGCTTCATGAGCGTGCGCACGTGGTGGCGGCCGACCTCGTGGCCTTCCCGACGCAGCAGGCGCACCAGCATTCGTGCACCGGCAAACGGGAACTCCAGATGCAGTTCGTCGATCCGGCGCATCAGGCGTTGATCGACTTCCCTGACAGGCCGCGCCCGGTAATACGCGCTCGATCTCGCGATACCAACAAGCCGGACTTGCTGCGAAACCGGCAACGCATGGCCACGGTCAATCATCGCTTTGCGCTCAGCAATCCCACCTTGGTGAGCGCACCGCTTAAAAAATCATTTTCCAGGCTGAGTTGGCCGATCTTGGCGTGCAGGGTCTTCACGTCCACCGGTGGCTCGCTCGACACCGGGCCGGCCGCACCGAACACGTCAGCCGCGCGCTCCTGCAACTGCCGTTTCCATTCCGTGATCTGGTTCGGATGCACATCGAACTGCTGCGCCAGTTCGGCGAGCGTGCGCTCGCCCTTGACTGCCGCCAGGGCTACTTTCGCTTTGAACGCCGCTGAGTGCGTGCGTCGGGTTCGTTTCGTCATTTCCTCAGTTCCTTTGCCTGCATTATCGCTGGCTCAGGCCCCGGCCGTTCCACTTATCCCGCCGTCCGATTTTGCGCGACCACCTCAGTTTAGGGCCGCATCCAGCGGCTGTAACGCCTTGTTTGGCGATACCTGCCATCTCGATTAGCGATAAGCGACGCGGCGTTTGCGCGTACAAGGCACGCGCTCGCTCGGGTGCGGCGAGCCCTCGCGAAACGTGATAGCCCGTATCGCGAAACGCGTCTGCTCGTTGTGCGCCGAGCCTCTACACTCATCGCGCACGCAATGCCTTGCGTCACATCAAAAAATATTGGAGACAGACATGTCAGGCCGACGCGGCTCACTTTTCGCGCTTGTCGCCGCACACGTCGCGGGAATGATCGATCTGGTCGCCCTGCCTGTGCGGGTCAACACCTTGATCGAGCGATTTCATTTCGACGCCCAACGCACCGGTGCGCTCGCCACGGTCTATCTCGCCTGCGCGGTCGTCTGCTCGGTCAGCATCGCGCCGCTGATCGCCCGGCTGCCGGGGCGGCTCGCGGCCGCGAGCGGCTTCGCGCTGGCGGCGCACGCCACGACCTTCGGCGGCATGCTTGCAGCCAACACCACGGCAGGCATCGGCGTGGTGTTGGCTGTTGGTCGCGCGTGGCGCCATCGGGAGGACGGCCAATCCTCATCGCGCGATGATCTTCTCCCACACGTTCCTGTTCGGCCTGCTCGCACGACTCGACAAGACGGGCCGCGCGGTCGCCCACACCCCCGCGATGCTGATGGCGGGCTCGGCCGTCGGCCCCTTGCTCGGCGGCATGCTGATCGTGCGCTTCGGCTTCGGCGCTCTCGGGTTCGCGGCCGTCCTGATCGGCTTGTTCAGCTTCCTCTTCTTCAGCCGCCTGCGCTCGGTGGCGCGCACGCAAACGCACTTCGAGCTTCCCCCGGCGCGCTGACGATCACTCTCCGACAATTCACTTGAGACCCCAATCATGGCAGGCATAGTTTTTCAGAACGTTCGTGTTTTCGACGGCAGCGGTTCCGCGCCCTTTCCTTCGCAGGTGCGCGTGGAGGGCAACCGGATCGTCGCGCTCGCGGCGCCGCAATCGCCCTCGCTCGCCCAGGACGGCGACGACCTCTACGACTGCGGCGGCGCCACGCTGATGCCCGGTCTCGTCGAGGCGCACGCGCATCTGTCCTGGCCCAGTTCGGTCGAGAAGTTCGTGCCCGGCATGGCATTGCCGCCCGAAGAACTCGTGCTCACCGCCGCGCGCAACGCGCGCATCCTGCTCGATCACGGCTTCACGAGCGCCTATTCGGCGGGCTCGCTCAGCAAGCGCGTGGAAGTCGCGCTGCGCGAGCAGATCGAGAGCGGCGGCATGCCCGGCCCGCGGCTCGTGGCGTCGTCCATCGAGCGCACGCCGCCTGTCGCCGCCGACGAGCAGGAACTGAACCCCGGCGAGGTCGACCCACACGGCGTGGGACCGGACGCCGTGCGCGCGTTCGTGCGCACATGCGCGGAGATGGGCGCGCGCTCGGTGAAGTTCCTGCTCTCGGGCGAAGACGCCTTGCAGCCGGGCGCGTCGCAACAACTGCTGTACAGCGAAGCCGAAGCGCAGGCGGCAGGCGACGAAGCCGCCGCGGCAGGCGTCTGGCTCGCCGCGCACGCGCAGGCCGCCGAAGCGGTGAAAATGGCGCTGCGCAACGGCTTTCGCGTGCTCTATCACTGCACCTACGCCGACGAAGAAGCGCTCGACATGCTGGAGGCCGCGCGCGAGCAGATCTTCGTCGCGCCCGCCATCGGCATCATTCAGGCGACGCTCGACGCCTCGCCGCCGCCCCACTTCGACATGACGCACATGAAGCGCAGCGCGACCGAAGTGCGCGAGCTGCAACAGCGCCTCGTGCCGGAACTGCGCCGCCGCGGCGTGCGCGTACTGCCCGGCGGCGACTATGGTTTCCCGTTCAATCCGAATGGCCGCAACGCGCGAGACCTTCAGCTTTTCGTCGAACTGTTCGGCTACACGCCCGCCGAAGCCCTGCATGCGGCCACGGCGCTGGGTGGCGCGCTGATGGGCCTGCCCGATGAGCTTGGCCGTATCGCCCCCAGCTATCTCGCCGACCTGCTGATCGTGAACGGCGACCCGACCGAAGACGTCGCCATCCTCCAGGACAAGCAGCGCCTGACCGGCATCATGAAGGACGGCCGTTTCCACAAGACGCCGCACGCGCTGCGCGCCGCGCGCTGAACGAAGGAGCACACGACGATGAGCCAGAATGCCCCTCCGGGCGCCGATGAACTCGACCGGCTGATCCGTACGACGGGCGCCGTGATCGATCCACCGCTGGTGAAAAGCTGGTACGCGCCGCTGCGCGAGACGCAACGCAAAGACGGCGCCGAAGTGCGCCACGACATCGCCTATGGCGACGACGAGCGGCACAAGCTCGACGTTTATCTGCGGACGACCGGCGACACGAAAGGCCGTCCGCTGCTGCTATTCGTGCACGGCGGAGGTTTCGTGCGCGGTGATCGCCGCGACCGCGCCAACGTGGGCTGGTGGTTTGCGCGGCACGGCTTTGTCACGGTCGTCCCCAGCTACCGGCTCGGCCCGGCACATCGCTGGCCGGCCGGCGCGCAGGATGTCGCGGCCGCATGGGCGTGGGCGCACGCGAACGCTGCGGCGTTCGGCGCCGATCCGCAGCGCATCTACGTAGCGGGCGAATCCGCAGGCGCGGCGCACGTCGCCGCGGCCACGCTCATGCGGCGCTTCCGGCCAGCGGGCGTCAGTACGCCGCGCGCTGCGTTGCTCGTCTCCGGCGTCTACAACGTGCAACTGGAAAAGCTCGCGCGCCGGCAGTTCGGCATTCCGAGTCCCGATCCGCGCAACGAAGCGTATTTCGGCAGCGACATGGCGGGCTACCCCGCCATGTCGACGGTCGAGAACGTGGACAGCGAACCGTTCCCGCTGCTCATCACGTGGGCCGAACTCGATCCGCCGCAAATGCAGATCCAGGCGGGCGAACTGTTTGCGCGGCTGACCACGCAGCATGACTTCGGCCCCGACGTCGCCGTGATTCGCGGCCACAACCATTTGTCCCAGCTCGAAGCGATCAATACCGCCGACGACAGCCTCGCTTCGACGCTGCTCGACTTCATGCATCGGCACTGAAACATCTGTAATCCCAGTACGACGCAAGGACACAGGATTGAAGAGAGGACTCAATTCCGCAGTCCGCGCGTTGTGCGTTTCGGCGTTTTTCGCCCGGCAGCATCGGGTCTACACGCCCCATGCCGCCAAAGGCGACCTTCCCCGGCTCAATGCCTTCATCAAGTTCCGATCGGCGCGACGCTCATGCTTCCAGCCCCGCGGCCGCCTCGATCAGACGCTCCCGCAGCCACCGGTGGCACGGGTCCTTCTCCCTGTACTCGTGCCACTGCAAAAACTCCCTCACCGTGGGAATCTCGATGGGCGTGTGCACGAGGCGCAGCGGCAGTCTGCGTGACAACTCGTTCGCGAGACGCCGGTGCATGATGGCGATCATCTGCGTGCCGATCAGCGCGGTCGCGATCGAACAGAAGTCCGAGGTCGTCACGCGAACGCACCGCTCGATGCCTTGCGCTTCCAGATAGCGGCTGTCGTAGGTCGGCGCGCGCGGCCACCCCAGCAACGCGGCAACATGATCGAGGCGCTCGAACTGCTCGACACTCTCCAGCCGCGCACCGACCTTCGTGTTTCCCTCCCACACCACGCACGTGTAACGGTCGTCGAACAGCGGCCGATGCGGATGATCCGGCGCGATGAACGGTTCGGGAATGATCAGGAAGTCGTATTCGCCGCGGCGCAGCTTCTCCGCCGAATCCTCCACTTGCGGCATGAATTCGATCGTGATGTGCGGCGCCAGCGGCTCGATCACCGGAATCAGGCGATGCATGAGCACGTTGATCACATAGTCCGAAGTCGCGATCTTGAAGTGCCGCCGAGCATTCGCCGGTTCGAACTCGGGATCGATCGCGACGATCGTCTGCACCTGGAGGAGCAGATCGCGCACCGGTTGAACCAGCTCGCGCGCGAGCGGCGTCAATTCCAGATTGCGGCCCACGGGGACCAGCAACTCGTCGTCGAAGTATTCCCTGAGCTTCGCAAGCATGCCGCTGATCGCCGACTGGCTGAGGTTCAGCCGCTCCGCCGCGCGCGTGATGCGCCGCTCGTCCAGCAGCGCATCGAGCGTGACGAGCAGGTTCAGGTCCAGCCTGTTAAAGCGCATTTTTCGCGTCTCCATGCGAAAGGCCGCCTCATCGGGCGGCCCTGTTATTCAAAACGATCGGCCTTTCGGTCGCGGGCGCTCAGCCCGCGACGCCGGGATCGTGCTGCGCGTTCGCAGGCAGCGCATCGTCGTCGTGCACGCTTGCGGCATTCTGCGCCGCTGCCGGCAATGCGGCGATCTCCGTCTTGCCGAGCGCGATCACGCCCGCCGCCAGCACCAGGGCGCCCGTGAACAACGCGAACGTCCACACCGGATCGGAGTTGATCGAGGCGATGATGCCCACGATAACAGGCCCGAGTATGCCACCTATCCGGTTCAATCCGACCGCCACCCCCATGCCGGTGCCGCGAATTTCCGTGCGATAGCACATGGCCTGGTAATTGTTCATGATCGCCTGCGCGCCGAAGATGAAGAAGCCCACGCACGCCACCAGCACCATCGAGCCCGCGTTGCCGAGTTTCACGGCGAGCACCGCCATGAACATGGCCGCCACGATATAGCCCGCCACCATCGCCCGAATGCGGCTATGCAGGCGGTCGGCGAGCCAGCCCATGGAAACGCCGCCGAACACCGAAGCAATCATGACCACCGTGCCATAGCCGAACGCCGACGATACGCCGCCGCCCTTGTTGACGACCATGGTGGGCAGCCAGCCGGTCAGGCCGTGGATGCAGAACAGGCTCAATGCTCCCGCGACCCAGTGGACGAGCGTGTTGCGGCGATACTCGGCGGACAGAAGGTCGCGCACGGAACCGGGCCGCGAGGTCGCGCGCATCGGCAGGATATGGCCTTCACGATAGACGGGCTCGCGCTCGGGGCGAGCGGCCTTGAGGAGCGCGAGCACCTCGTCGGTCCGCCCGCGCAGGGCGAGATACTGGGCCGATTCCGGCAGCCATTTCATGGCCGCCGCCGCGACGAGCGCGGACAACACGCCCACGAAATAGAGCGACTGCCAGCCCAGATGCGGCGTGAGCGTGAGCCCGGCGACGCCCGCGAAAATACCGCCCGCCGAGAAGCCGAACTGAAACACCCACGTCGCGAAGGTATTCGCGTTGCGGCGCGGCGCCCACTCGTTGATGCAGGTGAGCGCGAGCGGCGTGACCATGCCGAGCGCGGTGCCCATCAGGAGACGCGCGAGCGCGAAGCTCGTAGCGGAGTGAACCACGGTGGCGAGCAGGCCGCTGGAAAGCGTCAGGGTCCACAGCGCGCCGAGCATCACCTTGCGCCGGCCGATGCGGTCAGCTAGCAGGCCTTGCAGCACCGAGCCGATCGAGAGGCCGACGATGCCGCTGGAGAGCATGATGCCGATCATCGCAGGCGATGGCTGCCATGCGTGCCGCACGAGCGGAATCACGTAGGCGGCGTTGAAGAGATCGTAGCCGTCGAAGAACATGATGCAGGCGACGAGTACCGCGAAGCGCAGATGGAAGCCGCCGATGCGCGCGTGCGCCAGCTCCTCCCTGACATTGATGGGTGTTGCCAAGGTTTGTCTCCGTTTGGTCGGGTGCGGGACCCGTGCCGCCTTTTTTTATGGCGGTATGGAACGAGGCTGCTGGACAGGCCGCGTTCTGCGGCCTGTCCGCGTGTGTTAGCCGTGCAACGCCGCGTCGAGCGTCGCGAGCGATTGCGCGAGATCTGCCGCGTCGCCCGCCACGCCGTACACGTAGTGATCGGGACGCACGATCGCCGCGCGGCAGCGATTGCGCTCGAACCACGCCGCGAGCACGCCGTCGACTTCGACGATGCGATGCGTGTCGGGCAGCACCGCCGCATTGCGGGCGTCGCCATCCGGCGCGAGTTCGACGATCTGCGCGCCGACACGCGCCGCGGCCTGCTGTGCGTCGCTCGACAGCGGCTCGCCGCCCAGCGTCACGACGCGCCAGTTGCCACCCGCCACGATATCGAGGAGCGCGGCATCGTCGGCGTGCTGCACTCGCGGTTGCGGGAACAGCGTGCCGTTCGCTGCGTGGGAGACGTGCGAAAGCAGCCCTGCGTCGAGCTTCGGTACGATGTCCTGGCGCGCGATCGTCTTCACGACGCCGCCCGCCTCGCGCAGCAGCCGCGCATCGCGCTCGCGCGCGGCGTCGACGTCGCGTTCGCAGATCAGCTTGCCGATCTCCTTGATGCGCGTGGTGAGCTGGCGCACATGGAGGCTGCGTTCGGCCTGATAGCTGTCGAGCAGGTCAGACCGCGCCGTGCCCGCCATCACGGCGTCGAGCTTCCACACGAGGTTTACCACGTCGCGAATGCCCTGGCACATGCCCTGACCGATGAACGGCGGCTGCTGGTGCGCTGCGTCGCCGCCGATGAACACGCGCCCACGGCGCCATTGCTTCGCGACGAGCGCATGAAAGCGATAGCTCGCCGCGCGCCACAGTTCGCCGTCCTCGCGCGTGAGCCACCGCGAGAGCAGCTTCCAGACCTGCTCCTCCTGCTGCATGTCGCGCGGATCTTCGCCCGGCATCAGCATGATTTCCCAGCGCCGATGGCCGCCCGGACCGACGATGTACGTGCAGGGCCGCGACGGCTCGCAATACTGGATCGCGACCTTCGGCAGCTTCTCAATGCCGCGCTCATTCACGCGCAGGTCCACGACGAGCCACGGTTCGTCGAACACGAGGTCCTCGTACTCGATGCCCAGCTGCGTGCGCACCGTGCTCGACGCGCCGTCGCAGCCGAGCAGGTAATCGCACGTCACGGTACGCGTCGCGCCCGTGTCGTCCTTGAGATGAACCGTCACGCCCCCGGCCGTTTCCTCGAAGCTCACGAGTTCCGTGCCCAGCGCGATTTCCACCGTGTCATACGCGCTCGCATGCACGCGCAGCGCGGCTTCGACGGGCGGTTGCGTGAACACCATCGTCGGCATGTAACCGAGCGGCCAGGGCTTGGGCACCGTGTCGATGCGCTTGATGAGCTGACCGTCCACGCCGTAATACTCGGAAGGCGGGAACACGGCCACATGCTCCGCAATGCGCTCGACCACACCGAGCCCCTGGAACACGCGCATGATCTCGTGGTCGACGGCGATCGCGCGCGGCTTGTCGTACACCTCGCGCGCGCGGTCCACGCACAGCACATTGCGGCCGCGCTGCCCGAGCAGCCCCGCCGCCACCGCGCCGGACGGCCCGAAGCCGACCACGACCACTTCGTAATGGTTGTTGCGTTCCATCGTCATGCGCCCACTGCGTTCTGCTCGTCCTGCACCATGTTTTGCAGACGGCCCACGCGTTCGATGTCCACTTCCACACGGTCACCGTGCTTGAGCCACACCGAAGGATCGCGCGCCCAGCCCACGCCTGCTGGCGTGCCCATCGCGACCACGTCGCCCGGTTCGAGCGTCAGGCATTCGCTCAGGAGTTCGATGGTTTCCGCCACGCCCCAGATCATGTCGCTTGTGCTCGCCTGCTGCATGACCTGACCGTTGAGGATGAGGCGCAGCTTGAGGCCTTCGGCGCCCGGCGGCAGGTCGTCGGTGGTCACGAGCCACGGGCCGAATGCGCCCGTGCCGTCGAAGTTCTTGCCGATCGTCCACTGCGACGTGCGCTTCTGGTAGTCGCGGACAGAAACGTCGTTGAAGCAGGCGTAGCCATACACATAGTCGAGCGCATTCTCGCGCTTCACGTGGCGCGCACGCTTGCCGATCACGATCATGAGTTCCGCTTCGTAGTCGAGCTTTTCCGAAATGCGCGGACGGATCACCGGATCTTCGTGCGCGATCAGCGACGATGCGCCACGGAAGAAGATGAGCGGATAAACCGGCTTGAGATTGCCGCCTTCCTTGGCGTGATCGTAGAAGTTATGGCCGAGGCACACGATCTTGCCCGGCTCCGGCACGACAGGCGCGAGCGTGAGCGACGCATACGGCGCGCGGTGCTCGCCGCTCTCGATGGCGCGCCGTGCCGCCGCGTTCAGGTCCACGCCGGCCTTGAGCGCCGCGCGCAGATCCGCGGGCACCGAAGCGTCGGCCTTATTGAGGTCGACGACATCGTCGCCGTCGATCACACCAAGGCGCGTCGTGTCGCCCGATCGGAAGGTAACCAGTTTCATGATATTTTATATTTTGAGAAAAATTGATTCGTTGTGCGATATTAATTTGTGCTTCAGCGCGACCCGGTTGCAGAAGCTTGCGGCGCGCGAAAGAAAATCGTCTTTTGCGCGGCCTTCATCCGATCCGAAGGATTGTGCCCCACGCCCCACTGGTCGATGCGCCCCGGAGGCCATTTCCAGTCGTCCGGGCCGCCGGTGCGATAGCTCTCGTCCACCTGCTGCACTTCGGCGGTGTATTCGATGACGAAATCGAACGGCCCGAGGAAGTACGCGAACACGTTGTTGCCCGGACCGTGCCGGCCCACGCCCCACTCGATCGGATGGCCCGCGTCGTTCATGCGGCCGCCGCCGCGCATCACCGAGTCGAGGTCGGGCATCACGAAAGCGATGTGGTTCAGGCTGTTCTCCTGCGCGTCCGCCAGCGCAATGCTGTGATGGTCGCTGCCGCAACGCATGAAGGCCATGACGCGCGTGCGGTCCGAGAGCCGGAAGCCGAGCGCCTTTTCGAAAAAGGCCTGCGCCACCCCGACGTTCTCGCTGTTGAGCACCACGTGCGTGATCTTGATCGGACGGTCCTTGACCGGCTCGGTGTCCGCGTGGCTGCGCCCGCCTGCAATGAAACGCAGCGTCCTGCCTTGCGGTTCGAGCACTTCGAGCGCGACGCCCGCGCCCGGGATCGTCGTGGGGGCCGGGCCGCTCAGCACCGTGCCGCCCTGTTCTTCGACCGCGCGCGCGATCGTGTCGAGATGCCCGATTTCGGCCACATCGAACTCGATGGCGCGCACGTCCGCGTGCTCGCTCTGCGTGAGCGTGAGAATGTGATGTGCCGCGCCCGTGCCACGGAAATAGACTTTCTCCGGGCGGCGCGTGAGTTCGGTGAGATGCCAGGTATCCGCGTAAAAACGCGCGGCGAGTTCGAGATCCGGCACGCCGATCTCGATGCCTCTGAGGCCAGTGACGAGGCACTGCGTCATGTCATGCTCCATTCCTGATGCCCAGGAATTCCCGGGCGTTGCGATAGATGAGCCGTTCCGCTGCGGCCGCGTCGAGGCCGAGCGCTTCGACGCCGCCCACAGGATCGCGCTCGCGGAACGCGAACGGGTAATCCGTGCCCAGCATGATGCGCGTATCGCCGAACGACTCGACGAGATGGCGCAACGTGGCCGGGTCGAACACCAGCGAGTCGTACCAGAGGCCGCGCGCCTGCTCGCGCGCGCTTTGCTGCAGCGTCTCGCGCACGGGCGCGAAGACACGGCTGGCTTGTTCGAGGCGCGGCAGCAGCGAGGCGAGCGTGCCGCCGCCGTGGCTGAAGGCAATACGAAGATTCGGATACCTGATGATCAGGCTCGAGGTGATCGCCGAGGCGGCGGCCAGCCCTACATCGGTGGGAAACGCCAGCGCCTGCACGAGTTGCGCCGGCCCCACGAGCCGCTCCTTGCCGGCCGGACGCAGCGCGTGCACGAATACGGCTGCGCCAAGCGCGGCGGCGGCCTCGAAGAATGCATCGAACTGCGCCGCGCCGATGGGCGCGCCATTGATGTTGCTGCCGATCTCGACGCCCGCGAAGCCCGGCGTGGCCATCAGGCGTTCGAGTTCGCGAATCGCCATGTCCACGTTCTGCAGCGGCACCGCGCCGAGCCCGACCATGCGGCCCGCGCTCGCGTCGGCCATTTGCGCGATCGTGTCGTTGAGATAGTGCAGCAGCGGCAGCGCGTCGGGCGCTTCCATCCAGTAGGAGAGCAGTTCGGGCATCGGCGAAATCGCCTGGATCGCCACGTTCTGCGTGTCCATGTCGGCGAGCCGCTTTTGCGTGTCCCAGCACAGGTCGGAGACTGTGCGATAGATCTTCTCGTCGATCACGACATGTCGATGGCACGCATGCGCTTCGCGCATGGACGGCCACTCGCGTGGCACGCGTGCGCCCAGATAGCGCGGGAATTCGGCGGGCACGATATGCGCGTGGACATCGATGCCCTGGCACGCGCAGCGGTAGGTCGGATGCATGGCGAGCGGCCGCCTTATCGGTACGCAAGGCCCGCGTGGCGCAGACCTTCGATACAGATGGCCTCGTCCTCGTCGCCGGTGCCGCCGCTCGCGCCAATCGCGCCGATCACCCGACCGTTCGTGGAAGCGATCACGACCGCGCCCGTCTGCGGGATGAACTTGCCGCCCGCAGCGGGCGCGATGGCGCCAAAGAACACCGGATTGGCGCTGGCACGCTCATGCAGCGTGCGCGACGCGACGCCCATGCCGAACGCCGCCGCGGCCTTGCCGTGCGCAATGTCCACGCGCAGCGGCGTCGCACCGTCCTCGCGCGCCATGGTTTTCAATTGCCCGGCTTCATCGAGCACGACGACTGCCATCGGTCTGAAGCTTTCGCGGCGCGCCGCGGCGAGTGCCGTATCGACGACACGCTTTGCCTGATCCAGCGTTAGTGAGTCCACCTTGCTCTCCAGTCATGATTCGATCTGTTGAAGATCATAATATATACAAAATCAGCTTGTCTAACGTTTTGTGTATTTGACAAGGGAAAACACTGAAGCTATACCGCAGATCTGTGTTGCTGCCCAAATCAGATATACTTCATCCCAGATCGATTCCTCATGAGGTGTGACTTGTCCCGCATCGTAGCTAACCCCGCTGCGCCCGCAGGCACGGGGGGCGCGAGCGTCGCAACCCTCGCAACAAACCTGTATGACCGCATTCGCGCGGACCTGCTCGACGGCAAGCTCGAACCGGGGCGCAAGCTCCAGATCGAGTTTCTGTGCGACCACTACCAGGCAGGCCAGACGCCCGTGCGCGAGGCGCTCAACCGGCTCACCTCCGACGGTCTCGTCGAACGCCGCGACCAGCGCGGATTCGCCGTGGCGGGCATCAGCGCAACCGACCTGCACGAGATCACCAAAACGCGCTGCTGGCTCGAAGAAATTGCCCTGCGCGAAGCCTTCGCCACCCGTTCGACCGAATGGGAAGAAGACGTCGTGCTCGCGTATCACCGCCTTTCCAAGGTCCCGCGCTCGCTTTCGGAGAGCGAATACAAGGAAAACCCCGAATGGGAGCGCCGCCACCGCGAGTTTCACCGCGCGCTGATCGGCGGCTGCCAGTCGCGCTGGCTCATCAACTTCTGCGAGCAGTTGGCCGACCAGCTCTACCGCTATCGCCAACTCTCCGTGCGGCGCGTGTTTCCCAAGCGCCATGAAGGCGCCGAGCACAAGGAAATTCTCGACGCGGTCGTGGCCGGCGATGCCGCCCGCGCCATCCAGCTCCTCACCACGCATTACCAGCAGACGGCGGACATCATCCTCACCGACGCCGATCTGTTCCCGCCCGCCTCCCGCTAAGCCGCTCCCCCGTCAACGCAGCCTCTCGCCCCCTTCGGGGCGCGGTTGCGCTCGTCCGCGCACTCAACATACACAACCTGGTGTTTTCGATAGTTTTGTATATTTTTTATTGACGGATTATTACTCCGTACACAAAACTACTGACTTCATAGAGTGCTGCGTCCCGACGGCACCGTTCAGGAGACTTCATGAAGCTATCGTTCGCGCCGTCCTTTCCCCTCGCGCCCATCGCTGCGCTCGCCGCTGCTGCGCTTGCCGCGCCCGCTGCCCACGCACAATCGTCCGTCACTCTCTACGGCGTCATCGACACCGCCATCCAGGTCGCCCGCACGGGCGGCAACACCGTGGTGCGCGAGGCGTCGAGTTCCGTCGCGCCGAACCGTTGGGGCCTGTTCGGCAAGGAGGATCTCGGCGGCGGCTACAGCGCGGTCTTCAAGCTCGAAAACGGCTTCAACCTGAACTCGGGCGCGATGGCGAGCAGCACCGCACTCTTCAACCGCGAGGCGTGGATCGGCATTCGCGGGCCGTTCGGCCAGATCCAGGCGGGCAACAACTACACGCCGCTGTTTCTCTCCTACGTGACCTACTCGATCGGCGAACTCAACGCGCTCGCCTGGGGCAACGCGACCAACAACTACGTGTTCGTGCCGGCGGCGCGCACGGCGAACTCGATCCGCTACACGTCGAACGCACTCGCGGGCTTCACGTTGCGCGCGCTGTATGCACGCGGCGCAAACGGAACAAGTGGGGTGCCCGCCTCGCTCGGCGACACACTTTCTGCTGGCGTGAACTTCAAGGCCGGTCAGTTCTCTGCCGACGTCGACTATCTGCAGCAGCGCTTCGCCAACACGGCGACGCTGACCACCACCACGTCGGTCGGCACGGGACGGTACTACCTGATCGGCGTCTCGTACGACTTTGGTTTCGTCAAGACGGCCGCGCTTTACCAGATGCACCGCAACGCGACCGGCGTGCGCACGTCGATTTCTAGCGCCTACGCGACGCCGAACCACGACTTTTATGAGGTGAACGCACTCATTCGCCATCTGGGGGGCGGCTCGCTCCTCGCGAGCTTCGGGCAATACTTCCTGAAGTCGGGTGGCGACGGTCACGCCACGTCCTGGGCCTTGCGCTACGACTATCCGCTTTCCAAACGCACGGGCCTCTATGCCGGTGTAGCGGGCGTACATAATCACGGCACGACGGCGTTCACCGTGACGGACGCAGCGGGTCCAGGCATTGCCGTTTCGCCGGGCAAGGACATCACTACCGGGATTTTCGGCATCGTCCACGCCTTCTAGATGATGGTGATGAAGAAAGTCCGCATTCCTGCCGCGTTGAGCCTCGTTGTCGGCGCGGGGCTCGCAATGTCGCTGGCCATTGCCGCTGCTGGCGCGGCTTGCGTCCACGTTTCGTCCACCCTTGCCCAGACTACGCTCGGCGCTATGCGGGCGCCGGGCGATGTCTCGCTTGCGACGTTACAGCGTTTTGAGCACACGGCGCTGGTTTGCATCGGATTCCTTACTATCTGCGCCGTTCTGATGGCATTCGCCGGCAGGCGGTGGCTCACCACCAAGGTCGTCCACCCGCTCGACGGCGCCATGCGCGCAGTCAATGCCATTGCGCTGGGCGAGTTGCGCGAGAAAATCGTCATCGACGAAGCGACCGAGGCGCGCAAGCTGTTCGCGGCGCTCGCGCAGATGCAGCAAGGGCTCGTCGATACGCTTTCGCTCGTCACGCACGAGGCCGTTGCGGTCGACGACTGCGCAACGCATCTCTCCAGCCAGAACCTGCGCCTTTCGAGCGGCACGGAGTCGCAGGCCGCAGCCATCGAACAAACTGCGGCGACGACCCAGCAGATCAGCGAAGGCGTGCAGCGCAGCGCACAGGTGGCGGCCCAGACCAACAGCCTGGCCGAAAACGCCTCCCAACTCGCCGATGCAAGCCGTGCGCGCGTGCGCGCCGTGATCGACGCGATGGACTCCATCGCGAGAGATTCGCGGCAGATCAGCGCCGTGGTTTCCGTAGTCAACGACCTCGCGTTCCAGACCAACATCCTCGCACTCAATGCAGCGGTCGAAGCGGCACGCGCAGGACATCAAGGCAAAGGCTTTGCCGTCGTCGCCTCCGAAGTGCGCAGCCTCGCCCAACGCAGCGCCAGCGCGGCTCGCGAAATCGACGCGTTGCTCACCAGCGCGCGCAGCACGATCGAGCAAGGCACACGGCTTTGCACCCACGTGGGCACCGCCATGGACGAAGTCGTTGCGGCCGCCCACGAAGTGGTGGAACTCAGCGACGACATGAGCCGCTCGGCGAGCGAACAGAGTCACGGCGTGCAGCAGTTGAACCAGGCGATCCGCGAAATCGACTCCGTCACGCAGCAGAATGCAGGAATGGTGCAGCATCTCGTGGAGGCGACCGACGATCTCAACGGGCGCGCTCGCACGCTCGCCCATGCAGTCGGCGCGTGGAAGCTCGACAAGGCCGGCGTTTAGCTTGCTGGCCCCTTCCAGTGCGCCGGCCGGCGAGCCTCGATCAGAAATACCTTGGTGCCTCATCCTTGATCGTCACCCATTGCCATTGCGTGAAATCGTCCCAATTCGCGGGCGGCCCACGCGCCCGCCATTACCCGACGCGCCACGTCCGCCGAAGGGCGCCCAGGGTGAGGTCGGCTGAAAAAAGTGGAAGCCAACGTTTCGTAAAGTCGTGAAACGGAGGCGTGAATGAATCGAATTCCCAAAGCGGTCTACACGAGAGAGTTTCGTGAGGAGGCGGTCAAGCTGGCATTGAATGAAGGTGCCGGTGTTTTGGACGCGGCGCGCCGGCTCTCGGTTCCGCTCAAGACACTGGCGAACTGGGGGCGTTCAGCCAGGGCAGGCAAACTGCAGAAGGTCGGCAGGGACCAGAAGCCGCTGACGGAACTGGAGGCCGAGCTGGCGCGCGTACAGCGAGAACTGGCGGAAGTGAAAATGGGGCGCGACCTGTTAAGAAACATCTCAAGGGGCGCGCCCCTGCCCGAAGGGCAGAAACTCTGCGGCACACTTACACTGAGGCGTATCAGGGAGAGCGGCCGTCGAATTATTGGTGATTCATCCCGTTAAAAAAACATGGTCCAGGGACTGATGCGGACCCAGCATTGGTGACGCCGTCAGGCGATCCCGTTCAGGAAGGTGATCTACTCCGCTGTCCCGCTCTCTGACCATCGCCAGGCGGAGGCAGACATGAAGACGACGAGGTCCCGGGGCGCCACCAGCGGCGCATCGATTACGGTAGTGCATCCTCTTGCTGCAGCCATCGACATCGGCACGAAGTTTCACGTGGTCGCAGTCGGACCGGAACGCGATCCGGAACCGGTCCGGTCATTTGGAAGCTTTACGCAGGAGCTTCATCAACTCGCGCAGTGGCTGAAGCAGATGGGGATCACAACGATCGCGATGGAATCGACCGGTGTTTACTGGATTCCCGCTTTCGAAGTACTGGAAGCGTACGGCTTCGAGGTGGTGCTGGTCAACGCACGGGATGTGAGGAACGTGCCGGGCCGCAAGACTGACGTCAGCGACGCGCAGTGGCTGCAGAAGTTACACGCGTACGGCCTGCTGCGGGCCAGCTTCCGTCCCCGGCATGATATCGCGACGTTACGCGCCTATCTGCGTCAACGCGAACGACTACTCGAGTATGCCTTCTGCATATCCAGCACATGCAGAAGGCGCTGATGCAGATGAACCTGCAACTGCATCATGTCGTGCAGGACGTCACCGGCATGAAGATCATCCGCTCGATTGTTGCCGGCGAACGCGATCCGGAAGAACTGGCCCGCCATCGTGACGTCCGCTGCAAGGCGTCGAGCGAAACGATTCGTGATGCGCTGGTTGGCGATTACCAGAACGAACATGTGTTCGAACTCACCCAGGCGCTCGCGCTCTATGATTTTTATCAAACGCAAGTGGCGCAGTGCGACGAACGTATCGAAGTCGTGCTCCGGCAATTACATGCAAATGCGGCGCCTGTGAGCACGCCGTTGCCTGCCGCGCTCCGTCGGAGCAGGCAGTCGAACGACTTCTCGTTCGACGTACGTGCGGAGCTCTACAGCATGCTCGGTGTCGACCTAACACAGATCCACGGATTCGGACCTTACCTTGCGCTGAAGCTGGTCGCTGAATGTGGCGCGGACATGTCGCGATGGCCGACGGTGAAGCACTTTACATCGTGGCTGTGTCTGGCACCTGGCAACAAGATATCTCGCGGGAAGGTCCTGTCCTCCAAAACACGGCGCTCGTCCAGCAAGGCTGCGGCTGCGCTCCGTCTTGCCGCCGTCACCATCGGCAAGACGGATACGGCACTGGGCGGATTCTACCGACGTCTGTCGGCACGGATCGGCAAGGCGAAAGCCGTCACCGCTACAGCCCGCAAGATTGCGGTGCTGTTCTATAACACGTTGCGTTACGGGATGAAATACGTCGATCCCGGCGCCGAATACTATGAGGAACGCTACCGCCAGCGGGTCCTGAACAATCTCACCAGACGGGCCGACTCGCTGGGCTTTGTACTGCAGGCCAAGCCGACCTGAAGAGAAGGAGTTTCTCAGGAATTCGCGAGGGAGTCGCGGTGAGGTACGGCCTGATTGAACAGATGCGACAGGACTATCCGGTGCCACCGATGTGGCAAATGCTGGGGGTCTCGGTCAGCGGCTATTACGCCTGGCGCAAACGCTCGCCCTGGAAACGGGCGAGGCAGGAGGCCCGGCTCGAAACGGAAATTCTCCCGGCCCATCAACGCACGCGCGCAAGCTTTGGCCCCGAGCGCAGAAACATCTTGAGCGGCATGGTGTTCATGTGGGCGTATGTCGGATGAATCGGTTGCGCAGGAAACTGGGCCTGCGGTGCAGGCAGAAGCGCAAGTTCAAGGTCACCACCAATTCAAGGCACGATTTGCCCGTCGCACCGAACATGCTGCAGCAGGACTTCGCCGTCTCGGCGCCCGATCAGGCCTGGTGTGGCGATATCACGTACATCGCGACCGACGAAGGATGGTTGTATCTTGCCGGCCTGAAGGATTTGTACAGCGGCGAAATCGTTGGCTATGAGATGAGTAAACGCATGACGAAGGACCTAGGTGATGCAGGCGCTGTTTCGCGCCGTCTCGAACCGACGTCCGAAGCCCGGCCTGATTCAGCACACCGATCGGCGCGCAATATTGTTTAGCGGCTTACCAGGAAATCGTCAGGCAGTTCGGCATGCGCGCGTCGATGAGCCGCCGCGGCAACTGCTACGATAACGCGCCGATCGAATCGTTCTGGGGTTCTCTGAAGAACGAGCTGATCTACCATCGACGATTCGCCACACGCGAGCAGGCCAGGCTCGCTATCGGCGAATACATCGAAATGTTTTACAACCGGCAGCGCACGCAGGCCCGTCTGGACTACCTGTCGCCTGCCGCATTTCCGCAGCGATTCTATCTGGATCGTACCGCTGCTTGACGCGTTGGCCTCCGCCGATTCCGACCGACCTCACATCTGCGTGCGTCGGTCGTGCTGAACAACCTGTTCAATCCCACGACCTACGTCAGATCGTACAACAGCCTGTGGGTCACGCCGGGCGCGCCGCGCAGCCTGTTTGCGTCGCTCGCTTATTCGTTCTGGCCGCTTCTTCGCGCGTCAAGATAGCATGGCCGGGCGCTTAAACCCGGTCAATCGAGCAGCTTCATGAACTCGATGGTGTGTCCCTCAAGACCTCGAACATAGACCACACGCATGCCGTTCGGCATGATCTGAGGAGTGCCAAGCAGCATCCATCCTGCCCCCTCGACGCGGCGAAGCGTCTCGTCCAGATCCGAGACCGCGAAGGTCAGGTGTGCCGAGCCGACGTCGCAACTGCGAGGCTGGTGGATCTTGCGATCGACCGGCCCCTTGTACTCGAGCAATTCAATCTGATACCCGTCCGGAGCGGTAACGACGGCAATGTCGATATCGGCACCGGATACGCCCACGACGCTTTCAATCGAGGGACCTGCTCCCAGCGTCTTTCGAGCCGTGAGCTCGAAGCCCAGTGCGCCGCACCAGAACGCAATTGCATCGTCAAGAGACGACACTGTGAGACCGGTGTGGACCGTGCGAAGCACAGTCGTCTTCTGCGTGGTTGACATGGATCTACCCAAGCAATCAGTTGGCCGCCGCTGGCGTCGAGCACGGTTCCAGTCAGGTAGCCGCACTGCATCGCGAAGATGTACGCGAGCGCAATTTCTTCAGGCCCGGCAATTCGCTTCAGCGGCACAACCGCCGCAATGCGCTGCACGAACCGCGACTTGAACTCGGGCTGCATGGCATCGTAAGTGGTGGTCGCGGTCACTCCGGGTGCCACCACATTGATCCGCCGTGGAGCAAGCTCGCTGGCCAGTTGCCGGGCACAGGCCTCGATTGCGGCATTGACGGACGAAATCGCCGAATGATTGGCCATGGTCCCGCGGCTCGCAACCCCGGAGGTCAGCGTGATGGTACCGTCTTCTGCGAGGCGCGGAAGCGCCGCCTTGATGATCTGGTACTGGCTCAGGTATTTGCCGTTGAAGTACTCGATGACCGCATCGAGACTCATCTTGTCTGAGGTCGGTCGGAATTGGTGGAGGCCAACACGTTAAGCAGCGGTACGATCCAGATAGAATCGCCGCGTAAATGCA